>MGNQ01000020.1:87643-92284 GCA_001796865.1 Chloroflexi bacterium RBG_16_56_11
GCTGGTCCGGCGTGATATGATTGCGTCCGTAGCGGAAGACATCAATGATAATGGTAGCATCATTGAACCTCTTAACAGGGAAGAGGTGGTCGCGAAGATGCAGTCCCTCATCGATAAAGGCGCGCGGACAATTGTTGTCAGCCTGAAGAACGCCAGCATCAATGATGCGCACGAGAAAAGGGCCAGGCAGATAATCAAAGAGGAATATCCGGGCTTTTACCTGGGGAGCGTGCGGGTTTTTCTATCCAGCGATATTTCCGACCAGCCCGGCGACTACTATCAGACCACCAGCACACTAATCGATGCCTATGTCCATGATATACTGGTCAAATACCTTTACAAGGCGGAAGAGGACCTCCGGAAAAACGCCTACATGCACCCGCTGATGATCTGTAACTCCCGCGGGGGGGCTGCCAGGGTGGCCATGACCAAGGCCATCGATACGTACAACTCCGGCCCGGTAGCCGGTATGTACGCCGCCCGCAACCTGGGCAGATTGTACGGCTTTGATAACATCGTCACCACGGATATCGGCGGGACGAGCCAGGACGTCGGGCTAATCCGCGACGGTGCCTACACCTACGAGTCCCTGCCGCGTATATCCAATGTCACCGTTAACATTCCGATGATTGATGTCTATTCCGTCGGCCTGGCTGGAGGCTCGATTATCAGTCTCGATGGTTCCAACGGCATCATGGTCGGCCCCCGGAGCGCCGGTGCCCGGCCAGGCCCGGCCTGCTTTAATCTGGGGGGTACGGAGCCTGCCGTAACGGATGCCAATGTCGTCCTGGGGATGATCTCTCCCGACTACTTCCTTGGCGGCAGGATGAAGCTGGTCAAGGCGAAGGCGGAGACGGCCATTCAGAACCGTATCGCCAGGAAGCTGAAGGTCAGCGTCCCGGAAGCCGCTTATATGATCCGCGAAGCCGCGAACGCCGCGATGCAGAACACAATCAAGCAATATCTGGCTGACAAGGGGGTCGGCCTGGAGCAGTTGCCTGGCTTCATCTCGGTGGTATATGGAGGGGCGGGGCCTACCCACTGCTGTGGCTTCAACAAGGGGTTGAAATTTGCTAGAACCATTATCAGCCCGTTCGCCTCCCCGTTCAGCGCCCTGGGTTCATCGATGGCGGACTTGCTGCACGTGTACTCCAGGTATAACAAGCTCAGGTTATACGACGGCAAGAAATATTTAGCTGAATATCACGAGTTCAACACCATGGTCAACGAAATGTTACAGCGTGCCCGGAGAGATATAAAATCGGAAGGCTATTCCGAAAACGACGCCCGGTATTACCTGGAGCTGGCCATGGAAGATGATAGCTCCGGCAGCTTGAGGGTGACCGCGGATAGGTTAGCGCTTGAATCCGAAGCAGACATTAAGGCGTTGTGTTCGGCGTTTCTCAAGGCCAGGAGTAAAGTCACCGGCGACAGCGGGCATAAAGGGAGCATCCGGATAATGACCACGATGTTGAATGCCGTGGTTACGATGCCCCACTGGCAGTTCCAGGCCAGCGAGCCGGGCGGGCCAGACCCGCGGCGTGCATCCAGGGGCGAACGGGATGTCTTCTGGTCTCCCAAGGAAGGTTACCGGAAGACACCCATTTACGACCGGGACCTGCTGGAGCCCGGCAATATCGTTAAAGGTCCGGCCGTCATCGAAGCCAGAGATACAACCTATGTGCTCCCCGCGGAGTGGGTTTTGAACATCGATAAGTATTCCAACGCGATTATCGAGGAGGTCTAAAATGACCAGGGTGCGTATCACGGAATCTCTGGATATCGACCTGGACAGCGAAAAATGGTGCTGCCATAGTTGCGGAGCCGTTATGAAATCGGCCCGGGAACCGTATATGAATGGCGCCTTGCTTTATGAAAAACCGGCCGGTGAGATATACGGGGATGTCATCAAGCTGTCCAGAGACACCTCTATATCCTATACACCCGATCCGGACTTCATGCGGATAATCGAGTTCTATTGCCCCGCCTGCGGGGCGCTGATATCGGTCCAGTATTTACCTCCCGGCCACCCCATCCCGGTAGAAATTCAACTGGACATAGACCAACTCAAGGCCAGGTACGTGAGAGAGGCTGAATTGAAAAAATGAACTCGCGGGACGTTTTCAGGAGAACGATGCAGGTGGCCAACGCAGGACGGCCGGTCTTTGTCCCTATCGTCTATCGGCTGGCCGCCAGGATAGAGCAGACCCTGCTATCGGACCTGGTCTCGGACCCCACCAGCTATGCCAACGCGATGGAAGGCGCCTACAAGCTGCTCAAGCAGGACGCGATCGTTACCAGCTTTGACCCGAGTCTGGAAGCCGAGGTCTTCGGGGGCCAGGTGGACTGGCAGGAGGACTACGGCCTGCCGGTGGTAGCGGATTGGGCCACCTGCGATTTGGCGACGGTAAACGTTGACACCAGCGGACGTATAAAGGTGATGCTGGAAGCGACGAAGAGACTTGTACAAACACGGGGCAAGGAAACGGCCATTATCGGGGCTATCACCGGCCCATGCTCGCTGGCCAGGAGTATCTCCGAACACGCCGCGCTGGACAGGGACTACCCCATAGAGGAAATCATCTCCCTGACCGGCAATCAGCTAATCAGGCTGACCAGGAGCATCTGCGAGGTCAAGGTCGATGCGCTTATTATTAGAGAGGACATTCTTACCGAAAGATACTACCCGGAGCTACTTGCTCACGAGAATGCCTACAGGGCCGTATATGCTACGCTGTTCAATCTGGTGCGATTTTATAATGTCGCCGGCCTGTTGATGGTGAGGGGGCAGAAACCGGAGGATCTGGCGGCTTTGAGCAAAAAGCTCCGCCCTAACGGATTTATTATTGGCGGCCTGGAACTAAATGAAGCAGACCTGACATATTTGAGAGACCTTTCCGCCGCACAGAAACTGGCGATAGGGTTGCCGCTTCCCCTGGAAGATCGGGATGAAGCGATGTCCCGGCTTAAAACAATCGAAGAGTTCATTACCAGGTTTAAGCCGGGCGGCTTTTTCTATACAAGCGATGGCGAGGTCCCTCCCGAGATATCCCTGGAAGCCGTCCGGGAGGTGTCGAATCGGATAAAAGGTGTCCAGGAAACATAGCGCTATAGGAGATAGATGATGGGTTACATCGTAAATGTGGACGTCGGCGGTACATTCACAGACTTCTATGTCGGTAAAGAAGACAAGTCTATCACCACCAAGACACCCACCACCCACTACGACTTAAGCGTCGGATTTATGCGTGGACTGGAAGAATGCGCCTCGAAGGAAGGCATTACTCTCGAAGATTTCCTGAAGGATACCGAGGTCATCAAATACTGCACGACCCTGGGCACTAACGCTCTGCTGGAACTCAGCGGCCCGAAGCTTGGGCTCATTACCACCCGCGGTTTTGAAGACACCATCTTCATCGGCAGAGGGAGGCAGTGGGCAGACGGTCTTCCGCTGGCTGATATTCAGGATATCACCAACATCGATAAACCTGTCGCTCTTATCCCCCGCCGTTTAGTGGTGGGCGTCAACGAAAGAATCGACTATAAGGGCGCAGTCATCACGCCTCTTAAAAAAGATGAGGTTCTGGATAAAATCGGCTACCTGGTCGATAATGGAGTACGCGGCTTTGTCGTCAGCCTGCTCTGGTCTTTCGTCAATCCGGTCCATGAAAGACAGATTAAGGACATCATCGATGAGGTCTTCCCGGAGGTCTACCTGGGCAATATGCCGGTCATTCTCTCATCGGACATCTCCCCCAAGGAAGGGGAATACACGCGTACGATGACTGCGGTAGTTAACGCCTACATGCACCAGGGTTTCGCCGAGCAGATGTCAAACCTCTGTAGCGAACTGATGGACAAGGGGTATGGCAAGCCCATGATGATGGTAGACAATCTGGGCGGCTGCTCCAAGCTCTCGCGGACGAAGGTAGCCCGCACCCACGGCGGCGGTCCCGTCAGCGGACTGTCCGGGGCGGCCACACTGTGCCGGCAGATAGGGATGCCCAACGTGGCCTTTACCGATGTTGGCGGCACAAGCTACGATGTCGGCGTCGTCGCCGAGGGCGCGGTGAGTTACTACGACCTGTATCCCACTATCGGACGTTGGCGGACGCAACTAACCACGATGCAGGTTACCTCGATCGGGGCTGGCGGCGGCTCCATCGCCTGGATGAATCCACTGCTGGGCAACCGACTCGAGGTTGGCCCAAGGAGCGCCGGTTCAATCCCGGGTCCTGCCTGCTACGACATGGGCGGGGAAGAGCCTACGGTCTCGGATGCGGACCTGGTGCTGGGATACTTGAACCCGGAATACTTTAACGGCGGCAAGATGCGATTGAACAAGGAAAAGGCCTTTAAAGCCATCAACAAAATCAGCCAAAAGCTAGGGAGGGATGATGTAACCGCGGCGCTAATGATAAAAAGGGTAATCGATGCTAAAATGGGCCAGGAGGTGTTTAAAGAGATAGCCCTCAAGGGGTACGAGCCCTCGGAGTTCATCTACATGGCCTGCGGCGGTGCCGGCCCCACCCACTGCTGCGGCATCGCCAGCCGGGGAGAAATGAAAAATATCATCATACCGCCGACCGCCTCGGTGTCCGGCGCCTACGGTGCCTACACCCTGGATATCTTGCATACCTA
>MGNQ01000020.1:92297-92632 GCA_001796865.1 Chloroflexi bacterium RBG_16_56_11
CATATCCGCCTGTATGATTACGCCACGGGAACTTTCCTGAACGATTTTGAATCATTCAACTCGGTGGTAAAAGAGCTTCAGGAGCAAGCGGCAAAAGATATCATCCTGGAAGGATTTGTCAACAGGGACGCTACTTACAAGCTGGAGCTGGAGATGAGGTATGGCAGGCAGTGGCGCTACACCTCGGTGGAGTCCCCACTGTTGACGGTCAATAACGAGCCAGAAGTCAGGAAAGTCTGCGACCGGTTCACGGAGGAGTTCAGCAAGCTCTTCGGTGCCGAGGCAGCCTATCCGGAAGGCGGCATCGAGGTCGAGACGCTGCGCTTGATGGTGAC
>MGNQ01000020.1:92684-92864 GCA_001796865.1 Chloroflexi bacterium RBG_16_56_11
CCGCCCAAAGACAGTTATAAAGGCCAGCGGGAGGCATTCTGGGAGACTTCAAATGCTTTTGTCCCGAGCGATATCTACCAGTGGGAACTACTGAGACCTGGGAACCGTATTAAAGGGCCGGCTATCATCGAAGCTGAAGGCACGACGGCGGTCATCGAACCGGGCTGGACTTTCGAGATG
>MGNQ01000021.1:0-206 GCA_001796865.1 Chloroflexi bacterium RBG_16_56_11
GCTGGCCGATGGTGCGGCGCTGGCCGATGGTGCGGCGGGCGGCCTCGCGGACGGCGGCGAAGGCCTCGGGCAAAAGCTCGTCAAGTGCCTCGCCCTCCAGTCGACGGCGGTCCTTCTCCACCTGGTCGATTTTCGCCTGCGCCTGCTGGCACTGTTTATCGGCCTCTTCCCGGGCCAGGTCCCAGGTCGCCTGCGCCTGGCACCGC
>MGNQ01000021.1:291-2164 GCA_001796865.1 Chloroflexi bacterium RBG_16_56_11
CCGTCTTCGCCCGCAGAGCGTCATCGGTGAGCTTCTGGAACTCCGGCTCCAGCTCGTTAACGAGGTCAACGTACGGCTTGAGCCGCTTCAGCTCTTTTTCATTGGAATCGACCAAGCCGCCGAGAAACTTAAACATTTTTTTCACCCGCCAAAAGCTGCCTGGCCTCGTCCGCCATCGAGTCCATGACCATGATTTTTACCTCGGCCATGCCGTCCATGGTGAACATATGGACGGAGGGAGCGGCGTTTGACTTCATCACACTGGGTATGTCGAAGCTCTCCAGAAGCCCCCTGATAACATGCGCCTCCATCTCATTGCGGGCGCAGTAGACCTCGACCAGCTTGCTCTTTTTATTCAAACATGGCCCCCACGGACTGCCCGGTATGGATACGCCGGATGGCCTCACCGAGTAAAGGTGCAATCGTCAGCACGGTAATTTTATCAGTACGCTTGCTGTCAGGAACCGGAACGGTATCGGTGACGACGACTTCCTTGACGTGGCTTTCCGCGATACGCTGCACCGCCGGTCCGGAAAGGATGGCATGGGTGGCCAGGGCGTAGACTTCGCGGGCGCCCTTATCGAGCAGGGCGTTGACCACGCCGACAAGAGAACCGGCGGTATCGATTTCTTCATCCACGGTCAGGGCTACCTTACCCTTGACATCGCCGATGACATTGAGCGTCTCCGTACGGTCGTCATTGCCGAGGCGCCTTTTTTCCATGATAGCCAGGGGGGCTTTCAGGCGTGCGGCGAGGTCGCGGGCCTGCTTGGAGATGCCGAAATCGGTGGCGACCACAGCAATATCCGGCAGGTGCTTACCGGCGAAATAGTTGGCGAGGAGATAGAAGGCGGTCAGCTCATCGACGGGGATGTTGAAGAATCCCTGAATCTGGGGCTTGTGCAGGTCAACGGTAAGGACGCGGTTGGCGCCGGCTACCGTCAGGAGGTCGGCTATCAGCCGGGCGGTAATGGGCACGCGGGGCTGGTCTTTCTTATCGCTGCGGCCGTAGGCATAATACGGGATAACGGCGGTTATCCGGCCGGAGGAGGCCCTCTTGAGGGCGTCGAGCATAATTAGAAGCTCCACCAGATGGCTGTTGACGGGGGTGGAGAGGGGCTGAACGACAAAGGTATCCCGCTCACGCACGTTTTCCAGGATGCGGACGAAGGTGTTTTCATTGCTGAACTGTATAACCTCACACTTGCCAAGCGGTATGCCCAGATAGTCGGTGATGGCTTTGGCCAGGGAGGGGTGAGCGTTACCGGAAAATACCTTCAATTCGTCCATCGACTTGACTCCTCTCAGTATCGGTATGTTTGCACCATTATTATAGCACGATTCAATCACCCCACCCAATGGAGGCGTACGACTCTACAGGCTCATGTAAGCGTAACCTGAGAATAACCGACCTTCACGGGGGATTGACAAACAGCGTTTATGGAGTAGAATTAATAGCAAAAGACCTGCCGTCGCTGTTTTCAACCCCGGCCGGAGGGGAAAATGGGAGAGGAAATCTGCGAGGTCTGCGGCTACCGAAGCCAGCTGGGCGGCGTGGAAAAACGGCCTATTTTCCCCAGGGAAATAATCGAACAGGCGGGCATCACCCGGTGGCAGGTAATCAGCATCTGCAGCAACTGCCAGGCCGAGCTGAACAAGTGGTACGCGCTCAAGGTCGCTGCCATGGCGTACGATGCCGGAATGCAGCGGTTCAGCTACAAGACATCGGGGCAAATGGTCGAAGAATACCAGGCTGCCTTCGACAGCTTCACCGGGTATAAGAAAAGACGGTCCCAAGAAAACCGGCCCGGATGACGAGAGCAGGCCGGTTTCAGAGCAGCATATCCCGGAGAGTCTTGAGATTCAGGACATC
>MGNQ01000021.1:2171-2273 GCA_001796865.1 Chloroflexi bacterium RBG_16_56_11
TTGTACTCGAGGAGGGTGTTCAGGGCGCCCAGGTCAAAGGAATCGACGTATTTCCACCATAAGCGGACGGCTTCGTAGCCGTTTACATCCGTCAGCTTTCTC
>MGNQ01000021.1:2364-3035 GCA_001796865.1 Chloroflexi bacterium RBG_16_56_11
GTCAAGCCCGAGGCGGGAGTAGATAAAAGGCAAATCGAAGCGGCTGCCATTATACGTGTAGAGGACATCGACGTCACGCAGGGTATCCAGGATACTTTCCGCGGTAACGTCCACCCCGACCAGCTGGACGAACTCGGCTGCTTCGCCGCGGCAGAGGTGTATGCCGATGACCGTGATTTCACATCCGTCCGGTGTAAGACCGGTGGTCTCGATATCCAGATAAGCTTCGCAGCGGTGTTGCAAAAAACGCCCCTCGCAATCTAAGGCGGGCATTTGGCGCAGACGGACCGGAACAGCGTGGTGCTCAGGTAGCGGTCGCCACGGTCGGGCAGGATAACGGCGATATTGCCCGATTTCATACCGGCGGCGATTTTCAGGGCCGCCGCTACAGCCGCCCCGCTGGACATGCCGGTGAAGAGTCCCTCCCGGACGGCCAGCAGCCGGGTCGTCTCGAAGGCGTCGCCGTCCTCGATGGTCATCTTCTCGTCGAAGGCCGAGGCATCGTAGATGCCCGGGATAATGCTCTCCGTCATATTTTTCAGTCCCTGGATGGTGTGCCCGACGGTAGGCTCCACGGCGACAATCCTGATGCCGCGACGTTTCTCTCTCAGGTAACGGCTGACGCCGTTCAAAGTGCCGGTGGTGCCGAGTCCGGCGACAAAGCCGTCCAC
>MGNQ01000021.1:3066-8048 GCA_001796865.1 Chloroflexi bacterium RBG_16_56_11
CCGGTCGTTTCATAGTGTGCCAGGACGTTACTGGGGTTATCGAACTGGTTGGGCATAAAATAGCGGGCCGGCTCGGCCTCGGCGGCCTGGTGCGCCCGGCGGATGGCCCCGTCCACCGCTTCCCTGGCCGGGGTCAGCACGACCTCGGCGCCGAAGGCCTGTAAAATAAGCTGCCGCTCCACGCTGACGCACTCCGGCATGAACAGCTTGACCTTGTAGCCCATGGCGGCGCCGATCATCGCCAGGGCGATACCCATGTTCCCCGAGGTAGGCTCAACGATGGTCTTATCAGGGGTGAGTTTGCCGGACTGCTCAGCCTGTTTTATCATGTAAAAGGCCGGGCGGTCCTTGACGGAGCCGCCGGGGTTATTGCCTTCCAGCTTGGCATAGATATTTACGCCGGGACTACCGTTCAGGTTAACCAGCTTGACCAACGGGGTGTTGCCGATGGCCCCCAGGACGCCTTTACTTCCATTTTTCATTTTTCCACTCTCCCCCGGGTAACCTGCCACTTAAAGCGTTGCTTCGCCGATAATCACCCCTCCTTTGCGGGGAGAAGGTAACGATGAGGGTGAAAAAGAAGTTTACCCCTCACCTTAGTCCTCTCCCACAAGGGGAGAGGAAATATGTAGTCAACTCTGCAACGGTGACGCTAATCGATTCCGGGGACCGGGAAGCTACGGCACATCCGCGCCACTTCCTGCCTGACTTCTTCCTGCACCTTAACATCATCGATATTAGAAATTACTTTGGCGATAAGCGAAGCGACGAGCTTCATCTCTTCTTTCCCGAAGCCGCGTGTCGTCGCGGCAGGCGTGCCGAGGCGGATGCCGCTGGTCACGGTGGGCGGGCGGGGGTCGAAGGGAACGGCGTTTTTATTGACGACGATACCGGCGGCGTCGAGGGCTTTTTCGGCCTGCCGGCCGGTCACACCCTTATCCGCGAGGTCGACCAGCATCAGGTGATTATCGGTGCCGCCGGAAATGAGGCTGAACCCGAGATGTTTAAGCTCGGTCGCCAGGACGAGGGCGTTGTCCAGGATGGCCCGCTGGTACTCGATAAACCCGGGCTGCATGGCTTCGTGTAGGGCGACCGCCTTGGCAGCGACGGCGTGCATGAGAGGCTTGCCCTGCGCCTCCGGGAAAACGGCCGCGTCGATGGCCCTGGCGTATTTCTGGCGACACAGTATCAGGCCGCCGCTGGGGCCGCGCAGGGTCTTGTGGGTGGTGGTGGTGACGACGTCGGCGTAGGGGACGGGGGTGGGGTGGAGGCCGGCGGCGACCAGTCCGGCGATGTGCGCCATATCGACCATCAGCCTGGCACCAACGGAGTCGGCAATGCGGCGGAACCGCTCGAAGTCGATTATCCGGGGGTAGGCCGTGTACCCGGCCAGGATGAGCTTCGGCCTGCGCTCGGCGGCCAGCTTTTCCACCTGGGGGAAGTCGATGCGACCGGTCTCGCGGCTGACGCCGTAGTGGACGAACTTATAAGAACGGCCAGAGAAGGCGGCGGGGGAGCCGTGGGTGAGGTGGCCGCCGTGAGCGAGGTCCATAGCCATAACGGTGTCGCCGTAATCAAGCAATGCGAAATAGGCGGCCATATTGGCCTGCGAGCCGCTGTGTGGCTGGACATTGGCGTGCTCGGCGTGAAAGAGCTCCTTAGCCCGGTTGATGGCCAGCTCCTCGATGGTGTCCATGTTCTCGCAGCCGCCGTAGTAGCGCCGGCCGGGGTAGCCCTCGGCGTACTTATAGGTGAGGAAGGAGCCCTGCGCCTCGAGGACGGCCGGGCTGGCGTAGTTTTCCGAGGCGATGAGGTTGACGATTTCCTTCTGACGCCGCGCCTCGCAGGCAATGGCCTTGCTTATTTCGGGGTCAACCTTGTCCAGAAAACTCATAAAAAATAGCTCCGCGGGGAAAAAATCAGGTACCATGAATAGTGTACAATGGCGGTTCGGGGGTGTCAATTGTATGTTCTCATCATAGCGAGGAGCGTAGCGACGTGGCAATATCTGACCCAGTATTAACGGATTGCTTCGCTTCGCTCGCAATGACTAAACCTCACCCCCTTTGTCCCCATCTCCTTTCGAGGCACGATGAAGGAGAGGGGGGAAGAGATTGCGAAGAGGGGCTGGCGCCCCTCTTCGCAGGCTACTCTTCCGGGAACCTTTGCTTGACAAAGGACAACTGAATGACTAAACTAAGGTGCTCGCGCGTCCGCCGGGGTAAGTAATACTCTCGTAAAGGGAGGTATAAAATGCCTAAAGTAAAAGTCGGCGATATAAATATATATTACGAGGTACACGGTAAGGGAGAGCCGCTGGTGATGATATGCGGCCATGGTGCTAATACAGAGTTATACTCTGGTTTTATTCCGGTATACTCTCGTGAATACCGTCTGGTACTATTTGATAACCGAGGAGCCGGAAAGAGTGATGCACCTGATATACCTTATACAATTGAGAAGATGGCAGACGACATGTCAGGACTACTCGATGCAATCGGTATAAGATCAGCACATATCTGGGGTGCGTCGATGGGGGGAATGATAGCCCAGCAATTTGCTTTGCGGTACCCCGAACGGGTGAGAAGTCTTATTTTAGCGTGTACCTGTTGTGGAGGCCCTCTCGGTAAACTATCTGATGAATCCATCAAGTTTATGAAACAACGGAAAAATATGAACCCGAAGGAGATGGTCGAGGAAATGCTTCGCTTAAGCATAACCCAAGAATTCGCCGAGAAAAACCCGGAACTTATCCAAAATATCATATCAGTATTTTTAGAACACCCAACTCCTACACAGGGACAGACGAGGCAGGAGCAGGCGATTATTAAGCACAACACATATAAAAGACTATCAGAAATTAAAGCACCAACCCTTATCCTTCACGGTGAAGCTGATAAGTCAATATCAGCGAAAAACGCTCAAATACTGGCACATAGAATACCCAATGCTCAACTGTTGATATTCGCGAATACCGGTCATATGCTACTTGAGGCACTAGATGAACTCAATAAGACAACGCTGGACTTCCTGCGGCGGCACCGCGCCGGATAGGGCGCTTAGAAACATCTTGTCATTGCGAGGGCGAAGCCCTTGGCAATCTCTATCATCGGATTAAATATATACGATGGGATTGCCACGTCGTCCCGAATACAACGGGATTCCTCGCAATGACATCAAAAACCTATCAGGTCATTACTGAGCGGCACCGCACCAAAAAGGCTTGACAAATCGAAGCTACGTCCTTATAATAAAAAGAAACCCCCACTCGAATAACCTGTATTTCCCCGTTTCCATGTTAACTGGTGCAAATATATTTACCCGAGGCACTGAGTCCCGTTGAAAACCCCAGGTGAATTCCCGAGGATAAACTGGATTAGTTCCAGGTTTTTCAGGTCCTAGTTCTTTGATATGCCAAAGTACATTTTCGTGACCGGCGGCGTGGTAAGCTCCGTAGGGAAAGGTATCACCGTCGCCTCCATCGGCACCATCCTGAAGAGCCGCGGGGTGACCGTGGCCGTCCAGAAGCTCGACCCCTACCTGAACGTCGACCCGGGGACGATGTCCCCCTACCAGCACGGCGAGGTATTCGTCACGCGGGACGGGGCGGAAACGGACCTCGACCTGGGCAACTACGAGCGCTTTATTGATGTCGAGGTCACCGCCGAGTCCAACGTAACATCGGGGCAGATTTACAGCGCCCTCATCGCCAAGGAAAGGCGGGGCGACTTCCTCGGGGGCACCATACAGATAGTGCCTCACCTGACCAACGAAATAAAAAGTCGATTCCGGAAGCTGGCCGAGACGTCCGGCGCCGAGGTGATTCTTATCGAGGTGGGCGGCACCGTCGGCGACATCGAGGGGCAGCCTTTCCTTGAGGCCATCCGGCAGATGAGGAACGACGTGGGGCGGAACAACGTGCTTTACATCCACGTCACTTTTCTCCCCTACCTGCAGTCCACCAGCGAGTTGAAGACCAAGCCGACCCAGCACAGCGTCAACGAGCTGCGTCGCATCGGCATTCAGCCGGACATTATCGTCTGCCGCAGCGACTACCCCATACCGGAGAACATACGCGACAAAATTTCGCTGTTCTGCGACGTGGAAAAACAAGCGGTGATTCCTCTCCAGACCGTGGAGACAATATACGAAATACCATCAATACTGGAAGAGACCGGCCTCGGCCGGATAATCGTGGAGAAGCTCGGCATTGAAGCGCAACCCGCCGACCTGCGGGACTGGCGGGTAATGGTGGAGCGCATCAAGACACCGCACGAACCTGTCCGTATCGCTCTGGTCGGCAAATACGTCGAGCTCAATGACGCCTATTACTCGGTGCGGGAATCCCTATACCATGCCGCCCTGCACAACGAACGGGGGCTCAACCTTTTCTGGGTACAGTCGGAACAGCTGGACAGTGACAGCCCCGATAATTTGCTGCGTGCCGCGCAGGGCATCATTGTCCCGGGCGGCTTCGGCATCCGGGGCATTGAAGGAATGATCAAGGCGGCCAGGTACGCCCGTGAAAATAAAATCCCGTATTTCGGACTATGCCTGGGGATGCAGGTGATGGTGATAGAGTTCGCCCGCCACGTGTTTTGCTCGGAGGAGCCGAACTCCACCGAGTTCAACGCGTCCACCTGCCACCCCGTCATCGACCTCATGCTGGAGCAGAAAGATGTCAAGACCAAGGGAGCGACGATGCGCCTGGGCAACTATCCCTGCCTCCTGCAGCCGGGCAGCCGGGCGGCGCGCGCTTACGAGCAGCCGGTGATTCACGAGCGGCACCGCCACCGCTTTGAGTTCAATAACGAGTACCGGGAGCCGTTGAACAAAGCAGGCATGATTTTCAGCGGGCTGTCGCCGGACGCGAAGCTGGTGGAAATCTGCGAGCTGGCCGAACACCCCTGGATGCTGGGGTGCCAGTTCCACCCGGAGTTCGGCTCGCGGCCGGGCCGGCCCCACCCTCTTTTCCGCGATTT
>MGNQ01000022.1:0-6073 GCA_001796865.1 Chloroflexi bacterium RBG_16_56_11
CGGGTAATTCAATAAGTTCCGGCGCCACATCAAGGATAACATTTCCCTGGACGGCCGAACTGGGAAATCACACCATAAAAGTCATCACAGATTCCAACGACTCCGTGGCGGAAAGCAATGAGACAAATAATGAAAAGGAGATCACTTTCTCCGAGGCCTTAAGCATAGACCTTACCATCCAGGACGTCACCTGGACACCATTAAGCCCATCCGCGACTTGGGAAGATGTTATCTTTTACGTGGTTATATTGAACCAGGGCAAGGTTAGTGTGAACAAAAGGTTTTACATCAGTTACTATGTCGATGGCGTTTATAAAACTTATAATTGGATTGATGCAATATCTACGGGCGAGAGCATTACGACGATTATTAGCTGGCCTGGAACGTCAACCAAGGGAATCCATAGCGTCAAGTTCGTCACCGATTCCTACGAAAATATCCTGGAGAGCGATGAGACCAATAACTCAAAGACGATTACGTTAACGGTACAATAAACGTTACTTCCTGGCTTCGGTGGAGATACGAAAAAGGCAACAATAGCGATAAATAGCCCAAAACGGGGAAAAGGGTAACCGGATACTCTGGAGGTGACGGTAATGGCGCATGATGTTTTTATCAGCTATTCGTCCGAGGACAAGGCGGTGGCCGACGCGGTTTGCGCGACCCTGGAAGGCAGGAAAATTCGTTGCTGGATAGCGCCGCGGGACGTCCTGCCCGGCATCGCCTACGCCGAGGCCTTAATCGACGGGATAACCCGTAGCCGGCTCATCGTGCTGGTGTTCTCCAGGAACTCCAACAAATCGCAGCAGGTAATGCGGGAGGTGGAGCGGGCGGTGAACAAGGGTATACCCATCATTCCCTTCCGCATCGAGGATGTGACGCCGTCCAAGGCGATGGAGTATTTCCTGAGCGCGCCGCACTGGCTCGATGCCCTCTCGCCGCCGATTGAAAAGCACCTCCAGAAGCTGGCGGATACGGTCGAGGTACTGCTGGGTACCGAGACCCCGTTAAAAGTCGAAACTGAGGCCAGACCCAAAATAAAAGAATCTCCCGCCCAGAAACGTAACGCTAAACCCGTTTACATCGTCGCCGGAATCGTGGTCTTGGCTCTGGTCGCTTTCGGGGTAATGTACCTGGGTGGTATTTTCAAAGGAGACACCGGCGGCGAGCTCATCGGTAACTCCCCGTCAGCGATACCGGGAGGCGGGACGCAGACCATCAGTCCCACGATGACGGGGGCAGGCCCGGGCGGCAGCGCATTGCCCGGGCAAACGGCGTCGCCATTATCTACATCAACTTCACCGATAACATCGACGACTTCGCCGGCGACGCAACAGCCGACCCCGACGATTACGACCGCCACCAGCGTTATCAATACATCCGGCCAGTTGACATCGGGGGCGTCTACCAAAGGCGTGCTGAAAAAGGGCGAAACACAATGGTACTATTTTAGCGCCGACGAGGGTGACGCCACATTCGCCGTCCTGAGTGAAGGAGATAGCGACACGGCAATGGAACCCTTGCTGGAACTGCTGGGACCCGATGGAAATGTTATTGCCGGCGGCTGGGGCGACGTGACCTATGCCATCAGCAGGGCAATTACGAAAACCGGGAAACACACTCTGAGGGTAAGGGACAACGCCAACACCGGGGGTAACTATGTGCTGTCTTTCATGCAGCTTTCCAAGAGCGTCAATCCACTGACCTCGGGCGTGTCTTTACTGGGCCAGCTTAAAGTGCCCGGGGACGTCAACTGGTACACTTTCGACGCGAATACCGGTGACGCGGTGTACACCGTTTTAAGCGAAGGCCAAGACGCGGCGGCGATGGCACCCCTGCTGACACTGCTCGGGCCCGACGGAAATGCGATTGCCGGCGGCTGGGGCTACGTAACCTATGCCATCGACAGGGCGATTACAATATCCGGGAAACACACGTTGAGAATCAGGGACGAGGCTAATAAAGGCGGTAACTACGTGCTGTCCTTCATGCAGCTTTCCAAGAGCGTCAATCCCCTCACCTCGGGGGTATCCTTACAGGGCGAACTTAAAGTGCCCGGGGACGTCAACTGGTACACCTTCGACGCGAACGCGAACGACGCTATATTCGCCGTTCTGAGCGAAGGAGAAAACGAAGCAGCGATGGAACCCCTGCTTGAGCTTTTCGGACCCGACGGCAAGGCGATTGCCAGCGGCTGGGGCGACGTGACCTATGCCATCAGCAGTGCAATTACGAAAACCGGAAAACACACGTTGAGAATAAGGGACAACACCAACACCGGGGGGAAGTACGTGCTTTCCTTCATGCAACTTTCCAGGAGCGTCAATCCGCTTAACTCGGGGGCATCCCTGCAGGGGCAGCTAAAGGTGCCCGGGGATGTCAACTGGTACACCTTTGACGCGAAGGCGGGCGACGCGGTGAGCGCCATCCTGAGCGAAGGGGATAACAGCGAATCGATGGCACCCCTGCTCTCGCTTTTCGGGCCCGACGGAAAGGCGATTGCCAGCGGCTGGGGCTACGTGACCTATGCCATCGACAAGGCGATTACGATAACCGGTAAACACACGTTGAGAATCAGGGATGAGGCTAATAAAGGCGGGAACTATGTCCTATCCTTCAGCCTTGTAACAAAATAGCAATTTTATATCGGAACGCGGCGTATGAGGAGCGCTCGATGAATAAAAAAACGGACATCAAGACGATAGTCGTCGCCGGAGACGCTACTATCGACTGGAACATCGCCCGTATCAAACGAAAAGACGGCGTGGCGCAGGCCTGGACAGCGGACGAAATCACCACGGTGTGCTGCCAGCGCGGCGGCGCGGCCCTTCTGGCGGACCTTATCACCGCCGTCGCGAGCAACTCCGGAAGGATAAACCGGACCACTTTCGAAGTATATCAGGAAGGGCTGCCTAACGGCCGGATATCTCCAACCGACGACCGTTTTCACCATTCCTTTGCCATGTGGGAGCCTTTCAAGCTCGATGATCGCAAGCCAGAATCAGGCAGCGTCTGGCGGGTTCAGGAATTTTTGGGGCTAAGCGCCCCCCATGCCAAAGTCAGGTCGAAGACAAGACCGGAAAACACGGCCGGCAACCCTATTCCCGAAATCATCGTGCTGGATGACGCCAACCTGGGTTTCCGCGACCGTCCCGAGGCATGGTCCAGGCTATTATCAAGCGGCCGCGGAAAGCCATGGATCCTGGTCAAGATGGCCAAGCCCGTGGTGCAGGGTAAACTGTGGGAGCACCTGCAACAGCACCATGCCGAACGCACCATCGTCATCATGACCGCGGGCGACCTGAGGAACAGCCAGGTGCAAATCAGCCGCCAGCTTTCCTGGGAGCGTACCGCCCAGGACCTGGTCTGGGAGCTCACGAATAATCCCCACGTCAACACGCTCTCACGCTGCGCCTTCGTCATCGTCTCCTTCACAACGGCGGGAGCGGTGCTCCATTCCCGGAAACCGGACTCCACCCCGGAAGCCACGCTGTTCTTCGACCCCGTAGCCATGGAAGGCGAATGGGGGCGCCACTACCGCGGGTTCATGATAGGTTACAACTCGTGTCTTACTGCTGGCATCGCCCGCCAACTCATGCTCGAGCCGGACCGGCCGGACATCGCACGGGGAATCCAGTCTGGCATCCTGGCCATGCGTACACTTCACATCGAAGGCTACTGCCAGGCCACCGGCGAACCGGGCCAGGCAAACCTGGCCTTCCCGGTGTCACGGATAGCCGAGGTGATAGCGCAGGACGGCAAATGCCTGGCCACCGCCCGGATAAGCAGTCCGGCCCACGATTCTCCGGTTACCGTCGAGGGACGGCCCGGCAGGATGTCTTTCTGGACAATCCTCGAGGACAAGAATCCGGACTCGCTGGAGAGCCTGGCCGAACGTATCGTCCTCGAAGGACTGGAGCGTACCCTGAACGACGTGCCGATGGGGCAGTTCGGGAACCTTAAAACGGTAGACCGCCGGGAAATCGAAAGCCTGCATAGCATCAGCAGCCTGATACGCGATTACTGCCAGCGCTACCAGAAGTCTCCGCTATCCATCGCCGTTTTCGGACCGCCGGGCTCGGGCAAATCCTTTTCCGTGGAAGAGGTGGCAAAATCGGTAATGCCAGATGAAATCAAGCGGCTGACCTTTAACCTGTCACAACTCGAAGGGCTGGAAAACCTGACTGATGCCTTCCACCAGGTACGGGACGTGGCGTTGACCGGAAAGGTGCCGCTGGTCTTCTGGGACGAGTTCGATACGACCCTTCATAATCAGCCGCTGGGCTGGTTGCGCTATTTCCTGGCGCCAATGCAGGACGGCGAATTTCAAGAAGGCCAGATAAGTCATCCCATCGGGAGGAGCATCTTCGTGTTCGCCGGAGGGACGAGCCACAGCATGGACGCCTTCGGCGCGAACACCGGCGAATACGAGCGCCGGGCGATGAAGCTACCGGATTTCGTCAGCCGACTCAAGGGGTTTCTCAACATCATGGGCCCCAACCGGCAAACTGGAATGGGTACGCCCGGGCTAAAGGCAGACCCCTACTATATCATCCGGCGGGCAATAATTTTACGGTCGAACTTCGAACGCTTCGCCCCCCGCCTGCTCCTTGAAAAAGGTGGTAAGCGGACTGTCAATATCGACCTCGGAGTGCTGCGCGCCTTTTTGCTGGCCAGGGAATACCGGCATGGGGCGCGCTCACTGGAGGCGATTATCGCCATGAGCCAGCTGGCAGGCAAGACCGTCTTCGAGCGCTCCAGCCTGCCTTCGGAAACGCAGCTCAATCTACATGTCGACGGACTGGACTTTTACGCCATAATGCATCGTATCGAGCTCGATGCCGAAGTCGTAGAAAAGCTTGCCGAGGCGTTCCATGAGATATTCTGCGATAGCCTGAGGGCCAGGCATTTCCGGTATGGGCCGGTAACGGACAATAAGAAAAGGCTGCATAGCTCTCTCCGGCCTTACGCCGAGCTGCCGGAAAACGAGAAGGAACAGAACCACGGCAATGTCCGGGACATATCCCGCAAGCTGTTGGGCGCCGGCTACAACATTATATCCGCCCGCGGCCACGAGTCGCCGGCCAGGTTCACAGACGAGGAGGTCGAAAGGCTGGCGACGGAGGAGCACGAGCGGTGGATGAAACAAAAGCTCGACGCGGGGTGGAAATACGCCGTGAAAACGAATAAAGCCACGCTGCTGCACAAAGACCTGGTGGACTGGGAGCAGCTCCCGGAATCCGAAAAGGAAAAGGACCGCGTCCTGGTCAGAGGCATTCCCAGGATACTGGCCAAAGCGGGATACGCGATGGTCAAACCCGGCAGATAAGCCAGTGTCACACGGATTCTGCTGCCCTGTGGCAAAATCTAGGTGTCGATGCTGATCAGACCTTTACGCATGGCGTATTTTATAAGCTCAGTACGGTTGTGTATATCTAACTTCTCCATGATCTTGGTACGGTGCCCCAGAACAGTTTTCAGACTGATCACCAGCATATCGGCGATTCCCTGGCTGGTGTTTCCCTCGGCGATGAGCCTCAGTATCTCTCTCTCCCGGGTCGTCAAACGATCGTAGGGGTCCAGCTCCGTCCGGTGCCGGTAGTCCTCAATAAGGGCTGAGGCCACCGAAGGGTACAGCACGGAATCGCCGCGGTACACAGCCAGTATGGCCGAGACAAGCTCGGACCCGACAGCCCGCTTGGGAACGAAACCGGAAGCCCCGGCTTTGATGGCGGAGAGAATGTAGTCCTTGTTATCGTGCTGGGTGAGAATCAAAATTTTCACTTTGGAGTTGGCCTTGACTATTTGCCGGGTGGCTTCCATGCCGTCCATCCCGGGCATGGCGATGTCCATGATAATGACATCCGGGCTCAACTCGGGGATTTTCTTGATGGCCTCTTTGCCGTCGGATGCCTCGCCGACCACCTGGATCTCATCGTTGACACTCAGTAGGGCGCGGATGCCGTCCCGCATGATGGCATGGTCATCGACAATAAATACCTTAATCTTCTGCATGGTACGCCTCCTTTTCCAGCGGAATCTCGATTATTATTTCCGTGCCTTCACCTTTGCG
>MGNQ01000022.1:6103-17035 GCA_001796865.1 Chloroflexi bacterium RBG_16_56_11
GATGGCAATCCGCTCTTTCATGCCGACAAGTCCTAGACCCCGTGGCCTTTCTTTGGAAGAAATGGCCTCTTCGACATCAAACCCCTGGCCATCGTCTCTAACCTGGACTTTGATGGCGCTCTTTTTGAACTGGAGACTGACAGCGACATTTTTTGCCCGGGAATGCCGGGCGATATTGGTCAACGCTTCCTGAACAACCCTGAAGAGCGTGGCTTCGACGGGCGGCGCCAGCCTCCGCTGCCTCCCGACGATTTTAAAATCGACGTTCATGCCGAGCGTTTCCAGATTAGTTTCGATTAACCACCTTACCGCGGCGACAAGTCCCAGGTCGTCGAGCAACGAGGGGCGCAGCTCGTAAATCAGTTTGTGGACATCATCGAGGATATTTACCGAAAGCGCCTGGGCCTTGTCAAGCATGGCCCTGGCCTTTTCCGTGTCTCTGGGAAGAAGGGAGGCGATCGCCTTAAGACTGGCGTTGAGGCCGGCGACGACCTGACTCGTCTCGTCATGCAGCTCCCTGGCTATCCGCTTGCGTTCTTCTTCCTGAATGTTAAACATATCGCGTAAAAGCTCGCCCCGTATCTCCTCCTTTTTCTGCACCTCCCGGTGCAGGCGGGCATTCTCAATAGCCGCGGCTATCTGCCGTGAGATTCCTTCGAGGAGGCGGATATCTTCGGCCGAGAACCGGCGTGGCTCCATCGAACCGATATTGAGAACGCCGATAATCTTGTCCTTGGAAACGATAGGGACACCGACGAACCCGCGAAGCCCGTCTTTTAAGATAGTCTCACCGCCATCGAAACGGCGGTCACGAGTGATGTCTTCGACAGCGGTGACATTACCGCTCCGCACGGCGAGGCTGCTCGGGCCGTTGTCCAGCTTGAAGGAAAAATGGGGTGACCGCTTCTGGTAGATCCCGCGGTTAACCTGACAGAACAATGCCTCCCGAGCTTCATCGAGTAGCAAAACGCCCCCGGATGCTTCTTTCATGATATCCAGCGTCCTGTCCATGACGCCACCCAGGGCAGTATCGAGGTCGGTTAAATCAGGGAGGTGACTCAACATTTCCGAGATGGTCAACAGGTAGGAGAGCTCCTTCGTCCTTTGCTCCAGCTCCCCGTGGGACGACCTGAGCTTGTTCCTCATATCCTCAAACGCCCCGGCGAGCATACCGACTTCATCCTGGCTGGTGATGTTCAAAGCACTATCCATGTCACCCGAGGCTATCCTTTTAGAAGCGGATATCAGAACCTTGAGCCGGCTGATGACGTCCCTCGTCGTGACGATGACAGTAATCGAAGCCGCGACGGCCAGCAGCGTGCCGAAGATAATTAGACTCTGGCGTAACTCGTTGACCGGGGCGAGGGCCTCATCCTCGGACTGCCGGATGATAACCCCCCAGCTGGCCCCGGAGAGGGGCACAAAGGCCAGGACGTCTTTTCGCTCGACCTTCTGGACGGGCTCGTGGCAGGTGTGGCACAAGCCCTGGGCAGGTTTTCCGGCGGCAATCAGCGCCGCAAAGCGACCGCTGTGGTCACTCTTTTCGAAAGGCTCCAGCCTGGGACCAGGCTCCGTCCTGGCCAGGACAATCCCGTTCTGGTCGACAATCTCGACATAGCCGGTTTTTCCCAGCTGTATCGGCCGGACGAAGCCGCTGATACTCGACCCGGAAACGTCCACGGCCACCACAAGCATTTCGTTATTATCCATTTGACCGGCGATAGCGAGCGGGCTCAGTAAAAGGATTACCGGGCTGTTCGTTCCGGGTTCGGACACCAGCCCCGAGATATACGGCTTACCGATTTCCAGCACGCGGCCGATGTCGGGATAGTCGACATTACCCGCGGCGGCGACCGCCGACCCGGCACTGGCCCACGTAACTGTTCCCTGCCCGTCGACGATATAGGCGCTATTGATTTTAATCGACATCCGAGAGTAGACCTGTTCAAGCTCATTGACAGCCGCGGCAAGGTCGCTATCTATCCGTCCGGACTGGATTTCACCGGCAATTTCCAGCTCGGCCAGGGCCCTGCCCATGATATCGTCCAGATAACCGGCCACGAGCTGCGCGGTCGTCAGCCTTTCCGCCAGCATCGTTTCGGTGGACTGGTTAACGGCCCGGATACCGAGAAAGCTGAAGATGCCAATCCCGATAACCAGCCCCACCGCCAGCAGCAAGGTAATTTTTCTACCCAGCGTCAGCCTGTTCATAAATGTCATTAAAGGTCACCTGAAATCGGCTATCAACTTTATGTAACGAGAAACTCCGCCTTAAAACTCAGGGAGAAGATAACCGCCTCCAGACAGGAGACTTATGCCGGCGCGCTGCTTTGTCCGCCGGGCACCTCTCCGGTTGTCTCCCGCAGGGAATCAATCTGTTTTTTGATATTTGCCTGGCGGCGGACCAGGGAAAACACGTAGCCGAAAACGAAGACCCAGACCACCGCGAAAGCGGCAAATATATACCCGGCATTTTCCACGATAACTACCCCCCTTTTTTCAGCTTTCTGTCTCGCTTTTATTTGCCTGTACCTGTTTTAGTACCATCTCGGCGTTTTTCAGCGCTAACCGCAAGTTCAATAGAACCACATATAGCACCGTGAAGGCGGCCAGGCTGACGAGGAGAGTCAGCAGCATGCGCGATTCCAGGCCACCGGAAAAAATAACCCCGCCCGGGTGCATCCCGCGCCAGAGCGTCGTGGCAAGAACGACAATCGGCAGGTCGATGAAACCGACGATGCCTATCACCGCCGCAAAGCGCGCCCCACGCGATTCCTCCCCGGCGAAAGAACGCACCATGAAATAGGCCAGGTAGACAAACCAGAGCACCAGGGTCGCCGTGAGGCGCGGCTCCCAGGTCCACCACACGCCCCAGATAGGCCTGGCCCAGAGACTACCGACCACCAGGGCCCCCGTCGTGGCGACCAGACCGACCTCCGCCGAGGAATAGGCCAGGGCGTCCCACCTGGCCTGCCGCTTGACAAGATAGAGGATGCTGCCGATGAACACCAGGAGAAAAGAAAGCAAAGCCAGCCAGCCCATGGGCACCATCAGGTAGAAAATCCTCTGGACAATGCCCATCTCTTTCTCCGTGGGGACATACACGAACACCATATACAAGGACACGAGCATTAAAATCAGGCCCAGCACCGGGAGAAAATATCTTCTCATCGGGTTTGTCTCACTTTCTACTCTTCGATGGCATAGCTGAAGACCCAGAACGATACCACCAGGAAAATCACGTCGAAAGCGCCCAGTATCTGGAGCCACGGCGCCAGCTCTCCCCACGGCTCACCCGAGAGCGCCAGGCCGGAGGCTTCCACGGCGCTGATAATAACCGGGACAACCACCGGGAGGAAAAGGATGGGCAAGACCATCTCCCGGGCTTTGGTGTTCACGGCCAGGGCGGAAAAAAGCGTGCCCACGGCCACGAAGCCGATGGTAGCGAGCAGGGTGACCGTGACTATCTGGGCGGAAAACACCGGGAGGTCGAAGAGAATGGCGAATACCGGCAGTGCGATTATCTCAATAACAATCATAAAAAGCAGGCTTCCGAGCGTCTTGCCGGCATAGATTACTTCCCGGCTCATCGGGGCGACCATCAGCCCTTCCAGGCAGTTCTCTTCCTTTTCGGCGACGAAAGAGCGGTTGAGGCTCAAGATTCCGGCGAAGGTAAAGGTGACCCAGAGAATTCCCGGGGCGACCACCGAGAGTGTCTCCTGACTCCCCCCGAAGGCAAAGTTAAAGGTGATAATAACGAGGAGGGCAAACAGCAGCGCTGAGAAGATAATCTCCCTGGTCCTGAATTCCGAGAGAATATCTTTGCGGGTTATGGCCAACGCTTTTCTTAAGAAACTCACGTCTCTACCCCGTATACTGGTGATAGGCTTCTTTCAGCCCCGACAAATCCAGGGTCCTGGTTGTCTTTTCAAAAACGATTTTCCCGCGGGCCAATATCAGCAAGCGGTCGCTCAGTTCCAGGCCCCTTTCCAGGTTATGGGTGGTAAGCACAACGGTGCGCCGACCTCCCTTTTCGACGGTTACCGCCTGGCGGAGAATGGCGACGGCCTGCTGGTCAAGTCCGGTCTCCGGCTCATCGAGCAGCAGAATCGAAGGCCCATGTAACAAAGCGCGGGCGATGGACAGGCGCTGCTGCATGCCCCGGGAAAGGGTGCCGATGCGGTCGTGGAGGCGGGAGGTCATATCCACGGTGGCGGCTACTTCCTCGATGCGTTCTCGGGGTCGGGGAACATCGTACAACCGGCAGTAAAAATCCAGATTTTCGAAAGCGGTGAGATTACTGTAAAGAAAGGTCTGGTGGGTTATCACGCCAATGCCACGGCGGATTTTCTCGGCGTTGTCCCTGGTCGTCAGGCCGTTGATGATGACCTCGCCGGAAGAGGGGTTCATGATGGTGGCAAGTATCTTGATTAACGTCGTTTTCCCGGCCCCGTTAGGCCCGAAGATAACGACAGCCTCCCCCGCCTCGACCCGGAATTCAACACCCCTGAGCGCCAGATGACTGCCGAAAGATTTCGTCAGGCCCTTAACGGCGATGGCCGGCACCCGGATCCCGGTGAAATGCCCATCCGCAGCTTCCACGTCACCCCCCTTTTTGCCGTCGAGTCAGCTCAACCAGCTCCGCTTTTTTGGCATCGCGCAGTTTGCGATAGTACTCCTCTTTAATACTGCCATCCTCAAATTTATCATCAAGTTCGGCGATTTCATCCAACAACCGAGCCCTGAGGCGCTCGGGACTACCACCGGCGACGGCGGGGGTTCGCCTCTTGTTCCTGATGATAAAAATAAAAACGATAGCGGCGGCGGCGAGGATAGCCGCACCCGTGAGTGCCAGCCAGAGCGCACTCCTGTCCGTGGCGGGCGCCGTCCCGGAGAGCCGCACGGCCAGACTCGCACCCGAGGGAAAATCTCCTCCGGAGAGGTGTGCGAAGCGGGTCCCGCTAATATCCAGCGATTCGTCAGCGGCCAACTGGTCGCTCTCCATGTTAAAATCTCCCGGTACCAGGAAATCGTATCTCACCGTATCATAGTTGAACCTCCGGTCGAAGATAAAACCGGAGAGGCTGCCATTTAACTGGTAGGAATAGGCCACCTCGTGCATCCCGGGCCTTACGGGCAATGTATCTGCGAACCTGTTGCCGCTGATGAGCTCCAACGAACCAATCGAGGCCTGCAGGTCGAAGGCATCGGCGGGTAGAGAAAAGAGCAGCGTCCCGTTAGCGCTCCCCGGTGCCGGTCCTACATAGGTGCGGTCTCCCCCGTTAGTGAACAGGTAATACTCTTTAATCAGGAAGGCGCCTTCACGCGGATAAACAATAGTATGCGCCAGAGCGACGCTGATGGCGGCATCGGTCCCGGTAGGCTCGTAGACCATGACCTGAACAGACGCACTGGTCTCGTTTTCCGAAATTGTCACCGGCGCACTACGGTAATCAATTCCGCGAAAGAAAGCGACCACATCATAGCTGTATGTCGCGCCGGTGGCGAGGCCCTGAAAAACAAACTTACCTGCGGCATCTACCTGAGCTACGGACGTGCTCAGAGCGGTCCCTTCCCGGGATATGTTGAGATTCACGGTGATACCGGCCACGCTGCCGCCGCCGGACGTCCCGTTGATAATCTGCCCTTCCATAATTCCGTTACCGGAATCTTCGCCGTAGACCGGCGCCGCGAGCCCGAAGACAATCAGAGTAACCAGCAGAATAATATGTTTCAATAACTATTTCCTCGTACCGGGTTTACGGCGCCGTCGCCGCACCTGCCTCTCGATTTCATCTTCAACGATGACATCCTTTTTCGCCACGGCAGAATCCGGCTTCGGTGCGGGTACACCGGGACGTCCCGGCCAGAAGGCAACAATACCTCCGATGAGGAAAATCACCCCGCCTATCCAGAGCCAGATAACCAGCGGATTGACCAATATCGTGAAAGCGGCGGTGCCGTCAGCGTCCCAGCCGGCCAGGATAACATAGAGGTCTTCGGCGACGGTACTGCGAATAGCGACCTCGGTGACGGGTTGCTCAAAGCTCCGGTGGAAGAACTTTTCCGGTTTAAGGTCGGCGATAAAATCCTGGCCCCGGTACACGGATACCTCGGCACTAACTACCTGTTTATCCGGCGTCTCCTGAACATCAAGGCCGCCAAAGACAAGAGTATACCCCTGCAACGTCGTCGATTCCCCCTGTTTCAGAGAAACATCCTGCTGCACATCATATATCGATGAGCCGAGCACTCCGACGGCCATGACGACCAACGACAGGTGCACCAGGTAACCGCCATAACGCGGCCGATTCTTCCAGAAGAGGCCAGCGCCGGCTACCAGGATATTTTGAGCACCTTCACGACGTGACTGGCGGACTTCCGCGAACCATTTAAACAATATCGCCAGGAAAACGAAGGGGCAGATAAAGGCGGCAACCAGGGCATAGCCCTGTCTCACGCCGAGGACGAACAGGATAACCACCAAGAGGACGGTTATCAACAGCGGCCAGAGCATTGCGCGGAGGTACTTTTTTACCGTGTCCGAGGCCCATCCCATGAGCGTACAGAACCCTGCTACCAGGATAATAACGAGGAAAAGAGGCGCATTGACCCGGTTGAAAAACGTCTGACCTACTTCGATTCTCACCCCTCCGAAAGCTTCAGAGAGCCCGGGAAACACAGTACCGATGAAAATAATCAGCGTCGACCCGGCCAGCAGTATGTTGTTCAGGAGAAATGAGCTTTCCCTGGAGACGAGCTTGTCAACATCCGCCTCGCTTTTCAGTCCTGCCTTCCGGGAAAAGAGGAAGCCCAGCGAACCCAGGAAGATAATGACCATAAATACCCAGAAGAAAGGGTCCATGGTCGAAAGACCGAAAGAGTGGACCGAAGAAAGAACCCCGCTGCGGGTTATAAACGTACCGAATATGGCCAGGTCGAAAGAGAGGATGACCAGCGCCATCGTCCAGACTTTGAACATGCCCCTTCTTCTTTGTATCATGACGGAATGGAGGAAGGCGGTAACCAGGAGCCAGGGCATAAGTCCGGCATTTTCCACGGGGTCCCATGCCCAGTAACCTCCCCAGCCCAGCTCTACGTAAGCCCACCAGGCGCCGATGATATTGCCGACGCCCAGAAGCAGCCAGGCTAAAAGCGCCCAGCTCCTGACCGCCCCCAGCCAGTCGTTACCGAGCTTACGGCTCCAGAGGGCGGCAATGGCAAAAGCGAAGGGCACGGTCAACCCGACGTACCCGGCCAATAAAGCCGGGGGATGAAATATCATACCCGGGTTTTCCAGCATGGGATTAAGCCCGCGGCCGTCCGATGGAGTGAAAGACAACTGGTGGAAAGGATTAGCCACCGAGACGAGCAGTAGTAGAAAAAACGCCAGGACGAACATCATGACGGCCGAGGCGTAAGGCACAAGCTCCCGGTTTTTATCACGCCTGGTAAAAATAACGATGGCCGCAAAAATGGAGGTCAGCCAGGCCCAAAAAAGCAGTGAACCCTCGTTCCCCGCCCACAGGGCGCTCAACCGATAGGCGAGAGAGGTATCCAGGCTGGTATATGAAGAGACATACTCTATTCTGAAGTTACTGGAGATAAGCGCCAAGAGGAGGACGAGCACGGCCAGGGTCACGAGCACGCACGACAGCACGAGGCCGGTACGCGCACTCACCAGTAAAGACGGATTTTTCCCCTTGCTACCGAAGGCATAGGCAAAGGTCGAATACAGGGAGGCAACAAGCGCCAGAAACAGAGCCCCGTAGCCGATAGCTGACATATCCCGTTTTCTCCCGAAATATTACTGGGGTACGTATTTTGAAGGGCACTTGGTGAGGATTTTATCCGCCAGTATGACACCGGATGAATCGAGATGACCTTCAACGACGACGTCAGTATCAGCCCGGAAATTATCCGGCATGGGCCCTTTGTATACCACCGGGAGGCGTTTCTCCCCTTCTGTCATGTCAAATTTTAGAGTCAGAGTAGAGATATCGTTCACCACGGAACCGGCGGCGATTTTACCGTTAACGCGCAGATTTTCACCGTTTAGAGAACTGGCCTGCGCTACAGTCTCACCTACGGTAAGGTAATACGCCGCCGAGGCGCGAAAACCGGTATACGCCAGGTAGGTGATGGCGAGAATGATAATAATCCCGCCGACGAGGTATCTCCTTTTTCTCAACAACCTCTTCCCCCTTCAGGCTTTTCCCCTATCTTTATTATAGCATTATATCAGGTAAATGACCGTTGAAGGTCATCAGGCCGGCTTATGGCAGGCCTGGCAAGTCTCGTTGGTGCGGCCGGTGTGATTAGCCGGGACAGCCGGAGCTCCTGCGATACCCGTCTGATGACAAATCAAACACTGTTCCTGCCCGGCGACGGGATGTGGTATGGACGGAATAGCCGCCGTTGTCGTCGTGGTCGGCGGTTTCGTCGTTGTTGTCGGCGGCGGTGTGGTCGTCTGGGTGGGAGGGGTAGTAGTGGTGGTTACGGGCGGTTGAGTCGTCGTTACGGGCGGCGTCGTTGTCGTAGCCGCCGGGGTCGTCGGTTTGGGAGTCGTAGCTGTCGGGGTCTGCGTCACCGGAGTCGTGGTCGCCGTCGTCGTTGTTTTGCTGCCACCACAAGCGGCCAGCACAACCGGAATGACCAGCACGGCGAGAGCTACGAGCCAGATATATTTCTTCATGCGAATATTTCCTCCTTCGCTATTTATTGAGGTGAACGCGTATTTAAACTAATTATAGCATCAACGCGCAGGTTTTTCTAAATACCAGAGAAGGGGAGGCCGGTAACCGAGGCCTCCCCTTCCCGGATTCTGCTCCAGTATATTTATAAGTCGTCCGGCTATTTCAGGGCTTCCAGAGAAGCGTCTAACACCTCGTTGACAAAAGCCGGGTTGTGGACGCCCTTGCTATTGTCACCGTGAATCAAGAAGTAGTTCCATCCAACCTGAACAAACGGGTCAGTGGCGGCGATGACTTTAGTGGTGCCGTCTGTGGTGACGTCGCCGAGCTGTACTTCGAGCACCGTAACAGTTATGGTGTGGACGGTCTCACCGGCCGGGGCGTAAGTCACGTTGACGGGATTGGTCAATGTGAAGAGGAACCCCTGCTGCCCGTGCGGCTCGGTGGGCGCCAGCGAGGCGATATTCGTTTTTTCGATGACCACAGCATTACTCTTGACATCGTAGTTTTTACCGCCGAAGGCATGCGGCGTATAGTCCTTGACCGTCACCGAAGCCGGTAGTTTACCGAGTAGATACGCAGCCATTTCTTCACCCAGCTCCTCGAGCTTGTCCTCGACGCCTATCTGAAGAGCTTCACCGTTAAAGGCGGAGCTATGGCAATCGGCGCAAATCTCGATGCTGGCGGCAAAACTATGATTGGTGCCGGAGAGGTTATAGCTAAACTCTGCCGGCGGAGGCGTACTTTCCATATGACAGGTCACACAGGTATCCTTGACGTAAGAATGCGGCGAGCGCTGTGACGGGGCCACGAGATAGGCATTTTCACCCATGAGCACATCGGCCTGGGCGGCGACATGCGGTGCTGAATAGCTCGTGGGCGGGGCGTCGATGTTGTGCAAGGCATTCCTGGTGTTGTGGCAGGTCATGCAGGTGGCTCCCTTGCCCACGGTCTTGGCCTGGAATCCGGCCGGCAGTATCGAGGTATTGTCGACGATACGCACCTTGGCCGTGTTCGGTTCCCCGGAGAGGTTACCGACGTCATGCGGGTCGTGGCAGACGGCGCATGTCTGCGGCTGGACCGTAGCTTTCGTCAGGCCGAGGGCTGTCAACTCAGCGACGGTAGCGTTCCCGTTGGCGCCCTGTATCTGCTTGGTGAGGTCGCTCTGCTGAATCCAGGCCAGGAAGCCCTGGGCGGAGTGGCAGCGGCCGCAGTACCCGGCGAAAGCGCCACGGGTTTCGACGGTGGCCTCATCCAGGGCCAACTCGAAATTCGCGTGTCCGCTTTCCTCCCATTGCTGGTAGCGACCGTGGCGCGCCGGCTCGCCGTGGCAGGTGCCGCAGACATCGGAGGAGATGCTGAGACGCGCGGCATCTTCGACGCCGTTGGCATGCAGCGTGCTCCCGTTATTGGGTCCGTGGCAGTTTTCACACTGGATATTGGCAGCCTTGGCGACGGTGGGATACTTGGCGATGATATCGGTCCAGAGGCCGACAGCGCCGGAGGCCGGAGGTTTCCAGCCGGTGGCGGCGACGGCGGCGTCAAATCCGCCGTTATCGTTGTTGCCGTCATACCCGACGCTGTGACACGAAGCGCAGGCAAAGCTCCAGTGTCCGGCGGGGTTGTTGATATTCTGGGTGAATATTTCAGCGTGACCGGACTCTTTCCACGCGGTGAAATTGTCCGGGGCAATCTGACCATTATGACAGGCCGTACACCCCGCGGCGACAGGCCGCCCGTTGGCGTCCTGGCCGGTGATGGCGCCTTCCCAGGTACCGGCATAAACACTCAGGACAGCTTTACTCACACCTTCTGTCAGGGTATATTTCCCGGCCACGTCCGGCGTAAACGAAGGATTACGGGTTTTGGAGTCGGTCAGGGCCGCTTTCGAACCGGTTGGCGGGACAATATTCCAGCTGTAGGCAGCCTGCGTGTCGCTGGATAGAAGCACCGGAATGCCAACGGCGACATTCGCCAGCCCGGTGCTGATGGCGTAAGGCAGGTCCGCAGTTATATTAACGGTGTCGGTATACGTCCCGGAAGAGGTGGTGACCGTCACTTTGAACGTAGCCAGCTCGGCCCCTTCCAGAGCGTGCGGATTAATTGCCTGAACGGTGAACCGGTCGAGGGTCTTTAATCCGGAGAGGAGTTTCGTTTTATAGGCGAGGGCGGGTGAAAGGGTAATCATCGCCGACGATGTATCCGCCCCGGCTATTTCAGCTTCCACTCCGGCCGTCTG
>MGNQ01000022.1:17092-26434 GCA_001796865.1 Chloroflexi bacterium RBG_16_56_11
ACGGCGGCGCCGGGCTGAGAAACGACATCATTTCCGGCGTTAACGGCGACCGGCGGGGGCGCAGTGGTTGGAGTCGGCACCGGAGTCGGAGTGGGGCCGGGCGCTCCTTGAGGGCCCTGCGGGCCTGCCGCCCCCTGCGGCCCGGGTGGTCCGGCCGCGCCAGCCGGTCCAGAAGCGCCGGCGGGACCCTGGCAGCCAACCGCAATCAGGGCGATAAAAACGAGCCCCAATAGGATGACTGCCCCATACCACTTGAAGCGTTTTACCAAATTTCGTGGCACCTTGTTCCTCCTTTCAAGTTCGAGGAAGGCATTACCTTAGTACCATATTACCAGAGTCATATCATCGTGCCTAAGGGTATTAATACCTGCTTATCTCGTCATAAACACCCTGTTTATTGCAGCGCCAGGTAGTGGCACAAGCTACAATCCGCATCTATAGCCTCTTTTTCCGCCCCGGCCTGGCGGGCCTCGAGCTTGCCGTGGCACCGGAAACAGCCAGGTCCTTTCTGGTGCCCGATGTTATCAATATAGGTCTCCCATGTCACTTTCATTTCGGGGAAAGTGGTGAGCCTGGCGATATTCTTCAGCTCCTCAATCGCCCGGTCAATGGAGGCGCCTTGCGCCGCGAGGACATCGGGGTAGTTGTTCCGATAAAACTCCCGGATAGCTTCGATTTTTGAAATGGCCAGCTCCAGGCTCGGATTGACCGGGTCGAGGGCGGTTACTCCCTGCCACTTGATATACGGCAGCGTCTTGTCTATCTTCCCCTGGGCCAGGGCGGTGTCAACCAGCTCCTCGGGAGAGCGATAGACATGGGTAGCCCGGTTATGACAGTCCACGCAGTCCATCAGGCGTCTTTCTTTTTCGATACGTTCGGGAGTGATTTCAGATGATTTATCAGGAGAAAAATATTCGGCGAGGCCGCCGGAACTGTCCTCGACACCGACCCAGCCGATGTCCTGGCGGGCTGCATCCAGGGGTAAATACCACACGCTGGCGGCGATGTGCCAGTGGATGTCCCTGGCCGCTTCGGCTTCGCCCCCTCCCACCCTCATTATCCTCGTATCGACACGCTCGGTATTGGCGTTATCCGGGGCATAGGTGGTGTGACTGATGACCAGATCGCCGGCGAACCTTTCCGGACGATGACACTGCTCGCAGGTCTCCCGCGCCGGGCGAAGATTCTTGACCGGGGTAGTGATGGGGCGCTCGTAGCTATTGGTGAGCACGGCCCAGACCTGCGGAATGCCGCTGATTTTAGAACGCACAAAGTAGCCTCCGCCGTAGCCGACATGGCATTCGACGCAGTTCACCCGGGAATGGGGAGATTCCTGGTAGACTGTATATTCCGGATACATCACCTGATGGCAGAGTCGGCCGCAGAAATCCGTCGAATCGGTAAACTCCATGAGCTGGTAGCCGCCGATGACCAGGAGAATAATCCCGGCGGCGCCGGACAACAACAAGAAAATCAGCTTTCGGCGGTGCTTTTTATTTTCCACAACCGGCTCTGTCACTCAGCTCCTTAAAATCGCCAGGAAAAATATTATTCCGCCCACGATAAACAGGACCGGCACCATACCGAAATTAAAAACACCGAAAAAGGGATACCGCTCGGGCAGGTCAGAGTAAATATTGAAGATAACCAGGGCGAAGATGAGCACGAAGACTATCCCGGCGGCCCTTGTCAACCAATCATCAAATATTTCGCGAAACAGCTTCAATATTACCTCGCTTGACCTCGACTGGTAATCCCGCCGGTTTTACTTTCACCTTCCCGGCGGCCTCTGGTACAGGTCGTTTTTTTAATAATCACCCGGCACTAACTGATGCTTTCCCACTATTTTTTACCCGCTCGCCTTAAATAGTTATAAAATTTGCCCGGCGGATATTACATTCTTATTACATTTTACCGTCAGGCAGATTTACCTGGCCGGGCGGGACACCCTCAACCGGCTTTTCTACAACCGGCTTCCCGGTCATCCTCTCGTATTCGAGGGCATGCTCCTCGCGATACTTTTTGACATTGACCTTACCTGTAAATATCGAAGTATTCAGAGGTAGATGGCCCGGGGTGAAATGGTTGAAAAATATATGCACCAGGACAATCCAGACCAGCGCCAGCATGGCCTCGTCGCTGTGGGCGACCAAGGCCGCCGAGACGAACCAGCCGGGCAGGAATTTCGTCACGAACACGGGGTACATCATGATGAATCCGGAGATAAACATGACCGGCATCCCCCAGAAAATAGCCCAGTAGTCGAACTTCTCTTTCCAGCTAAAACGGTCCACGAGGGGCCTTGTCTTCCGGAATCCCAGGTAATAGGCCATCTCTTGATAGTACTCCCGGAAATCGCTGGGGCCGGGTATTATTTTTACCGGGAAAGGCTTTTTCTTCACCAGGATGGTATACAATAAATAAAAAACGTGATAAAGGCAGACGGCCAGCATTATCCAGGCGGCGGCGATGTGGGCGGTACGGGTGACCTCGATACCTCCCCAGACACCCACCCACCACTGGCTGATAGCCCAGTCGTGAAATTTTAACGGAAGGCCGGTAAAGACCAGTATCACAAAGCTGACCATCAGGCCGGCGTGCTGAATTATCTGGTGGACATCGAACCGGGAAATTTTTTCTTCATTCGACCCTGCCAGGGAAGCGGCCTGAGCCATGGCTGACATATCTACGCCCTCCATTTATTGATGGTAAATCTAACGATAGCCGCAACCACTACCAGCGCTCCAAACGCGATAACGGTAATCAGGACGATGGTGAAAAACAACTCGGTATAATGTACCGCGGGGACGTTATCGGTGGAAGCCTCCTTGTGTCCCAGAAAGCCGGAGGCGAACTCAACGCCGGCGCCGGCGTGACATTGCTCGCAAGTCTTGGCGAGATTGTCGAGGCCTGCCACCGGTGAGACGGGGTCACGGACGCTTTTGACGTCGTGGAAGCCGTGACAGTTGGTACAGGTGGCCTTGTCAAGCTGGGTAATCTCGTAAGTGCCGAGCTGTATGGCCTTGCCGTGAAAGCTGCGCATATACGACTCATAGACCTTCTCGACAATACCATAATCGGCCATCAACTCGGCATCGTCGTGACAACGGGCACAGGTACCGGCGATATTTTTCTTATAAGTGGGGGCGTTATATTCCAGGACACGAATGACGCTATGAGGACTCCCTTCCTGGCTATGGCAATCGACGCAGGTAGCCACGTCGGGATTGCCCTGGAGGAGCTGTTGTCCGTGGACACTGCTCAAATGCAGTCTATACTCGTACTGATGGCAGGTCCCGCATTTTTCAGCGAGGGATAACTTGTTCAGGGGGCTGGCGGTATCATGAGGCTCTTCAGAGTGGCAGGTCGTGCAATCGATGTAGCGGTGAGAGGCCGTATTGACATCTTTTTCACTTACGAAGAGAGATATCTTGCCGCCGGCCTCGGTCGTTTTGGTGAGTCCCTCGTTTCCATGGCAGGAGAGACAGTTTTTTTCATCGAGGGCTTTAGCATCATCCGTAAAAAAAATCAGAATACCGATAGCAAAAAGGAAACCGAGGACGAAATATAGAGATAGTCTTTTCATTATCTACCCTGGTCCATAATCAAGCAACTCTACGGCCCCCGGGCTGGATACGATATTCACGTTACAGGTAGATTCCGAAAGTAACGGGAGCTCCGGTCTTAATCGGCGGGGATTTTACGGAATGCGTGGATAAAAGGAAAACGGTAAACGCCGAAAACTTCCTTGCTCCTCAGGAATCCCGCGAAGATGATAATAATGCCAAGCAGCTCGAACAGGTAAAATAGGTTAATCGTCCCGCCGATGCGTATATGGAGCCCACCGAACGCCGGTAGGACGGCCCCTACGGCTATAAGTATATTCGAAAACACCCGGTGGGACTTCGTCCGGCTACGCCAGTAGGCCCAGGCGCTATAGATGGCCCCGCCCACCAGTGCCAACGTCCCGAAGGTGTTGAAAATCGGGGTCAGAAGACGGACCGATGAAGGCATGGCCACCCCCGATAGTGACTCTAACGAGCTGACATCGATATCAGCCGAAAAGACGCGAACCGCCGCATAGACCGATGCCACAGCCAGGACGGCCATGACCACATGAGCTACGGGCCGGCGAACGAGCAGATAAATAGTGCCCATGCCCAGAAAGGCGGCCACGTATATGGCGCCGAACAGGTACCACCACCGGTAAGCGGCCTGGTTTAGTCCCCACGTTTCCACGGTGAACTCTGTACCCGTACCAATGAAATACATGAACAGCCCTAGCGCCCAGACAAGCTGGTAGGGTTGCCGGCGAGCTAAAAACTGGTCGAACACGACCATGGCGAAAACAAAGCTGACAATAGTGGATATAAGGGGTATTATGGCGATGTTCATAGTATTATCACTCCTATTTTATGCTGTTACGAAGCTGGCGAAAATGAAATATTACCCTATCTTTTCCCACAAATAAGCCCTGTTTCCATTGACAAATAGTACCTGTATAGCTATAATTAAGGTACAGACGCCCCCGGGAATGAAGGGAGGGATAGGTATGGAGAGCAAGTTAAGCCTATCTTCGGGCTGGGAAAAGAGACTGGCCCGCATCCCGTCGCCGCTGCTGATAGTGATCGGACCGTTTCTGGGCCTGGTCTATATCAGCCTGGTGCCCATTGTTACGGTCGCAACATTCATCGTGACGGGTGGATTTTACGCACTCCACCGACTCGAGTTCAAACGCCCGGTACCGATCAAGCCTTCCATTCCCCGGTAGACCTTACAGCGGGATAGCGGTATTTCCGAATACCGCGTCAGTTAAGCCCTGGCTCGAGCGTGTCCTGGTAAGCCTTTATCAGATTGTCCTGCGTCAGCACTATTTGGTCCCCGGTATTGTTATAGGTAACGGATGCCTTGGGATAGGCGACGCACGGCCCGGCGATACCTTCCCCCGAGGCAGCGAGGAACCTGGTGCCGCAGGTGTCGCAAACAAGCTCACTGCCTTTAAGCGAAAAACCTACCGAGCGGCAGGGAGGACAGATGTTGGAGCGGACGATGATTTCATCATTAAACTGGTAAGCCATGAAGGCCGGCCTGCCGGTGACCGAGTTCAGGCGGAAGTGGACAATCCGGCTTTTCACAATGTCGTTTACCGAGAGGGAGACGGTGTCTCCGGACGTCGCCGGCTCAATCCACCGGGCTTTCACCTGAGCCGCGCTGGCTTTACCGCTGCAGGCGACCGCGGCCATGGCGACGGTACTCAGTAGAATTACCGTCAATATTTTCTTAAGCATTGTCTCTCCTTGATAGAGTTTTTATTTTCCCGGGCATTCGATTGCCCGGGCATCTTCCGGGTGCTTCCGGCTCAGTGTCCTTTCAACAATTTTACCGTCCCGCAGGAAAACCGTTTCCCGGGTAGTGGCTGCCACCTCAGGGTCATGGGTAACGAGTAAAATGGTAACTCCTTCCCGGTTCATCTCCGCCAGCAGGTCCAGTATCTGCCGGCCGGTCTTCTGGTCCATGTTGCCGGTGGGCTCGTCCGCGAGGATAATCGAAGGGCCGTTGACGAGCGCCCGGGCGATGGCGACCCTCTGCTGTTCGCCGCCGCTCAACTCGCCGGGTTTGTGCTTAAACCTTTTCTCCAGCCCGACGCGCCGCAACATGTCCGCGGCTTTATCTCTGCCATCAGCGCCGCCGCTGAAGATAATGGGCAGGAGCACATTCTCCAGGGCGTTAAGCGAAGGCAGCAGGTGATACTGCTGAAAGACGTAAGAAATTTTGCCCCTCCTCAGGGACACGAGGTCGTTTTCATCCAGGTCATCGATACGCTCGCCTTCCAGGTGGACTTCCCCCCGGGAAAGACGGTCGAGACCGCCGATAATGTTAAGCAGGGTGGACTTGCCGCTGCCGGAAGGGCCCATGATGGCGATGGAATCACCCCGGTTGACCGTGAGGGAGACATCATCAAGGGCGACCACTGTCGCCTGCCCTTTTCCATAAATCTTGGAGACGCCCATGATTTCGAGCATATCTATCCTACAACGAACGGAAGGAATCGGCCACTTTTATGCGGGTGGCCCGCAGGGCGGGGTAAGTGGTAGCGACAATGGCGATGGCCGTGGCCAGACTCAGCGAAAGCGGGAAAAACATCGCTATCAGCTTTATCTGCGTGCCTTCAAAAATCACCGGCCCGGCGAGATAAGCCAGCAGTGTCCCCAGTCCGTATCCGGAGATGCCGCCCAGGATACCGATAATGACGGCCTCGTACGCGAAAATCTTCACTATCTGGTTCCGAGAGGCACCGAGGGCCCTCATGATGCCGATATCCTTAATACGCTCGTTGACCGAGGCTATCATCGTATTGATGACGGCGAACAGCCCGACCGCCAGCGTAACGCCGGCGAGGGCGAGCATGAAGCTGTTGACCCTTTCCAGCATGCCCATCTCCGTGGCGGCGACCTGCTTGACGGCGACGGCGCGGATACCGGGCAGGCTGTTGTTGACGGCGTCAGCAATGACCTCAACGGGGCATCCGGTGCACAAAGCGCGGACATCCACCGAAGAAACCAGTCCCTCTTTGTTGAACGCCGCCTGGAGCGTGGATAGCGGGACGAAAATCTGGTAGTCATCAGCGGAGCCTGAAGATTCGAGGATACCGGCGACTGTCACGTTTTCCCGGTCATTGAGCTTGATGCTATCGCCGACTTTGAGCTGAAGCACCTGGGCGGCCGTATCTCCGATAAGCGCCTGGTCGTCACGCTCCAGGTAATCGCCCGACCGAATACGCCACCAGGCCTTGATGACGATTTCTTCCTGGGGCTCAACGCCGACGAGCATGACGGAAATCCCGTTGACCCTGGTGCTGGTATAAAGCTTCGGCGCGACGGTGGCGATGTTGCCCGTATCAGTTATATTCAGGGCCTTTTTTATCTCAGTATCGGCGATGCGCCGTATTTCCGGCAAATATTGTTCCGGTATGTAGTTGTCACCTACACTCAACGTCCCGAGGCTGAGGTCGCCCAGCCGCATATCGAGATTGCTGATGGCCGGCATAATAATCAGGTTAGGGCCGTATTTTTCCAGCTGGTCCTGAATCCTCGTCTCCCCGGCCCGGGCAATAGTCAATATACCGATGACCGTCATGGCGCCGATAGCAACACCGAGCGTGGCATACAGGACGCGCTTTTTACGGCGGATGACGTCTTTGGTGACTATTTTAAGCAGTTTCAAGCGGTTTCTCCGGTTGTTCCAGGCAGGCTGTACACCACACTTATTGATAATGTTACCACATTGTGGTATGGTAAACAACAAACAAACGATTATTGCTTTACCTACCGGAGAGCGTATAAAATCGTACCATGGAAAGTAGACAGTTTTCCGATATCCGCCATTACCTGGGAAAAACACAGTCCGAGCTGGCCACGCTACTCTGTGTCTCGTCCAAGACCGTACAAAGTTTCGAACAGGGCTGGAGGAACATTCCACCCAGCGCCGAGCGTCAGTTGCTGGTACTGCTATCCCTGAAAAAGTCACCGGAACCGGGGTTTCAACCCTGCTGGCAGACGACAGACTGCCCGGAAGATTGGCGCAACCGCTGTGTCGTCTGGGAACACAAAGTCAGGCACTACTGCTGGCTAATCAACGGGACTTTTTGCCAGGGAGAGGTCCGGAGAAGCTGGAAAAAGAAGATGGAAGTGTGCTGGCGGTGCAAGGTCTTACAGTCCATGCTCCCTCCCGTGAGCTAAATCGGTATTTTCGGGGTGGCTTATCGTCCCCTGTTCCTTTCAGCGCGACGACTCAGCTTCGCCGCCGCTTTCCGTCAAAATGTCATAAATATGTAATATTTCGTCGCCTATTTTTATGATTTATTAATACTCTTTTCTTTAGAATATTTTAAGAGTTTACTCAGCACAGCTACTTACTCTATTAAGGCGACAATTAATGACCTTTAATCCCGCTAAGAAGAAAGTCCTGGTCGTCGATGACGAGCAAAAGCTACTCAGGGTGTTAAGTATCAAGCTAAAAATCTCCGGCTTTGATGTCATCACCGCGCCGGACGGCCAGCTGGCGCTCGAACTGATAGAGACAGAGCAGCCGGATATTATGCTGATGGATATCATCATGCCCGTGTTAGACGGATTCCAGGTGCTGGAAAAACTGCGCACGTTTTCAGATATTCCGGTCATCGCGTTAAGCGCGAGGACGGAGAACGCCGGGAAAGCCATCAGCCTGGGGGCCGACTGTTTTGTATCCAAACCCTTCGACGTGGACAACCTGATTTCATTAGTTGAAAAGACCTTGAGCAAATAGGCTATAGAGTCGCCATCCACTATCCGCTTTTTCCGAGAACATGGCCCCACCGCTAATATCTTTTCTTTTCCGGCTTCCCGCTACCGGCCACGGTTGCTTTCCAAGGCGCCAGGAAACGCATGTTAAATGCCTTTTCCTTATGTGATATAATTTCTATGGTCAGGAAACCGACCGTTAAACACTCCCACGGCGGGTGCCGGGGCTTTACTTAAGGAGAAAGCTGACGGGGCTGCGGCTGACCGGTGGTGGCTGGCGTTACCGAGGCGCAGGCCGAACAACTAAAACGAAAATAAAAATGAGGTGCAGCCATGCCTAAAACGATAGGCATTCTGACGGGCGGCGGGGACGTGCCGGGACTGAACTCCTGCATCAAAGCGGTGGTCAATAGCGCGATGGAGGAGGGATTCCGCGTCATTGGAATCAGCCAGGGATGGGCCGGACTGCTTTACTATAATCTCAACGAGCCTTCGACGTACGACTACTACGTGCGGAACCTCCAGAACCGTGACGTCCGCACGGTGGATAGAACGGGCGGGACTTTCCTGCATACTTCCCGGACCAACCCCGAAAATATCCCTCTGGCGCGGGTGCCCGATTTCCTGAAAAGCTCGAAGTGGGGTAAGAAGACCGACGATAAGGGGAACATGGACTACACGGCCTACATCATCCACAATATTGAAAGCCTGGGTATAGACGTGGTGGTACCCATCGGCGGCGACGATACCCTGAGTTTTGCCGTTCGCCTGCACCACGAAGGCGTGCCGATACTCGCCATACCGAAAACGATGGACAATGACGTCTTCGGGACGGACTACTGTATCGGTTTTTCGACAGCGGTGACGCGGAGCGTCGATTTCATCACCAACATCCGCTCGACGGCCGGCTCCCACGAAAGGCTAGCCGTCGTCGAACTCTTCGGCCGGAACTCGGGCGAGACGAGCCTGATAAGCGCCTACCTGGCCTTCGTCGACCGGGCCGTGATCTCCGAAGTGCCGGTCAACGTGGAAAAACTAACCAATTTCATGCTGGAGGACAAGA
>MGNQ01000022.1:26574-26855 GCA_001796865.1 Chloroflexi bacterium RBG_16_56_11
GGAAGAGATGAGGCACCTGACCGGCCAGGACGTGCTGTACCAGCAGCTCGGCTACCTGATGCGCTCCGGCGTACCGGACTCTCTCGACCGCATGGTGGCGATGTGCTACGGGCACCTCGCGGTGCAGCTAATCAAGCAGAAAGAGACCGGCCGGATGGTGGCGCTCAATGACGGGCGCTACACCTCTAATCCGGTGGATGTAATCATGAGCGGGAAAAAACGGGTGGATGTCGATAAATTCTACGACACTAATAACTACCGCCCCAAGATAAGGGAATATA
>MGNQ01000022.1:26924-28035 GCA_001796865.1 Chloroflexi bacterium RBG_16_56_11
GGAATCCGGCGCCAGTGTCATTGCGAGGAGTCCCGATGAAGTCGGGACGACGTGGTAATTCCTTCAAACGACATTGATCCGATAATAGAGACAGCCACGGGCTGCGCCCTCGCCATGACTCCTCCTGAGCATCCTTATCCGTTATTTTTTGACAATTATTCAAGGTAAGGCCATAATAGATTAGCCTTTTTCCGGGTTTCAAAACTGTTCGAATGATGATCATAAAGGAGTGATTGATGGCAAAAAATACCGTCGAGCTAAAAGTCCTCAACCCGCGCGGTGAAATTAAGGCCGGAACGGCGCAGGCGCCTTCGCCGCGGGTCAAAGACCTGACCGGTAAGAGAGTCGGGCTGTACTCCAACAGCAAGCCTGGCATGGACAATTTCTACACCGTGCTTGAAGAGCTACTCACGAAAAAATACCCTGGCGTATCGATAATCAAGACCAGGGGCGCCTTTGAAATCAGGGACGACGAGGCGAAAGACCTGGCTTCTAAAATCGACACTTTCGTCTATGCCGTGGGGGACTGAGGGTCCTGCACATTTGCCGGCGTGGCCGGCACCGTGAAACTGGAGAAACTCGGGAAACCGGGGGTTTTTATCAACTGCGATACCTTCGAGGATGACGCCAAATCGGCTTCCCAGGACAACGGCATGCCCGCCGTCCGCCGCCGCCGCATCAAGTCGTCCGAGTTCTACAAGGTGCGCGGCGAGGTAAATACCATCAGGCCGCTCGTCGAGGCCGTCTTCCCGGATATCGCCGATGCGCTGACCACGCCCTTAAAATCGGCAGAGATGGGCTCGGGCCCGACCAAAGCGGAGGAAAACGGGCCCCCCGAAATCATGATTACCGCCGGGTCTTTCCCGCTGGCCTTCGAGGAGTTCAACCGTGACTACCTCGAGCGTGAGTGGGGAGATGGCCTGCCGCTCGTCCCGCCCACGCCGGAAAGCGTGAAATGGATGCTCTCGGGGACGAACCGGAATCCCGGGGAGATAATCGGTACGATTAATCCCAAGCACGGCACGGCCACTATCGAGAAAATCGCCATCAACGCCGTCATGGCCGGGGCGAGGCCGGAGTACCTTCCGGTCATCATCGCCGCTATGGAAGC
>MGNQ01000022.1:28056-30030 GCA_001796865.1 Chloroflexi bacterium RBG_16_56_11
TGACCTGCATGTACTGGCGTCGGCAGGCTCATTCACCATGCTGATAGTCGTCAGCGGGCCCATGGGCAAAGAGCTTAACATGAACTCCGGCATCGGTTTCCTGGGCCACGGCCGGCGGGCCAACAACACCATCGGGCGGGCGGTCAGGCTGGCGACCCTGAATATCGGCCATACCTGGCCGGCCAAGAACGACATGGCGCTGACCGGCCGCGTGTCGTCCCATACCTTTTACACCTTCGCCGAAAACACGGACATGAGCGTCTGGGAGCCCTATCATGTTAACCAGGGTTTTAAAGCCGCCGATAGCTGTGTGACGGTAGCCTCGATGTACGGCGATTGCGCGAACTCGCACTTTTACGGCGGTATGATAATGACCTGGACAGCCCAGGGTGTTCTCGACCGGATTGTGGAGGACCTGATAAGGAGCGACCGCCGCGGCCTGTTCATGTGGGGCAGTAAAGGCGTCGGGCCGGTGCGGGGCTCGGGCGGGGGCGCCCACAACCATATGATAGTCCTCTTCCCCGAGCTGGTAGCCGAACTGAAGAAAATGGGATATGACCAAACGAAGCTACGGGCGGAGCTTTACCGGCGGGTAACGGTGCCCTACGAGGAACTCAAGCCGGAGGACATCAAGGGGATAAAGGAGGCCATCGAAACCGGTGTGGTCCCGGCGAAACAAAAACCGGTGTTCGACGCAGCTTTAAAGCCGGGCGGAAAAGTCCCCGTACTTATTGAGCCGGAGAGCCTTCATTTCTTCGTGGCGGGCGGGGCGCCGGGCTGCGCCTTTTCCTTCAACTACTATCGTATCCCACCGTATAATAAGACGGCCATCCTGACCAAAAAAATAACCGGCGCTATTCAGACCAGAGCCGGTAAATAAAATCCGGGAGGCTGGGATATGTCAGCGAAGAAGTACGAGTTGGTCTACCGCGAGCCCGTCCCTCCGGAAAACGGAGGCTATCCGGGTTTCCGTCCGCGTACCGAAAAGGCCGAGAGGATGGTCATCGACTATGATGTCGCCGTGAAGATGCGGGACGGGGTCAAAATATACGTGGATGTTTACCGGCCGGAAAGGAGCGGTAAATTCCCGGTTATCCTCGCCTGGGGGCCTTACGGCAAACACGGGCGCATCAGGATGGAAGACCTGGTGAACTGCGGCCTGGAAGACCACGCCTTTAACACGTATACCAAGTTCGAAGCCCCGGACGCCGTCTACTGGTGCCGGAACGGCTTCATCATCATCAATCCGGACCCTAGGGGCACCTGGAACTCGGAGGGTGATGCCTCTTTATACAGCGAGCAGGAGGTGGAAGACTGCTACGACCTCATCGAGTGGGCGGGGACGCAGGAGTGGAGCAACGGCAAGGTCGGTATGCACGGCGTCTCTTACCTGGCCTGGACGCAGTGGAAAGTGGCCGCGGCCAATCCGCCCCACCTGGCGGCCATCAATCCCTGGGAGGGAGTCAGCGATTTTTACCGCGAGCTGGCGTTCCACGGCGGCATACCGGAGACCTATTTCTACCCCATTTTCCAGGCCAACGTGAGCTTTTCGAGGACGCGCGTGGAAAACCTGCTGGAAATGCAGAAGCGACACCCGCTCTATGACGGGTACTGGGCCAGCAAGAACGCCGACCTCGGGAAAATAAAGGTGCCGGCCCTGGTCGTGGCGAGCTGGACGGACCACGGACTGCATAACCGCGGGACGCTGGAAGGCTTCAAGCAAATAGCCTCTAAAGACAAGTGGCTCATCGTTCACGGCCGTAAAAAGTGGGCACACTACTATCAGAAAGAGAACGTCGAGAAACAGCGGCAGTTCTTCAACCGGTTCCTTAAGGGCATCGACAACCGCGTTAAGGACTGGCCCCGGGTTACCATCGAAGTCAGGGAAAAGTTTTTCGTGGGTGATACCAGGACAGAAAAGGAATGGCCGCTGGCACGCACGCGGTACACCAGGCTTTTCCTGGACGCCACCAG
>MGNQ01000022.1:30085-38829 GCA_001796865.1 Chloroflexi bacterium RBG_16_56_11
ATAAAGCCGACGATACAAACGATAAAACGCAACGCGCCCGGTTCGAGTTTACATTCGACGAGCCGACCGAGCTCACTGGCTACATGAAGCTCAAGTTGTGGGTCGAGGCGGCCGGCAGCGACGACATGGACCTGTTTGTCGCCGTGGAAAAAATCGACCGTACCGGATATATCGTCCCCTTCGCTTTTTTCGGCAACCACGACGACGGCCCGGTCGCCCTCGGCTGGCTGCGGGCCTCTCACCGCGAGCTCGATGAGGCGAAATCGACGCCTTACCAGCCGGTCCACACGCACCGGAAGGAAATGAAGCTCAAGGCCGGTGAAATCGTGCCGGTGGAAATAGAAATCTGGCCTTCGAGTACGCTATTCGAGCAAGGTGAAAAGCTGCGCCTCGTCGTCCAGGGGAGCGATATCTACTCCTACCCCGAGGGCGGGCACATGAACGCCCACACGGCCACGGTGAACAAGGGTGAACATATTATCCACACCGGCGGTAAGTACGATTCGCACCTGCTGGTGCCCGTAATTCCACCTCGCGAGCCTTGAAAGGCGTATATCCCGCGAGCGGAAACCGCTACCTCCTCACAGGAAAGTGACGGTGCCGGTCTGCGAGGTGTCATAGCCGCCCACCTTGTCCACCACCTCCCGGAACTCCGCGCTGTTCACCGTGCTCAGGAGCGTGGCCAGCAAACGGCTTCGGTAACTCTCCCGGGTCATGACGAGGTCGTACCTTTCCCGGAAAAGCGGCAGAAAATCCAGGTCACAGCTGCGGGCGGCCGCTTCGATACCGAGGGCCACATCCGCCTCGCCGCGGGCGATGGCCGTTCCGACGGCCAGGTGCGTGTCCATCTCCCGTTCGTATCCCCTGATTTCCTTAGGCTGGATGCCGAGTTGCCTCATCTGGATATCGAGGAGCACCCGGGTACCCGCGCCTTTCTGCCGGTTGACGAAAGTTACGTCAGGTCGTTTCAAATCGGCAATACCCTTGATATGCCTCGGGTTGCCGCGGTGGTACATCAGTCCCTGGATACGGTAGGCCAGGTGAACGACGGCCACCTCGCGACCGGGCAAGATTCTCCTGACATACGGATAGTTGTACTCCCCGGTCTCTTCATCTAAGAGGTGAATGCCGGCCAGGTGGGCCCTCTCTTCCTGTAGGGCGATAAGGCCGCCGAGGCTGCCGGCATTGGTGACCTGCACCTCGACCTCATCACTGCGTTTCTTCAAGAGGTCGACCAGGATATTCAGGGCCAGGTCATGGCTGCCGACAACGCGAATCGATTCCACGGCTGCCGCTTTTACCGGCGCTTCTTCCGGCTTGGCGGTCGCCTGTCTCTCTTCTCTCCAGCGTGACAGGTGCACGTAAAAAGCGGCCTCGACCTCCTCGGGACTGTAGCCCAGGCTCAGGACCTTCACGATATCATCGCTGACGATGCCCGAAAGCCTTCTCTGACGCGAAGCGACCAGCCCGGGATCGTCGGCTCCCCTGGCAACGATGGTGCCACCGCCCCTCCGCGATACAACCACTTTTTCCTGTTCAAGCTCCGCGTACGCCTTGACCACGGTATTCTGGTTAATGCCGAGAGAGTGCGCCATCCTTCTCACCGCCGGAAGATGGTCGCCGGGATTCAGACGGCCCGCAGCGATAAGCTGGCGGATATGGTCGGATATCTGCCGGTAAAGCGGCGCCGTCGCCAGTGGGTCGAGGTGAAAATCCGCTGATTCCATGGTCGTTACAAATTATAATAACATAATCATTCAAGCAGTGATTAGTCAAACCGCTCGCCTTTTGTATTATTTCTACTGCGCTGTTATAATCCATAAAGATTACCTGCAACCAGCTATCAAAACCCGAGAAAGTAGAGGACCTAGCATGACGGAAAAGACCTGGGCGGAAATGACCCCCCAAGAAAAAAGGGAGCGGCGATTCAATAACTGGCTGAACAACTGGGGGAATCCGTTCGCCGACACTGAGGCTGAAAAGGCGCACCGGACCCGGGTGCAGCGGCTCATCGACGTTTATAACGTGAGGGAGCCGGACAGGGTACCGGTCAATCTGCCCGTGGGTAATTTACCGTTCAAACTGTTCGGTATCAATACCCGCACCGCCATGTACGATTACGACAAGGCGCTGCAGGCCATCGCGAGCTTCAATGAGAAATACTCGGCGGAGCTGGAGTACACCGCCGGCCCCTTTTTCACCCCGGGCCGGATCCTGGACCTCCTGGACTATAAAATATACGCCTGGCCGGGGCACGGCATCCCGGAAAACGCGACCGGCTGGCAGTACATCGAAGGTGAGTATATGAAGGTCGATGAATATGACGACCTCATCCGCGACCCTTCCGATTTCTGGATAAGGACCTACCTGCCCCGCGTCTTTGGCATCATGGAGCCGATGAGGATGTTCCAGCCCTTCACCAATATCACAGAAAACGTCCATGTCGGACAATTCATGCCGCTGGCCATGCCGCCAGTTCAGGAGATGCTCCAGAGAATGCTGGAGGTCGGCAAAGAGTACCAGAGAGTCATGGAGGTCATGATGAGGGGAGGCGGCGGGGGGATGATGTCCATGGGTCTTTCCGCCTTTATCGGCGGTTTCGCCAAGGCACCTTTCGATACCATCGGGGACACGCTCCGCGGCACCCAGGGCATCATGACGGACATGTTTCGCCGGCCCGATAAGCTCCTGGAAGCGCTTGACGTGATTGCCGACCTGACCATCAGCACGATTTTAAAGTCGCCTAACATCGACAGGATGACGACGGTAAGCTATCCCCTCCACAAAGCGGCCGACGGCTGGATGTCCCAGCAGAAATTCGACACGTTTTACTGGCCTTCCCTGAAAAAGGTCATGGATGCACTTATCAATGAAGGCCTGCTCCAGAACCTCTTCGCCGAGGGCAGCTACGATACCCGCCTCGAGTACATCGACCAGTTCCCCAGGGGCGCTGTCACCTGGTACTTCGACCGCACGGACATGTCCCGGGCGAAAAAGATACTCGGCAAGAAGTGCTGCATCCAGGGCAACGTGCCCTCGTCGATGATAATTACCGGCTCGCCGCAAGAGGTGAAAGAGTACTGCCGCAAACTGATAGAAGACTGCGGCAAGGGAGGCGGATTTATCCTGGCGGCCGGTTCTATTGCGGACAACCCGAAGCTGGAAAACCTCAAGGCGATGATGGCCGCGGTGCGGGAGTACGGTTCCTACCGCAAGTAAACAAGCCCGCGCGGACCGCCTCCGCGGCAGGAGAGTCGAAACGATGGAAGACTACGGGACGATTCAGGCTATCATCGACGTGATGAACGCCAATGGCGTGAAACACGTGTTTTTCAATCCGGGGATAGATAACGTCCCGGTGCTGGAAACACTCTCCCAGTACCAGGCGACCGGGCGCACTGCGCCCCGTGGCATACTTTGCCTGGATGAGTTCGTCGCTATGACGGCTGCCCACGGCAACTACATGGCCTCGGGGCTGCCGCAGGTGGTCTCGGTGCACTCGGAGCTCGGTACGTTGCAGATAGGCGGCGCCCTGCACAACGCCCAGTGGGGAAAAGTGCCGGTGGTCTTTTTTACCGAGACACAGGGGCCACCCCAGCGTACCGACTGGCGCGGCGAGCCGTTCGACCAGGGCACCATGGTGCGCAACTTCGTTAAGTGGGACCACCAGATGACCGCCGACGAAGATATCTGCGATATTTTCCAGAAGGCATTTAATATCGCCACCACGGAGCCCTGCGGGCCGGTTTACCTGTCCCTGCCACGAGACGTCTTGTGGAAAAAATGCGAGGCTCCGGAGAAGACTCCTTCGGTTTCAAGTCCCGGGGAATCGGTACTCCGGGCAGACGCCGGCGCCCTGGAAAAGGCCGCCGAAATACTGCTCAAGGCGGAAAACCCGCTCATCGTCACCGGCTACCTCGGCCGGAACACCGGGGCGGTGGCTATGCTGATAAAGCTCGCGGAGACGCTTGCCGCCCGGGTGAGCACGTCCGATATCCGCGTAAATTTCCCGACGACCCATCCCCTGGCGGCCTATATGCCGCCCGCGCGCGGTTTCGGCAGTCCGCTGCTGGCGACCGCCGACGTAATACTGGCCATCGACTACGACATGCATTACGCTTCGCCGCCGATGTCGCTGCACCCGGACACAAAAGTAATCCACATCGACGTGGATACGGCGAAGAAAGGCGTACCCCTTTGGGGCAAAAAACCGGATATCCTCATAAGGGCCGATTCCCGGCAGGCCGTACCGGCGTTGACCGGCTTAATCGAGGGGAAATTAACAGCGGGGAGACGGAAAAAGCTGCGGGAAAGATACGCCCTGCTGGAAGCCGAACACAACAAGCTGGACAACGAATGGCAGGCGCTGGCGAAGAGTCACGCCGGCCATAAACCGATTACCGCCCACTGGCTCAGCCGCTGTATAGACGAGGTCATTGACGACGACACGATAATCGTGAACCAGACCATTTCGCCTTCCCAAATCGTGGCGCATCTGGTCCACCGCTCCCAACCGGGAACACTGTTATCGTGTGCCGGCGGCTGCATCGGCTGGGCGCCGGGGGCGGCGCTGGGCGTCAAGCTGGCCAGGCCGGACAAGACCGTGGTCAGCCTGATGGGCGATGGCGCCTTTATCTACGGCTGCCCGGAGGCCTCACTGTGGTCGGCGGACTTCTATAAAGCTCCGTTCCTGGCCGTCATCTACGATAACCGGGGCTACGGGGCTATCAAGGGGCTTTTCCGCGAGAAATACGACGTCGACAATATGGGGGCGGATATCTCCGTCCCGCCCGACTACTCCCTTATTGCCCGGGCCTGCCGCGCCTACGGGCGCATAGTCGAAGACCCCGGGGATGTCCCGAAGGCGCTGAAGGACTGCCTGGCTATGGTGCGCTCCGGTCAGCCCGCCGTTCTGGACGCGAGACTGGAACCGGTGTAATACGACGGTGTCACGGTATGGCCGGTTTGTGCCTGATGTCCTTCCAGGCGCGTCGTTCCGCATCGTAGGGCGCAGCTTCCACCCGGATATCTTTACCCAGCATCATCGTCAGGCGTTTGCTGCCGTAGACCGGCCACTTCCCGGTACAATCGCAGGAGGGGTCGCCGGTACGGGCGAAGGCAATCCAGGCATCTTGAATATACTTCGCCAGCTTATCCGCATCGGGGCCGGTGCCGCAGAACGCATCGTTATAGCTCCCGAAGACAAAGCCGATTTCCAGTGCGTGGCAGGCGCCGAGGGCGCCGCCGGCTACCGGAGACTTCCAGGTAAATAAATAGTTGTAAGCTTTCTGGCCATTATCGCGCTGGGCTTCGACCAGCTCGAGAGAGGGAATCCGGAACATGAGGTCAGTATTCACAGCCGATAAAATTTCCACCGGGGTGTCCGGCTCGCCCCGCTTCCGCCTGGCCTCGTGATAGTCCTTCACCAGGCCGCTGACATTTTCGCGCGGTATCAACGCGCTGAGACGTCTAACCAGCCCGGTTTCGTCAAGATTATCGATATCCGGCTGCATCGCCCCGAAGAGTTTCCACTCTTCCAGGTTGGTGCCGATGACCGCGATAATGTCTCTGGAAGCGCCTCCCCGTGAGAGCTTATTGGGCACATCCGGGATGATTTCCCCATCGATTACCGGTACCGTCGCCGTTATCCTGGCGGGCCGGCCGCCGGAGAGCGAATCGGTGCGCATTTTCAACTCAATTTCAAGTAACCGGGCCGGTGTGAGATCTCTTAATCCCTCGATATCGTTCTTTTTAACGCCGCAAAACCGGAAAAAGCTCTCGGTGGCCAGGTTCTCGTCATCCAGCGGAACGGCGGTGCTGCCCACGCCGCTTTCGAGAATACCTTTCTGAAAAAGGCCCTTCGCCGAGGGCATGACCATCAGGCAGCCGATACTCATGCCTCCGGCCGACTCCCCGAAGACGGTTATATTACCGGGGTCACCACCGAAGAACGTGATATTATCCTTTACCCATTTCAGGGCCGCCACCTGGTCCATCAGTCCTTCGTTCCCGGTAGCCGGAATCTTGCCATCGGTGACGTCTTTGAGTCGTAAAAATCCGAGCAGTCCCAGTCGATAGTTGATGGTCACCAGGACGATATTCCCGCGTTTAGGTAACACGGCGCTATCGTACGTCGCCTCGGAACCCGAACCTATCGTGAAAGCGCCTCCATGTATCCAGACCATGACCGGCCGGCGGGCTTCGTCAAGGCCCGGCGTCCAGATATTCAGGAAAAGGCAGTCTTCAGCCTGGGGCTGCTCCAGGTGTACGATGGGCCCTCCGACCATCGGGTTCTGGGGTGCTATCGGTCCGAACTCTTTGACCTTGCGTACGCCGTCCCAGGGTTTGACCGGCTAGGGTGGCATCCAGCGCAGGTTGCCGACCGGCGGGGCTGCGTACGGGATTCCCTTAAAGACATAAATGCCGTCCTCATAGCTGCCTTCAACTTTTCCCGACCTGGTGCTGACGAGCGATGGTTTCGGACTACTCATCTCGACTCCTTTTTTGAATCGATATTCCCGAATATTAGCCTTTAAAGATATTTTCCGCGGCCTTCTCCGCCGGCCCGGCGACACCGCGGTCGCGCTCAGCGAACCTCAGCGCACCGGTCGGGCACATCTCGGCGCATTTCGGGTTGCCGCCGCACACGTCGCACATGAGCACTTCGTTGTCCGGCGCCACGATAACCGCCCCGAAGGGACAGGCCGCCACGCAGAGGGTGCAGTTATTGCACCTCTCCCTATCGATGCTCACCCAGCCGGTTGCCTGGTCTTTGACTATCGCCTTACGACGGCAGGCTTTGATACAGGCCGGACTCTTGCAATTCAGACAGATATGCGGGACCATCAGCCCGTCCATTACCAGCCTTTCGATGAAAATCCTGGACCGGCCGGTCCCGGCCTCTTTCACTTTGACTAGGGAGCAGGCGAGCTGGCACATGCCGCAGCCCGTGCATGAGTCTGCCCGGATAAAAAACGTTTTCTGGCTCATATCAGATGTGACGGCTCCGCGTCCAGTTTCAGCCGGACCAGTGTCTCCGGCCTCGGGGCGCCTTCTTTGGTCCAGCCGCGTATTTCATAGTATTCATCAAGGGCCTTATCGTATTCGGCCCGGTCGAGCTTTTCGCCCTGCAGCGGCTCCAGCGGCTGTGGCTGGAAGTAGATTGAAGGGGGGATATCACCCGCGCGCATGACGCCGGTCTCGCGGCGGATGAACATTCTCTGAAGGTTCCAGACCCTTTCGCCGATTTCCATGAGCTCATCCGGCGTGACATCCCATCCCTTGACGGCCTTAAGCGTCTCACAAAACTGGGCATAGCCCAGGTTATGGGTGGAGCCGGGGTAGATCGTGGCGAACTTGCAGTAGCCTAGGGAATCGGCCATGGTGGTGAAGTGCTGCGTCCACACAGCCATCCAGGCCTTCCCTTCCCAGGAACGGAAATCGGAGGCGACAGGGCGGCCGTATATTTTTTGCAGGACCTCGGGGGGCATCGCGAAAAACTCGAGGGCGCAGCGGCCTTTGAGGTGGTCGCTGCCGCGGCTGGCGGTGGAAGCCGCCAGAGAGGTGGCCCGCGAGGCCCGGGTGTTTTCCGGGCTTTCATGTATCATGCCCCGCTGCGTGTACAGGTACTTACCGGAGCCCCGGCCGATGACGTCAGCCGACCGTGATGCCTGCTGACCTATCATCCCTCCCAGGCCTTCGTTCCGGGCCATCTGGTGAATAAGGGCGAGAACCGACTCCTTGTTGCCCCAGTCCAGGTTCAATCCACCGGTATCTTTATCATTGATAATGCCCCGTTGCCACAGCTCCATCAACCAGGAGATATAGCTGCTCGTCGAGCCGACATCCAGGCCGTAGCGGTTAATAAGGGTATTGGCCGCCAGTACCAGGTCCCAGTCGGGGTTGCCTACCGCCGGCCCGAATCCGGCCATCATGTAGTACTCGGGGCCTTCACCCCAGGTCCCGGCGTAAGGACCCGAATCGATGCGGTAGCGATGGCTGCACCGTAGCGGGCAGGCGAAACAGGCCAGTGTTTTGGTCTTATACTGCTCCTCGAAAATTTCGTCATCGAGCTTGCCTTCCGCTTCAGCGAAGTAGTTGAACTGGTTATTTTTCACGGAAATCATCCCGCTCTGGTTCTGAATGCCAAAAATGGTCAGCGTGCCGTAGCGGGAGATGACCGGATAAATCTTGGTGGAGGTTATCTGACGAAAGTGATTGCTATATGTTTCCAGCATTTTTCCCGGGTCATGGGGCTTGAGGCTTCCGCGGCCCCTGACGGCGATGGCCTTAAGCATTTTCGAGCCCATGATGCAGCCCATGCCCGTCCGGCCGGCGGCGCGTTTCAAACCATGTATGATGTTGGCGAAGCGAACGAGATTTTCTCCCGCCTGGCCGATTTTGACGATTTGAATGTGCTGGTCGCCGAGGTCGTCTTTAATCAGCTCTTCGCATTCATAGGTGTCTTTGCCCCACAGGAATAATGCGTCGCGGAACTCTATCTCGCCGTCGTGAATCCAGAGATATGTTGGCCTGTCAGCTTTGCCCTTAATGACAAGATGCTGAAAACCGGCGAACTTAAGCTCGGCCGACCAGTGTCCCCCGGAGTTGCTCATCCCCAGGCCACCTTCTCCCTCGGCGGACTTCGACGCGACGGAAAAGCGTGACGAGGAGACATCATAGCCGGATATAAGGCCCGCCCCGAAAATGAGGACGTTTTCCGGGCTTAAGGGATCGACTCCGGC
>MGNQ01000022.1:38981-49034 GCA_001796865.1 Chloroflexi bacterium RBG_16_56_11
TTGGCCACGTCAGAGGTGACCCAGGTGATGCGCCAGCCCTGGCCGCAGTGAGGACACCGGGCGGTAGTTGCCCCCTTCGGAACGGAAATCCTGCCGCCCAGGCATTTCACGCAACGCAGAGTATATTCGGTTTTGTTCACCCTTTTATATCCTCCGGATTTTTTCGGAAGGCACGCTTACGCCTAATGAGTCATGCGGTTACTTTTTGAAAATCCCGGCGACGTTCTCCTATATGATTCGGACTCGTTCTCTCAGCTCTTTCAGGTAGGCGTTTTCGTGCAATCTAATCCTCGCCTCCAGCCCGATGACGCTGAGAGCGACGGGACAGTATAGATGAAAATGGGGGCGGTCATACTCCCGGCACCGGGGGTTTTTTCGCCGCGCGACATCGCGTAGCCATCGACTTAACGACGAAGGGATGGCGTCCGGCTCTGGAAATGGTGCTTGCCGTTTCGAAACCGGAACGTTGTCTGGGCATGAGTCTATTATACCATTGCCAGCAGTGCTGTCAAAACCAGAGAAGCGGTGCTATTCTGGGAAAGGGGCTTTAACCTGATTGTAAGCATTACGTTATTCATGGTGTTATTCTTATAAGTTGAGTGCTTTGCACATTATATCAGATAATATATGCTGTATTGAGAAGTATTATTGACTTTTTATATGCATTATGATATTCTGGTAGTGAATATTCAGCGAAAGGTGAAGAAACGATGAGATGGGGAATGGTCGTCGATTTAACGGTGTGTTCACGCTGCTACGCGTGTGTCGCCGCTTGCCGCGTGGAACATTTTTTACCGATGGGAATGTCCTGGCCCAAGCTGGTAGCCCTTGAGACGAATGATGACCATCCCATCGTATCGACCTACTCGGTGCGCTGCAACCAGTGCCAGGACGCCCCCTGTGTCGAGGTCTGCCCTACCGGGGCAACCCGGCAACGTCCCGACGGAATAATCGTCATCGACCAGGACAAATGCGTCGGCTGCCGTTACTGCGTCGTCGCCTGCCCTTATCAGAACCGGACGTTCCTCTCTAAAGACAAAGACCGGGGATTCTTCCCGGGTAAAATACATACCGATTTTGAAAAGGCGGGTAAAGAGCTCTACCCACATCAGGTGGGAACCACGGAAAAATGCAATTTCTGCGCTGAAAGAATCGATGCCGGGCTTGCCAAGGGACTTAAGCCAGGTATCGACCGGGAGGCCACGCCCGCCTGCGTCAATACCTGCCCCGCCCGTGCCCTGACCTTCGGGGACCTCGACGACCCGGACAGCGAAGTCTCGCGGCTCATCCGCGAAAGAAAGGGGTTCCAGCTCCACCCGGAGTACGGCACCGACCCGTCAATCTACTTTATCGATGGTAAAATCGGCTGTTCCGACAAGCCGGCGGATGATATTAAAGCGGAGAAAGCCGGGGTGGCCGGGAAATGAAAACGATGCAGGCACACGAATGGATGATAAACTACACGCGCCAGACCGAGTGGATAGACCGCCGGGGCATTTTCCTGTGGATAGCGTTTTACACCGGCGGCCTGGGCGGCGGTCTCTACCTGGTGTCGCTGTTTTTCAATAGCCTGTGGGGAATGTTCCTGAGCTGGCTGATAATCGCCGTGATAAAAGGCGGGGCCCATTTTATCTACCTGGGGCGGCCGCTGCGTTTCTGGCGCATGGTGACCAGGCCCGGCTCCTCGTGGCTCTCGCGGGGAATTATCTTTGTATTGTCGTTCGTCGTTTTAGCCGGGGCGCAAATGGCATTTACCTACTGGATGCCCGGCACGGCGGGCGAGATAATATTTAAAGTCCTGGCCGGCATCGCCGCGCTGGCGGTAAGTGTCTACACCGGTTTTATTTTGAATACCGTCAAGGGGGTGCCTTTCTGGAACTCCTCGCTGTTGCCTTTGCTCTTCGTGTCATACGGGGTCATGAGCGGTTTCGGCCTGGCGATTGTCATCGCCCTGAGCGGCGGTGACGTCAATCTCGCCACCTCCGAGACATGGAGTCGGTGGCTGCTTATCTTTAACACCCTGCTGGTAGTCATCTACCTCCTGGCGGCCGCCAACCGGGAAGCCACCGGAAAACAGTCGGTGATGGAGCAAATGCGCGGCCACCTGGCGCCGGTCTTCTGGGCCGGCATCGTGGCCCTGGGGATTGTGGTGCCGGCGGTCCTGGCTGTTTTCAGCTATATCGTCGGGGAAATCGCCACGGCCCTGCTGGTAACCGGCGTTGCCTGCGAAATCATCGGCGGACTATCATTGAGGTACTGCATTCTCAAAGCCGGGGCCTATAAACCGCTGGTCGCCAGGACCAGCTAGTCGTCCGCCGATTTCACGGCTAATCTCTGAGCGAGATATAAATTATTTGGAGAGACAACGCATATGCCCGAACAAAAAATTGTCAAAACGACCTGTAAAGGCTGCCACGGCGGCTGCGGCGTCCTGGTGACCGTGGTGGACGGCACCATCACCCATATCGAGGGAAACCCGGACACCCCCACCAAAGGCACGATGTGTTCCAAGGGGCTGTCCAGCATCCAGCACATCAACCACCCGGACCGCCTGAAGTATCCCCTTAAAAGAACGGGGAAACGAGGCGAAGGCAAATGGCAGAGGATAAGCTGGGACGAGGCGCTGGATACCATCGCGGCCAGGATGAAGGAGAGCCAGGAAAAATACGGCAAATCATCGGTCGCGGTCTCGCAGGGTACGGGACGAGGGTACAACGAATACACGCACCGGTTCGCCCGCTCCATCGGCACGGCCAATATCATCACCCCGGGCTACGTCTGCCACAGTCCGCGGCTGGGACTGTACGGCCTGGTCACCGGCTACGGCCGGCTCTACTGCGACTACCACGGGTGGGGCGGCGAATTCCCCAAGACGCAGATATCCTGGGCCAAGCAGCTCGAGATAAGCAGCGCCGACTCCGAGATGGCGGTATGGTTCCTCAACTCGCTGCGGCACGTCAAGAACCTCATCGTCATCGACCCGCGGGAGACGACACTATCTTCTCGAGCCACGCTGTGGCTGCAAATCCGTCCCGGGACCGACGCTGCCCTGGCCCTGGCCATGATTAACGTCATCATCAACGAAGGCCTCTGGGACAGGGATTTCGTAGCCAACTGGACATATGGTTTCGACAGGTTAAAAGAGAGAGTGCAGGAGTACACGCCGGAGCGCGCCGCCGAAATTACCTGGCTCAAGGCGGAGGACATCATCAAGGCCGCCCGGCTCTTCGCTATCGATACGCCGGGCTGCATACAGTTCGGCAGCTCGTTGGAGCGCCAGGCCAACTGCGGCCAGACCCTCCGGGCGGTCATTTGCTTGCTGGGGGTGACGGGAAATATCGAAAGACCGGGCAGCATGATGAGCTGGATTCCCCCGGCCTCCGGGCTGCGGGAAGAGTTCTTCACCGAGATACCGATTACCGACGAGATGCGGAAAGGTATCGTCGGGAGCGAGACCTACCGGATGGGGGCCGCCCGCACCGCCCACTCCGATACGGTCATTAAGCAACTGCTTGAAGGCAACTCGGTGGTAAAAGTCTGGTTCAGTGTGGGCGGCCAGCAGATAATCCACCTGGCCAACACCAAAGAGGTAATGCGGGCGCTCATGAACCTGGAATCCCTGTTCCATGTCGACCAGTTTATGGGGCCGATGGCAGAGCACGCCGATATCGTCCTGCCGGCGGCGCATTTCCTGGAAATAGACGACATCTACGATATGCACCCCCGCTTCATGGTCGAGGCCATCAACAAGGTTGTCGACCCGCCGGGCGAGGCCTGGCCGGACAACAAGATTTTCAACGAGCTCGGCAAGCGGCTGGTACCGCAATACTGGTTCGACAATGTCGAGATAATGCTGGACTACCAGCTCAAGAAGTCCGGGCTGACCTGGAAAGAGTTCAGCGCGAAAGGCGTCCTGGCCCGCATGGGTAAAGAGCAGACGTATTACAAATACAAGACCGACTACTGGCGTAAAGGCGGCGGTTTCCCCACCCCAACCGGTAAGTTTGAGTTTTTCTCCACGGTCCTGGAAAACCTGGGGTATGATGCATTGCCTTACTTTCAGGAGCCGGGTGAAAGTCCCGTCTCGACACCGGAGCTGGCTAAAGAGTACCCGCTCGTTCTGTCAACGGGATATCGCCAGCCGTTTTATTTTCTTTCGCAGTACCGGAATATCCCCTGGCTGCGCAGCTTCCAGAAAGACCCGGTGGTGCAGATACACCCGGAAACGGGTAAAAAATACGGCATCGAGGACGGCGACTGGGCCTGGATTGAAACGCCGCGCGGCCGTATCAAGCAAAAGACCCGTCTTTTTCCGGGAATTCACCCCGGTGTGGTCATGGCCACGGCCAACTGCTTTTACCCCGAAGAGCCGGGGCCGCTGCACGGGATGTTGAAGTCCAATCCCAACGTGCTCACATCCAACGACCACTGCGATCCGATGTACGGGTCGCCGGACCTGACCGCGTTGTTATGTAAAGTATATAAAGCCGAGGACGGGAAATAACTTTTTGTCGTTGCGAGCGCAGCGAAGCAATCCGTTTTCGCCCCGGGGCGGATTGCTTCGGGCCTCGCCCTCGCAATGACATGAACGCTCTATCCAAACATAATCACGTTCCGCAAAACCTCTCCACGTTCTACTTCAGCAATCGCCTCGTTGATTTTTTCCAGCGGATAGCGGTGGGTTATCAACTCGTCGAGCTTTAAAATCCCCGCCTTGTAAAGCCCTACCAGCCGGGGAATCTGCGTGTGTAGCTGCGTTGTCCCCATGAAGCTGCCGGTGAGCACGCGCTCATCTTTGATGAACATAAAAGGCGAGAAATTGACTGTATCCGTGAACCTGGGGAGGCCGACAATCACGGTCATGCCCCGCGGACCGGTCAGAGAAAAACCCTGCTGCACGGCGGCGGCGCTGCCCACCGTCACGAAAACGTAGTCAGCGCCGGCGCCTCCGGTCAGGTCCCGGACAGCTTTAGCAGCGTCCTCTTTCGCCGAATTTACCGTGTGGGTCGCACCGAAGTCCCGGGCGGCTTTCAGCTTGTTGTCCGATATGTCCATGGCGATTATCGGGAATGCCCCGGATATCGCGGCGCCCTGCACGGAGTTGAGTCCGACGCCGCCGATACCGATGATGACACAACTGCTCATCGGCTCGACCCTGGCGCGGTTGACCACCGCCCCGAACCCGGTGATAACGCCGCAGGCCAGCAGCGCCGCCCTATCGAGAGGCATGTCCGCGGAGACCTTCACCAGCTGGGACTGGTCAACCACCGTATATTCGGCGAAGCTGCCTGTCCGCAATACCTGGTTCAAGGCCTGGCCTTTTGTGTTGTGCATCCGTGTCTCGGTGTCCAGCGGCCAGGAAGCGTTACACATGTGGCTACGGCCCGTCAGGCAATAACGGCACTTTCCGCAGGAGACCAGCAGAGAAATGACGACAGGGTCGCCCCTTTTTAGAGAGGTCACCCCCGGGCCGACCTCTTCGACGTATCCGGCCGATTCATGTCCCCCGACAAACGGCAACTTGCCGGGTATTTCACCTTTGAACAAATGTATATCGCTGTGACAGACGGCCGTCGCCGCCAGCTTCACCTTTACCTCTCCCTGTTGTGGCGGATCTAGTTTTACCTCCTCCACGACCAGCGGCTTCCCGACCTCGTAACATACTGCGGCTTTCAAATTGACCTCCTTATGAATATAACATGGGACGATGAATTACGGCTGCTATCAGTCTATTTCTACCCGTGGACAAAGTCAAATTACCCCGGGTGCGCAGCCAATTTGACAAAGGTGATGACAGAACCTATGATAAACGCAAACGCAGCGGGAAAACGTTGTGAATCAAAGTTACAAGGAGAAGTAACATGGCCAAGATGAGAATATTGAATATCGTGGGCACGGACTGCCCGGAGAATGAAGCGAAATTCGATAAGTGGTATAACGAAGTCCATATCCCTCTTTTGTTTAAATACAAGGGACTGAAAAAAGTGACCCGCTACCGGCTCATGACCGCCAGCCAGGGACAGGGCGCCAAATTCCTGGCCATATACGAGTATGATGATAAAGCCGCCATGGACGCTTTTCCCAACAGTCCGGAGTTCAAGGCCGCTATCGATGAGATGAACGGGACCTGGAAGGACAACATGTTCCAGATTATCTGGGCGGCCAACTACCAGCCTATCAAGACCTGGGAACGATAGCCCGGAAGTAACATTCAGCTAAAATTCATTGCGAATGCGGCCGAAGCTGCGTTACCATGGAAATAGGGCCCGCCGGATAGGTAACTCCAGAATGTAACCCCGGCGACGATTAGCTAATGGTAACGGGCTGGCTGGAATCATCGGCGACTTTCAAAAGAGGGACAATCGCCAAGGCTTGCTTCATCCTGCTGAGCGAGCTGGACCTGACGCTGACCGTGCTGGCGGCCTACCTCGGCCTGTGGGAAATCAATCCGTTTATCAGGTTCCTCATCCAGGTGCCGGTGCTCTTGCTGGTGATTAAACTGGTGGTGCCTTTCCTGATTGCCTGGTTTATGCCGGGCCGGCTGCTCGTGCCGTCCATCGGTCTGCTGGCGCTCGTGGTCATCTGGAATATCAAGGAGCTGGTGGTCTTCCTGGTATAAGGAGGGCTACCAAAAAAATTACCGGCTCCCGTAGCGGGAGACCGGCTCTTCTTTCTGGTAGAGAATCCCCATCGACTCCAGGTAAAGCCTGGCGGCGCTGACTCTCAGGTGTTTGGTATTATAGTCGGGGTCGGCCTTCAGTTTACTGTACATGCTGTTCAGGTGATGTTCGACTGTTTTGATATCGATAAAGAGGGTATCGGCGATAGCTGAATTCGTATAACCCTGGGAGAGCAGGCTCAGGATTTCCAGTTCGCGCGTCGTCAATTGCTTGAGGAAGGGACATTCCAGCTTACCGGCGAACATAAAAGTGGCCAGCGGCGGGTCGAGGATGACCTGGCCCTGGCTGACGGCTAAAATAGTCCGGCAGAGCTGGTCGATTTTATCCAGGGACTGTTTCAGGAAAAGGGCCATGCCGCTCTCGCCGCTCAACGCCAGCCTCCGCAGCAACTCGATATCCTGTGAGCTGTAGTAGATGATTAAGATGACTATCCCCATCCGGGGGTAGCTGTTCCTTATCCGCTCCAGCTCTTCTATCGCTTTGACGTCAAGTTTCTTGATGCTCAGCAGCAGGACGTCCGGGTGGGTTTCGGCCACGGCCCGCATCATGGACCCGGTCTCGCCGCCCTCGATAATCCTCGATACTTCAATATTGCCCCGCAGCGGCAAGATATGACGGTAAATCTCACGGTAAATTTCCTGTTCTTCGACTACCAGTAATCTGACGTTTTCCATGTTAATCTGAGTCATATTCTCGCCTTCCTTATAGTGACTTTTCTTACCCCGGCTTCAGCCGACTTCCCTTTTCCCCCCATCAACCATATACGATTGTAAGCTAACGGTATAAAGAGAGGAATAAAGATTCATAAATATAGCATTAATATTTCATTAATGTTTCGTATTATTTTAGCCAGATGGCGAAGAAAATTGAGTGTTCGCCATAGATTCTGCGCTCGCCACCCCTAACACGCCATGAATGCTGCCACCCATTTTGTCTTAGGGAACACCTTATTTTTTAGTGGAGAATGTCCCCAGACTATTTTTAGGAAAATGACATAGCAAGATTGGGGATGGCGTAGTTTTCAGCCCCGGCCTTCAGCAGTAGATTGGATGTATCCATGCTATTCAAGGGAGGGAATCCTGATGTGCAGCGTGTTCAAAGCAACTAAAAAGCAGCAGGGTATCACCGGTATCGAAACAGCCATCATCCTCATCGCTTTTGTAATTGTTGCTTCGGTCTTCGCCTACGTGGTGCTTTCCGCCGGCCTCTTTTCCACCCAGAAAGCCAAGGAGGCCATACATGCTGGGCTTGAAGAGGCCAAGGCCACGGTGGAGGTAAAAGGCAACATGTACGGAACGATGGTGAACGGCGTACTCAATACCATATATTTCACCGTGGCCACCACCACCGGCGGCGATCAGATTGACTTTACCCCACCCTCCTCTTCGAACAACTCCAATCTCGTGGTCATCTCTTACACGGATGCCTACCAGATATTCCCTTCGGTCAACTGGACGCTTACCAAGCTCAACACAGCCGATGTCGATAACCTCCTGGACAAGAATGAACTCTTCATGATTACCGTAGACCTTTCGGTCGTTAGCGCCAATGTCACCGATGAAAAGAAACCGGGGGCTTATCACCGGTTCTCGCTGGAGGTGAAACCTCCTGTTGGCGCCGTGCTCGTCCTCGAGCGTACCGTCCCGGCCAGGGTCGATGAGATTGTGAACCTATATTAATAATCTGTACTTTCACCAAAAAGCCGTGGCGATATCCCTGGTCGACTTATACAAAGGAGGGTGAAATCTGATGTGAATACAAGGAGCGCCTATTGAGATACGAGATAAAACTTCGGAAGGGGGTGATGTCAGAAGTAACAGTCGATGCCAGTTTCCGCAAATAATCCCACTGAAAACCATTCCAATTAACTAAGGAGGAAAAATGCTAAAGAAATTCTTAAGACATGAGAAAGGGATCACCGGTCTGGAAACCGCCATCATCCTGATTGCCTTTGTCGTGGTCGCCGCGGTCTTCGCCTATACCGCCTTGTCTGCCGGCCTCTTTTCCACCCAGAAAAGCCAGGAAGCGGTCTATTCCGGTCTCAAGGAAGCCCAGAGCACCCTTGAGCTGCGCGGCGGCGTCGTGGCAGTCGCGAGCACGACCGGTAGCGCGGGCACGATAGGACAGATAAAGTTCACGGTAGCCAACGTACTGGGCGGGGAGCCTGTCGACTTCACCGAGCCCTATGACGACGCCGACAATAATGGCGTTGCCGATGACGACTCGGTGAACGTGATTGTCCTCAACTACCAGGACTCGGCCCAAACCAAGGATGACCTTTATTGGACCATTACCAAACTGGGGAACGCTGACACGGACAATCTCCTCGAGAGCAACGAACGGTTTGAGATAGCCGTTGGCGGTTCCGGTGGCACCGGCGACCTGGTTGACGCGCTAACCTCCGACCTCAGCGTGAAAACGACCTTCAACATCGAACTACTGACGCCGGGAGGCGCCACCCTGCACATCGAGCGCACCACGCCAGCCTGGATTGACACCATCGTGAACCTGCGCTAGAGATGATACCCCGACACCCTAATAAAAAGGAGGAAAAATGCTAAAGAAATTCTTAAGACACGAGAAAGGTATCACCGGCCTGGAGACCGCCATCATCCTGATAGCTTTCGTAGTGGTCGCCGCGGTCTTCGCCTATACGACGTTATCCGCCGGCCTCTTTTCCACCCAGAAAAGCCAGGAAGCGGTCTACTCCGGCCTCAAGGAAGCCCAGTCCACGCTGGAGCTCAAAGGTAATGTCATCGCTACGGCCAATACCACGGGCGCTGCTGGTAAGATACAGCAGATAAGCTTTACCGTGACCAACGTGCTGGGCGGCGAAGCCATCGATTTCACCGCGCCGTCAGCCAATACCAGTAGCAACAACGGACGGTCCGCCACCAGCAGCACCAACAAAGTTATTATCAACTATGTTGATCAGGACCAGGCCGTCAATGACCTCTACTGGACGTTGACCAAGATCGGCGGAGCGGATACCGATGACCTGCTGGAAAACGATGAAAAATTCAAGATCACCATCGGTAACAGCGTCGCCGGCGCGGGGGGCGGCAACCTCATCGATGCGCTCGGAACCGACCTTACCATCAACAAGGAGTTCAGCCTCATCGTGCAGACTCCTGTGGGCGCCGTGCTCGAGATTGAACGCACCACCCCGGCATGGATTGATGCCATCATGAACCTGCGCTAAATCAGGTTAAGGTTCTCGGAACGGGTGGGGGCTACGCCAGCGCGGGCGCGGCCCCCACTACCGGCTAAGGAGGACGTAACAGGACTGAGAGCTACCCGCTTCCGGCAGCTGTGGAAAAGGTAGATGGATCGGACGAGGAACCAGGAGGTCTGTTTTGGACAAGGCCGTAAC
>MGNQ01000022.1:49073-49372 GCA_001796865.1 Chloroflexi bacterium RBG_16_56_11
CGTCTTCAATAGTGTTTTCCCCATGGTGAACCGCTCGAGCGATGCGATAGTCAGTATGGCGGAAAAAGTCGACGAGCGGATGAAAAGCCGTATCAGCATCGTCCACGCCGCCAGCTCGGCGAACCGGACATCCGTCTACATCTGGGCGAAAAATATCGGCACCCAGCGCGTCATCGGCGTTGATGATTGCGACCTCTTTTTCGGGCAGCAGTATGGCTTCGAGAGGATACCTTATGCGGGCGATGCCGCGGGGACGTATCCTCAGTGGGACTACAGCCTGGAAAACGACACCGAGTGGC
>MGNQ01000022.1:49416-65467 GCA_001796865.1 Chloroflexi bacterium RBG_16_56_11
CCTATTTTGTCAAGCTGATTATTCCGAACGGGATAAACGATGAATACTACTTCAGCATGTAAAGGGTAGACCATGGAGACGGTGATTGTCTCATTAATTTGTATCGCGTTGATCGTATTCGGCGGGATGACGATGGCCCAGGGATTCATGACCTCGGTCGATGCCAGCACTACCGGGCTGGAGGAAATGGGACAGAGAGATGAGACGCTGATACGGACGCTGCTGACCCCGTTCAGCGCTACCCAGCCCTCGGCCGATAAAGTCGAAATCATCCTGGATAATGACGGCCAGACGAAGCTGGCCGATTTCGATAAATGGGACCTTATCGCCCACTATTACGACGGAACCGGCACCTACCACATCAAGTGGCTCCCCTACACCGACGGTACGCTGGATGACAATGAGTGGGAGATTGCCTGGATACATTTGAATGGCGGCGCCGAATTGTTCGAGCCTAATGTTCTCAACCCGGGGGAGCAGATGATGATAAGAGCGCAACTCAATCCCCCGGTAGGCGCTAACACAACCAACCTGGCCGTCGTGGCGACGCCCAGCGGGATTACCTGCTCTACTTATTTCTCGCCGTGAACCCGGTCAGGCAAATGAAAGAAAGGAAAGGGAAGGCCTTTGACCCGTTACTAAGGAGCTATTTACATGGCGACGATCCTTGTCTCCATTATATGTATGGCCATGATTGTCGTGGGAGGGATGACACTATCGCAGGGAATCATCACCTCAGCGGATGTCACCTCCCTCAGCATAGAGCAAATCAGCCTCAGAGAGGGTGAAATGACCAGGACTCATCTCGAAGCCGTCCGGGCAACGCATCTCGCCTGGTCGGACTTATTACGCGTGACCGTCAGGAATACCGGCCAGACCAGGCTGGCCGGCTTCGATAAGTGGGACTTTATTGTCCATTACTTCGATGCTGGCAGTGTAAGCCGCACCGAATGGCTGCCTTACACCACGGGGGCGCTGGGGGATAACGAGTGGCAGAAAGCGAGAATCGGCCTCAATGGTCCGGTAGACTTCTTCGAGCCGGATATTCTGAATCCGCAGGAAGAGCTGGTGGCCTTGGCAGGACTGAACCCATCTCCCGGGACTGGCTGGCCCGGGAATATCACTATCGTCACTCCGAACGGGGTCTTCGACTCAATCGATTTTTCCAGTCCCGGTAACGCAGTGCTGACTCCCCACACGGAAAACACGACCATTGCCAGTACTAACTATTACGAGCTTGTCGAGAACACGCCCGCGGATAGCGCCGGGACTACTTTCCGGGAAGATTTTATTAGAAATGAGGGTGGCCGGAAAATCCTGTTGAACGAAAACCAGCCGTCCCGTCCGGCGCGGTATCTCTACCCTCTAATCGGTATCGATGAAATCCCGGCGGCCACCTGGACGGTGTACTACCGGTGCCTGGTAACCGGCGGGGGCCAATTTCCCCGGAAAGACGGTGACGTTTACTTCAATATCGATATCCTGGTACGCCAGGCCGATGGGAGTATCAGGACAACTATCGCCACCGGCGCCGCCAGTGCCTATGTCGATAAGAGCGAGGAAGGTACCTGGTTAACGAAAAGTGCCAACTTTGCTTTCCCCGGCTATACGGTGGTCGACGTGAATGACTACCTTGAAATCGTTTATTACGGCGCTACCGATCTGGGACCCGCTGGTGACGCCGGCTATATGCAGTTGAGAACGGATGATATCGCCCTGAGCGTTAACGAACAGACGAGGATTGAACCCTGATGCCTATTAAACTTTTAGACACGATAAAAACCAGGATGTTCAAACGAGACGGAACGCCGAAAAACCGTAAAAATCGCATGATGAACTTCGACCTTTTTTACCAGCTCTCCTACATGTCTACCATCGCTGTATCCGGTGTCCCGCGGGACCAGATTTTCCAGCACGCCGCCGAACTGCAATGTTCGGCCGCGGAATATTTCAAAAGGGTCGAGCTTGCCCGCACGCGGTTGAAGTATGACTACGCCCGGGCCTGCCGCGCTGTGGGTGAACCGCTCCAGGAAGAAGAGATGAAAGGACTCCTCCTGCGTTTCTCCAGCTCGCTTATATCGGGAGAGCCCGAGGCCGACTTTTTGACAAGGGAGGCGCGCGCGCGCGCCGAGGATTTTGAAAACGAATACGGCCGGAGCCTCGAAGCCCTCAAGATGTGGACCGACGCTTACGTGTCCCTCATCCTGTCAGCGGTGCTGGTCGTGGTTATCGGCATCGTCTCCACCATGATATGGAAAATCGAGACCAGACTGATTATCGCCATGGCCGGTATTGCCGTCGCCACCACGTCCGTCGGCGTCTGGCTGATATGGCTGGTCTCCCCCAAAGAGCCGACTGTCCTGCGCTGGCCGGGCTCCGATGAGCAAAAGCTCGGCACCAAGCTATTTAAATTCGTCCTGCCGGCGGCCGTAGTCATCAGCGCGTTCTTTCTTCTCACCGGGCAGAACCTGGGGCTGGCGCTGGTGGTTATCGCCGTCACTATCTTCCCGGTCGGGTTTATCATGGCCCGGGACGACCGCAAGATTGCTAAACGAGACAGCGAGGTGGGGACGTTTTTACGTTCACTTGGCGGTGTCTGCACGGCCCTGGGGACAACGGTGAACTCCGCGCTGTCCCGCCTCGACCTCGATGCCATCAATGTCCTGAGAATCTCGGTCAAGAACCTCCACACCAGGCTCACGGCCGGCATCAAGTCGAAGCTATCGTGGCGTAAATTCATTGACGAGACCGGCAGCGAGCTGGCTAACCGCAGCGTCGGCATGTTTTACGACGCCATCGAAGTGGGCGGCTCCGCCGGCCAGGCCGGCCAGCACGCCGCGGCCTTCGCCAACCAGGTCGCCCTGCTCCGGGCTAGGCGAAGGACGGTTGCCGGTCCTTTCCGCTGGTTGTGTATGACCATGCACACGGCCGTAGTTGTCATCCTCATTTTTATCACCGAGGTAATCGTGGCCTTCGGCGGCATGCTGGGCAAGGCGCAAGACACTATGCCAAGCGTGTCCGGGACACCCACTTTAACTTCTCTGTCCAGCTTCAACCTGACCGGGTTAGATATGATGCACACCTTGGTCCTGCCCCTGGTGCTGATTTTCACCGTGGCTAATGCCATCGTCCCGGCGCTGGCAGCAGGAGGCAGCAAGTATAAAATCCTGGATAACCTGGCAATTACCTCCGGAATTTCAGGTATTTGCCTGCTTGTCCTGCCGAAGATGGCCGCAACCCTTTTTACATCCGTTTCCCAGATTTAAGGAGGTAACATGGACAAAGAGACAAACCTGGATTCCATTGAGGCCGAGTTCAAGGAAATCAGGGATGAGCTGAAAGAAATACTTTACGACATACGCACTTATTTAATGGAAGCGCAGTCGCCGATACCGAACGACCTGGACAAGGAGAGGCTGCGTGAAGAGCTCAAGGCGGAAAGGGGGTAAACAGGTATGGAAGGCGACAAAAAGCTCGAGACCCTCCAGGAAGAAATCAAGCTGTTGAAGGGAGAGCTGAAGCAGTCACTCGCCAGCGTCAGGGACTATCTGCTTAACATGGAATTGCCCTCGTCAGAGTTCTCCACCATTCTGGCCGCCCTCGGGGGCGACGGTGAACAGAAAATTACCTTGAAAGGTAACCTCACGGCGCCTCCCCAAAATCAGGCGGCCGATGAGTCCCATGACGAGCTGACCGAGATGGAAGAAGAGCAGACTGTCGAAGACGCCGGAGAGCCGGTCTCCCAAACAGAGCAGCCTACCGGGGACACTCAAGAGGATGAAGCCCAAAATCTTGAAGAAGTCAACGAGAGCACCCCGGAAGAAGCGTTTGTCCCTGAGGACATCGACGAAGAAGAACCTGGCGCTGCGTTCGAAGAGGAAGAAGGCGCCGCGGCCGCGCCTGAGATGGAGGATAAGCCTATGGACTACGATAACACCGCTCCCTACGTCAACGCCGGAATCCCGAAAGTTAACACGCTGGCGAACCTGCTGAACTGGGTCGCCGCGGTCAAGAAAGACATCGGCCGGGAGCAGATACCCGTATTTCTGGAGGTATACGGTCTCAGCGGGCACCTTTCACCGGAGCTGAAAGAGGTCATCATTCACCTGGCTGAGATGACCGAGAACCGGTCCGAATCGTCGAGCTACGCCGAGATTTGGAGCCAGGCGATGCTGTCCCTGCATGGCATCCTCTTGGGCGGCGATGCCCCCCGGTTCCCCTGGATACCGAATCTGTCGGAAGCGGGCGAAAAGGCCCAGCCGGCTGAAGACGATATTATCGAGGTAGACAAGTCGAGGGAAAAACAGATAAAGCTGAAGCTGGTGCTACCCACCGGCGACGGTAAAAGCCAGGAGTTTTGCCTCGACCTTACCCCCGAGACCGATAGCAATGTACCGACATAATGGCGCTGTAAACAACGGCGCGACCAGAAAGGTGACCGACTATGGCCAAGGATAAAAAGAAAGAGTTTATCGTAACCGGCGTACCGGAAGTCGATGAAAAGCTGGGAGGTGGCATTCCCCTCGGTTCTTTATGTCTTATTGAAGGACACTCGGACGCCGGTAAAAGCGTGATGTGCCAGCACCTCACCAACGGCACCCTGGTCAACGGCCAGATATCCGTGGCATATTACACCACGGAAAATAGCGTCCGGAGTCTGATAAGCCAGATGGAATCGCTGGCGATGAACGTTCTCGACCATTTTCTGGCGGACCGGCTGCGCATTTTCCCGCTGACCTTCCATAATAGCATGCAGGGCGGCCAAAAGCCTTTCCACGTCCTCACCCACCATTTCTCGCGCCAGCCACAGGATTTTAAACTGGTAATCATCGACTCCATTACCCTGCTCGTCGCCCACAGCAGTCCCGTGGCTATTATCGACTTCTTTTCCCGGTGCAAAGGGCTGGCTGACGAGGGGCGGACGATTATCGTGGTAGCTCATTCCTACGCGTTTGAAGAAGATATGCTCGCCCGTACCCGCTCGCTGTGCGATGCCCGCTTCAAGCTACGGCTCGAGCAAATAGGCGATAGCATGATAAAAATCCTGGAGGTCCTCAAAGTACGCGGCGCCGAGCGTCCTACCGGTGACGTCGTCAGCTTCAATATCGAACCCAAGCTCGGCATGCGGATTATCCCGCTGGCCAAGGCTAAGGTCTAGGAGATGAGATGCTTCGTCTTCCGTTCGAAATAAAGGCCTGTCCCGGGGACTGCGGGAAGGAATGCGGGAGCGAGATTACGGCGTGTCCCATTTTTACCAGGTTATCCCCGGAGCTGCAAAAAGTTTGCCCGGAAAATCCCCACCTGCTTCAATACCTCCGTATGCTTCCCGAAAAGACAGGCCTCCCGCAATACTATGAAAAAGTCACGCGGAGTCTTAAAGGCACCAAAAATCCCAACCTTATATACAAAGTGGGAAACGGGGTGTTTGTCCACGTCCTGGCAAATCTGGAGGACATCCGGGACTACTATGTAGCCGTGGAACCGAGCCTCATCAATGCGCAGGATAGCACCCTCGACGAGATTGAGCTACGATTGGCGGAATACGTCAAAGAGCTGGAAGGCGTCTACGACGCCAAGAAACGCCTGGAAATAATCATGGGCATTGTCGACAGGATTATTATCGTGGGTAATCATAAGGCCGCCCCGCCGCCCAAAGAGGCAATAAAAAAAGAGGGCGAGGTGGAAGACGCCAAAAAAGCGGAGAAAAAAGCCGCAAAAAAAAAGAAGAAACCGGCGTCTGCCAAGTCGGGCGGCAGCAAGGGAAAACTGCATATCACCGCCTTTCAGTATAACGCCCTGCGTTACCTGCTGAGGCGTAAACTCGAAGGCATGGGCGCCCTGGACCCAATGATACTGGACCCCAATATCGAAGACATTTCCTGCTCGGGCCTGGGCAACATCTTCGTCGAGCACAAGATTTTCGGGGGACTCAGGGCCAGCATTGGCTTCGAGACCAACGAGGCGCTGGACAAATTCGTCATCGAGCTGGCGGAAAACATCAAGCACCCGGTGACCTTCCGCGAACCGGTTGTCGACGCTACCCTACCGGACGGCTCGCGTATCAATATCGTCTACGGCACCGATGTCTCCAAGAGAGGCAGCAACTTCACCATCAGGAAATTCAGCGATACCCCGTTAAGCATACTGGAGCTCATCCAGTTCGGCGCCCTCAACTACGATATGGCGGCCTATCTCTCCATCATCCTCCAGGAAGGCATGAACGTCTGGGTATCCGGCGAAACCGCCTCCGGCAAGACCACCCTCATGAACGCGCTGACCACTTTCATCCCGCCGGAATCCAAGATAGTTAGCATCGAAGACACGCCGGAAGTCCAGGTGCCGCACCATAACTGGATACGCGGGGTTACCCGCGGCTCCGGCAAGTCGGGGGAATCTTCCGAAGTCTCCATGTTTGACCTGCTCAAGGCCGCCCTGCGGCAAAGACCCAACCTCATCATCGTCGGTGAAATCCGCGGCGCCGAAGGCGCCATCGCCTTCCAGGCCATGCAGACGGGCCACGCCACCATGAGCACTTTCCACGCTGCGTCAGTCTCAAAGCTCATCCAGCGTGTCACCGGCAATCCCATCAATGTGCCCAAGACCTACGTGGACAACCTCAATGTGGTCGTTATCTGCCAGCAGGTCAGGCTGGCCAGCGGCTCGCTCGCCCGCCGCCTCACCAGCATCAATGAAATCGTCAGTTATGACTCCGTGGCCGACTCGTTTTCCTTTATCGAGTCTTTCAACTGGAATCCCCTCGATGACACATTTACTTTCCGCGGATTCCAGAACTCCTACTTGCTGGAAAACAAGATCGCCCCGCGGCGCGGCTTGCCCGAGGAAAAAAGACGGCAAATTTACAAAATTCTCAAGCAAAGGGCGGATGTTCTCAAGCGTATGCAAGAGCAGGGTAAAACAAATTTTTACGATGTGTATTCCATCCTCTCCAAGGCTTATCGTGAGGGGTATTTCCGATAGGTGCCGATGAATAACCGAGGAGGTAGCCAATGCATTTTAAAAGTCTCAAAGGTCTGACTTTGCATAAGTCCAGGGGAAAAAGCGACGCTAAAACGGCAACTGACAGCACCGCCGCCGTCCCGATAGAGGAGATAAAAGAGGCGATAAACAGCCGGACGAAAGGCCTGGAACAAACAGCGCAGAAACTGAACGGACTCGTGTCTAACGGAAAAGGTGAGGCTCCGCCGGTCAGGCCGCACGGCCCCATCGAAGAGCTATCGGTCACACCGGAAGATAAGCTGGCCGATGTTCCAGATGAGCTCGACGCTGCCGCGACAGCAGCCATTGAAAACAAACCGGAGCTCAAGGTAGTTGATATGAGCAAGCTGGCGCCCGATGCCGCCCAGCCGGCCGTTAAACAGGTAAAAGCAGAGACACCAGCCTCAGGGGCATCGGCCCCGGTAGCCGCAGGGACACCGGCCCCGCCAGCCGCAGGAGCGTCTGCCCCGCCAGCCGCGGCGAAAGAGGCGAAGTCCGCGGCCGATGAATCTCTGAGCAATCTCTTCAGTAGCGAGGAGACCGAGGTAAATCCTCTGGCAAACCTCATCAACTCGTTACCTGACGTGACCGCCCGGGAGCTGATGGACGATTTGAACGAGATACAGCAGATAATCAAGGAGTGGCAAAAAAGCTGAATCTACGGGGGTTTTTCTCCAATAGGGGAATCCCCCGATAAAATAGGGGGTTATCATGGTTGCTCTCAAGGTACGGCAGTAGTAGCCTGAAATCGCGGGGCAATTTGCACGTCGCCCATAGTGTCACGTGCTTAAAAATCGTAATCGTCGGCAACGGTCAGACCCGCGGGCTTAGCCCGGAGAGCGGCAGGCAACCCTGGACATCGGGGAGGCTGAAAATGAATACCAAAAATGTTAAAAAACAGCTGCGGATAAACAAACACCTGCGGTTCATCATCGCCGTGACGATACTGTGTTCGATTGTCTACTATCTTCCGGTTATCAGCGGGCTGGCCGGCTGGACTTCTTTAAAAGACTCTTTAAACACTTTCCATAACATCTACGGCATCGATTTACTCGGACTGGTTTTCTTCGCGCCCGTGGTTTACACCGCGTACATCCTGGGTGTCATTCCGGCCATCATGGCATCCCTCGTTTCCATGCTGATACTGCTGCCTAACGCCATCATCATGGACACCTATCCCAACGTCCTTTTCAAACCCACCGCCTTCGTCATCATTCTTGGCGCCGTGGGAGCGGTAATCGCCATGCTCCAGAAGAACGAGCACCAATTGCGACAGCGGATGAGGGAGATGAAATGCCTTTACGACATCGGCAAGGCTACCGAAGAAAGCCCCTCTGTCGAAGATTTCCTCACCAGAGTGGTCGCCCTGGTGCCTCAGTCGATGTTGTCCACAGAGGAGACCATGGTCAGGATCACTTTCCGCGACCAGGTCTTTAAAAGCCCCAACTTCCAGAAATCACTGAGCAAAATAACGGAAAACCTGGTCATCAGCGGCGAGACGGTCGGCGTGGTGGAGATATACTCCACGCGTGATAATCCTTTCCTGAAAAAGCGTACTCACCTGGCCAAGACGCTGGTAGAAAGAATCGGCGGGGCTATCCATCAGCTTGAGCTGGAGCAGTCTCTCCGGGTCTACTACGAACAACTGGAAACAGAAGTGGAAAACAGGACGAAAGACCTGGAGCAGGTCCAGGAGAAGCTCATTCGCTCGGAAAGACTGGCGGCCGTGGGGGAACTGGCTTCCGGAGTGGGCCACGAGCTGCGCAATCCCCTTAATGTCATCAGGAACTGCGCTTACCTGCTCAATATGTCCCTGGCCGCCAAAGGGGACGAGGAAGCCGTGAACACCCTGAAGGTCCTGGATAAACAAATCGATATCGCTAACAAAATCGTTACCGACCTGCTTGACTTTACCCGCATCAGACCGCCGACGCAGGTCAGGGTAGACGTTAACGCCCTGGTCAGGGAGAGCCTGTCATGGGTGACCATGCCGGAAAATGTCACACTCAAGACCAATCTGAACGGTCACGTCATCCCGGTGAGGACAGACGCCGAGCAGATAAGCCGGGTCTTTACGAACATCATCTCCAACGCCATCCAGGCTATGACCGGAAAAGACGGTGAGCTGGGCGTGGAAACCGGCTCCCAGGAAGAGGTAGCCTGGGTACGCTTCAGCGATACCGGCTGCGGTATACCCGCGGAAAACCTGGAAAAGATATTCGAACCTCTCTTTACCACCAAGCCCAAAGGCATCGGTCTGGGTCTGGCTATTTCCAAGAGACTCATCGAGCAAAACGGCGGCAAGATAGAGGTCATCAGCCAGCTGGGCAAGGGGGCTACCTTCACCGTAAAACTTCCACTCGAGAAAAGGAGATAAATGATTGACGAACCAACCATCCTTGTCGTTGACGATAATGCAGATTTACTCGAGACTTTCGCCATGATTTTCAAGAGGCGCGGCTATTACGTCGCGACCGCGGAAAACGGGGCTTCCGCCGTGGCCAAATTTAAAGAGCAGAACTTCGATATTACTCTGATGGACATCGTCATGCCGGAGATGAACGGTGTGGAAGCCCTGCGGAAAATCAAGGAAATGCAGCCCGGGGCCCTCGTTATCCTGATGACGGCGTACTCCGACGAGAAACTGCTAAAAACCGCCCGCGAGGAAGGCGTCCGCCAGGTCATCAACAAGCCGATACAAATCGACCGGCTGATGGAGCTCATCAACGAGCTGGCGTCATGTCAGCCCATCCTTATCGTGGATGACGACCCGGATATCTGCGAAACCCTGACACGCGTCTTCAATCAGCAGGGTCACGAAGTGCTCACCGCCTACAGCGGGGAAGACGCCGTCGCCATCGCCCGGGGCAAGTCCTGCCAGATAGCCTTTATCGACGTCAAGCTGCCGAATATCGACGGGCTGGAGACTTTCCTCAGGCTGAAAGATATCAATCCCGATATCATGACGATTATGATGACCGGTTTTCGCAACGAGGTAAAAGACGCCCTGGATAAAGCCCAGGCGGCCTCTGCCGTGACCTGCCTGTACAAGCCTTTCGACCCCGCCGAGGCCGCCGAGCTCGTGAAACAGATAGGCAAGAAATCGCGTCACCGCCGGAGAAATGATGGCTAGCGAGAGCATCCTGGTAGTCGATGACGACCGTGACTTCCTGGAAATAGTCAGCCTTATTCTGGCGAAAAAGGGCTACGAGGCAAAGACCTGCTCTTCCGCCCAGGAGGCGATGACGCGGTTCAAAGAGCGTTTCTATCACGCTACCATCCTGGACATAAGCCTGCCGGACGCTAACGGCACGGAGCTCCTGACCCGGATACTGGAAATCCACCCGGACATAATCGCCATCATGCTCACCGGCCACTCTTCGGTGCAGAACGCTATCGAATCGCTGAATCGGGGAGCTTTCGCCTACCTGGAAAAACCTCTCGATCCTGACAACCTCATGTCGGTGATAGACCGCGGCCTGGAAAAGCAGCGACTGGTCCTGGAAAACCGCCAGCTCATGGACGAGCTGGAGCGCCATAACCGCATTGCCAACACCCTGCTCAGTGTCTCGCAGGCGGTTTCGCAGTCCCTCGACCTGCAGCAGATTGTGGACGCCGCCCTGGAGAGGGTCGCCCAGTCCACCGGCCTGGAGGTCGGTTTCATCTACCTGAACGATAACGACCGGCTGGTGCTCCGGGGACACCGCGGGCTTTCCCGCAAGCTGGCCCAGTCGATGCTGAAAGAGACCGCCAAAGACAGCGGCACCATCGGGCGTATTTTTACTCAGGCCCGGCCTGCCGTCATCGAGAAGCTATCGAGGTATACGGAACCAGACCTCGGTTTCCTTTGCGCCGGAGGGTACCAGTCTTTCGCGGGGGTGCCCCTGACGACCGTTCCCTCGGAGAACATCGGCGTGATGGGGGTGGCTACCAGCTTCACGCACTGCTTCAGCCAGGGTAACGTCGACCTCCTGACCAGGATAGGACGCGAGATAGCCATCGCCGTACGCAACGCCCAGCTTTACGAAGCGGCCTCCAGCGCCAAATCTCTGAAAGAGCTAGACGCCATGCGCACCGAGTTCCTGGCTAACGTCTCTCACGAGCTACGCACCCCCCTGGCGGTCATCAAGGGCTCGGCCAATAGCCTGCTGCAGCCGGACGTCATCTTCGACGAACAAACGCGGCGGGACTTTCTCGTTTCTATAGACAAGGACGCCGATACGCTTACCCGCCTCGTGGACGACCTGCTCATGATGTCACGCCTGGAAGCGGACGCCCTGGAAATTAAAAAATTCCCGCATAATATCGAGATGGTCATCGGTTCCTTAAGAGACCGACTGGAAAGCCTTACTATTAAGCACCATCTACGGCTGGAAATCCCTGACGACATTCCCCAGGTAAAAATGGACGAAGGCCGCATCAGCGAGGTACTGACCAACCTCGTTGATAACGCCGTGAAGTTTTCCGAAGATAACACCGACATCACCATCAAGGTGGAGAGCAACGACGCGGAGCTGATAGTCAGCGTTAGTGATCAAGGATTCGGCATCCCCGCCGACGTGCACCAGAAAATCTTCGAACGCTTTTTCCAGGGAGACGGTCGCAAGAACGGGCGGAGGAAGGGGACCGGGCTGGGGCTGGCCATCTGCCGCGGCATCGTGGAAACGCACGGCGGCCGCATCTGGGTGGAAAGCGAACCGGGCAAGGGCGCTAAATTCAGCTTCAGCCTGCCACTGCACTAAAGGGGGCTAACATGGAGAAAAAACAAATACTCATTGTCGATGACGACCCGGCCATACTCAGGCTACTCAGCACCAATCTCAAGGCCCGTGGCTACGAAGTCATCACGGCGACCGACGGAGAGGAATCACTAGAGGCGGTACAGCGGGACTTCGTCGACCTTATTATTCTGGACCTCATGATGCCGCGGGTTGACGGCGTCGAAGTTTGCCGTCGTATCCGTGAATGGTCCAGCGTGCCCATAATTATCCTCAGCGCACGCGGTGATGAAAAAGACAAGGTGAAATGCCTGGAGCTGGGGGCCGACGATTACCTGACCAAGCCCTTCGGAATCGCTGAGCTGATAGCCAGGATAAAGACGGCTTTCCGGCACCGCGGCGACCCCGCGGTGGCCCCGGCCCAGTCCAATTTCAATTTTGACGGACTGGAAATCAACTTCGCCAAAAGGCGTGTTACCGTAGACGGACACGAGGTAACCCTCACGCCCACGGAGTACTCCCTGCTCCAACACCTGGCCGTGAACTCGGACAAGGTCCTCACCCACAGCATGCTTCTACAGAGCGTCTGGGGCAACGAATACTCTTCGGAGAAAGAATACCTGCGTGTCTTCGTCGGCAGGCTGCGCCGCAAGCTTGAGCCCGACCCCAAGAGTCCTAAATATATACAGACCATTCCGGGAGTGGGCTACCACCTGTCAACGGTGAGGTAGGGTTTGTATAAAAAAGCCTTCAGTTAAAAGTTCGGTCTTAACCCTGCCTGTTTACACAGTTCGTTGGCGGTAATCCTGTTAAAAACGCGATGCCTTTTTATCGGCAGTGTTTTTATATCATTGGTATAAATTGAGTGCCTTTTACCTTCACGCAGTAGATAAAACCCATTGGTCTCCAGGTATTTTAGTAAATCCCTGCGTTTAACAGTCAAGATTATGCCTCTACAAGTACCTGCTCGAGTAAGTCTCCACCGGCAGGGATCTCTTTTCCTTGTTGTTTGTAGGCTTTTATCATTTCTTTCAGGGCGTCCCTGAGCATCTCCCTACATTCTTCAATGTCTTTCCCTTCAGTTATTACTTCAGGCCATTCCACTAGCTGTCCCATGTAACCGGAGCTGATTTTCGTATATTTTGCTGTAAAGCTTTTTACCATGCTGTTTTACACCCTCCGTTACCTGAGGAGACTACTCGATTATTTTCGCTGCTTTTCAGGTATTATATCACAGACTAAAACAATAGTGTTGATTCAAATGCCGGATTAAGAGTAGAATCAGTTGAATCTTCGTACTCGCAGAGACAAGTCCATAATACCAAATCGGAGGTTGCACTCATGTACGAATCCAGATATGATAAACACTTTTTAACGAACCTTATCAAAGAAATCCCGCACTACACCGGAAAATCAATCGTCGCTCACGATGGCGAGCTGGATGCGGACTGCAGCCTGGGCTATCACTGCGTCTCCAAACCAATGTCTTTCGATTTTTCACACTCCCACGATTTTACGGAGATGCTGTGCTTCATCGGCGGGAACCCGCTGGACATAACCGATTTCGGCGCGGAGATTGAGTTCACCCTCGGCGGCGAAAAACATGTCATCACTTCCCCGGCCGTAGTCGCCATCCCGGCAGGACTCAAGCACTGCCCTATTATCTTTAGAAAGGTCGAAAGGCCTCTCGTGTTTTTGGAGGTCTCGCTCACCAGGGTCTATAAACCCGGGCGCCGTCCCCGCAAGAGAAAAACTACGGAAAAAAGGTCCGCCTAAGGCCTTCGCCTGCGGCGAAATGCGTTTGAGATTTCTGAAGGAGAACAAATTGGCTGAAAATAAATACGCGAAATATATCTTGACCGATGTCAAACCCATGGAAAGACCCCTGCCTGTCCCGGAAATGATCGAAAAGCAGCGCAGGGCCGGAAACTATGTGGAGTCGACGTGGATGTTCGCCCTGGACGATTCGGTGGCGAGAGGCGCTTTTTACACCAACTGCGTCTGGCTATGGTCGAAGAAAGGTTCCGGTAACCTGGAGATGGAAATAGCCCATACGCACGATTTTGATGAGACACTGGGGTTTGTGGGGACGGTCCCGGGTAAGCCGCGGGAGCTTGGTGGAGAGATTGAGCTCTGGCTGGAGGATGAAAGGTACGTCCTTAATAAATCCTGCCTTATTTTCGTACCCGGAGGTATGAAACACCTGCCTCTTTACATCCACTGGATAGACCACCCCATTTTCTGGTGGACGGCGGGCAACGGTACGATGTATACCCGGACATCCGGAAAAGAAGTTTGAATTCCGCGCTTGAGTCATCGCTTTTCCGGGTTTTTTGCCACTTCCTGCATTGGTTTAAATAGCAACATTATGTCAAACTCCTTTACGCTGGAAACGCTTGCTTCCTTTGGGCCTGGTCCCGCGTCTTATCGTTAATAAGATATTTATCTTGGAAACACGGCCGTTTATGCCCTGTTTACCGGCGGGATGTTAGTCTTATTCCAGTATCGATACAGCCTGTCAGGAGGCCAACATGCTGGTTAAGACTAAAATACTCAACGTCAGCCGCGACCAGGCACTGATGAATTTCCTTCAAAGAGAGCTCGGCGCCGACGGCTATGAGGTCATTAATACCCGTCACAGCGGGGTACAGCTCAGACAAGTGCTTGATGCCGAAAATCCCGATTTCATCATCCTTGATATCGTCATGCCGACCCTTGACGGCATCGGGACATGCCTACAGCTCCGGCAATGGACGCAGACTCCCATCATGATGCTCAGCACCTGGGGCACTGACGGGGTCACGGTAAGGGGACTTAATCTTTGCGCGGACAGCTACCTTACCGAGCCCTTCGGGGGAGATATTTTAAGACAGCGGATAAACGACACGCTGAGGCGGGTGCCCGGCAATACTGTCCAGACTTATTCCCCGATATACACGAGTAATAATTAGGTGAGGATTCTTACCGATCACCGGTGGAGGTAATAACGAGAATGATAATTCTCTGGATTAGAAAAAGCCAGCCCAATAAACCTGACAACCGCGCTGAAAATGAAGGCGGACCATTCAACAAACATGACGAAGCCATGAAAGAGTTCCGGCGACGGCACCCCGAGGTAGACGCCACCAGGCCCAAGGACATCCTGACGCCGGACGGCAATTTGCTGGCCCCGGTAGTCAAGGTGACCCTCACGGAAAACGTGCAAAACTGATGGCTGGCATTTAAAACTCGCCACGCCAGGTTCTAACGCTCCATCATCAAGCTCTCCCGAAACGGAGAGCTACTTTTTATTCCGGACCCGTATGTTTCAGCTTCGTTTTCCTTGCCCCGGCATGACCGGTGATGATACAATGAGAACACGGGCCGCTAGCTCAACTGGCAGAGCAGATGACTCTTAATCATCAGGTTGGAGGTTCGAGTCCTCCGCGGCTCACCAAATCTAGTTTCGCGTTTTTGTTAAACAACTTTTTACGAAATCAGGTGGTCGAAATACCGGTCTACCGACACCCTGATTTTTTTATCCGGGAGTAAAATTTACATCACCACCCGCTTGACACTTATCGCTTAATTCGTTAAAAATTTAACCGGGATAGACTGTCGGTCGCCTGATAATAACTCGCTATGATTACCGCGGGCAGTTCTTAGCCCCGAACCGGATATCGCCGGTGGCTCTTGCGAGATCCTACCTGGATAGCAAAGGAAGACCCTATCAGCTTATCCTCCAAAAACGGATACCGCTTGCCCGTATCAGTTTTATGGACCAACGCTCACGGTAGCCCGCATCGCCCACTGAGCATCGCTCGAGCCATGGTCAGTGCCATTGACATTGTAGGGGCTAGGCAAGGCATTGTAGGCATAATAGTACCAGTGATGCGAGTTCGCCGGCTGTCCCGTCCTGCCGCTGACCCGGTTCGTGCTCTGCAGGACGAATACCAGCCAGTAGTAAGTACCCTGCGTCACCGGCAGGTTGAGTCCACTGCTGCCTACCCACCCGTTACTCACGTTAACCTCTCCCGCATCCAGCAGCCGGCTTCCCGGCGAGCCGTTGTTATCCGCATATATTCCCATCCTCACGTTACCTGTGGGTGAAATATCATCGATGAGTATTTCAAGCTTGACCAGGTTACCCGTGCCCGCCGTGTTCTGGAACCTCATGGCATTGAGGTAGTTCGGACTCTCATCGGCCGAGCCTTCAATACTGCTCAGGCCAAAGGTGACCAAAGAAGTTCCGGTGACCGTGATGGACACCACGGCCTCGCCCGAATAGGCCTGGCCGTCATAGGCCCGGTAAGTGAAACTATCGCCGCCAGTGTAACCAGAGGCCGGCGTGTAAAGGA
>MGNQ01000022.1:65485-67613 GCA_001796865.1 Chloroflexi bacterium RBG_16_56_11
CAGCGTCAAAGTGCCGTGACTGACCCCGCTGACCAGGCCCACCGTCAGCGCGTCGCCGTTGGCATCGCTGTCGTTGGCCAGCACGCCCGGGGCGGCCACGTTAAGCGGGGTATCCTTACCGGTATTGTAAGCGTCAGCCACCGCCACCGGCGGAGAGTTGCCTCCGGCTCCCAGCGTCACCGTGGCCCGCATGACGTACTGACTGGTATAACCGGTCCCGGCGCTCGGATACTGAGCCGGGAGTGGTCCATAAGTAGAACTTACCTGGTAGCGCGACCGGCTCGGCTGGCCCGTCTGGTTCCTGACGCTGTTCGTACTCTGTAAATTGAACACCAGCCAGTAATAGGTATTCAGCGTCACTCCAAGGTTAGCGTTGATGGAAACCCACCCGTTGGTCACGTTGACCTCACCAGCGTCCAGCAGCTGGCTGCCCGGGACACCGTTGTTATCGGCGTAGACGCCCATCCTCACCCGGCCGTTGGGCGTCGTGTCGTTAAACAATACCTCAAGCTTTGTCAAAGTGCCTGTCCCCGCCGTGTTCCGGAACCTCATCGCCTGCAACCGGTTTTGATAGACGCTACTTGTCCAGTTGCCGGCGTTCAGCCCGAATGTCGCCGTGGGAACCATAACGGTAATGGACACAACCGCCTCGCCCGAGTAGGCCTGGCCGTCATAAGCCCGGTAGGTGAAACTATCGCCGCCGGTATATCCGGTGGCCGGGGTGTACGTGAATGAGCCGTTGCCGTTCAAGGTCATCGTGCCGTGGCTGACGCCGCCGACCAGACTGGCCGTCAGCGTGTCACCATCAGGGTCGGTATCGTTGCCAAGGACACCGGGAGAACCCACGGTCAAGGTCATTTCCTTCACAGTGTTGTAGTTGTCAGACACAGCGACCGGGGGTGTTTGTGCCGGCGCGGCCAGCGTGCCACTGTGGGCCAGTACATACGGGCCGCCATCATAATTATCGCGATAAGCCTCGAAAGTCACCGCGTCGCCGTCAACGTTAACCATAATGAAAGTACTGCGCGTCCCGGTATCGCCCGTGCCCTGGGAATGCCCCGTATTCACCTGCCAGACGCCATTGATATCCACGGCGCTGTAGCAGTGGGTATGTCCGCAAAAATAAGCGACGACATTGTTATCGTGCAGCAGGCCCCAGAATTGGTCCCGGTTGGCCTCGTATTTATCGAGGCTGTCCCCGAGATGGCGTACCACTCCGTTATCGGCATCGAGTTGAGGGTAAGCAGGCTCATGGCCGAATACAAAAATATGTGACCTGTCAGTGGCATTCAAATCAGCGACGAGCCAATTATACAGGGCATTAACCACGTCACCGTCTGTTCCGGTGTCACTGCTGCCGTTATAATACTCATTAAGTACGACAAAGTGCGAGTTACCATAGTCGAAGGAATAAGTTGTCGCCACGCCGTTCGGAGGGCCGGTATTGACAATATTAGGCTCGAGTGACCCGTTAGGGTCGTAATCATAGGCCCGCAGTCAGCTCATTTCAGCGGTGGTCTCTTCATCGTGATTGCCCACCACGGGATACCAGAGATAGTCATCCCCAAGGTATTTTCCAACCGTCCAGTCGACATCGGAAGGGGGGTCGAGGTCGCCGGGAGAGACCATAAAAGCTCCTTCACCCAGAGAGCTGATTTTTTCGCAAACCCCCCGGAAATTCTGGGTGATATCATGCGCCGGTCCGGAATGTTGCTGCATATCGGACGTGACCACAAAGGTAAACCCGCTTCCCGGAGCGGCACTCGAAGAATATGCCGCGGCGGCGCTGGATAACGCGCTCCGACCGTGGGTATCTGGGGCGATATTAACGCCCTGAAAATACCGGGCATCAACGGCGGCCGCATAACTTGCCGCGGGTATAATAGTGGCAAATACCAGCGTTATCAGTAGCAATAAAAAAGCCCGGCTGATTATTTTTATTATTCTATTTTTCATGGATTTTCCTCCTCAATACCCGGAAAAGTCGAGAAAGATATTTTATCGGTTAACATCTGCCAGCAAAATCAGTAATTTCCACACTATTTTCTCACTATCTACTAGTCTTGTTATAACATCGGGGCACTCATGAGTCAATGAAAGAAAAATGAATCTTTGACAATGACGGAAA
>MGNQ01000022.1:67702-68672 GCA_001796865.1 Chloroflexi bacterium RBG_16_56_11
CAGGGGGACTATAAGTTGCCGAAGTAACTGCACGGATAAGGATTGGGCTGACTTTCCACTCAATTTGTCCCTTATCACCATTCAATTTGTACTTGACATCAACAATCTTTGGTCATAGACTGTAGACGCTAATTCGGCATGGGAGGTCTTTCCCCATGAAGTGCCCGCATTGCCAGGCTGAAAATCCCGAGACCGTCAAATTCTGTGGGTATTGTGGTCAGTCAATCCACACCCAGTTGACTTGCCCGCAGTGTGGTTTTAACAATCCTCAAGATGTTAAATTCTGCCATGAGTGCGGCCACGCTCTAGTCGAACAAGTGCCAGCACTAGCCAAGCTCCCTTCTCCCCAGCCCGCGTCCTTCGCTAACGGCCGCTACCAGGTCAAGAAGTTTTTGGGCGAAGGTGGCAAGAAAAAGGTCTTCCTGGCGCATGACACCACACTCGACCGGGACATTGCTTTCGCCCTGATAAAGACCGAAAAGCTGGACGAAGTAGCCCGGACACGCATTACACGCGAAGTGCAGGCCATGGGACGTCTGGGAGACCATCCCAATATCGGCACTGTCTATGATATCGGCGACCACAACGGCCAACCGTTCATCGTGCAGCCATTTATTAGTGGCGGCGATGTCGAAGACCTCATCAAGAAGGCACCGGAGCACAAGCTCCCCCTGGACAAGATATTGGATATCGCCAAGGCCATCTGTCGAGGTCTCATCTTTTCCCACACCAAGGGTATCATCCACCGAGACCTGAAGCCTGGCAATGTCATGCTGACTGAAGACGGTACTGCCAAGATTGTTGATTTTGGCCTGGCAGTTGCGGTCGACCTATCCCGCCTTACCCAGTCCGGCATGATGGTGGGCACGGTGGCTTACATGCCGCCGGAGCAGGCCATGGGCGGCAAGGTGACCACTAAAGCCGACCTCTATTCACTGGGGGCCATGCTCTACGAGATGGTGACCGGAAG
>MGNQ01000023.1:0-16066 GCA_001796865.1 Chloroflexi bacterium RBG_16_56_11
CTAAGACTTGCCCCCATTATACCCATTACGCTTGACTGAAGCTATTACTCGGACAGGCTGCTTGGAGAGACGGCGGCGCAGATAAAAAAGCAACTGCCTTTTTGGTGGTGTCGTTTATGTTCCCGATACATGTGTATATAAGCACCCTCCATCTGCGGTTCTGAAGAGTCTCTAAGTTCCATGGTGGATGGTAAGATTTCACCAAATTACGCCCGAGAGTATTATAGCAAGTGGTACGAACAAAAAAGCGGTGCAGATGCTGTTAAAAAGAACGGGTAAAATTCCCCAAAAAATTACAGCGGCGACAATGAAAAAGCCTCTAGCGGGCAATGCGACCGGAAGCTATCGTCTCGATAAGAAGTTTATATGTAACCGCAAGACGAGCCTCATCGCGGGGTGCCAACGTGACAAATCATCCATCAGTTTATAAAACAGAAATATTAGCCAAAATGAAATTAGTGCTACCTATTGATAACCTGAGATGGGGTTTAAAGCTAAATAGAACTGAGCTATTAATAGGAAAGACCGTAAATTGAATTCGATCTGACCTTCAGTCTTATCCATTAACAAATCCGGTACAATCTGGACATAAGTAATTTCGGTGAATAATGGTGATATCAGGCCTGTTGGTGCCTGCTTTTAAAAAACCTTCGGCGTTTCTCCAGGATGAATCCTGCACCACTTTTCGAGGAGTTGTTCCTTGGTCTCCTTATGGCGGGGATCGGGGGCCGGAGCACCTACCGGGCATACTTCGGCGCATTTTGATGAAGGGTATGAACCCACACACTCGGTGCACTTCTCGGTGTCGATGACATAGATGACGTCCCCTTCCCGGATAGCCGCATGAGGACATTCCGGCTCGCAGGCGCCGCAACCATTACAATCATTTTTTATTTTATAAGCCATTCATGAACCTCCGTCGTCACACCAGTCATGTTGAAGAATCGAGCCAGAGCCTCGATATTGAAGGAGGGCCTGGATTACACGGCGACAAGCGCTTTTATCTCGGGGATTTCCTGCCGGAGGACTCGCTCCACACCCAGGTGCAGTGTCCTGGTTGACATAGGACAACTTCCACAGGCGCCGGTGAGTCTCACCTTAACCACGCCGTCTTCAACGTCCACCAGTTCCACGTTCCCGCCATCGGCCAGCAGGGCTGGCCGGACCTTGTTCAGAACAGTTTCCACTTTCTCGCGCATTTCAACCCTCCTAAAGTTTTATTTAAAATGTCCTTTAGGAAATTCTTTACTGTTGTCAGACTAACACTAAATAAAATAATCGGCTATGACTTTTGTCGTAAACCGTCGAGATAAATCGAAAAGCGTCGGTGGCGCCGGATGTTATTTGACACGGTGTTCCTTCCCGTTTTATAATGGGGTATCTACTGGGGGAGCTGGAAGGCTGAGAGTCCCGAGTACATCGGGGCGACCCTGAGAACCTGATCTCGGTAATGCGAGCGTAGGGAAGTAGTCAAGGAAACCAGAAGATTTCTTCCAGCTTCTGGTTTTTTTGTTGGCCGGAAATGCCCCTCACGGTAGAAAAAATAATAACAGGAGGGACCAGATGGAAAAATTCAGTGCCGTAGGAGAAAAGGACATCACCCGTGCCATTGTCTCCGGATTCGCCAAGCAGTTCCAGGAGTACGTGGAAAGCGACTGCGTGATTGTCGGGGCGGGACCTAGCGGACTGATGGCCGGCCGCGACCTGGCCCGGCGGGGGTTGAAGGTATTGATCGTGGAAAGGAACAACTATCTTGGCGGTGGTTTCTGGATCGGCGGCTATCTCATGAACAAAGTGACGGTGAGGCACCCGGCGGAGCGAGTCCTGGACGAACTTGGTATTCCTTACGAGGAGGTCAGCAACGGACTGATGGTAGCTGACGGCCCGCACGCCTGCTCGAAACTCATCGCTGCCGCATGCGATGCCGGGGTTAAGTTCGCCAACATGACGGTATTCGAAGACCTGGTGCTGAGGGAAGACGGGCAGGTCAGCGGCGTCGTCATCAACTGGACGCCGGTGGCGTCATTACCACGCGAGATCACCTGCGTTGACCCCGTAGGCATGGAGTCGGAAATCGTTATCGATGCCACCGGGCATGACGCGCAGGTCGTCAAGAAGCTGGAAGAGCGAGGGCTAATCAAAACAAAGGGATTCGGGGCCATGTGGGTGGAGAGGTCGGAAGACCTGATTATAGAGCATACCGGAGAGGTCCATCCCGGATTAATCGTTGCCGGCATGGCGGTGTCCACCACCTTTGGTCTGCCGCGGATGGGCCCGACTTTCGGCGCGATGTTACTATCCGGAGAAGTGGCCGCCCGGGTCGCCTTGGGCAAACTGGAGTCGAGGTTCCCGGCCCGGTGAACAGTCTCACTTAAGGCGGAGGTTCTCAGTAGAACCGGATGGCTGAGAGATCGTGGTTTGGATAACGGCCGATACAAAAAAAGTCCGGTTGCTTTTTGAGTCTGATTAAGGTCGTGTCCCTGCCGAATATCAGAGATAGCGTCCAGTCCATGAGCACCCGGAGGCGACTATCAGCCCCAGTAATCAGCAGAGTATATACGGCCAGCCAGATTGCTTTTAGCTCGGTCGCTCACATCCCTTCCGCTGGTAATAGAACCAATTAACAAAGGTGGCGATAACGTAAAATCCGGCTAGCCCGTAGAAAAACGGCGCCGGACTACCGGCCCGGGATATGGCCAGCCCGATGAAAGTCGACCAGATGAACGGACCGTAAGCGGCGATGGCGGCCGTCCAGCCGATAACCCCGGCCCCCTGCCGCGGCGAATGGGCGAAGATGATAGGATACTGGCGGAAAGTCGAAGCGTTGCCCGTGCCGGAAGCCAGGAAAATAACGAGCATCAGGATGACGAACAGGGGGAACTGGCCGGTCGAATCAGGGGTGAAAACACCGGAAAATACCATGGCGATGGCACTGCCGATCATAATCAGCCCCGAGACGGTCGTCAGGACCGCCCCGCCGATTTTATCGCTGACCGGCCCGATCAATATCCTGAAAAGAGACCCGACCAGCGGCCCTAGAAAAGCGAATTTCAAGGGGTCAGGGGCATCGGCAAATCCGCCGTAGACTGACTTTATCATCAGAGGAAACGTGGCGGAAAACCCGGAAAAAGAGCCGAAGGTCATCATATAGGTGATGGTACAGAACCAGGTATGCTTGTTTTTAAAAATATCCATCTGTTCTCTGAAAGACGCCCGGACCGGCACGCTTCTCAGGAATACCCAGGCCAGGATACCCATGATTACCAGAAATGGAACGTAGATAAAAGCCGCATTCTGCAGCCAGAGATTCCTGGTCGCACCGGTGGCGGTGGTAAAGACCCGGGGACCACCGGTTGCGGCACCGAAAACGGCAAAGCCGATAATCCAGGGGGTGATGAACTGGACCACGGTCACCCCGAAGTTGCCGATGCCGGCCTGGAGTCCGAGGGCCGTCCCCTGTAATCTCTTGGGGAATACCAGGCTGGTGCTGGGCATAAAGGAGGAAAAATCGCCTCCGCCGAGGCCTGCGGAAAAGGCCAGTATCAGAAAAAGCCAGAATGGTGTCTGAGGGTTCAGTACCGCTAGACCTATCCCCACCGCCGGGAACAGCTTGAGCAGCGTAGCGATGGTGACCACATGCCGCGTCCCGAAAACAGGGATCAGAAACGTGTGCAGCATCCGCAGCGTCCCTCCGGCGAGCCCGGGCATCGCCGCCAGCCAGAACAACTGCATATCAGTGTATTTAAAACCGATTCCCGGGAGACGCACCACCAGGGCGCTCATTAAAAACCAGATGGCGAAGGAAAAAATAAGGGCGATGGTGGTGATAGTCAGCGTCCGCCAGGCGAACCGGCGGCCGGTCTCCCGCCAGAATTTAGGGTCTTCGGGCTGCCATTTTTTAAGCCAGGTTGGCATTACGTATCTCCGCCAATAACTTTGTCTCTATTCTCGCGAGCATCAGCCCGTACCTATGCCGTAGAAGCTTCGGTAGATATCCCTTCCTCCTGTGCTTCCCTGGTCCGGTAAGTACGCTTGAGTACATAGGCCAGCACCAGTGAGACTGCCGCCAGGCCAACAAAGGTAACGAAGCCAAGCGAGTAGCCCGCGTCTCCCTGGTTTCGGATGAATAATCCCAGCAACGGGGGGATGGCGAATCCTCCGAAAGCGCCGATACCCCCCACCCATCCCGAGGCGCCGCCCATGGCTCGCGGCAGGTACCTGGGTACAAGCTTGAAGACGCCGGCGTTCCCGACGCCCATACCCAGGGCCATGATTACTGCCCCGGTCACGGCGGGCCCGAAAGTACGGGTAAGAGCTATCACCAGAGCGCCAGCCATCATCACCAGTACCGCCAGGATGACCGTGAGTTCACCGCCCACGCGGTCGGAAAAGAGACCACCGGGGACCCTGATAAGTGAAGCGAGGACAGAGTAGAGCATCGTCAGCGCACCGGCGGCTCCCAGGCTGAGGCCGAAAAGCTCCGACCAGAAAGTGGGAAACCAGGCGGTGAGCGCCAGGAAACCGCCGAAGGTCGTGAAATAGAGGGCCACCAGGAACCACGTCTGCCAGAGTTTCGCGGCGGTGGCCAGGCCGTGCCAGACGCCGCCCCCGGGGAAAAGCTCTTGCCCGCGCTCACGGCACAACTTTCTGGCCTGTTCGGCGGGCATCCCTTTTCTGTCGCGGCACAGCTGAAAGTAGTAGGCGTTTCTGCCGATGATAGCGTAGACGATGGTGCCAACGACTAAAAAGATAAGCCAGATGGTATAGGCACCCGTTATCGTCCACAGGCCGATGACGATGGGTATCAGCCAGGCAAACAGCCCGGGGGCCATGTTGCCGAAGCCGGCATAGGCACCGAGCGCCCAGCCCTGCCTTCTCTGCGGGAACCAGTAAGAAGTCTGGGCGATACCCACGGAGAACGTGGCGATGCCAAATCCGGCCAGAAATCCCAGTCCCAGCACCAGCGGGAAGTAGGCCGGGGTCAGCCCTTCCGGGGTAACAACTTGGAGCAGCACCAGCAGTCCGGCCATGCCCACGGCCGATATGCCCAGAAGCCAGAGAAAAGGCTTTTTACCACCGGTCGTGTCTACCCAGGCGCCAAACGGTATCCTGGCCAGGGAGCCGCTCAACATGGGCGTGGCCACCAACAATCCTACCTGAACGGGAGATAGCTCCAGCGGCGCTTTGAGGAGCTTGGCCGTCGGGCCGAAGAGTGAGACCGCGGCAAAACCGATAAAAAAACCCAGCGTCGCCCCGAGTAATCCCTGAGCGGGCGAGCCTGACATTTTTACATTTTCCGTCTTCGTATGGTCCATCATAAACCCCTCTGCTGGCGGCGGTGCCACATCACGACCTGGTAAGGACGCCAGAGATAGGCGAGCGGTATCGACAGCATGTGCACCAGCCTCGTAAACGGGAAAAGCCCGACCAGGATAAAAGCGTTAACGGCGTGGAGCTGTACCAGTAAAGGCAATGATGACATATAGGATACCTTCGGCGAGAGGGTGACGACCGACCAGAAGTACGGTGCGGCTGTCTGAACGTACCATGACGTACCCCAGCGATAGAATATGGCGATGCCGATACCAAAAACCACCTGGAGCAACAACAGGACCAGTAATACGATATCCATCGGCGTGGTCACCACGCGAACACGGGCGTTCGTGCCCCTTCTCAGCAGCAGAAAGACCATCCCGGCCAGTACCAGCAGTCCCAGGGCCAGGGCCGTGCCTTCCAGGATGTAAAGTCGGACGGGGACGCCGTTGAAGGCCATGATGCTCCTGGGGAAAAAAACGCCGATAAGGTGCCCGGCCAATATCAGGATGATGCCGTAATGCCAGGGCACCGACCCCCAGAAAAGCTGGCGGTTTTCCAGGAACTGGGAGGAAACGCTGGAGTAGCTGAACTGGTTGGTAACGTACCGCCAGATCAACCCCACCACCGCTACCGCTACGGTCAGATACGGTAAGATACCGTAGAGCACGAGGTCAATCATCGGAGGAACCTCCCTTTTTTACCGGTCCGCCCTCGCTGCGGGCGAGAAACTGTCGCAAAGATTTCACAACCGGGCCGTAGCCGCGGCTATCCCCGGGGAAGGATTTCACCATCTTATCAAGTACCGGCAGGATGGCGTCATGGACCAGCGGGGACACGAACTCCGGGTCGTCGGTCACGCTCAGGAAACGTAACAAGACCGCGAGGTGGTCGGGTAATTCGGTACCGGCCTCAAAGCCACGGGACTGAAAGGCCTCCCGGAGCCTCACCAGAAAAACACTCCGCCTGGGACTCTCGCCAAAGACGTGATAGCCGATATACAGAGTATTCGCGGGCGTCATGTCGAAGGTCCGGGTATAGAGCTCTTCCATCGTCCCCGGCGGCTGGCTTCCGACGAAATCGGCGAACGCCCGGACCCGGTCGGAAGCGCCGTTGAAGTGGGCCTTCATTCTTCCGGCGCAGTCCTCCGCCGCTGCCGCTAACCCTTCGCCCGGATAGTCCAGGAGGTCGCCAAAAAGCCGGCAGATTTGCCGCGTTTCTTCTGTGAAAATCATAGTCCCCTCCCCGGCGTGCGGCTGAACCCGAAACCGGTCTGACCCTGGTGTTTCTGGGGGTTTACCGTCTCCTGGATATCAACCTCGCGGCGGTACGGAGGAATCACAAACCTGTCATTAAAGCGAGGCAGCGATGTTAAAGCGGCGATCTGGCCGGCAGTCTCGGCGGTCAGGCCGGATTTTTTTAAGAGGTCTCCGGCCTGGCTCTCGCTGATGTTCCCCGCCGAGCGGGCCTGTGCGTAGCTGCGTACCGCCCAGAGTCGGGCGAGGGCATCGGTGACAATACCGGTATTGCCGCCGGAAAAAAGAGCCGATAAATAACGCAGCGGAGCGCGGGTGTTGCCGGTATTCCCGAAGAAGCCGCTTTCGGTCAGGTCATAGCTCCCGGTCTTGTTCGAGGCGGCCACCGGCAGGAGAGGGGGCACGTAGAACAACATGGGGAGGGTACGGAACTCCGGGTGGAGCGGCAGGGCCAGCCCCCATTCCTTGACGAACCGGTAGACCGGTGAGCTCCCGGCGGCAGCCAGCCATTCATCACTCATGCCGCTCCTGCGGGCGGCGGCGGCTACCTCCGGGTCAGCGGGATCAAGGATAAGGCGTCGCTGCGCCTCGACTAGTTCCGTGTCGGGCGCCTTGGCCATCGCCTCGATGCGTTCGGCGTCATACAGGAGCAGGCCGGTGTAGCGGATTCTACCGACGCAGGTATGGAAGCAGGCGGGGGCCTGGCCGGTCTCCAGCCGGGGGTAGCAGAGGATGCATTTTTCCGCCTTGCCCGTTTTCCAGTTATAGTACGTTTTTTTATAGGGGCAGCCGCTGACGCAGAAGCGCCAGCCCCGGCATTTCTCCTGGTTGACCAGGACGATGCCGTCCTCGCCGCGCTTGTAGATAGCACCGCTGGGACAGACCGCCAGGCAGGCCGGGTTCAGACAGTGGTTACAGATGCGAGGGATATAGAAAAATACCATCTGCTCGATACGGAACATCGCCTCCTGCTCGGCGGGGGTCAGGCTGGCCAGGTTGACGTCGTTTTTTGCGTAGATGGGCGATCCGCTGAGGTCATCGTCCCAGTTAGGTCCGGCCTCGACATCGAGGTAGTGACCGGTTATCTTGGAAACCGGTCGGGCGGTCGGTGGCGTATCACCGGGCGGCGCCGTGAAAAGATGCTCGTAGTCATATGTCCATGGCTCATAATAGTCGTCCATCGTGGGTAAAGCCGGGTTGAAGAACATATTGCTCAGTATACCCAGCCGGCGCCCGGTACGCGGCACCAGGGAGTTACCCCTCAGCTCCCAGCCGCCCCGGTATTTACCCTGGTCTTCCCAGAGGGTCGGGTACCCCGTCCCGGGCTTGGTCTCGACATTGTTCCACCACATGTATTCCGTGCCTTCACGGGATGTCCACAGGTTATTACAGGCCAGGCTGCAGGTATGGCAGCCGATGCACTTATCCAGGTGAAAGACGGACGCTAGTTGAGCTCTGACATCCATGATAGACTCCTTTACCAGACCGGTTCGCCTTCCAGTTTCCGCACCAGGATATAAGTATCCCGGTTCACCCCGGTGGGCCCCCAGTAGTTAAAAGAATACGTAAACTGCCCGTAGCCGCCGGCCATCAGCACCGGCTTGAGCCGCACGCGGGTCAGGCTGTTGTGGCCGCCAGCCCGCTGATTGCCGCGCAGGGGCGAGCGGGGGACGGAAATGGTCCGCTCCGGGGAATGGTAAAAGACACATGTCCCGGTGGGAATACGGACGCTGACCACCGCCCGGGCCACCACGACGCCGTGGTCGTTATAGACTTCCACCCAGTCGTTATCGATGACGCCTATTTTACGGGCGTCCTCCTCGCTTATCCAGAAAGGTTCGCCGCCGCGGGAAAGTGTCTGCATCAGCTCGGTGTCCCCGTAGGTAGAATGAATATGCCACTTGCCGTGGGGCGTCAGGTAGTTAAGCATGATACTTTTGCCTTCCGGTCTGGTCCGGGTAAAGTCGCCGAAGTCCTGCGGTCCGGGATTGGGCTTGTAAGCGGGCAGGTTCTCACCAAAAGCCAGATAAAGCTCGTGGTCGAGATAAAGCTGCTGGCGCCCGGTAAGGGTGCGCCAGGGTACCAGCCGCTCGGTGTTGATACAGAAAGGCGAGTAGGCCCGGCCGTTATTGATGATGCCGGACCAGCATGGGCTGGTGAGCAAACGGGCCGGCTGGGCCTGAAGGTCCATGAACTTTGAAGTCATTCCACGACCGCCGTCGGCCAGGTCAGCCAGGGGCACGCCCACCAGCTTCTCATACTCCTGGAAGGCCTTCCGGGCGACTTCGCCATTGGTCTCCGGGGCAAGGTGAAGAATAACATCAGCGGCCTCGCGGGCTTCGGCGAGCGAGGGATATTGCCGGCCGCTCCAGGACTGACGCGGATGGCTCTCCAGCAGCTGGTCGTAAAACTCCTGGATGTCCCATTTTACGCCGTGCGCCCCGATTCCGTTTTGCCGGGCCAGCGGCCCGAAGGAGATGAAACGCTGGTACAGGTCGCGGTAATTCCTTTCCACGAGCCTCAGATGGGGCATGGTCTTGCCGGGGACCGGCTCATATTCCCCCCGGGTCCAGTCGCGGATATGCGCCTGGGCTATCTCATCGGCACTATCGTGCTGGAGAGGCTGGCAGACGATTTCCTTGACCGGCCCGGGGAAGTGCGGGGGCGCCAGCTCGCTGACCTTCCGGGCAATCGACTTGAAGATATCCCAGTCGCTTTTCGATTCCCAGCAGGGCGGCACGGCCCGGGAAAGCGGGTGGATATAGGTGTGGAGATCGGTGGAGGAGAGATCATCTTTTTCGTACCAGGTGGCGGTGGGCAGGACAATGTCCGAAAATAGGGCGGTGGTGTCCATGCGGAAATTGACATCGACGACGAGGTCGAGCTTCCCGACAGGCGCCTCCGGCCGCCACTTAACGTCCTTGACCGTCCCCGCGGCCACCTCTTCAGCGTTGACGGTGCTGTCCGTGCCCAGGAAATGCCGGAGGAAATATTCGTGTCCTTTGGCGCTGGACATCAGGGCGTTGCCGCGCCAGACCAGCCAGACCCGGGGCCAGTTTTCGGGACCATCCGGATCGTCGATAGCGAACCGGACGTTGCCATCTTTGAGCCGGGCCACCACCCATTGGATAATTTCTTCGTCAGAGATGGCGCCGGCCTTTTTGGCCGCTTCGACTAGGGCGAAGGGGTTCTTGTTGAACTGGGGAAAGAAAGGCAGCCACCCGAGGTGCACCGCCCGGGCTTGCATATCCATGGTATGGCCTTGTGCCAGACCGTCCCCAGAAGGGGGATTATAGTCGCCGAAGCTCCCCTCGTAACGCCACTGGTCGGTATGAACGTAGTAGAATGAAGGGCTATTCTGCAGCCGTGGCGGCCCGGCCCAATCGGTAGCGAAGGCGATGGACGCCCAGGGGGCGATGGCCGCCAGCTTTTCCTGGCCCACGTAATGTGCCAGGCCGCCGCCGTTCCTGCCGATACTGCCGGTGAGCATCAGGCCGGTAATCGCCGCGCGGTACATGAGGTTATTGTGGTACCAGTGATTGACGCCGGCCCCGATGATAACGGTACACCTGCCTCCGGTGTTTTCCGCTGTGCCGGCGAACTCACGGGCAAACTTGACCAGGGTCTGGCGATCAATACCGGTCAATTTCTCCTGCCAGGCCGGGGTATAGGACTTGCTGTCTTCATAGTCGGCAGGATAGTCCCCGGATAAACCACGGGCTACCCCGAACCGTGCCATGAGCAGGTCGAAGACGGTAGTGACAGGGACCCGTCCTGCCTCCGTCTCCAGATATTTAACCGGTACGCCGCGAAGAGAGCTGGAGCGGCTTTCAAAATCCTCGAACTCGACCGGCACCACATCGTCCCGCTCGCTGATAAAGGTAAGTACCGGGTCCAGCTCGGCGCCATCGCGTCCGTCCAGCATCCGGAGGTTCCATTTTCCCCGGTCCTGCTTGGCCCAGCGGTCACCCATGGCGCCGCCGGGCATCCTGGCCGCGCCGGACTTATCATCCCAGACCAGGAATTTCCAGTCGCCGTTTTCCACGTCCCGGTAGCGGTCGGTTGCGTTGGCCCGCACGAAACGCCTGGCGCGGTATCCCCGGTCAGTTTTCTCCAGGGCCACCAGGAAAGGAGAATCGGTAAACTTCTTCAGATAATCGGTAAAGAATGGTACCGGGCGGTCGGCATAAAACTCTTTTAAGATGACATGGTTGACGGCCATCCAGAAAGCGCCGTCCTGCCCGGCCTTTACCGGCAGCCACCAGTCGGCGTACTTGGCAACCTGGCTGAAATCAGGGGACAGGACGGTGAATTTGGCCCCGGCATATCTGCCCTCCGCCACGAAGTGGACATCCGGGGTGCGGGTCATGTTCAGGTTGGAGCCCATCGCCACGATGTATTTAGCGTTATACCAGTCAGCGCTTTCCTGGACATCAGTCTGCTCCCCCCACATCTCCGGAGACGCCGGGGGGAGATCACTGTACCAGTCATAAAAGCTCAGGTTAACCCCGCCGAAGAGCTGCAACAGCCGTGAGCCGCCGGCATAGCTCAGGTAAGACATGGCGGGAATGGGGGAAAAACCGACGACGCGGTCAGGCCCGTATTTTTTGGCGGTGTAAATCATAGACGCCGCGATAATCTCACGGACCTCATCCCAGGTAGTGCGGCGGAAACCACCTTTACCCCGGGCCTTTTGAATTTTCTCCCGGGCAGCTTCGTCTTCCATTACCCGCGCCCAGGCATCAACGGGGTCGATGGCGTATTTCCTGGCGTTGCGCCAGAGATCGGCCAGCACACCCCGGATGTAGGGATATTTCACCCTCAGGGGACTGTAGATATACCAGGAAAAGGAAATACCTCGCTGACAGCCGCGCGGCTCGTAGGGGGGCATGTTTTTATCGAAGTCGGGATAGTCCAGCGCCTGCGTCTCCCAGGTGACGATGCCGTTTTTCACGTACACCATCCAGGAGCAACTGCCCGTGCAGTTCACTCCGTGATTGCTGCGGACGGCCTTATCATACTCCCAGCGGTTACGGTAAAAGTCCTCCCAGCTGCGTTGCCGGGGATTGACAATATCCTGAATCCAACTCATCTGGAGCCTCCTTTAACCAGATTACGGCGTACCCCCCCGAGCCGCTGCCTCCAGACGAACTGGAGGACTAAAAGGACAACAAGAAAACCGGCGATGCTCACGGTGACCATGATACCTGGTCCCACCGCCTTTTTTTCAGCCCGGTCGACTTCCCCCAGGTAGACAACCAGGTGGGCAACCTCCGCGTCGGTCAGGGGTTGTTCGCCGTATATCTCCTTCATGATGGGGAAAGGAGCCGTCTTGATGATGGCGGTGAGGCCTGCCTCCCCCAACCTGGAGTAGGCATCAGTCATATCCTTGGCCAGGGTCCCGCCGCCGAGGGCCCCGGCACCGGCGATATTATGGCAGGAAATGCAGGCGCCGCCCCCGTTCTCGAGAGGGACCTTGCCGGTGAAAATATCCCGCCCGATATCTGCATCGCCGGTGATGGCCGGTAATGTCTCCACAGGCGGTGGAGTCGTAATTAATGGGGGAGTGCTCGCCGGAGGGGCTTCAGCGCCCCTGATGTATGCAATAACCTCGGCTGCCTCCTGTTCCGAGAGGCCCAGGTCGGGCATCGAAAGACCATATTCGGCAACCAGCTCCCGCGTAATGGCATCTTCTTCAGGGTCAAGCTTATCGGGAGAGGCGATTTTCTGGAGCAGCCACGCCTCGTCCCGCTTCAGGGTCACATCTTTCAGGTCGGGCCCGATGCGGCGGCCGCCGCCGAGGCTGTGGCAGGCGTTGCATTTGCTTTCAAAAATCGTCTTCCCCACGCTGCTGTCAGCCGCGCCATCGGAGAGAGAAGCGCGGTTCTCTGGAATAAAATTTTGCGGAGTCTCCGCGTCTCCCGGGACGATGTCCACGTTTTTTAAATAGGTGACCAGGTCGGTAATCTGACGCTCTGTCAAAACACCGCCGTTATTTTCACCGAAGGCCGGCATGATGGTTCCGGCGATACCGCGTGAAATTATCCTGGCCAGGGCGGCGTCATCCAACTGGCTGCCTCTGAGGGCCGGCCCGATGCCGCCGGCAGCACGCTGGCCGTGGCAGGAGATACACTGGAGGGCATATGTCCCGGCGCCCCGCCCGGCTGATTCGGTTTTTATCCACTCTGCCGCTCTTGCCTGTCTCCCGGACTCCGTCGCCCAGTAAACGGGGATAAATATAAGGACCACCAGTGTTAACGCGAGACCGATGATTAATTTAGTCTGCAATTTCTCAAACCTCGGTTACCTGAGACTGTTCAAAGCCGGTGCGCTCGATGGTATTACCGGTATCGACCACCAGTTCTGCGTCTTCGATTGAAATAGGGAAAATATCCAGGGGCCGCGGCGGGGGACCGCTGTGAACGATACCGTAGCGATCGAAGATGCCGCCGTGACAGGGGCAGTTGAACCGTCCTTTCGGAGCCAGACCATCCTCACTCGGGTCGTCCGGCTGCCAAGGTACCACGCACCCGACATGGGTGCACTTGCGGTAAAGGGCGAGGAAACCGGACTCGACGCGAGAGAGATAAAAACGCTGCTCCGGGAAATACGTTACCGTGCCCACCGGCATGGCCCTGGCTTCCGCCACCGTGGCGACTTTTATCTTGCCCCCGAAACTCCCGGCGCTGACACGGGGCTGCAGCGACGCCACCAGTCCGCCGATAATTTCAATCCCCACCACGCCCGCCGCCGCCCACCAGAGGCGGCTGATGAATCGTCGGCGGCTGATGCCCTCTTCTCTATCGTTTTCGCTGTTCCCGTGACTATTATTGTCTTCCATCTATCGTCCTGTAGCCCCGTCAGTTTACTTTGATCCGCAATCAGAAAGGCAGCGCCCCCGGCGGCAGGTCCCACGGCCAGACCAGATGCATACCCAGGCCCCGGAAGAAAACCCCCACGATAGTCAGCGTAAAGTAAGTTACCGTAAACGCCGTGAAAAGACCGACGAGCACCTCGCGCCGGGACGGCCGCCAGCGGCGGATGGCGCGATAGAGTAACAGGATAAGCCCGGCGTTGACGAAAACGGGGATAATCCAGCCCGGAACCGCTTCCGGTTGGCTGACTATCGACCTGACCCGGATGAACTCGTCGAAGAGGACTAGACCAATGAGACAGGCGAAGGTGTAGACACCTGACCAGAAAGCGATTTTCCGCCCTTTCTTCGAGGCGAACCATTTTCCCACGTCCTTTTTGCTACGGTCGATGTAGGGAATCGCCATCAGGAGAACGATTACCAGTCCCGGCATCACCAGTCCGGCCAGCACCGGGTGCATGTGGAGGAGCAACTCCTGGAGACTGAGGAAGTACCAGGCTGCCTTGGCCGGGTTCTCGGTCACGTTAGGATTGGCCAGCTCCCGCAGCGGGGCCTTCACAAACGCCGACCAGAGCAATAAAACCACGGTGGTCCCCAGCGCAGCCAGCAACTCCAGCACCAGCAGGTTCGGCCAGGACATCACGGTGTCTTCCGGCCCCTTGTCCACCATGGGACTGGTCCCCTTGACCAGCTCCATGAGCCCATAGGTCCGGGAAGGGTCGCGGGGAAATATCTCCTGAACCGGAACGTTATTGTTTGTCATTACCGTTTTCCGAGGCTTCGGCGGGACTGGACAGTCCGCCGTCTTTTCTTATTCTCCAGAAATGGATGCCGATTAAAATTACCATGATAGCCGGCAGGACGATGATATGGAGAGCGTAGAAGCGTACCAGCGCCGGCTGGCCGGCTTCCGCCGCCCCCAGCAAAAGCCGGCGTAATGGTTCGCCGATAAGCGGGAACGAGCCGACGATATTGGTGCTGACGGTTACGGCCCAGTAGGAAAGCTGGTCCCAGGGGAGCAGATAGCCGGTAAAACTCAGCACCATCGTCACCACCCAGAGTAAAACCCCGATGACCCAGTTGAACTCCCGCGGGTGTTTATAGGCTCCGGTAAAAAATACGCGGCACATGTGCAAGAAGACCACCACCACCATCAAATGCGCCGACCAGCGGTGCAGGCTTCTCATCAGGGCGCCGAAGGTCACCGCCGTTTCCAGGTTTTGAACATCGGTATAGGCGCTCTGGACGGACGGGACGTAGAAGAACATCAACCAGGCCCCGGTGACTATCAGAATTAAAAACAAAACAAAAGAAATGATTCCAAGACCCCAGGTATAGGTCAACTTGAGGGAGTGCACCTTGACCTTGACCGGGTGGATATGCAGGAACCAGCTGTTCACGATGGCCTTGGCCCGGTTTTCATCGTTATCGGGGTAACCCTGGCGGAAAATCGACCGCCAAATACGGTTGCGGGTAATGAAGTCAGCTATAGAGCCGTTTCCGGTCGTCATGTCTCATTACCTCCCGAGTCACGGACGACCAATTCTTCAAATGAAAAGGCTTCCATGGTAATGGCCCCGGTAGGACAACGCGCGGCGCAGAGGCCGCAGCGCGTACACCGTGTTTCATCCTTGAGCATGGCCGTTCCCGCCTGCTGTGTGGCCGGACTTTCCTGAAATTCATCAAGCGGCCGGCCGTAACGGGCACGAACCACCTCTTCGACTCTCCGGTCGCCGGAGATGCTGCCCAGGCCGACCATTTTTAAACAATCCCAGGGGCAGACATCGACACAGCCCCCGCATAAAATGCACTTATCACCGTCGAAGACCGTCTGGATGTGGCATTTGAGGCATCGCCCGGCCTGCTCCCGGGCGGTAGCGGCATCATAGGCCATCTCCACCTCGGCAATACCGGTCCGGCGGTCGAGGGCGATTTTCCCGGGGTCCTGCCGCTGGACCTGGCGAGACACGGGCCCGGGCAGGTCACCGGACGATACCGGGGTCATTTGCGCCCGCACCACTACATGATGTCGCTCCCTCTTGATGAAGCTGTCCATGGCCCTGGCGGCCTTATGGCCGTCGGCAACCGCCTCGATAAGCGTCCGCGGTCCGAAGACGACGTCGCCGCCGGCGTAGACGCCGGGCCGGGTCGTGGCCAGTGTCTCATCGTCCGCCACAATCGTCCTTCGCGGCGAAATATCGATTCCGTCTCCCGGACGGATGAAGCTCAAATCGCTCTCCTGGCCGATAGCCATGATGACGGAGGTGCAGTCTATTATGGATTCTGTCCCAGGCACCGTCTCCAGAGACCTCCGTCCGGAGGCGTCGTAACGGGAGCGCGTGGCCATGATTTCCAGGCCGGTGACCCGCCCGTCTTTGCCGAGAATCCGATTCGGGACGGTGCCGGTATGGAGGATAGTGCCTTCTTCCAGGGCCCCATCAAGCTCCTCCTGCGAGGCGCGCATCTCTTCACGCGTGCCCCGGTAGACCATGTGCACTTCCCTCACCCCCAGGCGCAGGGCGTAGCGTGCGGCATCGGTCGCGGTCACGAGCTCCCCGGAAGGCAGTTGCGCATAGACGGCTTCTCCCAACCTGGCGGCGACGCGGGCGGCGTCCACGGCGAC
>MGNQ01000023.1:16124-22918 GCA_001796865.1 Chloroflexi bacterium RBG_16_56_11
GTAACCCAGGTTCACGTTCAGCAGAAAATCCACTGCCGCCAGCACGCCGTCAAGATGTACGCCATCGATGTCCATGCCCCTGTCCTTATGAGCGCCGATGGCGACGAAAACAGCCTCAAAGCCCTGCCCTGATAAATCGTCCAGGCTAAAGTCCGCGCCCAGGCGAGTATTAAGTTTAAGCTCCACGCCGAGATTAATGATTTCACCGATTTCCTTCTTCAATAGCTCGCGGGGCAGGCGGTACTCCGGTATACCCAGTATCGCCATGCCTCCGGCCGCCGGAGCGGCCTCAAAAACTGTGACGCCGTAATCCAGCAGGGCTAAATCGTAGGCGGCGGTGAGCCCGGCTGGCCCGGCGCCGACCACCGCCACCCGTCGTCTGATCGTGCGTATGGTGTTGAGAGCCCGGGTTATCCCGCCGGAAAAACGCTCAAAGCTTTCAATCGTGGCGGCGTTTCCCGCCGCTCGACCGGCAAGTAACGATATACCCGCGTTTTTCCGGCCGTCCGTAGCCTCCACTCCATACATTTCGCAAAGGAAACGTTTGAGGGGGCGGATGGCAATCGAGGTGTCTACCTGGCTACGGCGGCAGGCCTTCTCGCAGTGGGCGGCACAGATGCGCCCGCACGTCGAAGCAAAAGGATTGGGCTGTCTTGCCCGAACGTAACCACCGCGATCTTCAGCATGGAAAATAGCATTAACGTATCCTTGAGCATCGGTATGCACCGGGCAGGCAATCTGGCAGCTGATTAACCGACGGTAATAGTCGGTATCCACCACGTTTACCCTGTATCTGAGACTAGCCACGTTCACCTGAGGTCCTCCTGTTTACCTGTCAAAAGTCCTGTCTCGTCACCCACACGTACTGCTGGCTCTGAATAATCGAGGACCAGGACACCTCTCTAATTAGATATTAGAAGGGTGTTCTGAATCCTGTCTGTCAAAAAAATGACAAATGCAAGGTGCTTTGATATAATTCTAGGTGTTTAGTGATATAAAATCCGGTATGACACTGTAGAAGAAGAATGGCAACAACCACTCCATCGCGCCCCTTCAAATCCTTACCCTGTTTTAGCGAACTCGGACCCGAGGCCATCGAATGGCTGGGGGATTGCGTCCGGGAGCAGTCCTTCAACAAAGGGCAGGTCATTTTTCTGGAAGGCGAAATGTGCCCCGGCCTGTTCGTGGTAAAATCGGGCTCGGTCAAGCTTTACCGGATTTCCCCGGAGGGTGAAGAGCAGATCGTTCGCATCATCAATCAGGGGGGATGTTTTGAATGCGTGCCCCTCCTGGACGGCGGGACCAATCCAGTAAGTGCCCAGGCATTGGAAAACACCGACCTCTACCTGCTTTCGGCAGCCGATTTTGATACCCTGTTCACCAGTAATCCCCGGTTATCTGTAGCCTTTTCTTCCATCATGGCCCGGAGACTGCGTTCGCTGGTGAATGTGGTCGGGGACTTTTCAGTGCGGAGGGTATCACCGCGCCTGGCAACGTTACTTTACCAACTGGCTGAAAAACACGGCGATGCCCTGGTGGTGTCACCCACGGTACCCCTGAGCCAGCAGCACCTGGCCTGTATGCTGGGGTGTTCCCGACAGGCTGTCAACACGGCCTTGCGCAAGCTCGTGGCCGATAACATCGTCAGGATGGAAGGGCACCGCATCGTCGTCCTCGATGCCGAGGCTTTAAAAAAAGTCTCCTGACCTGAAGAGGATACCCTCGCCTGGCGACCAAACCTGCTGGAAAGAACCGCCCTCGACCTTCTTTTAGGTCATGGCTGGCGGCAGATCGAGCTCAGACGGGTACGGGTCAAAGACGCAGCGGCGATTGATCACCTGCTGATCCTGTGCCATGGCAAAGAGCGACAGGAGCTTGCCCCGCTTTTACCGGAAACAGCGGACCGTTTACGCGAAATGGCCCGGGATTCAAACCCAGAGGATTTCCTATTTAGAGCCCGGCAAACGCGGCACGGACACAGGGCGCCCCTGGGGGAAGACGGCATGTCGCAGTTAATCGGACGGCTGCTGGCGAGAGCCGGGATAAAAGGTTTCACCGGTCATGATTTGCGCCGCACTTTTGCCACTCTGGTAACAGAGGCCAGCCGTGATGAATTCCTGGCGATGCGCCTGATACGTGATCGCGTTCCTGGCCTTGGCGAACGTTATATTCGCTATCCAATGGCCCAATTGGTAGAAGCCCTGCAAAAGTACTCCCCGGTCAGACAGGCAGGGAAGTGTCTGCCAAAGGGCAACGATGCGGGGGCAGATAGCCAAAAAGTCTCCACCGCCGTCGAACTCTCCCCCGTTTCGGAGGCGGGGGATGTCCCGGAAATGGTGCGGTTGAGACTGTTAAAGGGTCTGGTGGAGACGGGGGAGGTTCAATCTATGTCGTACCGAAATATTCTAGGCTTGTTAAAACAAAGACGGGCCCTGGCAGTCAAATTCAGCGGTGAGTCTTAGCTTCAACGTCTATCATGGCACAACATTGAGATTTCAAGTTATTTAAGATGATATATTTCTGAGCGGTGAGCGATAAAACGAATAGTCAAGGAAGCGGCTTTATGTTTAAGCTCATACACAACACGGTAATCACCTACCCTGAGCTTAAACGCGCCTTTAAGATGACCAGTCAAGGCTTTATGGTTCACATCTCCAATATGAAGGCTTAACCACTTAATCCTGTCCAAAACCCGCTGTGCTACTTGCTTGTCCAGTCGGCTTAAACTCGTGACGGCTTCTCGACTGAAATCAACTGTGTAATTCATCACCAGTTAAGACCCAGACGTTTAGCTACTTCTTCAGCGGGTATGGTTACTCTGTTTCTGCGAGATTTCTTTATTGCCTCGATTGCTTCAGGTTTTATATCGAGCCCGACATCTGGGTCACCAAGACGTTCTTCGAGTCTCAAATCTACGGCTTCGTCAATGAAAGCCTTCAACTCTTCGAGGCTTAGTTCTTTTACTTTAGGGTTCATACGGTCTCCTAGGAGAGTGAATTCACTATTATTATATCATAAACTTATTCTATCGCTATTAATTTATTATCCTTAGCCCGTTAATACAGTGGCAGGGACCGGTGTCAGGTGGTGGAGTTCGTTTTCCTTAAAACCCTTGAACTCCCCGTCCATATCGCCAGATACAAAAAAGCCCCGGCAATGTCTACCGGAGCTAGTTTTGAAGCTTGGTGGAAACGGGGGAGGGTCGAATTCCCCGTCCAGAGGAACCTGTCATGTGCTTATTGGTCCGGTTACTTGACCAATTAATTACCCTCGGAGATACCGCAACGCTGGTAAAAAAGGCTATTCAAAGAATAAGCCTTTCGACATCCGACCTCCTCCCAATGTGATATATTTGTCTTTTATGATATGTCCCATGCCGGTGAAACGTAATATAAGGTCACATTCTAAGCGATTGTAACTCGGGTTATACAATCTGGACGCTTGTGACTTTAGCTGAACAATTTACTAATCTATTACATTCGCTAATATGAAAAGAAAATGCGACACTTCATTTACAGGTTAATAATATCTGTCACTTTGGGCATAGGAGTAACGTCGTTCTTTCTCTGCCTGACGAGAATAGGTTTCCGTTCTTCGTGAGACATGAGGGCAGCATAGGGGCCCAGTAAACGCTCATAATGGTAGTGATAAAATTCCGGCAAAACATCAGTCTCGTGCTCATGAAAAGCCCTGAATTGTTTATTAGTATTCAATAAATTTAATATATTCCGAAGTCTCCCAACCATTTGCCTGTTACCGAGAGTCTTAACCAGGTTATATCCGGCCGGGAATAAAGAAGGAGCGTTCTTAAGTCGTTTTAGTAACATGTTTCCGGAAGAGATATAAGAAAGCATATCGGCGAGTTTCTCATAAAAGACTACCGGGCTATAATTCTTTAACGTGTGCACCAGGTAAGGCATATAGTAGAAACTAAACGGCATGGTTGTTAAAATGCGACCTTCGCTTAAATATTTTTCATATAGCGGAGTATTACCAAAGGGGACCGGAATATTAAAATTCGGCATTACGAAGGGAACTCGATCCGCGAATTCCTTGGTCAACTCCACAGGTTCGTCCCCTATATCCGCATCCAGGCCGAAGATAAAATTGGCTTGAATTCCGGTGACGTAAGGTCGAATCATGTTACACTGCTCGATGACTTTATCCAGTTTTTGTCTAGGAGCGATGTTAGAGCCAGTCCCAACCTTGTTTGAATAACCTGTCCATGATTCAATTCCAGGAATTATGTAGAAGTTCCCCAAATTTTTCAGTCGTTCCAACCTGGAACCCCGCAGGATAGACAGCGAAGTCTCCATCGTATAGCTGACGCGTCGACGATTGGGTATCTTTTCCAGCACGTCGAATACCTGCTCAAATTTCACAGCGAAGTTGGGGTCATGTAAACCGATCAACACCCTGGGAAAATGTTGAAAGATATAGCGTATGTCTGCTTCCAGCTGGTCCAGAGGCAACAACACAAAGGGATTATTCCAATCGATGCAGAAATCACAAGAATTAGGACAGCCGATGCTGGTTAACAGCGGGATTGAAGCAAAGGGAAAAGGCCTACCTCCGAAGAAAGTGGACGCGCGGATTTCCGGCATCCTTTCCCGCACACCGGGAATGCTGCTAAGGGCGCGCCCGCTGGTGAGAATTTCTCCACGAGGCATGTCTCTCAAAATCTCAGTTATCAGGGTTTTATCACAATCGCGCACAACGATATCAAAGAAACGCAGGCAATCCTCGGGATACTGTTTAGCATGAGGGCCGCCGATAACCGTAAGTGTTTTCTCCTGGCGATACAGCTTTGCCAGAGCGTACGCCAAGGCACTTGCCTGAGAATAAGTTGAGATGAACACAATATCCAGATCGTTTGGCAGTAGTTGTTTGGGGTCTTTATTGCCAAAATAAGTCGCATAGAAGACTTCGTGGCCCAGATTACGGCACCAGACACTTACAGCCTGAGGCATGATACTGGCATATTGCTTGGTAACCAGATAATGATATGCCGTATCATCCAACCTTCGGTTGGCTCCGGCACTCATCAGCTCAAGGATTCCTATCCTCATATCCTACTTCCCCGTGTATTGTACCGCAAATCGGGGTTTCTATGCGTTGCGGCTTTGACATTAATTTAAAGCGCCCAAAACCAACCCATGAACTAAAAATAGATGGATTCGTATTAAATCGGGACAAAAACACGAAATACCTATCCGTTTGACCTATGTTGCCTGCTGCTTCAAAGGTCACAAGTGATTGTTAAATGATCGCATATTCCGTTCGCATGTCGAGGACAACTACAGGGCTCCGAGATTGACGTTGACAACCAGGTATCATAGGCATATTATCTTATTTACAAAAGGGATGAGGCACATGATTCCGTCATTGAGAATTGAAATGGGAAATCCCAATTAAAACGATTTTCCCCAAAGAATAAGAGTTCAATCAGAATATGATTAGGCAGGCAAAAAAAACAAAGGAGGGAGACTGAATTATGTCGAAAAAGAAAGAGGAAAAAGAGGAGGAGAAAGAGGAAAGTCTGCTGAAGGAGTTGTGCAGAGATGATGCAAAATTATATGATTTTCTCTCTAATTATTTGCTTATAAATCCGTTAGCGGGCATATCAAAAGAGGGCCTCGATATCCTGACCGCGAAGGGGGAAAAAAGCGGGAACTTTAGACCGGCAGTGGATAAGGCCATTTTCGAGGGCTCTCAAAACCCGAAGGAAAGGGAAAGATACATCAAAGTTATCCAATACCTCGCGTCGAAGACCATACACGCGATGGAGCAAGAAAAAGAAAAGGTAGAGAAGGAAAAACTCACCGACCAGGCTGCTTCCTTTGGGAGAATAATTGAAGATCAGAAATTTATGAGCGAAAGAGCCGAAGACATAATACACGCAGCTTCCAAGTTCTATAATGAGAAATTAGTGGAACTGGGAGAAAACGTGAGAAGAGAAGCGAGAGAAGAAAAGAGAAGCAAAGCTGAATGGGAAGAACAGAGAATAGGAGAGCTGGAAAAGGCGGGGCGTGAAGCAAGAAAAAAAGAAAGAAGGGGGATGGGAAGAGAAGAGAAAAGGGAATCTGAAAAACAAGATAAAAGAGAGGAGCTGGCAGTAGAGGAAAGGAGAGAAGCGAGAGGAGAAGAGAGAAGAGAAGCTGAAAGGGAAGAACAGAGAATAGGAGAGCTGGAAAAGGCGGGGCGTGAAGCAAGAGAAGAAGAAAGAAGGGGGAAATAAATTTTAGTCCCAAACTAAAACCCGGGTTCCGTTTGCATTTGGTTGTTAGATTGCTAAATAGCATTATTTATGCTTACGTGTAGCTCGGGATTATTCGTGGCAACCAAATTGGAGCATGAATAAGCCAAATAATAGTGAACCTAAGGGTAATGTAGTGTCTGGTGGCAAGGCCGCCAAAGCAACTATCAAATCATTAATCAACGACCTGGCGAGTAAAGACGGGGTAGTGCGTGTGATGGCACGTCGGCAGCTTGTGGCTAATATAAAACGGTCTGTAGCTCCATTGATAAGAACACCGTCCAATGAAAACGACTGGGTGCGCCGGGAAGCAACCAAAGCTTTGAGCCAGATCGGCAACCCGGAGTCAATCCAGGCGCTGCTTGAAGCCCTAAAAGATAAGAGATTCGAGGTTCGTTGGCTGGCTGCTGAGAGATTAATCCGAATAGGGCGCAAAGCAATAGTCCCCTTGCTAGCAGCCTGTCCGAGTAATAGCTTCAGTCAAGCGTAATGGGTATAATGGGGGCAAGTCTTAGCGAGGAGGCTCCTATGAGCAAGA
>MGNQ01000024.1:0-5272 GCA_001796865.1 Chloroflexi bacterium RBG_16_56_11
AGAACGGGTGGGGTAAAGACAGAAAGCTGAGAGAACGGGTGGGGTAAAGACAGAAAGCTGAGCTACGTAAGAGTGAGTCTAAAATAACCGGGGGGTAAGGATAGTAAAGCCAGGGGGAGCTGTCCAGCTCCCCCTGACTTTTTACAGATGGGGACGTGACGAGGGAAATCTCCCGGCAACGAGGGGCGAGTAAAAAGGAAATAATAAGGGATAAGGGAAAAAAGAATACGGAAAACCCCTTGACAATAACGAAAAGTCCTGATATTATTTAGGTGTACCTAAGATTTAGGCAGACCTAAAGGAGCCCCAAATGAGCACGAGCACCGAGGAATACCTTGAAGCGTTGTACACACTGACCCAGGAAGGTGAATCGGCCAGCACCACGGCGATATCGAAAAAGCTCAACTTCGCCCCGGCCAGCGTGACCGAAATGGTGCAGAAACTGGCGGATAATGGTTATGTCAACTATTCGCCCTACCAGGGGGTGACCCTGACGCCGAAAGGGTTCGGGATAGCGCAGAAGATGACCCGGAAGCACCGGCTGCTGGAGCGGTTCCTTTATGACGTATTGAAAATCGGCAAGGAGAAGGTGCACTCGGAGGCATGCGGGCTGGAGCACGCGCTATCGGACGAGACCGCGCGGGCGATGTGCCAGACCCTGAAAGCGCCGGATAAATGCCCCGATGACGGGCAGGTCATTCCTCCGTGCGACCACGGTTTTTCGAGCTGCGATGAGTGCCGGCAATGGGGACAGGACAATCTGGAAAAAATCGGCAAGCGAAAAACGGACGTCGTCGCGATGTCCGCCCTGAAAGAACACCAGGAAGGGCTGATTAGCTTCATCCGTGGAGACAACAAGGTGCTGCGGCGGCTGCTCGACCTCGGCCTGACGCCCGGGACGAGAATAAAGGTCAGCCGGGTGGCGCCGCTCAAGGGCCCCATGGAAATCGCCTGCCGGGGCTCCCGGCTCGCCCTGGGCGAAGAAATAGCCGGTAACGTTTTCGTAGAGAAAGCGAAAGGCTAGTACCCGGGGTTATCGGCGGGAGACCGGATACCGAAAAGCGACTGGAGAATCACTTATGCTCGGTTCATTTTTAATCACACTGAGGGAGGGACTGGAAGCCGCTCTGGTAATAGGGATCATCCTGGCCTATTTATCCAGGACCGGTAACCGCGGTGGTTTCCGGCCGGTCTGGGTGGGCACCGCCCTGGCCATAGCGGTCAGCCTGATAACGGGCGGAGCCATCTATTTATTCGCCGGTGCACTTGAGGAGCCCGGGGAAGCGATATTCGAAGGCATCACCATGCTTATTGCCGCCGGAGTGATAACCTGGATGATATTCTGGATGCGCCGGCAAGCCGTCAATATCAGGGCCAACCTGCACTCGCAAATCGAGACGGCGCTGGGAAGAAATCCTACTCTGGGGCTGGCTTTGATTGCTTTCATCGCCGTAGCCAGGGAGGGTATCGAGACGGTGGTTTTTCTTTTCGCCGCAACACAGTCAGAAAATTCCCCGCTGATGTCTTTCCTCGGCGGTATCACCGGGCTGGCAGTTGCCGTCGTCATCGGGTACACGATTTATATCGGCACTTCCCGCCTTAACCTGAAAGTATTTTTCAATATTACCGGCTTGCTACTCATGTTTTTTGCGGCGGGGCTGATAGCGCACGGGGTCCACGAACTGAACGAGGTGGGTTTCATCCCGCCCTTAATCGAGCATCTCTGGGACATGAATAACGTGATCGCGGAACAGTCCACGCCGGGCCGTTTTCTGACGGCGTTGTTCGGCTATAACGCCAATCCTTCACTGACGGAGATTCTGGCTTACTGGATTTTTCTGGTCACGGTCCTGGGAAGTTTCTTCCGCTCTCTCCGCAACGAGAGGAAGGTCCAAGGAGGGACAGGTAAAGCCAGCCGGATGTTAGGGTCCCCGTCAACGCCGGCAGCGCACCGGGAGTGATGACTTGGCTAAATTAGGGTCGTGTCACGGTACAGGCGCCAAAAAGAGCCGGAAGAAGGGCGAAGGGAAAACGCTGACCATCGCCCTGGCCGGCAACGCCAACGTCGGCAAGAGCGTGATTTTCAACCAGCTAACAGGCTCCCACCAGACCATCGGCAACTGGCCGGGGAAGACGGTGGAGAGCGCCCGGGGGTTCCTGGACTTCGAAGGCGAGGAAATCGCCATCATTGACCTGCCGGGCATTTATTCATTATCGACCTTTTCTCTGGAGGAGATAGTCACCCGGGACTATATCGCCCGGGAAAAGCCCGATGTTATCATCAACGTCATCGGCGCGCCGGTCCTGGAGCGGAACCTTTTCTTTACGCTGCAGCTCATGGAGATGGACGTACCGATGGTCGTCGACCTGAACCAGGTGGACCTGGCCGAAGCACAGGGTATTACTATCGACGCCGCCAAACTGGCGAAATGGCTGGACGTGCCGGTCGTGCCGACAATAGCCGCCCGGGGGACAGGCATACGGGAACTGGTCAGCAGGGCAGTTGAGGTGGCACGCGGAGGCAGCGTCACCGAGGACAATCACATTATCCGGGACGCCCGTAGTGAAACAATTACTACCGGAACCGGCCACCAGAACCGCCGCTGGAACAGACAGAACCGCCAGAACGGAGGACCTAACGGCATCCCGGGAAACTGTAATGCAACCGGGACGGGAAACGGCCACCACCGGCACCGGGTGAGGTATCAGGGAGGTCTCGAAGCCGGGGTCAGCGAGCTGACCGACCTCATCGAGTCGGAAAAGCTCAATCTTGAATATCCCCCGCGCTGGGTGGCGGTGAAGCTCCTGGAAGGTGACACCGGCATCAAGGAGATGGTCGGTGCGAAATCGGAACACATAAGCCGCACTACCGAGGTGGTAGCCCGGCGCCTCGAGGAGACCTATAAACAGCCGCGCTTCGCGGCCGTGGCCTCGGAGAGGTACGCCCTGGCGCAGCAAATCGCCCGCGACGTCCAGAGCCAGACAAAAAACAGGACCACGTTCCTGGACCGGCTCGACCGCCTGACCACGCAGAAGGTGTTCGGGTACGTGATGTCGGTCGTCGTCATCGCCGGGCTGCTGCTCTGGACTTTTACGATAGGTAATATACTGTCCACCGTACTGACCAACGCTTTCAGCTTTTTCCAACCGGTAAATCCTCAGGTGAGCGGGCAGGCCTGGAGCATCGTCTGGAACGGCGTCTTCGGGGGCTTCGTGGCCGGGGTGACGCTGGTGCTGCCCTTCGTCATTCCTTTCTACTTAATGCTGGCGGTGATGGAAGACTCGGGCATCCTGACCCGGGTGGCCTTCATGATGGACAGCGCCATGCACCAGATGGGGCTGCACGGCAAGGCCATCATACCGCTTATCCTCGGCTACGGGTGCAACGTGCCGGCCATCTACACGACACGGGTAATGGGGACGCGGCGGGAGCGGCTGCTGGCATCTTTCGCCATCACGTTCGCGCCGTGCGCGGCCCGCACTATTGTTATCCTGGGGCTCGTATCGGTATTCGTCGGCTACGGCTGGGCGCTGGCGCTTTACGCCATCGACCTGCTCATCATGTTCATCGCCGTAAAAGTCGCCCTGAAAGTGATACCGGGCGACACACCCGGGCTGATAATGGAGATGCATTCATTTAAAACACCTTCACTGTCAGTGGTGACCCGGCAGACCTGGGCGCGGACGAAGTCGCTGATAATCATGGTCCTCCCGATGTACATGATAGGAACGGCCGCCGTCCAGGGACTTTACGCCTTCGGGATACTGCAACCGGTCAGCGAATTCATGTCGCCGCTGACCGTAAGCTGGCTGGGGCTACCGGTGGTCGCCGGGATACTGCTGGTATTCGGAGTGGTGAGGAAGGAGCTGATACTCCTGGCGCTGGTGGCGATATACGGCACGGACCTGGCGGCGGTGCTGACGCCGGCGCAGTTCATCGTGCTGGCGCTGGTGGGCATGCTGTACCTACCCTGCATCGCCACAATCGGTATTCTTGCCAAAGAGTTCGGCTGGAAATCATCCATCGCGATATCGCTGGCCAACCTGGCCGCGGCGCTGCTGGCTGGGGGAATCGCCGCCAGGATACTCGATATTGTCTTTTAGCCCTTCCCGCCGCCCCTTCTTTTTCCTCATCCAGTAAAATTTTTAAAAAAAAGAATCCGTCCGGGCCCGCAAATCCACCCGAAACAATAGCCGAGCTTGACAAGTCCATATCCCCTGTACTACTATACCTAGAAAATCGATGTATAGGGCCGGGAACAACCCACTAGCGGCTCATTTTCCCGGGGCAGGTCGGGCATCCCAACCAGATCAACTCCCACCGTGAGACGACTTGACATCCGCAGTCGGTAGCGATATATTTTGGGTTGTCTCCGCAAAAGAGGGAGGGACGAACCATGGCGGTGCAAATTCTTAGCCGAACGGTAACCAGGACCAAGCGGGAGCTGGGGGAGAGGATACTGGGCCAGGCGCTGGGTCTGCTGGGCGGCAACCCGGACAGGAATGCCAAATACTTCATCAAGGCCATTAACCGGATATCCAGCGGTGAGAGGGGGGAGATGGTCAGCCGGTGGGTGGAAAACTGGCTGAGCGAAGGCCAGCCGGGCCGGGAATTCCTGAGCCGGATATCGAAAAACATCCATCCGAACGTGCGCCGCCGCTTTATCGCCAGGATGTTCGTGAGCCTGTTTTTCCGCGACCGCGCCGTCATTGAGCGGTGTAAACAGCAACACGGGGTGAGTCCTCCCCAGTGCATGGTCATCTCGCCCACGATGAGATGCAACTACCGCTGCCAGGGCTGCTACTCAGCCAGCTACGAGCGTAACGATGACATGGCGCCGGAGATGTTCGACCGGCTACTGCGCGAGGGCGAGGACATGGGCATCCGGTTCTTCATCCTGGTCGGCGGGGAGCCTTTCATCTACCCCAACCTTTTGAAGATACTGGGCAAGCACGGGCAGTCGTTTTTCCAGATATATACCAACGGCTATTTCATCGACAAGGCCGTAGCGGCCAGGCTGGTCGAGTTGGGCAATATCGCCCCGATGATAAGCGTTAACGGCCCGGCGGAGTTCACCGACGCCTCGCGCGTGGCGGGCTCATTCAGCAAGGTCGAGGAGGCGATGGACAACCTCCGCGAGGCCGGCAGCATCTTCGGCTTCTCCACGCTGGCAACGCGCTTCAACGCCGACGCCGTCTGCACCGACGAGTGGATGGACTTTCTCGTGGAAAAGGGCGCGCTGTACGGCTGGCTGTTCCTCTACATGCCGGT
>MGNQ01000024.1:5362-31473 GCA_001796865.1 Chloroflexi bacterium RBG_16_56_11
CGGCCGATAATACCCATCGATTTCTGGAACGACGGCCCGCTGGCCGGGAGCTGCCTGGCCGGGGGCAGGCACTATTTCCATATCAACCACCGCGGGGACGCCGAGCCCTGCATTTTCTGCCATTTCTCCACGCACAACGTCAAGGAACACAGCATCGGCGAAATCCTGGGTTCGCCGTTCTTCAAGGCCATCCGGGAAAGCCAGCCTCTCTCCTACAACACCCTCCTGCCCTGCCCGATAATCGACCACCCGGACACGCTGTGGAACCACATCCGGGAACACGGGGCGCGGCCGACCCACGAGGGAGCGGAGAAGATGTTCACCACGCTGGCGCCCGAGGTCAGGAAGTACGGGGAAGAGGTGCGCCAGAAGATGGGCGACGCCTGGGATAAAGACGGCTACGAGTCCTGGGCCCCGGCCTGGGCCAGGCTCTGCGGGTTTTCCACCGAAAAGATGGAGGCACGCCGCCGCGAGTTCGAGAAATCGCGGGGGAGAGAACCGTAAATCCTGTCCGGGTCAACCGGTGAGTTGACGGCGGTTTGACGGCAGCAGGAGCAGGAAAGGCATGGCCAGGGCGGCCAGGCCTCCCCAGAAGACCAAAGGCATCCCCTGACTGAACGACGCGAGGTTATTCCCCAGCGGGGGAGAGATAAAAGCCCCCAGCATGCCGATAGAGCTCGTCAGGCCGATGGCCGTCCCGGCATAAGTGCTGCCTATCTCTTTCGTCTCGAAGACCATCACGTTCAGGATGGGAAAAGTCCCGCTGCGCAGGAACCCCCCGGCCACGACGAGCAGCCATACCCCGGAGGTATCGACCGCGGGCAACAAGGCGATACTCAATGCCAGCATCGCGAAGGAAAAAAGCAGTACCCCTTTTTGAGACGTCCGGCCGGCCAGCAGCACCATGGGGATAACCCCGAGTGTGCTCACGCCCATCAATACGGTGATGGCGCTGTCAGCGCTGGCGGGCGTCCAGCCGATATTCCTCAAGTATAAAGGAAGGTAGCCGATGTATCCGGTGCTGGCCCCCCAGAGCGTCATGTTGATAATGCCGATAAGCCAGACCATTTTGCTGCGGATGACGTGTGAAAAGGCCCGGCGGAAGGGGACAACGCCCAATTCCGAGCCGGGGAGCTCGCTCTTACCCGGCTCGCGCCCGGTAAACCACCAGAGAATACCCAGCAACACGGGCGGGGCGCCGTAGAGAAAAAGCACGTTCCTCCAGCCCCCGAGCCACGGTGAAAAGACGGTGGCGCTGAACATCGTGGCTATCATCGCGCCGGCTCCCCAGGCAACATTCAACAGGGCGTTGGTGAGCCCGAGCTGTTTCCCGCCAAACCACTGGGTCGTCACCTTGGGCACGATACTCGGGGTAGCGGCGACGGTGATTCCGAAGAGGAACATAGCGAGCGCCATGGTAAAAAAGTTGACGGAAAGTCCCCGCATGGCGCCGAAAACACCGGCCAGGATGCAGGCCACGAAAAGCATCCGCCGGACGCCGAAGCGGTCGGCCAGGAGCCCGCCGGGCAGCCCGATGAAGACGCCGGCCAGCGGGTCCATGCCCCAGATAGTGCCGATAGCGACCACGCTCAGGCCCAGGTCATCCGAAATCTGTTTGAAGAGCACCGGCATGCACAACCTGGCGGAGCCGGTGATGAGTCCATAAGTGGCCATGGTGAGGCCGAGGATATACCAGCGATATCGCGGGCCATTTATTTTTTGCATTATCTTATATCAACCGGGATATTTCCGGCCAAGAGTCTCACCAGACGCCCGGCACCAGGGCCTTCCGCTCCGGAGGATAGTCCGGGAAGGCCGACCGGTACCAGGCATGATGCGCCTTCGCCCGCGGCACCAGGTTAGCGGCGGTCCAGAAGGCGAAGGCCAGTCCCGGGAGCGACCAGGTAGCCAGCGCCCAGCCGAGCCAGATGATTATCTCCCCCAGGTAGTTGGGGCAGGACACCCGGCGGTACAACCAGTCGTAGGAAATCTTGTATCCGGACTCGCCGGGTTGCCTCAGACCGCGTAAAACCAGGTCGGCCCGGCGGTTGACCACGAAGCCAATGATAAATAGCAACACCCCGGCGATAAACCGGGGGTCGGACAACCAGTCACTATTATATCCCCCGGACAGAGTATAAAGATAACGTCCGTTAAGATAACCATTCATCATATTGAAAACAAATCCGAAGCCCACGACTGAGAGCGGCATCTGCCGGGAAAACCCCCGCAGGCTAAAGGGATAAATAAACGCCCGGTGCAAATAATGCGCCTCCCAGATGACCAGGAAAACGAGCGAGGCCGCGGTGACGGCATTACTTCCAAGGGAAAAACAGGCAGCGAAAACGATGGGAGCGGGCGCTTCCATGACGAGCCAGCCCAACCGATTGTTGAGGGCGGAGCCCCAGCCCCGTCGAACGTGACGTCCGTAGGGAGCAACGATAAAAAACAGCGCCACGAAGACGGCCGAGGCCAGTACGAACCACCCCACCAGGAGGACGTTAAAGACGGTCGGCTCGCTCACCGGGTCTCCAGGGCCCCCTGTCCCGGGCGGCGGGGCAGCTGACCGGAGTCGACGAACCACCTCAGGGTATCTTCCAGGGTCTCGCGGAAAGGTCGCGGGCGGTAGTCCAGCTCCCAGGAGGCCTTTTCGTGGGAGATATTACGGTTGCTCCGCAGCGCCCGGAGGGAGACGCTGGTATAGAGCGGGCGTTTCCCCCGCAGGCGGCTTATCCCCTGGACAACCGGCGCGGCGGTACGCGCCAGCCACAGCGGGCAAACGAAACCCGCCTTCGGGACGCCGGTAATCTCCGCAACCATCCCGGCGATGTCGCACATGGATACCCAGTTCCCGGAAAGCAGATACCGGGACCCCGCCGGCGCCCGCTCCGCGGCGCGCATGGCACCGTCCACCACGTCCCGCACATCCACCCAGTCGAATCCGCCGGTCACGAGCGATGGCAACCGGTGACAGGCCATGGCCAGAAGGGCCTCGCCGAAGTATGACGGCTGGTAGTCGTGGGGACCGAGGATGGCCGTGGGAATGACGGTGACGACATTGAGCCCCCGCTCAATACCCCGCCGCACCTCTCTCTCGCTCTCCGCCTTGGAGCGGTCGTAGGGAGGGCAGCGCGTCGAAGCGACGAGGGGTCGGGACTCATCCACGGGAAGGGACAGGGGCTCCTGCGCAAGGGCGTGAATGGAGCTGAAGTGAACAAGGCGGCGTACGCCGGCACGGCGACAGGCCTCGAGCACGTTCCTGGTGCCGGTGACGTTCACGGCTTCAAGAGAAGGCCAGTCATACGCGGACAGCGAGATACTTGCGGCCAGGTGGTACACAATCTCCGCGCCCCGGAAAGCCCGGCATAACGAGTCGAGGTCGCGGACGTCACCGGGGACGGTCTCAACCGGCAGTCCGTCGATAGCTCGGGAGTTAACATGTACCAGGCACCGGGCAGAGCGTCCTTCCCCGACAAGGGCGCGGACCAGGTTGGCCCCGACATGTCCGCTGGCCCCGGTTACAACGACCGTCATTTGAACCAGATTATAACACAGATTTTCACTTGATGACCAAGTAGGCCGACTGTGACCGGATTGTGACGCCGGGCGGCCTATTTGAGATAAGCACGTAACGTTCGTCAGCTATGCTCATACCGGGCTAAAAAATGAATAACCAGACGTCCAACCCGGCCACGGGCGTGACGGACAGGTACACACCCTGCCCGCAGTGTCGCCGCAAGGGGCTGTACAGCGTTAACGGGAAATATTATCGTTGCCGGTATTGCGGGCACCACCGGATGTCTCTGCCACCGAGGCCTGCACTGTGACAGACCTTTGATATGCCGTCATCTGTCCGGCACGATTTTTACCAGGAAGTTGCGGTCCCTCGGGCCGTCGAACTCGGCGAAAAATACGCCCTGCCAGGTCCCCAGCACCAGCCGCCCGTCCTCGATAAAGAGGGTGCAAGAGCCCCCGGTGAGGCTGGCCTTGATATGGGCCGGGGAATTCCCTTCCATATGGCTGTAGTTCCGGTGCTGCGGCACCATAACATCGAGCTGGGCGATAATATCTTCGACAACAGCAGGATCGGCGTGCTCATTGATAATGACCCCGGCCGTGGTATGCGGTACAAAGATGTGGCAGATACCGTTTCTCACGCCCCCGGCCTTAACGACATCTCTCACCTGGCTGGTAATTTCCTGTAACTCTACCCTCGAACCTGTTTTTATGTCAACTTTATGGAGCATATTTTTACCTCCCGGGAGTGATAACAACATCGTACACTATGGCCGCAAGATGAACAATAACGAATCATGTCATTCCCGCGTAAGCGGGAATCCAGACAGTTCCCTCTCCCTTTATGGGAGAGGTTAGGTGAGGGTGCAACTACCACCGCTCGTAAATATTCATCGCGAGAGGGGTAAAAAATACCCCAGAGATGAATACCGCTTCAACCCATCTTGACCCTGTACATAAAACAGGATAAACTGTAAATGGAGAACTATCATGCCGATTTACGAGTACGTCTGTCCGAAATGCGATGTCACCTTTGAGCGGCTGCGTCCCTTGAGCCAGGCGCAACAGCCAGCCGATTGCCCGAAGTGCCATAAAATATCGCGGCGGAAGATGTCCACTTTCGCCTGCTTCACCGCCTCCACGGGCGGCGTCCCCAAAACCATCGCCGGAACGTCCGGAGGCTCCTGCTCAAGCTGTAGCTCGGGCAACTGCGGCACCTGCGCTTCCTAGTCCGTGAAAGGGCTGAACATGACTGGCCCCAGGAGAACCGGCTTCGCCAATCTGCCCCTGCATTACGGCAAGGCCCCCCGGTGGTTGTTCGAGCGCATGGTACCCCTCGCCCGGGAAATAACCATCGCCATTGTCTCCGAGTACGGCCCGGCGGAGATGCTGCGGCGTCTGTCCCATCCCTACTGGTTCCAGGCCTTCGGCTGCGTCCTCGGCTTCGACTGGCATTCGAGCGGGGTTACCACTACCCTCTGCGGGGCGTTGAAAGAAGGCCTCAAGGGAATCGAGACGGACCTGGGGCTGTTCGTAGCCGGCGGCAAGGGCAAGGCCTCGCGCCAGACCCCCGCCGAGATAGCGGACTGGGGAGAAAAGATTTCACTGGACCCAGCGCCGCTTGTCTACTCCAGCCGCATGGCCGCCAAGGTGGACAGCGCCGCTATCCAGGACGGCTACCAGATTTATCACCACAGCTTCGTTTTCACGGCTAAAGGCGAGTGGACGGTCGTGCAGCAGGGCATGAACGAGACCAACCACTATGCCCGCCGCTACCACTGGCTGGGCGAGACCGTGGCTGACTTCGTCAACGAACCGCACGCCGCCATACTTTCGGAAGCCAGGGGAGAAACCCTGAACCTGACGGCCGCCGAGAGCGCCCCCGCCCGGACAACGATAACTTCGATTGCCACGGAGGAAACGCCGGAAAAGGTGCTGGCCGAGCTGCGCAAACTGAAAACACTGGACCTCCCCGCACGTCACCAGATAATGACAAGCGACCTGCACCCGGACAGCCTGAAAAAGATTATCCTGAGCGCCTACGAGCGCCAGCCGGAGGATTTCGAAAGGCTGCTGGGACTACCGGGGGTGGGGGCCAGAACGATACGCGCCCTGAGCCTCATCTCCGAGCTTATCCACGGTGTCGTTCCCAGCTACCGCGACCCCGCCCGGTACAGCTTCGCCCATGGCGGGAAGGACGGCATCCCCTACCCGGTTGATAGGAAGACCTATGACCGGAGCATCGAGCTGCTTTCCCGGGCGATTAGCGAGGCTAGGCTCGGTTTGAGTGACAAACAGCAGGCATTTAACAGGCTGAACCGGATAAGAGCAGATATACAATATTAATTAGCTCAAGCTAAGAAAAATCGTGAAATAACTGACTCACCAATATTAGAAGTCCTGTTGACCTCGAACAAAGCTGAAGCGACTAACTCATCTTCAAAGTACACTCGGACCTCATAGCTGCCTGGCTCGTCTGGAGCTGAATACCTTAGTAAAAAAACCTGCCCTGGCTCATATGGACCCAGATCACCGGCCGAGCCAATTACTATCGTCTCCAATGTTTTTCTATCTACATATACGATATTCGAAAAGGTAACGCGTTTATTAATTCGCTTATCCAGTTTTAGACCAAGCAACAGCGTTTCTCCTGGTGAAAAAGCTTCTTGTACACGTGTTGGATATGGTTCAGTCCTTGGGGACAAACCCCAGCCTCCCGGCGGTATTGGAGCCGATTGAGGTACTTTTAGGATGGTTATATATTGCACAGGATTTGTTGGCGAACAACCAGACATTAGCGTAACTAATAGAAAAAAGGGGATTGTAAGAACAAAAGATTTCATCGTTATAATTCTTTCTTCAGTGACTTTAAATATTATACAGATTAATTGGACCTGCGGTGAAGAATGGGTTCTAAATACAGCACACCTGCTACAAGGGATTTTCACAAGTAGGTATGCTGTAAATAGGCGCAATTAATGCTTATGAATATAGAAATTATAGTAGCTCGTCGATGTATGCGTGTCGTATGTATCACAGGTCAGCAACGATGTAGTAGCCCACCGCTGCCAGTCCCAATTAACCCAACTGTTACTGATGTACAGCTTACTGATATCTGTAGTTGCCGAAGGAAAGCTAGGATGGTCTCCGTAACCAGTATAAACTTCACCGCTATTAAACATATAATCGGCTTCCGTGAAACCGATGTCCTCGTATGCCATAGTGTACCAACTACCATTATACATATACATTGCATACCATGTGTTACTGCCGTAACTCTTAAGGGCTACTTCCAGAGGTGTCTCTGGGATTGACCATAGCCGCCAGTCGTAATAGGTATAATCGAATTCATACATATAACGTACATCAGGCTGCCAATTGACCTCTGCCCAGCCAATTTCCATCCAATGTTGGGCGCCACTAATATCTCTTGCTGCATATATTCGGTCGTTAGTCATTTCTCCTGTAGCTCCATGTCTTACACCTGTGTCCACAACAGTAAACTGTCCCCAAATTCCCGGGCAATCTAGGGTAGAATAATATCCAAAATAATGATAGCCGGTGGAATCAATTACATCCTCGTAAACAGGCTGTTTTGCCGGTGCAGATAGACTCAGCATCCATTCCATCATAATTGATGGAGGCTCAGAGGGTGGCTCATGGCTTACATTCTCCATAGATTGCGCTTCATTATTGATTGGGCCTCGAAATGGCCGATACTTTTGGTCTTCCGGCGAAACAAGTTTGAATGCAACCGATTTACCTTGAGGATTTATTAATTGAGAATCAGACACCATGAAGAGCCAGCCTTTAGGTTCGCGGAAATATTTGTCCGGCGCATTGATGCTCAATTGGTAATACCCATCTTTAAGAAAGCACGACATGTCTATTACATTGTTCTTGTCTCTATTACCAATCACAGTTTTTTTAAGTATAGCTTCACTATCTTGTGAAGCAGATTCTAGCATCAGGTTGAGGTTCGCTGTATCTCCTTCATCAAGCCCGGTAATAACCACCAAAAGATTATCGAGGGAAGCAGAGTATTGACCCGGAACGAATAATCCATCGGTCATTCCTTGCTCTCGATGTACGGATAAGCCATTTTGAGCATAAGTAACTGATATATTAGACACGAGTAAGACTAACAGTAAAGCAAAAGAGGCAACAATAAGAAGAATTTTTCTCATTTATTTCTCTCCTTTTTATCTTTTTGGATTAAGTTATTATATCCACCCTATCAGGCGATACGGTATTTTGTTATCCCCTGCCATATTCCAAACAGCTCATATCACCTTCTAAAAACCTCCTCAAGAAGGTAAGCCACTTATCCTAACACGAAAGGCCCTAAAAAGTTACTTAATAATCGTTGAAAATTCTTAAAAATTTCTTAATAATTTCCATCAACTCACATTCACCCCCCTCTTTTGACACCACCACCTTAAAGCTGATAACCTTTATTCATAGTTGCCCGGAGGCAGGAGGTAAGCTATCAGTCCCCCTGAATCATCCCCGCCGGCCGCGGCCGGGAAGTTCCCTTTCCGCTGGGGATATATCTCACTGCCGCTGACTTCGCTGCTTCTCGCTGTCATTATCACTGCCGTTTTCTACAATCTCCTGCCAGACCGGGTCGCTTATCACTTCCAGGATGGGGCGCCGGACCGCTGGATGAACCGCAACGCCATCGTCGCCTGGCTGTTCGTCCCGCAGATCGCCTGCGCTCTCCTGGCCGTCGGCACCGTCCTGATCGCCCTGCTGGGTGCCCGCTACTGGTCGGCGGAAGACACCATCATTAAAAGCGTCCTACCGGTCATGGGCAACATGCTGGCGCTGCCCCAGATAGTCCTCCTCTTTGCAATGGTCAGCATTTTCCTATACAATTCATATCAAATCATGCTGATCCCCGTCTGGTGGTTCGCCATCATCATGCTGGCAGGGAGCGGCATCATCCTGGGCATTTTCTTCGCACGCGCTTTCCGTAAGTCACACCGTCTCTACGGCCGGAGGCCCCGGGAGTAAATTCAATGTCGGAAAATAAAACCGGAAAAGTCGCCATGGAAAAACTGGTCTCCCTGTGCCAGCGGCGCGGTTTCATCTTCCCCAGCAGCGATATCTACGGCGGTCTCTCGGGATGCTGGGACTACGGCCCGCTGGGCGTGGAGCTGAAACGGAACGTCAAGGAGGCATGGTGGCGCTCCATCGTCCAGGAGCGGGATGACATCGTAGGCCTGGACACGAGCATCCTGATGAACTCTAAAGTCTGGGAGGCCAGCGGGCATGTTGCCAGCTTTTCCGACCCCCTGGTCGAATGCAAGGACTGCCACCTGAGATGGAAAGCCGACGACCTCACCGAGAATAAATGCCCGGCCTGCGCCGGCGAGCTTACCGAGGAACGCATGTTCAATACCATGTTCAAGACCGTTATCGGGCCGGTCGAGGAAGAAGCCGCCACCGTCTACCTCCGGCCGGAGACGGCGCAAGGGATGTTCGTCAACTTCCAGAACGTCCTGAACACCACCCGCAAGCGCCTCCCCTTCGGCATCGCCCAGCAGGGCAAGGCATTCCGCAACGAGATTACCACCGGCAACTTCATTTTCCGGAGCCGGGAATTCGAGATTATGGAGTTCGAATACTTCGTCAAGCCGGGCACGGATGAAAAGTGGTTCGACTACTGGGTGGAGCAACGCTGGAACTGGTACCTGGACCTCGGGGTCCGAAAAGAGAACCTGAAGCTGCACGAGCACCCTAAAGAGAAGCTGGCGCACTACGCCCGCTGCTGCACCGATATCACCTATCTTTTTCCGCACGGTTGGGCCGAGCTTGAGGGAATCGCCAATCGCACCGACTTCGACCTCAAGCAGCACAGCGCCGCCAGCGGCAAAACGCTGGAATACTTCGACGATGAGACGAAGGAGCATTATATTCCCTACATTATCGAACCTTCAGTGGGGGTCGACCGCGCCATACTGGCCCTTCTCTGCGACGCCTATGACGAGGAGCCGGACAAGGACGAGACACGGGTGCTTTTCCACTTCCATCCCGACCTGGCCCCGGTAAAAGTGGCCGTATTACCGTTGAGTCGCAAGGAAAACCTGGCTACCCTGGCCAGAGACGTTCACGCCGCGCTCCGGCCCTGCTTCACGACACAGTATGACGACACCCAGAGCATCGGCCGGCGCTACCGCCGGCAGGACGAGCTGGGCACGCCCTACTGCGTCACGATAGATTTCCAGTCGATCGAAGATAACATGGCCACCATCCGCGAGCGTGATACGATGAACCAGATACGCGTCCCTATACCGGCGCTGAAGAACAGTTTACAGGCCAAGCTCGCCGGCGAGGACCTTTTCGTCCTGCCGGAGGGTGGTCGGATATGGAAGGAAGAGAAAAGATAAATTCCTCTCCCTAGATGGGAGAGGCTAGGTGAGGGTGAAATCATCGTCTTTCCCGAATACCCCCCTCACCTTTTTCCTCTCCCGCGGTCGGGAGAGGAGACTGGATTCCGGCCTTCGCCGGAATGACATCCAAAAAGTAGAGCAGATGAAATACTCAGCCGTTATTTTCGACCTGGGCGGGACATTAACGCGAGGCTATGCCTGGTCACACTATGTCGATATGGCGAGGGAAATAGCCCGCGTCATTTCCGCAACCGAAGATGATTTCGTTCGGATATGGTTCGAGCGGGCCGCGGGGCTGGGGACAGGTGTTTACCCGAGCTATCAGCATTTTATCAGGCACATCTGCGACCAGCTTCGTTTAAATCCACCGGATAATGTAATCGAACTCGCCGCCAGCATCTCGTTGTCCACGGCTAAAAAACACATCACCGTGCCCAGAGACGGGGCCATAGAAATACTTACTCATTTGAAGACCAACCACTATAAAATCGGTCTCATCACCGACTGTGGGCCGGATGTACCGGCGCTCTGGGACGAGACTCCCTTCGCGCCGTTTATCGACGTCGCGGTTTTTTCCTGCACGGCGGGTATGAACAAGGGCAATCCGGATATTTTTAGAATAGCCACAGAGAAACTAGGGGTCAAGACACAGGATTGCATGTATATCGCCGACGGGATGAGGAATGAGCTGGCCAACGCGGCGAACATGGGCATGTATGCCGTTCAAATCCTTATACCCGAGGAAATCGATGATAGCCCTATCCGCGAAGACTGGCACGGTCCGGTGATATCATCCTTGAGAGAAATCCTGGACCTTTTATAGAAAATGATTGATTATTCACTAACAAAGATCATTCCCGCCGAAGAATCGCACCGCGAGTTCAGCTATCAAGTAAAAAAAACGGCTGAAGGAGACTATATTACACAACTATGGGGCTGGGATGAGACAGTCCAGAGAAATTTTCACACGTCGGACTGGCAACAAAAAAGACCATCGATAATCCTGTATGATGGTGTACCTGTTGGCACGATTTATATCCTTGAAAACGATGATATTATTCAAATAGGGCAGTTTTTTATCATGCCGTATTACCAGAATAAAGGTATCGGTTCATATTTATTGAAAAACATACTGGACAAGGCTGATCGATACGGTAAACTTACGAAGATAGCGTATTTGAAAAATAACCCCGTGGTATCGTTGTATGAGAGGAATGGATTTGAGACTGTTGAAGTTCACGATGTTTATTGCCGTATGGAACGAAAGCCTAACGTGGTCAAAGTCAGATATAAAGCTGTTATTTTTGACCTCTTCGGAACGCTGATCGATAATTTCATCCGCTCCGAATACGAAGCTGTCCTGGCGGAAATGGCGGATATTCTCGGTGTGCCGTGGGAGAAGTTTATCCGGATGTGGTTCGATACTTTCCGCGAGCGTAACACCGGTCAGTTCACAACTCCCCAGGCGAATATCGAATTTATCTGCGAGGAGCTCAACATCAAAGCTACCCCCCGCCAGATCGAGCAGGCGGCCCGTAAAAGACTGGACTACACGGTCCGCTCGATGAAGCCACGGCCGGGGACACTCGAGGCGCTGACGGCGCTGAGGTCGATGGGATACAGGACAGGGCTCATCAGCGATTGCTCCGGGGAAATCCCGATTGTCTGGAGTAAGACTCAACTGGCGCCGTTTTTCGATACGACCGTTTTTTCCTGCGTGGCCGGGGTCAAGAAACCCGACCCGCGCATTTATAAAATGGCCACCGACCGGCTGGGAGTGGTGCCGCAGGAATGCCTTTACATCGGCGACGGGGGCAGCAACGAGCTGACCGGAGCCTCGCAGGTCGGCATGTACGCGGTACTTCTACGCGACCCCGCTGAGCCGGCGGACGCCCACTTTATCGACCGGGAAGAGGAATGGGACGGCCCGGTCGTATCGTCAGTACAGGAAATACTAAATCTGCTAAAATAGAAAAATGACAGAGCAGCTAATAAAAATCGGCGTCATCGGCGATTTTGATGAGAATCGCCAGTCACACCGGGCTACCAACGACGCCATCCGGTATTCGGCCGAATGTCTCTCCGTAAAAGCGATGGTCGACTGGCTGCCCACGCCATCGTTCCTGACGGGACAATCACTGCGGAAGCTCGAACAGTTCGACGGTCTGTGGGCATCTCCCGGTAGTCCTTACCGGAACATGGAAGGGGCTATACAAGCCATACGTGCGGCCCGCGAGATGGACCGCCCGTTCATCGGCACCTGAGGGGGATTCCAGCACACTCTGTTAGAGTACGCGCGGCACATTTCCGGAATTGAAAAAGCCGGGCACGCCGAAACCGACGCGAACGCGGAAACACCCCTGCTGGTCCTGGTCTCCTGTCCGGTTGATAACCGGCCCGATAATACCCCCCGACTCTGGGGAAAGCTGAAAATCCGGGTCAAGCCCGGTTCTTTAGCCTACAGCATTTACGCCAGACCGGAGATAGAGGAAGCCTTCAACTGCAACTACGAACTAAATCCTGAGTACCGAAGCGTTATCGAAGCGAGCGGGCTAAAGGTTAGCGGTGAAACCAGCGAAGGAGGAGCCAGGATTATCGAAATACCCGGACATCGCTTCTTCCTGGCCACGGGCTTCCTGCCCCAGTCCATTTCGGAGCCGGCACACCCGCATTCGCTGATAACGGCCTTCCTCCAGGCAGCAATAAAAAGGCGCGAAGGGAAATAGCGTGAAAATCATCCATTTTGCCGACCTTCATCTCGGCGTCGAAAATTACGGGAGCATTGATCCGGCCACCGGCTTTTCCTCCCGTCTTAACGACTTTGTTGCAGCCTTCGACCGGCTCGTGGAATATGCCCTCGAAGAACGTGTAGACCTGGTCCTCTTCTGCGGGGACGCGTACAAGAACCGCGAGCCAGGCCAGACCCTGCAACGCGAGTTCGCCCGGCGGATAGTCCGGTTGGCGACAAACAATATCCCGGTCTTTCTCCTCACGGGCAACCACGACCTCCCCAACGCCGCGGGAAGGGCCACGGCCACCGAGATTTTCGAAACCCTGTCGGTAAAAAACGTGTACGTCGCTAATAAGCCCGAAATCCATGTCATCCCGACGGCCGGCGGTAAAATACAGGTCGCCGCTCTGCCCTGGCTCCGGCGCAGCGCCCTCATCGCCAGGGAGGATATTAAAAACCTCCCGCTCGACGAAGTAAAAACTCTCATGGAGCAGAAACTGACGGACGTTATCGCCACGCTGGCCGGGAAGGTGGACCCCAGGCTGCCCGGTATCCTGGCGGCCCACCTATGGGTCGGTAATGCCAGGGTCGGCTCGGAGAGCCTGATGTCGCTCGGGCAGGAACATTCGCTACTACTCAGTAGCGTCGCGCTGCCCGCTTTCGACTACGTCGCGCTGGGACATATTCATAAAAACCAGGTGCTTAACGAGCACCCGCCGGTGGTCTATGCCGGAAGTCTGGAGCGCGTCGATTTCAGCGAGGAGAATGACGAAAAAGGGTTCTACGTGGTGGAAATACTCCCCCCGGCCGGGGAAGGCCACCGGCATGTCTCGTTTAAACTTCAGCCCGTCGACGCTCGGCGCTTTCTCACCATCAACGCCGATGTCGAAGCCAACGACGCCAACCCCATGTCCACGGTCTTCAGCGCTATCACGGCCCGGGGAGCGGAAATCAAGGGAGCCATCGTCCGTCTGAACATCGAAATATCCGCCGGCAGCGAAGGCCTGCTACGTGATGGAGAGATACGGAACGCTCTGCGTGAAGCCCATCATGTCACGGTAACCCATGATATACGGAGGGAAACGAGGACCAGGCTGGGGATGAGGACGGCTGAGGAAATTACGCCGCTCGCCGGTCTAAAAGCCTGGATAGAAACGCAAGATATTTCTCCGGAGCGGCAGAAAGTCCTGCTTGAATACGGCGAAAAGCTGATAGACGGCCAGGAAACCTAGTCTTTGGCATCCCAGATGAAGATGGAGGTTGCCACCGCGACGGCCGTCACGGCGTACGCTGAAAAAGTGAACATGGTATCGAAGGTATACCTCTCGATGAGGTTTCCCATGATGGGGGCAAAAATCGCACCGGTATATTGCATCGTGAAATAGTAAACCCCATAAATCGTCGAGCGGTTCCGCGCCGGAGTCTGGCTCATGATAAACACCTCGGTTACCGGCATGCGGATGGCCATATTCAAACCCATGATAAACAGAACGAAGTAGAAACCGAATCCCATCGTCGCCGATTTCAGGGCGAAGATGATAAGGCCGCTGATAATACTGGTAACGATTATGACCTTGACGCTGCCGATTCGGTCGGAAATCCATCCGCCGATGATAGTCATACCGAAGACCCCGGGCAAGTACATAATAGACATCAAAGAGGCCGCTTTGGCATCAGAAGCCCCCAGGACATCGACCATGTAGAGGGTCAGGAAGGCATTCACGGACATCCCGGCGCCACCGCCGAGGACCATCATGACGAGGTAGGCTATCAGACGGCGCTTGTAGCCAGCCTGCGGCGGTTTCTCCTCAGCGGCCTTCCGGCGGGCTGATTGAACGTGCGCCATGCCGCCGTGCCGCGTCAGGTAGATATAAAATATCAGACCGAATATCGCCGTCGGGGCCGCCAGTATCAGGAAAGGTCCGCGCCATCCCAGCCCCGGTAAGACCGATATTATAAATCCGGCAATGATAGGGGCGACGAAGAAGCTGGAGTTGCCGCCGAGCAGGTGCAGGCCAAGCGCCCGGCCGCGTTGCTTGGGGTCGACGGAGGCCAAAATCAAGGGCGTCGACGCCGGGTGATAGCCGCCGGTCATCAAGCCCATAATCACGAGGAAAACCAGCAGCATGACGTAGCCGGGGGAGACGCCGACGAGGATACCTCCCACGGCCACGCCGAGGGTACCGACGGCAATGGAAATGGCCGGACTGATACGGTCGGCCAACCAACCCGAGGGGAGCTGGCCGGCGCCACCGGAAAGGGCGAAGGCAGTGGTAACGAACGACACCTGGGTATAGTTCAGGCTAAAATAAGTGCGTATCGACGGCAGGAGAGGGCCGGGCAGAGCCGTCAGGAGGTGATGGCCGAAATGGGCCATGATAAACCAGGGAAGAGAGCTCCACATAAAGGAGCGTGGCTTGCGTTCCGGTAATGTAATGGTCGCGTCCTTTCAGGATAGGCCGCCAGCGTATAATGCGGGATACGGCTAGTGAAACTAAAGCGAACTACGGCTCCGACCCTAGTGCCCGAAGACGGCGGATAAATATAATTGATTATATACTTAACGAAAAATATTTACAACATTCGACGCGGAGACCAGATTCTTGACAAACAGATATTGATATGTTACGATATATCGTGATATAAAAAATGGAGGTGGGGAGCAATGTTCCACAGACCTTTTTTTCAGTTCGAGCGGCACGCGCGCTTCTTCGAGAAGGGCGATCTCAAATACGTTATCCTGAACCTGTTAAAAGACAAGCCCAGCCACGGCTACGAGATAATCAGAGAGATGGAAGATACTTTTCATGGTTTTTATACGCCGAGCGCTGGCAGCGTTTATCCAACACTGCAGATGCTCGAGGACATGGGCTACGTCCGCTCATCCGAGCGCGATGGCAAGAAGGTCTATACCATAACCGAAGAGGGCACCCGATTCCTCAAGGAACAGCAGGACGTCATCGACCGGATATACGAGCACATGAAGGGCTGGGGCCCGCCCCACCACGAAGAGTTCCTGGCCACCATCCGCGAGTTGAGGAACCTGGGGCGGCTCATCGGCCGGAGGGCCCGCGACCTGGGACCGGAGAAATGGTCAGGCATCCGGGAGATTATCTCCCGCGCCATGACAGACATCGAGAACGTCCTGGGAAAATAGGCAAGCGACAACCGGGAGAAAAACCAGCGAAAGGAATCGAACCCCCGACCCGCGGTTTACGAAACCGTTACACGAAATTCTATCGCATTTTGATGTAATTGGTCAGATTTCTCAGCAATTGTTATCATCCTTTCAAGAAGATAATTACCCACGACCGCCTGCATCTGAGGACCTTCAGCTACCTGCTTATTGAAAAAACTATTTGATTTTTAACAATTATCGGAGTATTATCTTGCGCCTGGGATGCCATAAATAAGGTGTATACCGCCTATATCTCTAGCTATAATATCCGGTTATATCCGGGTGAATTTCCCCTGTAGCCTTATCGAGCTTAATTTGCTCGCTTCAATAGACGCTATTCCATGTGGGCGCACTCCCCAGCGGCCGTAAATCAAAGGAACCGCTAAACGACGGCTCGATATCGCCAATGCGAGGAATGGACAAGCTTGGACTCACCGGTGTAATCAGGTCAGTGCTCAAAGCGGGTTTTAAAGAATCCTACGCTTCATGTCTGAACCAAAAGTTTTCAGGGACCGTCATGCAAAGCCCGGAAAGCCGGGAAAAGCTGGCGACGCTAACCGAAACATTCTTTAGAAATGGTGGGCAGCACATTCAATACAACCTCGTGGATACCGAGGAATTACTTGAGGCAAAAGCGCATCCTGAAAAGCACCGCGACCTGGTAGTTAGAGTTGGAGGCTTCAGCGCCTACTTTGTAATGCTTTCTCCGGAAATTCAGGATGATATAATTTTTAGAAGCACGCATGGTTGTTAGGATTACCCAGGTAAAAAAGTGACGTTTGTGGTGATATTTCAGAGAAATTGTACCCCTAAGCTGTTACGCGTTGGGTTATAACCTTAATTTCTTTACTTGAATAGAAATTTCTTTAAGGCATTCTCGGAATTGTACGCGTTTTTTTTCGGATAACGTTTCGATGCTGCGGTCAAACACATCTATTCTCAATATTTTCTGATACACCATCAGCCCCTTTGGCGTTAAACAGATTCTGTACGTATTCCTTTTTGTTTCTGTCGAGACCCGGTTTACCAGACCCTTCATCTCCATCCGTTTTACGATAGCTGTGATTGTTTGTGGCTTTCTTCTGGAAAATCTGGCCAGTTCTGAAGGACTCGGGTTTTTTAACCAGTATATTTCAGCTAACATTGCCCCGATTTTGGGGGGTATGCCTTTTCTACGCAGCTGTCTTTTTATAGCTCCCTCTATAAAATGGAACGTACGAATAAACAAAATCTCGAGGTCTTTAGGTGTGTCAATCAATTCATAATTGTTCATTTGACGCTATTATGGTGACCCGGGATTTTTTGGATTGATGCTCACCCCTCCATTTTATACGTGTAAAGATTATAGCAAATCAATGCCAAATTTCAAGGAGGTCATATCATACTTCTTAAATCGTAGATAATAGCTTCAACGCCTTCTTGCCAATGTTGATTTCGAGTGTCGAAATTGACATTCAAATTTAAGTATGGGAATATATATTACCTCTTTTTCGAAATTATATTCAAGTTATAAAATTATCGTTCGTTTTGAGTGAATTAAAACGGATCTGTAGATTAGAAAGACGGATATCGTATTTCTCTAAAAACGATCGTAGATATAATTTTTTCATTAAAGTGAGAAGGAGGCGCCGCTGTGAAAATAATATATTCAATCCTGGTAATCACGTTACTTTTAACCATAGCCATGGCTGGTTGCGCTGAAAAAACCACAACCCCGGCTGCAACTTCCGCTTCACCCCCAGCATCCTCGGCAGCCCCTTCGGTGACTTCTACTGCTCCTACAGGACCGCAGTCGGGTGGCACCCTCAGGATAATCAGAAATTACGGTGTGACGAATGTCGGTTACCCTCCGAACGATGGGGGTATGGAACAGGGACAAGACGTCACAAGAAGACTCATTAACTGGGACGAGAAGGGAAATGTCGTACCTGACCTGGCCGAGTCGTGGAAGGAAGACCCGGTTAATAATACCCTCACCTGGAACCTGCGAAAAGGCGTCAAATTCGTTGACGGGACGGACTTCAACGCCGAGGCGGCCAAGTGGAACATGGAGAGATTGATAGACACAAAACGTCTGACGGAAGCAGATAAAGTAAAATCACTGGATATCATCGATACCTATACTCTCAAGATGAGTCTTACAGATTTAAACAGCCAGGCCGCCATCAATTACGGATGGGTTGCGATGTATTCGCCCGCGGCTGTTAAAGCTAATGGTGAAGAGTGGGCAAAAACACATCCAGTCGGTGTCGGCCCTTTCACCCTTGTCGATTGGTCGCCGGATAATTTCGTAAATTTGAAGAAATTCGATAACTATTTCGTCAAGGGTACTCCCTATCTGGACGGAATCAACTTCCGCGTCATTCCGGATCCCGTATCGGCCTCAGCCATGATGGAAGCGGGACAAGCGGACCTGTGGTTTGACGCACCCACAAAATTCGCGGCAGACCTGGAGAAAAAAGGTTTTAAGGTAAACTGGGCGGTTACTGGTTTCTTCTGGGGTCTGTTTGCTAATACCGCCAACCCTGATTCAAAGTGGAACAACAAGAAACTCCGCGAGGCGCTAGAGTATGCCATCGACCGGCCAGGCATGGCCAGGGCGCTCGGATACGGGAAGTTTGAGGCCCTTACCCAGGTTGCACCCAAGGGCAGTACGGGTTACAACGACGGTTACGACCCCCGACCTTATAATCCGGAAAAGGCCAGGCAACTGCTGGCTGAAGCTGGTTACTCTAAGGGCCTGCAGACCACTTTATTGTGCAGTGCAATGTCCCAGGATTATGCCACCGCCATTCAAGCCAATCTGCTTGCCGTAGGTATAGATGCCAAGATAGATCTGGCGGATTTCGCCAGGTTCAATTCAATGTATATGTCAGGGTTTTTCGGGGGGGAAGGCTTTCCCGAACTGGCGGTGGGTATGGTAGGCATCGACCTGCCTTTTGCTACCGGTTTGATACGTCATTTCGGCCCGACACCGATGACCGGTATACTCAGTATAAATGGCGCCAAGTCGCCGGAGTTTTTGGCTCTCTGTGATAAGTTATATAATACCTTTGATTCAGCCGAACTGACGAAAGTGACTAAACAATCGGTAAAGCAGGTGTCTGAGGATGCGTTGGTAGTGCCCCTGTTAAAAACCCCGTGGGCGAGCGTGATGGCACCCGGGGTCCATGATGACAGTAGTACGGCGCATAACGTGGTCTGGAATCTTAACAACAGCTGGATAGAGAAGAAATAAATAATTCTCGTAAAAGCTGGGTGGTTCAACTCTGGTTTATGTTACAGAATGGGGACGAACCACCCAGCTTGAAGAGAAAGCTATATAATTCTCAAGGCAACTCGATTTAATCACTTTATAGAAGTGATATAAATATTAATTGCGACCTTGCCTTGCCTGAACATTAGGGATCAAAACGCTGCACGGGACTTTATATGACGGCGTTTATTATTCGCAGGCTATTACACGGTCTGGTTGTCCTTATCCTCGTTACAATATTGATATTCTTTGCCATGCGCCTCCTGCCGGGTGACCCCCTTTTGATATATCTGGCCCAGCGTAGCCAGGCCCTTCAGGACTTACCCCCGGAGGTAATCGAGCAACTGCGCCACGAGTATGGCCTGGATAAACCATTACCCGTGCAATATATCAACTGGCTCTCGGGCATATTTCGCGGCGACCTTGGAGATTCTTATTTTTATCGACAAAGCGTGGGTAATTTACTCAGAGAGCGTTTTCCCATAACCGTATACCTCGGCATCCTGGCCCTGATAATAAGTATTATTGTCGGCATCAGCGCCGGGATGCTGGCTGCCATCAGGAGGGGTAAATGGCTTGATAACGTCGTCACACCTCTGACCTACCTTGGCGTTACCATCCCTATCTTCTGGTTAGGTATCTTGATGATTTACATCTTCGGCCTCAAGCTACAAATACTCCCCATAGCCGGATTCACTTCGCCCTTTGTCGATTTCAGTCTCAGCACCAGGCAACTTATCATGCCCGTTATTTGCGAATCTATTTTCGGGATAGCCTCCAACGCCCGCCAGATGAGGTCCAGCATGCTCGAGGTTATTCGCCAGGACTATATTCGCACTGCCTGGTCCAAGGGACTGGGAGAACGAGTCGTCATATTCAAACATGCTATCAAAAACAGCCTTATTCCGGTAATTACCCTCATTGGCATGGGTGTTAGCTTTATCTTTGGAGGTTCAGTCCTTGTTGAAACCGTATTTGCCATCCCCGGAGTAGGCAGGTTGTTTGTTTCCGGCATTTTTAATCATGATTACCTGGTGGTACAGGGCATCACTATGGTGATGGCCGTCGTAGTTTTGTTAGTCAACCTGATTGTTGATATATCGTATGGATGGCTGGATCCGAGGATACGCTATGGTTAAGAAAATAGAAACCTCGGTGGGATACAACGGGTCTGTTATTGATTTTTATAAGGTTCCACCGCGTTTTACTGAGTGGCATCGCTTCCGCAGGGTATTTCTTTCGCGTAAAATAGTCCTGTTTGGTATGGTTATCCTGGTATTACTTATATTTACCGCTGCTTTCGCTAACTTCTTGGCACCTTACGACCCCTATATACCCGACATGTCAAACTCTCTTCTTCCGCCGACTGCAAAGCACCTTCTCGGTACCGATATTTTTGGTAGAGATACCCTGAGCCGCCTTATCTACGGCTCACGGACGGCCTTAGCGGTCGGTTTTATTTCTGTTGCGATAGCTTCAGTGATAGGTATCTCCCTGGGAATTGTGGCCGGATATTATGGCGGGATTGCCGATATTTTAATCATGCGGGCGATAGACACACTGATGCCATTTCCCATGATAGTATTGGCCCTTCTCGTCGCTGGCCTTCTCGGCGGCGGTATCCATAACGTTATCGTAGCCTTAAGCATAGCCACGATACCTCCGTATACCAGAGTCACTCACGGTCTGGCCCTCTCTATTAAAGAGAATGACTATATCCTGGCCCAGCGGTCCATGGGCTCAGGTCATTTGCGCATCATGCTCAGGCATATACTGCCGAATGCTTTCCCACCGATTATCGTATTGATAACGATGATGCTGGGTTCTCTTATTCTCGCCGAGGCAGGCCTTAGTTTTCTCGGTATCGGTATTGAACCACCCGGGGCAGCCTGGGGAGCTATGGTCAATGACGGGTACAAGTATTTACAGGATAGCCCGGTATTGTCCTTCGCGCCGGGTCTGGCTATCATGCTGGTAGTCTTCGCCTTTAACATGGTTGGCGATGGATTGAGGGACGCCCTCGACCCCAGACTCAGAGGCTTACTGTAATCTTAAGAACTAAATTCACACGTTACTTGAGGACAAGGTTTATCGGAAAACAAAATAGTTTGCTTTTTGTAAGTTGGTGCTTAACAAGGACGACAGAGTTTTTTAGTCAGAAGAAGGGAGAAAAAGAAGTGACTACCTGGTACGAGTATATTCAGAGAAACGCACCTGTCCCCGAGTGGCCTTATCCTATACGCTATGGCGAAGAAACTGAGATTATCTCGGATATTCTTATCATCGGGGGTGGTATCGCCGGATGCCACGCTGCTATTAGCGCTACCAGACGCGGCGCTAATGTCGTTGTCGCCGAAAGGGGTATGACCAAGCGAAGCGGCTCCGGCGGCGCCGGCGTGGACCACTGGCATGCCGCCTGTACCAATCCCTGCTCGAAGGTTACGCCTATGGAATATACCCAGGGGATAATCGATTGCGCCAGGGGTTATACATGTGGCCCGGCCCGCTATATTGAAACCACGGAAAGCTGGGATACACTGCTTGATCTGGAGAAGATGGGCGTCCAGATAAGGGACGTGAAAGATGAGTTCAAAGGTGCTGATTTTCGTGATGAGAAGACCAGGTTGATGTTTGCCTATGACTATAAGAACCGGCACATAATACGTGTCTGGGGCTACAACATCAAAGTATGTCTTCATAATGAAATGAAACGACTTGGCGTGAAAACATACGACCGGGTAATGGTTACCAGCCTGCTAACCGAGGGAGGCAAGCAGGGAACTCGAGTAATCGGCGCAACCGGAGTAAATACGCGTACGGGCGAGTTTTACGTCTTCCGGGCGAAGGCAACTATCCTTTCGACGGGTGGTGGTAGTCGCCTTTGGGCATTCGGGCCAGAATATTTCGGGGCGGGAACCATGATTGACCTCAACTGCTGTAGCAACGGTAACGCGATCGCCTGGAAAGCCGGCGCGGAATTTGTCATGATGGAACAGACCGCCGCGGGACGGGCCAGCTTCGGGTATGTGCCTTACGGAGTTGCCAATGCCAATAATACCTGGTACGGGACACCGATAGTTGACGCTAATGGCAAGGAAGTACCCTGGATTGATGTCTTTGGTAGAGAAATAAAAACGAAAAAGGCTCGGTTTATGCCGACCAAAGGACAAAAATTCATGCTTGGGGCTGGTGTCGGGGTTTCAACCTACGTGGATGAATTCCGGTTGAATGACCTTGTTCCCGACCTCCCGGAACGCATACAAAAAGGGGAATTCGTCTTGCCGTTGTATGCGGACCTGACCCGCCTGACGGAGCTGGAGCGGAGAGTCATTTTCGGTATGATGGTGGGTAATGAAGGTAAAACCAGAATACCTGTCTACGAGATGTATACGCGGGCCGGATTTAACCCGGATAAAGACATGCTGCAAGCGCCGGTAATGCTCCTTGAAGGCTACAAGAGTTCCAATTTCTGGAGCGGGATTACCGATCCTACCCTCCGGGTGCTGGACGGCGGTGGCCTCCTGGTAGACTGGGATCTGAGGACTTCGCTCGAAGGACTTTACGCCGCTGGCGGTTCCTCCCTGGGCAACTCCCCCATCTTCGGCGTAGGATGTCATAACAGCGCCCATATCACCGGGAGATATACCGGCCGGAAAGCCGCCGCTTATGTCAGGACAGCCTCCGAGGTACTTGCCGATCGCAGACAAATCGAGGCTGAAAAAGCCCGCGTCTATGCCCCGCTGACACAACATAAAAATGGCATCGGATGGAAAGAGGCAAATTACGCTATCGCCAAGGTTATGCAAGACTATTGTAGCAAACATAAAAATGAAAATACGCTTAAGCTGGGCATGAGGCTTTTAAAAGAGCTCAACGAAACTGAATTGTCATCCGCCTATGCCTCCAATCCTCACGAGCTTGGGAGACTATTAGAATGTTTTTCCCTCGTCAGGACAGGTGAGCTGGTTATGCAGGCTTCCCTGGCGCGCAAGGCAAGTAGCGCCATGATGGATTTTTACCGGCTTGATTATCCCGAGGTGGACTCTCCGGAATGGCGGAAATTCCTTCCCATCAGATTGGAAAATGACAAAGTCAAGGTGAGGGAGTTGCCGCTTGATTATCATCTCAGGCCGCCGTACGCGCCCACCTATGAAGAAAATTACAAATTGCATTGCGGACAATAAAGCGGTCTTTTACACACGGACGGTGAAAGGGGCTATGAGCAAATGAACGAAAAGGTATTTATGGTACCTAATCCACCAACACCCAACAAAGCGGTGGAGTTTGACCCCTCAATTTGCCTGGGCTGCAACCTTTGTATAGATGTCTGCCCTACCGACGTCATGATGCCTAATCCAGAAAAAAAGAGGCCTCCAATCGTTCTTTACCCGGAAGAATGCTGGTACTGCGGCGGCTGTGTTGAAGAATGTCCCCAGCCGGGAGCAATTCGTATGCTCCATCCGACCAGCCAGAGAATTTCGGTCAACTGGAAGCGAAAAGATACCGGGGAGCTCTTTCGCCTGGGTATGAAGAATCCACCGCCTCCTGACGACAGACCGCCATCGGGGTAAATATCTAATTCGATATATTCCACTCTAATCCGGAAAAAGGGGGCACGATACCGATGCAGAAAAAATGGGTTGATATGACCTCCCAGGAAAAACGCGAGGAAAGGTTCAAGAGATGGCTGGCGCCACCGGAGGTAAAGTTTCCCACGCCTGAAGCTGAAAACGGATATAAAAGTCGGGTGACCCGGTTCATTGATGCCATCAAGTTAAAAGAGCCGGACCGAGTGCCTGTCCTCCTCCCGACAGGCTCTTTCCCGATATATTATGCGGGAATCACACTTCGGACGGCGATGTACGACTATCAGGCGCTCCGCCGGGCATGGCTGAAGTTTCTCCACGACTTTGAGATGGACACATTCTCAGGCCCCGGCGAAATTTTCCCGGGTCCGGTATTCGAAAAGCTCGGCTACAAGCTATTTAAATGGCCGGGGCACGGGCTGGCTGCGGATTCGCCGACATATCAGTTTGTTGAAGACGAAAGGATGAAGCCGGAAGATTACGATACCCTGATTAAAGACCCCTCCAATTTTATGATGAAAAAATTCATGCCGCAGGTCTTGGGCGCATTGGAGCCGTTAAGCGCTCTGCCCCCTCTTACCGCGTTGATTAGTGTGCCTATGAACTATGTCACGGGTCTCAGCCGGCCGGATGTCCAGGCTGTTTTCGAGACTCTCGTGGAGGTCGGTAAAGACCTCGCGGAATGGCTCAAGGTAATCGAGGACTGCGAAAAAGAAAGAATAGCGTTAGGGCTTCCTCATTCCATGAGCGGCGGGGCCGAAGCGCCTTTCGATATCCTCGGCGATAAACTGAGAGGGACGAAGGGGATATTAACCGACATGTTCCGCCGGCCGGAGAAACTGCAGGAAGCGATGGAGAGGATAGTTCCTATTTCGTTGGAGGCGGGGATAGCGGCAGCCAACCGGTCCGGAGTTCCGATATCAGCTTTCGCCCTGCATAAAGGCAATGATACTTTCATGTCGCCGAAGCAGTTTGAAACCTTTTACTGGCCATCGTTAAAGAAGATACTATTGGGGCTGATTGCGGAAGGTCTCGTACCCTTGTTGTTCGCGGAGGGCAGCTACGAGAAACGCCTCGATCTCATCACTGACTTGCCCAGAGGCACCTCGATATGGTGGTTTGAAGATATCGACATGGCCAGGGCTAAAGACGTGGTGGGGAAGACGGCGTGTATCGCCGGTAACTTACCCGCATCAGTAATGCGGACCGGCACACCCCGGGAGGTTAAAGCCCGGTGCCGTATGCTTATCGAGGTAGCCGGGAAGGGCGGCGGTTACATTCTGGCCGGGGGCGCCGGTATGGACAGGGGCAATCCGGATAACCTCCGCGCTATTATGGAAGCCGCCAAGGAGTATGGTGTTTACCGGAGATCCTGAAAAAGCGAGCCTGACACATACTGGTGACGAGATTACCGGACAGAACAAAGGTTACTTTGATTAGGGGGTTAAGGAATGACCGTGATAAGTGAAAAAGGGGCGATGGCCTGGTCGTACCCGGTTAACTACGGCCGGGAGAACCAAGTAGAAGCCGATGTGTTGATTATCGGTGGCGGCGTAGCCGGCTGCCACGCGGCCATTAATGCCGCCAGAAAAGGAGCCAAAGCGGTGGTGGTGGATAAGGGCGCGGTGATAAGGAGCGGCTCCGGCGGGGCAGGCGTCGACCACTGGCACCTTGCCTGCACTAACCCCTGCTCAAAAATCACCCCGGAAGAGATGATGGAAATTATGAAATCCCTCGGCGAGTATGATTACGGGGAGTTCGGCAACGGCATTACCAGCTATATTCTGTGTAAAGAAAGCTACGACACCCTTCTCGATTTAGAAAAGATGGGGGTAAAGGTCAGAGATGTAAACGACGAGTTCAAGGGGGCCACGTTCCGGGACGAAAAGACGAAACTGATGTTCGCCTACGATTACGAAAACAGGGTTTGTATCCGGGTCAACGGCGGGGCGGATATCAAAGTCGCCATGTACAATGAATGCCAGCGACTGGGCGTAAAGATTCTCGACCGTATCATGGCTACGAGCCTGTTGACCGAGGGAGGCAAACAGGGCGCCAGGGTTATCGGCGCCACCGGTTTAAACGTTCGTACCGGCGAGTTTTACGTCTTTAAAGCGAAAGCGACCGTACTCTCGGCTGGCCAGCCTTCCGGACTCTGGATATTTTCCACGGAACTCAAGGGCGGGGCGGCCTTATTCCTGGACCCCAATAACTCCGGCGAAGGCACCGCAATGGCCTGGCTGGCCGGAGCTGAGCTGGCACTGATGGAGAGAGGAGGGATACCGTACACGAGTGGCGGTTTCGGCTATCCCCAGTACGGGGTCGGGAACGCCCATAATACCTGGTACGCCTGTAAAATTGTTGACGCCAACGGCAAAGAAATTCCCTGGGTTGATAGGGACGGCAAAATCCTGAAAGAGGTAGGCGAAAGGTATCGGCCGGCGCCCGG
>MGNQ01000024.1:31484-32209 GCA_001796865.1 Chloroflexi bacterium RBG_16_56_11
TTTACTACGGTCGCGCCTACGGTACTCGTGAGGTGTGGGGGCCGAGTCTTATCCCCGACCTCCCCGAGCGCATTATGAAGGGTGAATATGTTTTGCCCCTGTATGCTGATTTACCCGGAATGCCCGCCCATGAGCGAAGGGCGATATGGGGTCTCATGATACCCCACGAAGGAAAATGCCGCATCATCTACGATACTTACCAGAGAGCTGGTTTTGACCCTGATAAAGATATGTTACAGGTAATCGTGATGCCTCCGGATAAATATACCTATGGCGCCTGGTGGGCGGCTTATGGAGCGCGTCAGTGGCGCGAAAAGGTGCATGGAGGCGGTATCCTGTTCGATTGGGACCTTAAAACCAGTCTCGATGGATTGTACGTAGCCGGCAGTCAGGCCTATTGCAGCGCCAACCATGCGTCTTCCGCTACCACCGGTCGCTATGCCGGCAGAAAAGCTGCCTCGTACGCCAGAACCGTTGGCCACCTACCTGTTAGCCGGGACCAGGTCGAAGTAGAAAAGGCCCGCGTCTACGCGCCGCTCAAACAGGGTAAGGACGGGATCGGGTGGAAGGAATTGAAGGCCGGGTTAGCGCGTATCATGCAGGACTACGCCGGTGAATATATGAATGAAGGAACTCTGAAAATGGGGCTTGACTGGCTCGAAAGTATCAAGGAAAGTGAGGCTTCATCCGTCTACGTTCGGAACCCGCACGAGTTGGCGCGCACG
>MGNQ01000024.1:32237-34365 GCA_001796865.1 Chloroflexi bacterium RBG_16_56_11
GTCAAATTATCATGCAGGCCTCGCTAGCCCGCAAGGCGAGCAGCCAGCTTTTAAACTTCAACCGGCTGGACTTTCCTGAGGTTGACCCGGCGGAGTGGCATAAACTCATTACCCTCCGGCGGGAAAACGGTAATATCACAATAGGAGAAAAGCCTGTCAACTACTGGCTTGAACCCCCTTACGCGGCTACCAATGAAGAGAACTATCAGCGACATTGTGACCTTTAGACAACATGATGATAACGATATCATCAGGGGAGGTGAATAATCATGGACAATAAAGCCTATGCCTTGCCTAATCCCTTAACGCCGGGGCAGGTAATCGTTATTGATGAAGAGCTCTGCAACGGCTGTAATACCTGCGTCGATGTTTGCCGTATGGATGTTATGGTACCTAACCCGGAGAAGGGCAAACCCCCGGTAGTCTTGTATCCCGATGAATGCTGGTTTTGCGGCTGCTGTGCCAGCGACTGCCCGGCGGGGGCATTGAAAATCGAATATCCGCTGAACCAGCGCGTAGGGTGGAAACGCAAGGAGACTGGTGAATATTTTCGCATCGGGATGAAAAATCCGCCTCCACCGAATACCCGGCCACCTGTTTAGACGAACGGTATTTTAGATTGTCTACGTTTTTAACGGACCTGAAAGGAGGAAAAAGATGCCCGCATGACTATATCAAAGAAAAGTTTTCGGATGACATCAATTCACAGAGGAATGCGCCTGGAAGGAGTAAGGAAATGACGAAGTGGCATGATTATTTAAAAGAACAGGGTCACGCACCGGACTGGCCGTATCCCATCCGCTACGACCAGGAGCAGGAAATCGATGCCGATGTCCTGGTGATTGGAGGCGGCATCGCCGGATGCTGGGCGGCTATCAGCGCCGCGAGGCAGGGACTGAATGTAGTGCTGGCGGAAAAGGCCGATACCATCAGGAGTGGCGCCGGAGGCCCGGGATGCGACCACTGGTGCAACGCCCCCGCGAATCCTTTGTCCAACGTGGACCCTGATGAATGGGCAGTTCACATGGCCGACCGCCGGTATTGCAACGGCATCGGTATCCAGATACAGTGCCGCGAGGATTGGGACACACTTCTCGAGATGGAGCAGATGGGCGGCAAAATCAGGGACACCAAAGACGAATACGTGGGAGCCGAGGGCCGTGATGCCAAGACCAAGCTCATGATATCCCCGCGCTATGGCTGGTTACACAGCTACCTCCCCGACCCCAAAAAACCCCACAGCCCGGATGAAATAAGGAATAACGTAGTGATACGGGTCTGGGGCACCACCTTCAAACCCGCGTTGAAAAAAGAATGCAAGCGTTTAGGTGTCAAAATATTCGACCGCGTGATGGTAACCAGCCTGCTGACCGAGAACGGAGTCCAGGGCGGCCGGATCGTCGGGGCCACCGGTGTCAACGACCGAACCGGTGAATTTATGATTTTCAAGTCCAGGGCGGCCATCCTGGCCACCGCCGGGGCCGGTTCGATATGGCTGTTAAATACCGAACTGGGCGGCTATTCCAACATGATGTCCCGGACGACTTCGGGCGATGGCGCGGCCATGGCCTGGAGGGCCGGGGCTGCTCTGACCAACATGGAAAGCACCGGGGGAATGCGCATAGCGACCGGACTCAAGCACAAATGGTATTCCGGGGCGGGCGACGCCAGCTACGAGAATGTCCCCATCGTCGATGCCAACGGTAAAAGATTACCTTATCCGATACAAGGCTGGGAGGATGCCGGGACCATGATGCCCGCCCCAGGTGTTGAGGATAAAATCAGGGAAGACATCCTTAAAGGCAAATACGCGCTACCTTTCTACGGTGATTTCCCGGCCATGTCCGCGGTCGAGAGAAGGGCGACATGGAAATTGATGCTGGGTGAAGAGTCCACGACGAAAATCATCATGGATACTTTCAACCAGGCCGGCTATGATGAGAGCCGGGACTTGCTCCAGAGCTACAAGTTCATCGAGGGCAACAGTCTGCCGCAGTGGCGGGAGGCCGGTTACAGCGGCGGCATACTGGTCGACTGGAACCTGAAAACGACTCTGGACGGGCTGTATGCCGCCGGAATGCAGATGTTTGCCCCGGAGGACCACAGCTATGCGGCCGTCACCGGCAGG
>MGNQ01000024.1:34379-36682 GCA_001796865.1 Chloroflexi bacterium RBG_16_56_11
CGGCAGGCCGGTGAATCCAGAATATCCCGGGAACAGACCGCCCGTGAGAAAGCCAGGGTCTACGCTCCGGTGAAGCGTAGCAGCGGCGTGGATTGGAAAGAACTGCATGCCGGTATCTCCAGAGTCATGCAGTATTATGTCAGCGAATTCAAGACCGAGAATCTTCTCAATATGGGCCTCGGCGCCCTGCGTAAAATTGAGGAGGAATCGGTTCCTTTGCTGTTCGCCATGGACCCGCATAAGCTGATGCGCAGTCTGGAAGACACCAGTCTTTTGACTTACGCCCAGATAATTGTCCAGGCGATGCTGGCGCGTAAAGCCAGCAGCGTCCCGCTGAATTTCCAGAGGATAGACTACCCGACCCTCGATCCACCGGCCTGGAACAAGTATCTGACGATTAAACTGGAAAATGGCAAGGTCAAGACCGGAGAGTTACCACTAACCTTCTGGGGTAACATGAAAAAGCAGTATGAAGCTTATAACAAAGACTATACCGGCGTGTACAAGAGGAAAAAATAAATATAAGTATTACTTGAACAAGCCGGTATTGGAGGAAATGATGTCTAAGGAAAAAGTAATTGCCATGCCCAATATCATCTCACCGAACACACCGGTGATTTTCGATGAGGATAAATGCAACGGATGCAATCACTGCGTGGAAGTCTGCCAGATAGACGTATATATTCCGAATCCCCAAAAAGGCAAACCACCGATGATACTGCATCCCGACGAATGCTGGTACTGTGGCTGCTGTGTTAACGATTGTCCCCGTCCCGGGGCCATTACGTTCAACTGGCCATTACAGCAACGGGGGTATTGGAAGAATAAGGCCACCGGAGAAGTCCATCAAATTTAGCCGCCAATGTTCCGGATATCTCTATCGGAAAACAGGTGAGGTTAAATAATCCTTTGTTGGGAGGCTTATTCGAGCCAGGTTTTATTCTAAAAAAGAAATATTTCAGGCACTCGTTGTCCCCCGGGCAATATAGCAACTCTAACTGCTTGAACGGAGTGTGGTTGCCTTTTCCACTGCTCCGCTAGCCTGCGGATGCTATCATGGCATGTTGTCATTGCCGGGCTTCGTTTGTATAAGGCAGGAAAGGTTTCTTAGCTTCAAATAAGGCTTTTAGCCTGGCATGGAAAACAGTCAGGTCCGCATCGACTCCCAACTCTTTCCATTCAGGAAGGCGCTCTTTTAGAAAGTGGCCAGAAAACAAGCCGCGATTAACAGAGGCTAATTGCATCTTTTCAAATCCACCATTATTATCTAATCGTTATTCACCAGATTTAAAAAGGAGTTCTTTTGGTTATGGCAATTATACACCCCAATACAATCGTGAGTAAGACCAAACCTTTTTGGAGAATGCTAAAAATTCGCTGAAAAAACATGATATTCTTTAATCCTAGGACTGGTTTCATTTGCTTGACTTGAGGCGGAATCCATTTCGTAGTGACGAAAAAACTACCCATATAGTCAATAGAGCGTAACAACCCTCGGAAATATTCAACCTCATTAGATACAACAATCAGTCATTTTATTACACGAGAAGAAATAGCTTATTTGTGAATTCGCCCGCCCAGAGACATTGGGTTAAAAATATGTGCTATAATAACTCAGTTCTCTGTCCCTTCATGTATATGAGGTGACCGAGGTGGAAGCATCTTTATTAACAACCAAGCTCAATATCCCTCCAGCCCGAGCCGGTTCGGTGCCACGACCGCGCTTAATGGAGCGATTAAAGGATTGTACCAGTTCTAACCTCGTCCTCATCTCCGCTCCCGCCGGTTTCGGCAAGACGACGCTCTTAAGCGAATGGGCCCGCCAGAGCCAGCCGCATATACGTACAGCCTGGGTTTCGCTGGATGAAGGGGATAACGACCCCGTCCGTTTCTGGGACTACTTCATCGCCGCTTTGAAAACCCTGCAACCCTCAACCGGTGAGATCGCCCTGGCCTTGCTGCATTCTTCCCAGCCCTCGCCTGATCCGTCAGTCCTCACGGCGTTAATCAATGACCTCACGAATATTTCGGTGGATTTTGCCCTTGTCCTGGATGATTACCATTTAATTGAATCCCAACCGGTTCACGCGGGCATTATTTTTCTCCTCGAACATATGCCTCCGCGTATGCACCTGGTGATTGCCACCCGTGCCGACCCGCCATTACAGCTGGCCCACTTCCGCGGCAAGGAGATGATGCTGGAGGTACGCCCCGACGACCTGCGTTTTACCTGCGAGGAAGCGGGTACTCTCCTGGAAAAGATGAAAGTCCCGAAACTATCACCCGATGAATTAAGTGCCCTG
>MGNQ01000024.1:36698-56087 GCA_001796865.1 Chloroflexi bacterium RBG_16_56_11
GCTGGGCGGTCGGGTTGAAAATGGCGGCCCTTTCCCTGCGCCACCAGAAAGATGTACCGGAGTTCCTGGCCGCCTTCACTGGCAGTCAGCGCTATGTCATGGACTACCTGATGGAGGAAGTGCTCCAGAAGCAGACACCGGAGATGCGCGATTTCCTGATGCAGACTTCGGTGCTGGAGCGGCTGACCGCTCCCCTGTGCGATGCCGTCACCGGGCGGCAAGACAGCCAGGATATACTCCTTAATCTTGAGCGGGGTCACCTGTTCATCGTCCCGCTGGATGAGTCGCGGCAGTGGTACCGCTACGAGCACCTCTTCGCCGACCTGCTGCGGCACCAGTGCCAAGCGAATTTCGGCACAGAACAGGTTGCCGCTTTTCATCAGCAGGCGAGCCGGTGGTATGAAGATAATAATTTGCCTGACGAGGCTATACATCATGCCCTGGCGGCCCGGGACTGGGAAACGGCGATGAGGCTGATATATACCCATTGCGAGGAACGAAGGAAACGGGGAGAGTTTAATACCCTGCTCGGCTGGTTCCAGGCGATTCCACATGAAGCATTGCGTGAGCACCACCGGCTGTACAGCCAGTATGCCGCCCTCCTCTCTGCCATAGGTCAGTTTGATACCGCCGAAGCCGCCTTAAATTATCTGGAATCCACAGTTCAGAATGACACTGTCTTGCAGGGAGAGGTGGCTTTTTCACTGGCGGTCATCTACCGGCGCCGGGGGGATAATAAGCGCCTTGTCGAGCTATCAGAGAAGGCGCTCTCACTTCTGACCCCGGATAATATTGCGATGCGCAGCCGGGCGACCTGGAACATAGGGTACGCTCGATTTTATCATGGCCCATTCCAGGAAGCTGAAAAATGGCTGAACGAGGCGTATGAACTGGGTCAGCAGGCTGGTGATATTTGGGTCGCTTCCAATGCCCTGTGCCTCATGGGCGCTATTGCTGCCTGGCAAGGCAAGCTGCATCGCGCGGGGGAAACATACCAAAGGTCAATCGAGGTTGCCGGGCGGACGCCGCCGGCAGGTATAACTCAAAACTATTTATGCCAGGTCCTGTATGAATTGAACGACATGGAAGCGGCGGTTGAAAACGCGAGGTTGTCGGTTGAGTGGGGAGAGCTCGGCGGACAGATGGAGGCGGCGATGTCCGCTTGTTTTTATCAGGCCCAGATCTGTCTGGCCCGGGGCGATACAGCCAGCGCGGATGCGTTGATGAAGAGAATGGACCAAGCCAGTAGTCATTCAACTGTTTCACCACACTGGCGTGCGCGGCATGTGGCCTGCCGGGTAATGTATGCTATCCGGCAGGAGAATCTTGGAGAGGCTACCAGCTGGGGCAGGCAGCTTCCCGAGTTAACTGGTTTGTTGATTATCGACCAGCACGTTCCGGCGCGCCTGCTGCTAGCCCGGGGCGAGAAAACAGCGGCCGCGAGGCTTCTAAAGGACTTGTACGAGCGGTTTGTCCAATTTGGTGTTCCCGGTCTGGCGATTCGCCTGCGTGTCTACCAGGCCCTGGCGGCGGCCACCCCGGAGGAGGCGATTACCTTCCTGGCTGACGCTCTAGTCAAGGGGGAGCCCGAGGGCTACATCCGTACATTCGTCGATGAAGGCGAACTGCTGAAACCGCTGCTGGAGAAAGCCCTGTCTCAAGGAATCACGCCGGAACACACGAGAAAACTCCTGAATATCATCGAGGCAGAAGAGCGGATGTGCCTCAAGGTCGGCGGAAAAATACTCTTGAGTGAGCGTGAGCTCGAGATACTGCGCCTCCTCGCCTCCGGGGCCTCCAACCAGGATATCGCCGGCAGGTTGACCATCGGCCTGAGCACGGTCAAGACCCACGTCCATCATATCTTGGAGAAGCTCAATGCCAGAGACCGCAGCCAGGCAATCTACCTCGCCAAGGAACTGAAGCTGCTGTAGCCATCGCTATTTTTCTTTCATAACGTTTCCTCTTCAGAATATCTCAGACTCCTCCGCGCGCCCTTGAATCGGTCCTGCCAAAAACCGCTTCATCCACCCTGGAATCAATCTCCGGATCAACCCCGAAATCAATCCCCGACCGATTATTTTCCAGACGTCCTGTTGCTAGCATTGAATTATCAGGTTAATTCAAGGAGCTTAGCAGTATCATGCAGAGCGTCGAGATTAAGGTCAGGGGACAGATAGACCGGGGCTGGTCGGACTGGTTCGACGGTTTTAACATTATGCATAACCCGGAGGGCGAATCTATTCTGGTCGGCTCTGTCCGCGACCAGGCGGAGCTCCGGGGCATACTGTCAAAGCTGGCTGACCTGGGCCTTGAGCTGGTTTCCCTGGACACTTCACCGCGGGTCGCGAATCCCTAACCGGGGACGCAATGGAGGAGGTGATTGAGGGAGAAAAGAAAGAACTCATAACCTGGTTGGCAACGGGAATAAAAGCAAGAAAAATAAAGGAGAAATAAAATGAAAAAACTATATGTTACCTTTCTCGCACTGGTTCTGGTACTGGCCATGATTGTGCCGGTGGGAGCTGTCCAGGCCGGGTCTCCGCGGACCGTGGTGTTCGGAGAGATTAAAATGGAATGGAATGGCTTTTTTGAAATGCACAATTCGATTGGCGAAAGAGGCATCATGTTCTCTTCCATAGGGTTTACTGATACCTATATAGGCAGGCTTATAGGCACAGCCAATGAAACATCCTGGGGTAATATTAACGATACAAACTATGGTACATACACCGGGATGTTTTTCAGCATGGGTACCGTAGTGTTTGAAGGGTCTCTGATGGGGAAGACGGGAACTTTCACGGCTGAGTTCTGGCGTATGGGTAAAGGTGGGACAGATGGTTACGCCAAGGGCGAACAGACCATCATCTCGGGCACAGGCGACCTGGAAAAGCTACGCGGCACCATAACTTACACCGTCAATCCACAGTCAGACGGCAGTTACGCCGGCAGATATTTTGGTAAATTACACTTTGACCCATAGGTTCAAGCCATGAAGGGGAGTCCCAGGGGGACTCCCCTTTTTCATTTTCGTATTGTATATTGCGAATTCTTTACTTGTTCACTTTTGTGTCACAAAAACTCATTTTGTGACAGTGAGGTAAGAAGACAGGCACCGAACTGGCGTGTGAGAAGCAAATCTGATTCCAGAGCTTCAACACTTACTTGTCTGGCATCCACGACTCATAAAGTACGAATTATTGAATTGTAAGGCAAAGTGATGTTAGCATAAGCACAATTGTCAGGTGTTGAAGGAGGTGGCGAACACGCGGATTACTATTCTACCAAAGACCCCTTTAGGCCGATGGTCAGTCGGCATAGTCATCGCTCTGATTGTTTTATTCGCGGTCGTCCCTGAGGCTCCTGGTGCGGAAGCCACAGCTCTTGGTCGGGCTTCAGCAATAGGTTTCGCGGGCATATCCGGGGCTGCCTTGGTAACCGGTCTCGTCGGTATCGTTAAGAGAAGGGAGCGATCTGTCCTTGTGCTCCTGACCGCGGTGATCGGTTTGTTCGCTTTGATAAAAGCAGTTGGCCAGGCATTCGGTAAGACAATCGGATGGTAGTGCCCTGGAAAACAGAGCCAAGACCCATGAGAATAGATATATACCTCTTGTGGAACTGAATCATGTCGTTCTCATGGAGCATTATAAAAGAAGCAAGTTCACCAAACCGGATGATTTTATCTGGCCTAATAGGTCCGGCGGCCCTCTCAACGAGTCCCTTGTAAACCACCGCTTCACCCTAAGCTTAAGGAAGTTGGGATTGCGTAAGATTAGACTTTACGATTTGAGGCATGGGCATATCACCGAATTACTCAATGACGGCGTACCTGACAAACAAATCCAAGAGAGAGTCGGACATTCCAGCGCAACTATGACCAAGGACAGGTACGGGCGTTTTCTGGTTGGCGCACAGGAGAAATCTATTCGGGAGTGGGAGAGTAAGCGGTTTTCAAAAACCGCGGCTTCTGAAGATGGAACCTCTGAACCTGGAGCCAGCGAAGGGATTCGAACCCCCGACCCGCGCTTTACGAAAGCGCCGCTCTACCACTGAGCTACGCTGGCAAATAGAAAAAGATATAATCGGAAAGCTATTGTCATAATAGCACCCCGGGTATCAGCCTGACAAGATTGACGGTGTAGCGGACAAACCAGAAATCCCTGCCGAAAACCGTCCGTTGTCGATCATCACTCCGTCGTGCCAAAAAGCACTATTATATCACATATATGGACATTTAGACATATTATTTATGGAGATTTTATGCCAATTTTATGATTCGTTAATTAAATTTACGCGCTCCTTTACAATCGGCTGTTAGGCTATAGAAAGAGCCATGAGTACACCCCAGACCAGAGTGAACACGCCGGACCGGAGGGTCGCCGCCAAGAGAGTCAAGGCCGCCACGGTACTTGTTATCGAGGACGAGGAGGACATCCGCAACTTCGCGGCGCGAGTGCTCGAGCTGGAGGACTACGACGTCATCAAGGCCGCCGACGCCAGCTCCGGGATGCAAATGTTGAAGGAAAAGTCCATTGACCTCGTGCTGCTGGACCTGCGCCTGCCCGACCTCGACGGGTGGTCGATACTTCGGGAGATAAAACACCATCCCGACTATTCGCGAATACCGGTAATCGTCTTCACGGCTCTGGCCGAGGCGATGCAGCGGCGGAAAACGCTACGCATGGGTGCGGCAAGCTATCTCATCAAGCCACTTAGCGCCCGCCTGCTCAGCCAGACGGTGACCAACATCCTGAGGGAGACGGGGCACAGAGCGGCGGCGGGATATCCACAGAGAGCCTGGAAGACCGAAGATGCACGGCGCGGGGGGATAGGTGGCGGGCCGGTTAGCCCTGCCGCGAAACGAACTCCTTGACCCGGCGCTCGAAGACGCTCCGGTCGAGGAGGACACGGCGCCCGCACTTGAGGCATTTGAGACCGATATCGGCACCGAGCCGCACTACCTGCCATTCGCGATTGCCGCAGGGATGCACTTTCCTCAGCCTGACGACATCGCCGAGATTGACCTCTAAGACCATGCCCGGTCACCCTTCAGGACGGCGACCCTGCCAGGATTTCGTTAATCCGGCCCCTCAGTTCCCCGGCGGCAATCCGGGCGGCGGCGGCAAAATCCTTGCCTTTCGACGCATAAAGGACCTGCCGGGACGAATTGATGATTGTTTTACAGCGTCCGGCATCGACGCCGAAACGTACCGTATCGGCAAGCTCGCCGCCCTGCGTACCCACTCCGGGTATCAACAGGGGCATTTCCGGGTATCCCTGCCGGATTAACCTGAGCTCTTCGGGGTAGGTGGCGCCCACCACCAGTCCCAGGTTGCCGTGTTTATTCCAGAGCGCTACTTTCCCGGCAACGACTTCGAAAAGAGCTTTTACGCCGGTTTCCGTTTCACAGGAGAGCGACTGGAAATCCGCGGCGCCGGCATTGGAGGTTCGGCAGAGGATGAAGACACCGCGGTCGTGGTAGGCGATGAACGGCTCCAGGGAATCGAGCCCGAGATAGGGACTGGCCGTAGTCGCATCGAACCGGAAATAGTCGAAAAGCCCGCGGGCATAGGCCCTGGCTGTGTTGCCGATATCCCCGCGCTTGGCATCGACAATGACCGGGATATCCGCCGCTATATAATCGCGCGTGAGCTTGAGGGTGTCCCAGCCGTCCCGGCCCAGCGCCTCGTAAAAAGCGATATTCGGTTTATACGCGCAGACGAGGTCGGCGGTGGCATCAATAATCGCCCTGTTGAACTCGAAGACACCCAGACCCGGTGGCATTAATCCGGGGTCGGGGTCAAGGCCCACGCAAAGGAGGCTCCGGTTTTTATCGATTGCCTGGGCGAGCTTTTCTAAGAAACGCACGGGTCTCCCGGAATAAATAGATTTACGGTGACAGGAAGCGTAGCTAAGTTACCGGTCGCCGGAAACGTGGCGACTGGAGAGCCTAGCGCAACGTCCCGTTTTGCGGCGTGGTGAGCGCTTCCTGGGGTAGCATGCTGGCCAGGATTTTTTCCATGGCCATGGTATGGCTGCAAAGTCCCCACTTGGAGAAAAAGCTGCAGGTGCAGTTCCATTTCCCGTCTTTATAGCTGGTCTTATAATCGCTGTTTTCACCGCGGAATTTTACCGCCAGCTCGTAGAAGGTGACGCGGTCAGGTTCCTGGGCATAGCGCTTGGCTTTTTCGATTTTGCCGATAAGACTCGACTGCATCATGGCTGCCTCCTTAACTAAAAGAGCACTGGCTTTTTACAGTCCAGTGCTCTTAATGTCACTGCCGTCCACTACCCGGCGGCTCACTCTCGTTTTCCCTTCTGGTAATTCTTCACAGCTTTTAAATTCTACAATATTTCCCCCGCTAAGTCCAGCCGTATACCCCGAATATCCGGTAACGAACATATAAAATATTTATTTAATTTTCAGCAGTTTCCGGGCGTTGCCCCCGAGTATTTTTTCCATGTCCCGAGCGGGGATATCCATAGACCTGACGCCGGCCAGATTATCCCGGATATAGGCCTCGCCTTCTTCCACGCCGAAAGGATAGTCCGAGCCATACATCAGGCGGTCCGGCCCGAAAAAAGCGTAACCGCAGGGATAGGCCGCCAGGGTGCCATCCACGGCCGTATCACCGTAAATATTGCCGTAATAATGGGAGAGATGGTGGGGCAGCTTATCTTTCAAATGCCGGTTGAAGGTCGATTCCATCCGCTTGACGAAGTAGGGAAACATAGCCCCCATGTGGTGTGCCACGACCTTCAACTCCGGGAAACGCTCGAAGACGCCCCCCAGGATAAACCGCCACAGCGCCTGCGTGGTATCGAACGGCCAGCCGAAAACGTGCATCATCCGCCAGCCTTTGTCCATATCCACCAGCGGGTAGGATTCCCAGTGGATGGGATGGATAAGAATTGGTAAATCATGTTTAACGAGCTTTTCATAGAAGGGGAAATAGTCCGGGGAATCGAGGCCACGGCCGTTCTGATTGGAGGATACCGTGACGCCGCGGCAGTCCAGCCCGGCGATACAGCGGTCCAGCTCTTTCATCGCACTTTTCATATCGAAAAGGGAAATCATGCAGATGTTCACGAACCTTTTCGGGTAGGCCCGGCAGAGGGTATAGTTATCGTCGTTAGAGACGCGGCATATCGCGGCGGCCTCAGCCGCCCTGAATCCGAGGAGGACAGGGGTGGTCTGGCTGAGCGCCTGGACACCGATACCGTACTTATCCATGAGGCCCAGGCGTACCTCGACATCGGCGTTCCGGGCGGGGTAAGGGTACTGCTTGCCCGGCCCGTAGTACCTGCCCCTGGCTACCATCTCCCCGACCGCCCGGGAAATATGATGCGAAAAAATGTCAATAATCATGGACCGTCCTCCCCGGTTTCTTCTGATTTTACAATATTTGTCCCGGTGACATCACCCGAGTATTTACACGCTGTCCCCGAACTCTTATCAGTGCGCACTCCCTTGTTCCTCCATGTAGTCTCACTTATTATTATGAGTACATTCCTGGCTTTTTGACAGCACGGACTCATCATTTTATAATGAAACTGATATGAAAAAAGTAAGAATCGGGGTGTTAACAGGGGGTGGGGACTGTGCCGGACTCAATCCAGCCCTGAAATGGGTGGTCAAGACGGCCATGGACGAGAGGCTCGAATGGGAAAGGGGTGTCCGCTACGAAGTGCTGGGCATCCGGGACGGGTGGAAGGGGCTGGTGGGGATAGACCTGTCCAGCCCGGACACGCAGGGATCAATCGTCCCGCTTAACCCGGATATCGTCAGGACGTGGGACAGGTACGGCGGGACGATGCTGGGGACGTCACGGTTCAGTCCCTATGATCCCAAAAACGCCTGCCACGGGCTGGTCCGGGAAAATATCGAAAGGCTCGGCCTGGAGGCGGTCATCGCCATCGGCGGGGACGGTACGCTGGCCATCACGACGCGGCTGTCACGCGAGGGCGTCAACGTCATCGGCATACCCAAGACAATCGATAAAGACCTCCCCGAGACCGACTACACCCTCGGGTACGAGACCGCCCTCAACGTTATCGTGGAAGAGGTCGATAGATTAAGGACCACGGCCGGCTCCCACAAGAGAATATTCGTCGTCGAGACGATGGGACGCACCGCCGGATGGCTGGCCCTGGAAGGCGGGGAGGCCTGCGGCGCTTATATCATCTTAATCCCGGAGTGCGAATTCTCCATCGACAGGGTGAACGAACTGGTGATGGAGGGGAGGCGTTCCGGGACCAGGTACGAGATTATCCTGGCGGCAGAGGGCGCCAGGACAGTCGGCGGCAACGAGGTCGTGAAGAAAGAGGGGATGGACAGCTTCGGGCACAAGGCCCTCGGGGGCGTCGGCGCCGTTATCGCCCGGCAGATTGAAGAAGCGACAGGACTCGAGACGCGCAGCGTCGTGTTGAGCCACCTGCAGCGTGGCGGCGCGCCCTGCGCCTACGACCGCCGGATGGGGAGGTATTTCGGCATCGCCGCCGTCGACCTCGTAGTGCGGGAGAAATACGGCAACATGGTAAGCTTCCGCAACGGCAAAATCTCCTATTCTCCCCTGGAGAATATCTACGGCAAGCTCAGGTTGGTGGACGTGGCCACGCAATACGATGCTGATAGATACAACGGACGACGCTCAATGCTCAATAATGGCAGGAAGAAAAATGTCAACAAAAATCAATCCTGAGAAAAGTATCGACGCGACCATCGAACAGGCTGTCTTCGGAGCTGACGCGCACGTCAGGCAGGAGCAATGCCGCGCCATCCGGGAAACCGCCGCCGGACTCGGAATCCTACCGGCGAGCATCCAGGGACTCTACGAAGCCACCGGCAAAGGTTTATATGACGGCGTCACTGTCCCGGCGATAAACATCCGCGGCATCACCTACCACGTAGCCCGGGCGGTCTTCCGTGCGGCGATGAAACACAACGTAGGGGCGTTCATTTTCGAGATAGCGCGCTCGGAGATAGACTACACCGCCCAGACGCCGCAAGAATACGCGGCCAGCGTGCTCGCCGGCGCCGTGAAGGAGGGCTACCGGGGGCCGGTGTTCATCCAGGGCGACCACTACCAGGTCCGGCGGGCCATGTTCCGGCAGGACCCGGAAGGCGAGCTCAATGACATCAAGAAGCTGATAAAAGACTCTGTCGAGGCGGGGTTCTGGAATATCGATATCGACGCCTCGACCCTCGTTAATATCGATAGCCCGGACCTCAGGGAACAGCAGACCAATAACTCCCGGGTAACCGCCGAACTGACCCGCTTTATCCGGGGAATCCAGCCCGACGGCGTCACGGTATCCATCGGCGGCGAAATCGGCGAAATCGGCAAGGGCAACAGCACCGTGGGAGACCTCGAGGCATTCATGGAAGTCTATCTTGGCCGACTGGATAAAGGCACCAAAGGGATTTCTAAAATCAGTGTGCAGACCGGGACCACGCACGGCGGCGTCGTCCTGCCTGACGGCTCAATCGCCCAGGTCAGCATCGATTTCGAGACGCTGAAAGAGCTGTCAGCGATGGCGCGAAAGCGGTACGGGCTGGGCGGGGCAGTCCAGCACGGGGCGTCTACCCTGCCCGACGACGCCTTCGACATGTTCACCAAGGTCAAAACCGTGGAGGTGCATCTGGCCACCGGTTTCCAGAATATTATCTTCGATAGCGCGTATTTCCCCCGGGAAACCCTGACGGCTATAAATAAACACCTCGGCATCAGGTACGCCGGCGAGAGAAAACAGGGGGAAACCGAAGAACAGTTCGTCTACAAGACCCGGAAGAGGGCCTTCGGCGACTACAAGAAAGAGCTGTGGCACCTGCCGGAGAAAAACCTCCGCCGGATAATGCAGGAACTGGAAGACCGTTTCTCACTGATATTTCACAAGCTGAACGTGGTCAACTCGGTCAGCCTGGTAAGAAAATACGTAAAATAACTCCAGAGGAAAACCGATACTGTAAAATGAGAGGGCTGGATACTCTCGTTAGAGGATATCCAGCCCCAGTTATAACTAATCCTCAGATGTATTCGGCTAGCTCTTGCCGATTCTGAACATCTTGGTGCCACAGACAGGGCAGGTGCCCTGAGTAGCCGGTTTGCCATTCTTCATGGTGATGGCTTTTGGATTTTTCATCTCCCTCTTCGTTCGGCATTTCACACAATATGCTTGCATTTTTCCTCCTTCCTTCAGGGTATTTGCTATTCACAATATACTATTGTCAGGCTCGTGTCAAGAGGAAAATACGAATAAAAGGCACTTTTTTATGCGTAAATCGCCAATTTTACGCTTGAAACAGGCTTTCACCCGGCATTAATCCGCTTTTTCTACCTGTCCCGCGCGTACAAGAAACCCCGTGTTTTATGCTATACTCATACTTGAGGCGGTCATACAATGAAGAAAAACACGGTGTTTGTTGACGGCCAGCACGGCACCACCGGCCTGAAAATCCGTGAGCGATTGCACGGAAGAACCGATATCGATGTTATCGAGATAGCCGAAGAAAAGCGAAAAGACCCCGAGACCAGGAAAAAACTGATGAATGAAGCGGACATCGTTTTTCTCTGCCTCCCCGACGACGCCGCGCGTGAGTCTGTCAGCCTGATAAAAAACAGCTCGGTTAGGGTCATTGACGGGTCAACCGCTCACCGGCTGGCGGAAGGATGGGTCTACGGTCTCCCCGAGCTTAAAAAGGAACAGAGAACCCTGATAAAGAAGTCGAGGAGAATCGCCGTGCCGGGCTGTCACGCTACCGGTTTTGTCCTGATGCTCTATCCGCTGATAGCTGAAGGGATTGTCCCGCCGGATTATCCAGTCTCCAGTCATGCGGTGGCCGGATACAGCGGGGGCGGCAAGGCGATGATCAGCGACTATGAGAACGGGAACGCGCCGGACTTCATAAAAAATCCGCGCCCGTATTCGCTGGGGCTAAATCATAAACATCTCCCCGAGATGACCAGAATTGCAGGGCTGACCCGGCCGCCGGTATTCGCCCCTACGGTTGTCAATGTATACAACGGCGAAATCATCTCCATCCCGTTGCTAACGGGGCATCTTAAGAAGCGGCTATCCGCCGCAGATATCAGAGAAGTCCTGGCCCGGTACTACGCGGGGGAACGGTTTGTCAGAGTGATACCATATCCTCCGGACGATTACTTGAAAAACGGATTCATGACATTTACGGACTGCAATGGCACGAATAACCTTGATATTTTTGTCTTCGGGAACGAGGACAGGATTTTACTTTCCGGGCGCTTCGATAACCTGGGAAAAGGGGCTTCGGGCGCGGCCATCCAGGACATGAACCTGGTGCTCGGGCTGCCGGAGACACAGGGACTGGAGGAGGCGGCCATCTTTCCGTGAGCCGGAGTAAGCGCGTGATTAAATACACCCATCTGGAATTGAACCGCGACGTCCCCGCTCCGGCCGGATACTATACCCCTACCCGGGAGGTTAGGCTGAGATATGACGGGCGGGATGTCCTCTACGTCGTCAACCAGACCGTCATAGACTCATCCTGCTGCGGCGTGTCCGACTTTGCCTCAGCGCTGGTACCGGGATTTATCGTCAAGTGGCGGTCGGAAAGAAACAAGGACGGCAACCCGGAATCAGTCGTCGATCCGGTTAGCGACGGGCAAGACCGGGACAAAATAAGAAAAATCATCCGGGATACCGAGCACGTGCGACAGACGGAATTCTGGTAAACGATACCACTAGTAGCCGGTCTCTTCCCTTACCTTCGCCCGGTAGGCCTCCTGCAACTTCATCGTCAGGTTGCCCGGCTTGCCATCGCCGATAGTCATAAGGCGTTTCGTCTCCATCTCCACTCCCACGAGGGGCATTATTTCAACCACGGAGCTGGTGATGAAAGCCTCCCGGAAGCGGGCCAGGTCGGACAGCCTGATATTGCCCTCGATAACCTTTATGTCAAGTTTTTCCGCCAGTTCCATCACCACCTGGCGGGTGACACCCGGCAAGATGCCGTTTTCCAGAGAAGGTGTCACCAGGCGGGGGCCTACCACGAAAAAGATGTTGCTGTTGCCTCCCTCGGCGATGAAACCACGGTCGTTCAAAAGTAGCGCCTCGTCCAACCCGCGCCGCGCGGCTTCAGTCCTGGCCAGGACGTTGACGAGGTAGTTCGTGGACTTTATCCGGGACATCGGCGACCCGGCGCTGCGGCGTAAAGAAGCCACGCCGACCTTGAAACCCTGGCGATAGACATCCGCCGGGAAAGGGGTATACGGCCGGGCCGTGACAACCACGGTACACCGGCCGCGCGACTCCGCCCAGGGCAGCACCTCGGCGTCACCGTTGGTAACGGTCAGGCGTACCCGGGCCTCCCTGAGATGATTGGCCTTTATCGTCTCATCGCACGCCTGAGCGAGGTCGATACCGGCCAGGCCAGGCGTCAGACCGATTGTCTCCGCGGTGTCGACCAGGCGTGTTAAGTGCCTGTCGAGGAGAAAAATCCGGCCGTTATAAGCGCGCATCGTCTCGAACAAAGCATAGCCGTAGAGAAATCCGTGGTCATCGACTGAGAGGCACGCCCCGGAGCGCGGCACGAGCGAACCGTTCAGGTAAACAATCTCATCCATCGTCATCTCCTTGCCGGCGCAGCAAGTCCCAGGAAATTATTCAGGATATCATGCCCCCGCGGCGTCATGATGGACTCCGGGTGGAACTGGACGCCTTCGACAACATCCAGCCGGCTCCGCACCCCCATAACGACGCCGTCGGCCGTCTTGGCCGAGACTTCCAGTGAGGCCGGAAGGGAGTCGGCGGCGATGACCAGGGAGTGATAGCGCCCCCCGGCTAGCGGCGATTCCAACCCCCGGAATATGGTCTGGCCATCGTGGTAAACGAGCGACTCCTTGCCGTGCACAGGGAGTACCGCCCTGACGATGAGCCCGCCGTAGACATAGCCGATGCACTGGTGGCCAAGGCACACTCCCAAGATGGGAATCCGGCCGCGGAAAGTTCGGATGAGGTCATTCGAGATGCCGGCTTCCAGAGGCGTGCACGGTCCGGGCGAAATGATAATGTGGCCGGGTGCCATAGCCTCAACCTGTTCCAGGGTAATAGCATCGTTACGGCAGGCCACCGGCTCCTGCCCCAGCTCCCCCAGGTATTGCACCAGGTTATAGGTGAAGGAATCGTAGTTATCGATTACCAGAATCATGAGGTAATTTCCACCTGGCTTTCTGCCGGATTCAGCGCCCGCACCAGGGCGCGGCCTTTATCCAGGGTCTCGATATATTCGGACTCCGGCTCGGAGTCGTAGACCACGGCTCCGCCTACCTGGAAGTAAGCCCGGCCGTCCTTGACGATAATCGTGCGGATGACGATATCAAGGTCCATGTCCCCGCCGAAACTGAGATACCCCAGCGAGCCGGTGTAAACACCGCGGCGGGTCGGCTCCAGCTCATCGATAATTTCCATCGCCCGCACCTTGGGAGCGCCGGTGATGGAGCCGCCGGGGAAAGTGGCCTTAAGGAGGTCGATACGGTTTTTACCCTCGCACAACCGCCCCATCACTGTGGAGGTGAGGTGGAAAACGGTGGGATAAGTCTCCAGGATGGCCAGCTCGGTGACCTTCACCGTCCCGTAACGGCAAACGCGGCCGAGGTCATTACGCTCCAGGTCGACGATCATCATATTTTCAGCGCGGTCTTTAACGCTGCTTACAAGACTTTCTGCCAGCGCGCGGTCTTCTTCCGGGGTCCGGCCGCGGGGTTTTGTTCCCTTGATAGGACGCGTCTCTACGAGGTCGCCCCGGACCTTCAAAAACCTCTCCGGCGAGGCGCCGACGATACTAACACCATCGAAGTTAAAATAGCTGGCGAAGGGCGCCGGATTTAGCCGGCGCAACCGATTATAGAGGTTATAAGGCGTGGTGTTCATCTCAACCTCGAAACGCTGGGAGAGGTTGACCTGGAAGATATCCCCGGCGCAAATGTACTCGCGGGCGCTAGCCACCGCCTTGAGATAGTTATCATGGGTGAAATTGGCCTTTAAGGCCAGATTATATCCGGGTTGTTCTTCCGCGACACCGGCAGCCCGCGGGCTCTCCATGACGATACTTTTTAATTCCTTGAGCCTTTCTCCGGCCAGCCGCTTCCGGCGGCCATCTTCAAGCTCAGGGAAGCCGGTGGAGACGAGATAGGCTCTATTTTCCAGGTGGTCGAAGGCGATTATGGCATCGTAAAAAGCCAGGTAACACTCGGGGAGCTTCAAATCATCGACAGCCCTGGCCGGCAGACGCTCGATGAAGTGGCAAAGGTCGTAGCTGAAATAGCCTACCGCTCCGCCTACGAACGGCACTGGCGCTCCCGTATTGTCCAGAGCGTACATTTCCAGCAACCCGCCGAGGACATCGAACGGATTGCCGCGCCTGACCTCCTCTACCTTATCCCTGATGATGGATATACAATCACCACGACTTCTAAGTACGAGGAAGGGGTCGCTACCCATGAAGGAGTAGCGTCCCAGCTTCCGTGGGTCCATGCCGCTATCGAGAAAGAAGCTGAAAGGCCGCCGGGCGAAAGCCTCGAAGCACTGTGATGCCGTAAAGGGGGTTTTTATCTCTTCAACTAAAGGATTATTTGCTGACATACTACCGTTAATTATATACCGTAAATATAAATTTATAAAAAATTGAATTCGGAGAATGTCACGTGAACCGTCTCGGTACCCGGTCGGAAGGGGGGCAATCCCGGTGAGAGGTCCGACCCGGCCATCGAGATTACTACGGGCTCTCGCCTACTTCGGTCCGGAGGGTCGGCGAGCAGGTCCCCCTCGCCATGACATCTCCCATAACGCTTTAATTCTATCTTTGTGTTTTTGATATTGATGCTTTGAGTTTTCATCTTTTTCTGCTATGCTGTGACAAACAACGTCTATGTTAAACGAAAACGTGCCCTTCCGCCGCCGTGACTATCTCAAAATAACCATTTTCGGTTTTGCTCTAACGGCGGTCTGGCAGAGCCTGCATACCATCATCTTGCCTTTACGCCTGCTCGACTTCGTGGCGGAAGCGCAGAAAAATACCTACCTGGGCCTCATGACCCTGGCCGGCTTGCTGCTCGCGATGTTCGTGCAGCCGGTGGCCGGGGCCATCAGCGACCGCTCCGGTTTTCAATGGGGCCGGCGGCGGCCTTTTATCTTGATAGGCGGTATCGCCGCTATCTTCATCATCCCTGGTTTCGGGCTGGCCGGCAGCTTTATCGCCGTGTTTATTATCTATAGTCTTCTTCAGGTATCTACCAACGTTGCCCAGGGGCCTTACCAGGCGTTCATCCCGGACATGGTGCCCGGCGACAAGCGGGGGCTGGCCTCCGGGGTGAAAGCCCTGCTGGAAATCGTCGGCGGCGTATCCCTGTTAGGTGTTACCAGCCTTTTCATGGGCAAGTATTCCGCCACAGGGAGCGGCAACTGGCTGTGGTTGACGTTGGGTTTGTTGGGACTGATAATGCTCATCACGACTCTGGCCACGGTAATAGTGGTAAAAGAGGCAGCACCGGCAGCGGGCCGCCTGAAGGCGACGCTTCTCGGTACATTGTTCACGACGGCCAGAGAGGTGCTATCCAGGCGGGAAATCAGGTGGTTCCTGGCCTCGCGCATGCTGGTGTACATGGCCTTCACGACGATACAACAGTTCGCCCTGTACTTTCTCCGGGATGTCGTCGGCGTGGCTGATCCTGCCGCGGCGACGCGTAATTTCCTCATCTCCGCTGTGGCCGGGATGCTACTTGCCGTATGGCCGGCCGGTTTTCTCAGCGACAGGATTGGCCGAAGGCCGGTAACCATCAGTTCCGGTCTGATAGGCGCCCTGGGGGTCGGTATCATCGCCCTGTCGCGCGAATACGGCACGATACTCTGGGCGGCCGGAATAATCGGTCTGGCCATGGGAGCCTTCAATACGGCCAACTGGGCACTGGCGACCGACCTGGTAGCGAGGGGAGAAGAAGCCCGGCACCTGGGTATCGCCAACATAGCCACGGCCGGCGGGGCCGCCCTGGCGCGGGGTATCGGGCCGGTGATCGACTATTTCAACCGCCGGGAACCGGGGCTTGGCTACGACGTCATGCTGCTGGTCTGCGTGGCTTACTTTGTCATCGGCTCAGCGCTGGTCCTGAAAATTAAACGTCCTTCTTCCTGACCTTGAGCCCGATGTAGACCATGGCCGCCAGCACCACAGCGATAAGGGCGACCAGCACCGGCCATGATATAGAAGCCAGATTGGCGACAATCACATAGGATATCGTCCTGCCCAGCCAGCAGGCGAGAAAGAAGCGCCATATCGGCATGCGCAATGCCCCGGCAATGATACCGACGACATCGAAGGCGAACGGTACAATCGAAAGGACAAAAATCGCTATCCAGCCCCACTTCTTCACCCAGTGTTCCATACGAGTGTATATGTTGCTGCGGATTAAAAGGCTTCGGCTGCTGCGACCGGCCAGATAGCCGGTCATCTCCCCGATACCCGCCCCGAGGCCTCCGGCTAATCCAACTAATACCGGAGAGGGCAGGGCAGCCCCAAGGGATATGATGACTGCCATATTGCTCACGGGCACGATGACGGTGGCGTTTAAAATGACGCTGATGATGAAAGCCCCCAGGTAACCGTAGCCCTCGAGTCTATCGAGGATACCGGGATACCTGAAATAGACGTAACCCAGGCTGGCTATAACAGCCAGAACGATGACCAGGCCGGTGATAGGCAGGAGCCTTTTCTTGAGCCAGCTAGTCGAACCGGTGCCCCCGGCCTGCGACGAATCCATTGTGTCCATACCTTGGGCATTATACCATGAGGTCAGGAACGCTGATAACCATACTTGTCTTTCCGAGCACCAGCAGCTATAATGGACGGTATCGGAAAGGAGACCCATATGCCTTCTTACGCCTATTTTCAGAAGAAGTTCGTTCCCCTGGAAGAGGCGAAAATCGGAATAATGACCCACGCCCTTCATTACGGCACCGCCATCTTCGAAGGTATCCGGGGCAACTGGAACAGCCAGAAGAAACAGACCTATATTTTCCGCTTGAAAGAGCATTACGAGAGGCTGGCGAGGGGCTGCCGCGTCCTTAAGATCAACCTCGCCTCCTCCGTCGACGAACTGTGTCAGTTGACCGTGGAGCTGGTGGCTAAATGCGGCTTCCAGGAAGACATCTACATCAGGCCGGTAGCCTTCAAGAGCTCCCAGGCGCTGGGGGTACGGCTGCACAACCTGGACGACGATTTTTTCGCTTTCGTGATACCCTGGGGACCTTATCTCGACTGCGACAAGGCGCGGTGTTGCGTGTCCTCCTGGCACCGCCCGGAGGATAACGTCATTCCCCCCCAGATAAAGGCGGCCGGCATCTATATCAACAACGCGCTGGCCAAGACGGAGGCCATCAGCAACGGCTTCGATGAGGCCATTATGCTATCGCCGGACGGGCATGTCTCGGAGGGGAGCGGCGAGAACATTTTCCTGGTGATAGACGGTAAGCTGGTGACGCCCGCCAGCCAGAACAACATCCTCATCGGCATCACCCGCAATACGGTCATCGAACTGGCCGAGAAAGAACTGGGAATCGAGACGGTGCACCGGGCCATCGACCGCAGCGAGCTGTACACCGCCGACGAGTGCTTTCTCACCGGGACCGCCGCCCACGTCACCCCGGTAGCAGAAGTCGACCACCGGCCTATAGGCAATGGGGAGATAGGCGAAATCACGCGGAAGCTCCAGGAAATTTACGCGCGGGTAATCCGGGGCGAGCACCCGGGGTACATGCACTGGTGCACGCCCGTGTATAACTCAGGACTGAAAAACCAGAGGTCAAAAACGCAGGTTAAAAATATAAAGTAGGCTCCGCTGAGGCCTGAGCTTAACATTTTAATTCCCGTCAGGCGACCTGCCGGACAACGGCGATGACACGGCCCTGTACCTCGACATTATCCGGCCTGGCGTAGATGGGCTTCATCTGGGAGTTGGCAGGCTGGAGGCGGACGCGCCCGGGCTCCACATACACCTTCTTCAGCGTGACCTCTTTCTCCGCCTTGAGCCAGACAGCCGCCATTTCCCCGTTCTCAATAGTCCCCACATTCTGCATCAAGACGATGTCGCCGTCATTGATTAGGGCGTCCACCATGGACGTGCCTTTTACTCTCAAGGCGTAGACCCCCTCGCGACCGCGGGTAAGCTCCGGCGAGACCGCCATGGTCTCCGATACCGCCGCGACATCCCAGGTATCCGGGCCGGGCACGGGAATCGGCTCGCCGGCAGCGATGACACCGACGATAGGCACCGGCACCATGGCATCAGTAGCCGTGCGCGCCCGCAGGCGGATGCCCCGGGAGACCTCGGCGTGCCGCTCGATGACCCCCCGGCTTTCCAGGATATCGAGATTATAGTCTACCACAGATGTCGAACTGATGCCGCAGCCCGACTGGATATCCCGGATAGTAGGCGGGTAGCCCCTTTCATCGAGGAAACGGTCAATAAACTCGAGCATGCGGCGCTGTTTATCCGTTAGTTTTTTCATCGTCTCTCCTCCAACAGGCGGCCAATAGCGAACATCCGTTCTGGAATAAAATATATAACAAAACACTACGTCTGTCAATAACCGGACATGAAATGATAATCACGGATTATCATCAGACATCCCCTGATAACACCGGCCTCCTTGACAAAAAATGCCATAGTAGTAGAATGGTAGTTAATTCCGAGATGGCCAACGAGGAGGCACCATGCTTTGTCCTAACTGCCACAGAGAGAACAGGGACGATGCCCGCTTTTGCATTTACTGCGGCTCTCCACTAATAAAGACGGGAGAGAAGCACCACGAGGAGCCATCCCGGACAGTTGAAGCGGAAATTCGCCGTTTACGCGGCCTGGTCGCCTCGATAAACGAGCGGCTTGACTCCCTGGAACGCGGCCAATTCGTGTCGCCTCCTTCATCTGGTGAGGTGGCGGCACCGGCACTGCCTGTTTTTCCCGAACCCCCTCCGGTTATCCGGGGACCCGAGCCAGAAGAGAGGCCGGTACAGGCCAGAGAAAGCGAAAGGGAATGGGAGCAGATTTTAGGGGGTAGCTGGCTGGCGAGAATAGGCGTTCTTGCCCTTATCATCGGGGTCGGCTTTTTCCTGAAGTTCGCCTTTGATAACTACTGGATCGGCCCGGCCGGACGGGTTATTCTGGGGACTATCGGGGGACTGGCCCTGCTAACCCTGGGCCACTACTGGCGTCAGAAATACCCGGTACTCACCCGGGTCCTCAGCGGCGGTGGCATCGCCATCATATATCTTTCTTTTTTTTCCGCATTCGCCATTTTCGAACTCATTAATATTTACGCCGCCATCGGCCTGCTGCTACTGGTCAGTATGATTTCAACATT
>MGNQ01000024.1:56106-68586 GCA_001796865.1 Chloroflexi bacterium RBG_16_56_11
GGTATCATCGGTGCCTTTTTTGCGCCGTTTTTACTCGGTGCCTTCGGCGATAGCGAGCGACTTACCGGCGGGACAGGCAAGGCAGGCCAACTGATGGCCTATGTTCTCGTAATCGATATCGGCGTACTCCTACTTTCCACCTTTCGCAACTGGCGCTGGTTCACCCTCCTGGCGCTCGCCTGCTCGCTGATAGCTTTCGGGGCATGGTACGGCGAGTTCCACCGGATAATCAGCGTGGCCATGGCCGAGATATTTATCACGCTTATCTTTCTTATCTTCGTCAGCGCCACATCGTTGTTTCACATGCTGTGGAGACGTATAGCGGAATCCTTCGATTATGTCCTGGTGGCCATTAACGCCGCTGCCTACTTCGGGATCAGCCTCGCCCTCATGTGGGGGGATTTCCGGGCCTGGATGGGGGGATTCGTTTTCCTGCTGGCGCTGTTCTTCGGCCTCCTGTCTTATCTTTTTTCAAAACGGTCACGGGAAAACTCGGGGCTTAGTGCGTTTTCACAGGCCGTAGCCCTGGTGTTCTTCTCCGCGGCAATACCCATCCAGCTAAGGGACACCGTCTGGACGACAATCGCCTGGGCGATTGAGTTCGTCCTGCTCATGAGGATTTCTTTTATCCTGAAAATGCCCTTCCTGCGCAGCTTCAGCTACGCTATCTTCATCGCCATGGCTTTTCATTTACTGGTTTTCGATACGCCAGTTAATCTAGATACCTTCACGCCGGTATTAAACGAGCGTTTTCTCGCCTTCATCGTCAGTATAGCCGCTGCATACCTGGCAATTTATTTTCTCCGGCAACAAAGAGATGTTTTTCCCGGTTGGGCGATTCCGTCTTCGACTCTGCTGATATTCGCCAACATATTCTCCGTGTGGATTTTGAGCTTCGAAGTATGGCAGTCATTCTCCGTCGCCCAGTTAACGGCCGGCCTGGAAGCCAGGCAGGGCCTGGAAAATACCCAGAACCTGTCCCTGACGGGGGTGTGGGCCATTTATGCCGTGGCCGGGATGGTGATTGGCATCTGGAAACATAAACGAATCGTCAGACTGACTTCTCTGGGGTTCCTGGCTGTCCCGATTTTGAAAGTATTCGTTTATGATGTTTTCAAGCTGGAGATGGGTTATCGCATCGGGGCTTTTATCGGCCTCGGACTGCTTCTTCTTGTGAGCGCTTACCTTTACCAGCGATATAGTGGCATAATCAAAGGGGTTTTTTCCGAAAAGTAGCCGGAATAACCTTCCCGGGTCGTTGCATTAAAACGTGTTTTTACCACCGGCATGGGAACCTCACCCGTCGGACCAGCTATTTAGTTCACCTCCACGAACAAATATGGTAAAATGGCCGGAGTATTGATTTAGCTCGTTGCAAACATGATAGACAGACCAGTAACGGGCCAGGGTAACAAAGCACTCCTGGAAATTTCCGGAATAACCAAGTCATTCGACCACACCCGCGTCGTGGACAATATATCTTTCGACATCAGGCCGGGTGAGATATTCGGGCTTATCGGACCCAACGGAGCCGGCAAGACGACCACCATCAGGATGGTCATGGATATCATCAAACCAGATACCGGACAGGTGAAGGTCCTGGGTGAAATACTGAGTGAGGCGACCAAGGACAACATCGGATACCTCCCGGAAGAGCGCGGCCTCTATAAAAAACTGACCGTCATGCAATCGCTGCTGTATATAGCCTCTCTCAAAGGCGTCGAAGAAGGGCGGGCGAGGCAACGGGCCGGGGAGCTCCTGGAACACGTCGGCATGGCCGCTCACCGGAATAAAAAGGTCGAAGAGCTTAGCCGGGGCATGAGCCAGCTCATCCAGTTCCTGACGACTATAATCCACGAGCCCAGGCTGATGATTATGGACGAGCCTTTCGCCAATCTCGATCCCGTCAATACCGAGCTCCTTAAAGAGATGCTTTTCGAACTGCGGGGACAGGGACGATCAGTAATCCTCAGCACCCATCGAATGAATGAAGTCGAGGAGCTTTGCGACCGCATTTTCATGATTAACAAAGGGCGCGGCGTCCTCTACGGGGAGCTTAAGGAAATAAAGTCGCGCTACCGAAGAAATTCCGTCTTTTTAGACTACCAGGGGGAACTCGGCGAGCTCAAGGGGGTAGCCACGCGGCGGGAACAGCCAGGCGCTGCCGAGCTCATCCTTGAGGACGGGACGACTCCCGGCCAAATCCTGGAGCAGCTGGTGCGCCGGGGGGTCACGATTAACCGCTACGAAGTTTCCACTCCTCCCCTGCACGATATCTTCCTGCAGGTAGTCGGTGAAAGCCATGAATAAAACCTACTTGATATTCCGGCACGAATTCGTAAACACGGTCAAGAGAACCGGTTTCATCATCATGACGCTGGTTGTCCCGCTCGTCGCCCTGCTGGGAATAGGTATTTACCACACCGTGTCAGGAATATCCAAACCCGTTGCCGAGGCAGAAAAAGTAGGTTACGTGGACAAGGCGGGGGGATTTGACCAGTTTACCAGCCAGGGGAAAATAACGCTGGTGCTGTTTAACAACCCGGATGATGCCAATCAAGCCCTGGTCCGGAAAGAGATAAAGGAATATTTTGTCATCCCACCGGACTACATCTCCAGCGGTGTCGTCAGCCGTTACACGATGCAAAAAGAACTATATCCACCACCCGCCGTTATGAACGCCATTAATACGTTCCTCTTGAAAAACCTGCTCGCCGGCGAGGTACCGGCGGCCACCGCCGCCAGGATTGAAGCACCTTTGAATCTGGTGACTGTCACGCTCACCGCCTCCGGTGAAGTAGCACCCGAGCAAGGCGGTTTTGGGAGCTTTGTCTTTCCCGGCATTTTCAGCCTCCTGCTGGTGCTGGCCATCATTTTCTCATCCACGTACCTGCTCCAGGGTCTCGGTGAGGAGAAAGAAAACCGCCTTATCGAAATACTGCTCTCTTCCGTCTCTACGGGCCAATTGCTTACCGGCAAAGTCCTGGGGATTGGCACGGCCGGCCTGGTACAGGTAGTTGTCTGGGTGGGCTCTGCGCCGCTCCTGCTGAACCTGGCTTCGTCATCTATCGGCGGCTTTCTCAGCACTGTACAGCTACCAGCCGGCTTCCTGATTCTAGCGATTATATATTTTATCCTTGGCTACCTTTTATTTGCCGTGATTTCAGCCAGCATTGGTGCCGTCAGCTCCAGCTCCCGCGAAGGACAGCAACTTATCACGATTTTTACTCTACCCGCGGTCTCACCTCTCTGGTTCATATCCTTGCTCATGATGTTCCCGAATAACCCGGTCTGGATAGGCCTGACTATTTTTCCCCTCACCGCGCCCGTGGCTGTGATGATAAGGTTGGGAGTAACCGATGTCCCCGCCTGGCAACTGGCAGCAAGCATCGCTACGCTGGTAGTGTCTATAATAGCGGTCCTGATGATAACCGTCAGGGTGTTTCGTATATACCTGCTGATGTACGGGAAAAGGCCGGGACTGGGAAAAGTGCTCGTCATGGCGTTCAAGGGATAGCAAGGTCAGAAATAATAAAAAAGTGGACTCCCTAGTGCCGCAGCCGCGCCGCCAATCCTACCTTCCTTCGGTCCCGTCGCAGACCGGAGGCTGGCGGCCGGATGCAAGGGTCTCGATGGCCAGCTTGTCCATCTCGAGCTGAACAGGTATCGGATAATCTCCGGTGAAACAGGCCAGGCAGAAATTTTCGCGGGGCAGGCCGACCGCTTTGATAAGCCCGTTGATGCTCAGATATCCCAGCGAATCGGCGCCGATGAACTCGCAGATTTCCGGAATACTTTTCTGGGCGGCGATAAGCTCGCCTCTCGTGGCCATATCCACGCCGAAAAAGCAGGGGTAGCGGATGGGCGGGGCGCAGATGCGCATGTGTATCTCTTTAGCGCCGCCTTTACGTAGCAGCTTCACCACGCTGGGGGTCGTCGTGCCGCGGACGATGCTGTCATCAACCACCACGACGCGCTCGCCGTCAAGCACCTGTGGCAGCGGATTGTATTTCAGTTTGACGCCGAGGTCCCGGATACGCTGGTCAGGCTCAATAAACGTGCGGCCTACGTAGCGGTTTTTAATCAGTCCTTCGACGACGGGTATACCGGATTCCCGGGCATAGCCGGTACCGGCGGCGACGGCCGATTCCGGGACTCCCATGACGATATCGGCATCCACCGGATGCTCAATCGCCAGGCCGGACCCCATAGCCTGCCGGGCCAGATAAAGCAGCCGCCCGTCAACAACGCTGTCCAGGCGGGCGAAATAAATAAACTCGAAGATGCAGGTCCCTTTCCGTCGTGATTCTCCAGGACAGCTCTCCGCGCCGTTTTCGTTAATAGCGACAATCTCACCAGGCTCGATTTCCCTCACGAAATTCGCGCCAATATGGTCGATGGCGCAGGTCTCGGAGGCGACGACATAGCCGCCATCGATAGTACCCAGGCACAAAGGGCGCACGCCGAGGGGGTCGCGGACGGCGAATAACGCGCGCGGGGTCATTACCACGAGGGAATAGGCACCCTGGAGCCGCCGCATGGCGTGGCGTATCTTATCCACCCAGCCGCTACCCGGGTTGGAGAGTATCAGGTTGGCGATGACTTCGCTGTCGGTGGTGCCGCGGAAGGTGTAGCCTTTATCGGCCAGCTCCGTGTACAGATGAGTGGCGTTAATCACATTACCGTTATGGGCGATGGCGATGTTCTCCGGCTCATTACCGACCAGAATAGGCTGGGCGTTGACCGCGCGGCTGGAACCAGCGGTGGAGTAACGGTTATGCCCGACGGCGATGTGTCCGGTGAGCCGGGTCAATGATTCCTCGGTAAAAACGTTAGATACCCGTCCCATGCCGGTATAAACCCGTATTTTTTTCCCATCGGACGTGGCGATACCGGAGCTTTCCTGGCCGCGGTGCTGTAAAGCAAAGAGGGCGAAAAAGGTAAGGCGGGCTACATCTTCATTGGGGGAATAGACGCCGAAAACGCCGCAAGATTCGTGCAAGACTAGCCTACCTCAATGTCCATGTTGACTATCTCTATCTAGATTATAGCTCAACACAATCTTACGGTCAATTTGCCTGAAGAGAAAATGTCGCCTTCAGCCGTTTACCGGGGACGTGAGAGGTCACCTTTTAGAGGCGCCGGCCTACGGATGCCGCGACGGTCCTTAGTTCCTCCATGAGACGGATGAAGTCAGAGATAGATAGCGATTGCAGGCCGTCGACGAGGGCTTCCTTGGGATTGGGATGGACCTCGATGAGCAGGCCATCCGCGCCAGCGGCAATAGCAGCTTTAGCGATGGCCGGTACCAGGGCGTAGTGCCCGGCAGCATGGCTGGGGTCGACGATGACGGGAAGGTGGCTGTTCCTCTTAAGGACCGGAATAGCCGAGATATCCAGGGAGAAGCGGATGCTGTCTTCGAAGGTGCGGATGCCCCGCTCGCAGAGGATGACCTGGTTATTCCCCTCGGCCAGGAGATAATCGGCCGCGGTAAGCCACTCGGTGATAGTGCAGGAAAAGCCGCGTTTCAGCACCACGGGTCGGCCGCTCTTGCCGGCATCGGTGAGGAGGGCGAAGTTCTGCATATTGCGCGAGCCTATCTGGAGCATATCGGCGAAGTTGGAGACCAGCCTGACGTCCTGGGGGTTGACAACCTCGGTGACGACAGGCATACCGAACTGCTCCCTGGCCATGGCGAGGAGCTCCAGCCCTTTTTTCTGCAAGCCCTGGAAACTGAAAGGCGACGTACGGGGCTTGAAAGCGCCACCCCGCAGGATGGTCGCTCCGGCCTTTTTCACGCCTTCAGCCGCCAGCATTAGCTGCTTTTCGTTCTCAACGGCGCAGGGCCCGGCGATAACGACGACCTTTTCACCCCCGATTTTTACCCCGCCGCAGTCGACAACAGTATTCCTGTGGCGGAATTCACGGGAGGCGAGCTTGTAGGGTTTCATTATCCGGGTCACGTTCTCGACGCCCGGCAGCACCGCAAAGACATCAGTCGGTATCTGGCCGGTATTGCTGCCAAGCAAGGCTACGACCGTCTTATCCGTACCCAGGTTCAACTGGACATCCAGGTCAAGCGACTTCGCTTTTAGCACCACGTCGTCTATTTCTTCCCTGGAGGCACCCGTCCTCATCTCGACAATCATGTGTTGTTATGTAAACTCCTTCCCGGGGGCTATGACTATGAAACTCCTTTGCTAATATTGATGATACCGGAGCGGTCACCAGGCGTCAAGAACCAGTGCCTCTACTGGCTACCGGCCAAGGTCGGCGGCCCCTGGAAGACTGACGAAGCCCTGTCCTTACCGGACCGGATGGAGATGAGCAAAAGCATAATACCGGCCACCTCGACCCATATTATTAAGTTGGCGACGAGAAGGCGCTCCAACAGGCCAAACCAGCCGATGTCATCCGGGAGGAGCCCCAGCAGAATGACGAAGATAAAGGCCAGAATTCCGGCGATAATAGTGTAAACGAAAATGCCCTTCCAGGCGGGGTCGTTCTTCAGGCTGGGAGAGATAAACAGCATGGCTACGGGAAAAATCGAAAAAGCGGTGGTGGCAGTAAAGCCGTGAATTCTCCCCTCGATTGTAGCCGTCGCGCCCAGAGGGTCGGTACGGAAGGCACCGATGAGAAGCAAGGCGAATCCGAAAAACACCAGCAGGACGATGCTCAGGCGGAAACCCCTGACTCCTTTGATGTTAAAAAGCAGCCCGGCAGTAAAAATCTCGACGAGGAGGCCGATAGCCAGAAAACCGATGGTCTGAAGCCAGCCGAAACGGGTCAAGGCCAGGCTGCTGATGGAGTCCCTCACAAAGTTATAGCCGGGGCTGCTGAAAGCGGCGGTGACATCGGTAATCCCGAGCACGATGGGGCCGGCCATGCCGGAGAAGGCCAGCAGGCTGTTAATATTGAGTCGTCTCACAAAAGAAGCCAGTGAATGAATAATAAGCATCGCTTCACGTTCCAAAAAGACAGCAGCATGAATATTATAGCGGGGAACGCGCCAGGTTCACAAGACGCCTTTGTCACTCCGGCGGGGCGACAAAAGTCCGCCCCCCTTCCACAACAGGTACGCCCGGGTAAGGTCGCCGCAATGCCAGCTACTTCGTGCCGATAGGAACGAAAACCGAGCCGGCGACCGGGTAGATAATCTCCATGAAGATTGTCTGCCGGGTCTCCTCACCACCGGGGACGGGAGCAGCCTTGAAGGTTAGATAGTAAGCCAGTCCCTGCGCCTGGTTGGCGGTAAAAGAAAAACGGTCGGAGGTGATGGTATCTGTCTTCTCATCAGGCGGCGCGGACTGGTAAATAACGGAATTGCCGGAAATCTGGAAATCGACATCGGTGCCTTTTTCGACATAGAAATAGCCGTCCAGTTTGCCGCCGTCAGCCAGCTTGATGTCCAGGGTAAACTCCCTTTCCAGGCTAATTTCAACCTGTTTCATCTCCCAGAGCGAACCGACTCTGGCTTCCCGGACAATTTTCACAGTAGCCGGGGTCGTTTTATCGGTGGTGCTCTTTGAAGAGCAACCCCACGTCCCGGCTAAAACTATTACCGCGATGACGATAAGTAACTTTTTGAACATTTTTAAACAACACCTTTCTCCCTCCTAATTTACATCTTGAGCGGAGATTAAGTCAATGGCGCGGAAGAATACCATTCGTTGCGGCGTCTCACTTTAAGGATTGATTTTCGGCCTTCTCACGAAAGCAATGGTAACCAGCGAGCCCATGACAGCGGCCGTTGTGCCGACGAGCAGGAAGGTCGAGGGAGGCCCGACGGTGCTCCAGACCAGCCCGCCCAGCGCCGCGCCGGCCACTACGCCGATGTCCTCGCAGGCCCCGTAGACCCCCATGGCAGTGTTCTGCCAGTGGGAAGGCACGGTATCGGACAGGAGGGAGACAGCTGCCGGTCCGAACATGGCCCCACCGACGCTCTGGAGGACGACGGCGCCGATAAGACCGGTATAGCTCTCTGCCAGGGCCAATCCGGCCAGACCGGCGCCGGTTACCAGTAGACCGATAGCCATCATGGCTCTTTTATTACGGCGGTCGGACAGCCTGCCCATCGGGATGAGCAGGGCCGCGTTGACCAGGGCGCTGGTCGTCATGAGCAGGCCGACCTCGGTGGCATCGACGCCGCTGACTTCGACCGCCAGGAGCGGTAAGAACGGAACGACCACGCCGATGGCGGTGAAATTCAGGGCGCCTACGGCACACTGGCTGAGAAAGCGCCGGGAACGGTACGGCGCTCCGCCGCGCGGGCGCATGACGGCCGCGGGGTCCTGGTGCACCGGTGCGGATTTGTTCCAGGGGATTCTTTTCAGCCCGAAGACCACGACGGCCCCGCCGAGCAAACCTATGCCGGCAGCGGCATAAAAACACCAATCGTAGCCCAGCGCGTCGGCTACCAGCCCCCCGATGAAAGAGCCCAGGCTCCGCGAAAGGGACATGGATGCGGCATAGACGGCCATGAAGGTGGCCTTCCGGGCAAGCGGGACCGTCGACCCGATGTAGCCACGCCCCGGCCCGAACACGGCGGCGCGGACTATCCCCCAGAAAAAGAAGATGACAAAGATGGCCGGCACGTCACGCGTAAAAACGAAGCTCAGCACCAGGGGGACGCAGGCGAAGGTCCCGATGCCCAGGGGCACCCTGACCCCGACCCTATCGGCCAGCCAGCCGCCGGAGCTTTCGCCGAAGACCATGCCGACCATCGAAAGGGAGAACATCAGCCCCAGGACCGCGGGATTAACGCCGATGGAGGTGAGGTAGAGTGGCGTGACCGGCTGGAGGACACTCATCGCCATGACGGCGAGGCTGGTAACAGCGATGACGGAGACCAGCTCCCGGTTGACGATTTTTGGCATCTCAAAAAATAAAGCCGGGGTTTTTAAGTCCCGGACATCCCCGCTGATAAAGGCGCACCCAGCACATCAATGCCCCATTATAGCATAAGCGGAAAAGGGGGAGGGGTTGACGCCCCCTCTTTAGACACTATCGATTTCTGTTGCACGGCTGCTAAAACCTACCGGAAACCCACCATAAGGCTGAGCCTAACCAAAACAGCGCTATAATCCAGAAAGCAGCCACGACAACACCCAGCACCAGGCCCGTAGTAGCCATACCCTTGCCCTTGGCTTTAGGGTCTCTGGCAATCTGCCCGAGGGCTATCGCGCCGAAGATGATGGCCAGGATGGATAAGGGGTTAATGAAAAAGCCGATAATCCCCATAACCAGCGAGGCAACGGCCATGCTGTTGTTCCGGGCCGTTTCCACTGGCGCGGCTGTCACCGGCGCCACCGGGGCCGTTTGGAGGGCCGTGCCGCAGTTGCCGCAAAACTTGCTGTTATCGGGATTCTGCGCGCCGCATTTGGGGCAATACATGTGCTTTTCCTCCCTTCATTCTCCTGGCCCGGACTTAGCCTGAGTTTAAAGCGTTTCCCCGGTGCTGTCAATAGCTGAAAGGAGTGGGGATGAAAAAGAAACGGGGCGGCCAGAAGCCCCCCGGTAGTTCGAATAAACAGCTACCCCATTATAGGTTTAAAAATGTTACCTGACTAATTCCAGCCTGTTTTAAGATAGTACGAAGGGTTTTTGGGGCGAGCTCATTTCTATGAAAAGGTATTGTTACTCTACGTCCTGTTTCCGGATGCTTGAGAACGTAATGACTGCCACGAATGCGGTGGACGATAAAACCTGCCTTTAGTAGTGCACTACAGTCCGTTTACCGCTTGCCCGCGGAAGTTTCACGCGGTGACCTCGACAACGGCTTCCTCGACCCTTTCCTCGGTTGGCACTGGTTCACCATCAGCTTCCAGGCTCTCAATATAGAGTTCGATGGCTTCTTTAATATTAGTCAGGGCTTCTTCCCTGGTGTCACCCTCGCTAATACATCCGGGTAATAAAGGTACGGTTACTGTATAACCGCCTGATTCATTCGGCTCGAGAATGACTTTGAAATTTCTACGCATAGTCAGCCCTCCCTGTTAGCACTAATTATAACATAAGGGGAAAAGGGGCTGGCGTGCCCCTTTTAAACACGGCGTTTCAGATCGCTCTAAAAGATTGGCCATCCCTTCGCCTTTGCTTTGTCTAGCGGCTTGCGTTATTCACGCTCTGTCAGAAACTGAGTAAATTGCCCCCATACTATATGCTTTGTATTTTTATCGAACGTATAATAGCCAGTTCTATAGGCAAATTCGATTCCTTCCCAATAGCCTTTTGGATAATTCACTCGTTGTATTAAGTGTTTATAGTCGCCTACGAGAACATAAACCTCATCTTAAATAATTCCAAGGAAGATACGTTGACTTGTCTTTTTATCCTTAAACCAGACTCTCTTTCCTATACCTGATTTAACCTCTAATTTCTTTCTTTGCTCATCTTCCACGACTGTACCTCTTCCAGTCAATTATTTTATTCCTTCCTATTTTGTGGACATTACTTCTTATCCAAATCCTCCAGTAATTCTTCCGTCGTATCAAAAGTCTTAATCCGGCCTGCCTTAATATCCTCGCTAGCTTCTCTTTCAGCGTCCTGCCATTCCTTCGTCCAGAAATATGCCTGGCTCTTGTCAACAATCTTTTTGGGCAATAGCACTGCCTTATCATCTTCAACCACAACCTCAACGATATCACCCTCTTCTATGCCAAGTTTTCTGCGAACGGAAGCCGGTAGGGTTACCTGCCCATGTCTGGTAACTTTGCTATATGTTGTCATGTTCTACTCCTAAGGACGACTAAGTGTTTCGTCATGGTGTCCAATATTACGTAAAAGAATGACGTCTTTTTCTATCTGGAAAGTTATCCTCAAATTAAGGCTTATCCTAGCCTCCCAGATATTATTAACCCCTTTAATTTTCTTCACTCTTAAAGCTGTATAACGCATGTCAGCCGCTAAGTTTGTAACAGCCTTTCGAGCTAACGATTTCTCACCTTTAGTTAGCCGTTTCCAGGCTTTATTAAACCTCTCAGTCCGTGCTATCTTCATGTGTTCTCTTACTACATTAGTAATTTAGTATAATACTAATTTATGAAATTGTCAAACCCTCATTATTACTCCCTCCAATACCCTCTTCCACTCCCCTACTTTTTTATAGTTAATCCTTACCTGCACTCGCCCCACCTCTATCCCCTCCCGCAGCACCGGCAGGAGCTTCTGCCTATCGAAGGGGAGGCCGGCGAAGCGCTGCAAGATAATATTGCCCTGGTCCAGGGAGACGGACTCGATGCCCGCCCGGGCCGCCAGCGCCTTGACTTTCACAGCGTAGAGCAGGTTATCCACCTCCGGCGGCGGCGCGCCGAAGCGGTCGGTATACTCCCTGCGGACATCGTCCAGCTTGCCGGTATCGTCGATATTTCCCAGGCCGCGGTAAAGCTCCAGGCGCGTCTCCATATCCGGCACGTACGACTCTGGGATAAAGGCGTCCAGCGGCAGGTCGATGGTGGGCGCGGGGAGCTTCGGGGCCGGCTTTTCCCGTCCGGCCCGGAGCGCCTTCTGCTCCTCAACGGCCTCAGCGAGGAGGCGCGTATAGAGACTGAAGCCCACGGCGGTGATATGACCGCTCTGTCGCGTCCCGAGAAGCGTGCCGGCGCCACGGATTTCCAGGTCTTTCATGGCGATACCGTAGCCCGCCCCGAGCTCGGTAGCCTCGTAAATGGTGCGGAGTCGCTGCTGGGCCACCGGGGTCAGGCGCTTACCGCCATCGTAGAGAAAATAGGAGTAGGCCAGGTTGGCGCCCCTTCCCACCCGGCCGCGGAGCTGGTAGAGCTGGGTCAGCCCGAACTTGTCGGCCTTATTGACGATAATAGTATTGGCGTTGGGCATGTCCAGGCCGGACTCGATAATCGTGGTGCAGACCAGGACATCGATTTTGCCCTGTCCGAAGCTACTCATGACGCTGGCGAGCTTTTCCTCGGGCATCTGACCGTGGCCGATGGCGATTTCCGCCTCGGGAACGAGGGCACGGAGGTCGGCGGCCACCATGGCGATACTCTGCACCCGGTTGTGAACAAAAAACACCTGCCCGTTGCGCTCCGTCTCCCTCAAAATCGCCTCCCGGACCAGGTGCTCGTTGTACTCGGCGACGTAGGTCTTGACGGGCAGGCGGGCCTCCGGGGGTGTCTCCATGGTGCTCATGTCCCGCACCCCGACCAACGACATGTGCAGGGTACGCGGGATGGGGGTGGCGCTGAGGGTCAGCACATCCACCTCCCGGCGCATCTTCTTGAAGTGTTCCTTATGGTTGACGCCGAAACGCTGCTCCTCGTCGATGATGAGCAGTCCGAGATTCTTGAATATAACATCTTTCTGGATAAGACGGTGGGTACCGATGCAGATGTCCACGGTACCGTCGGCCAGTCCGGCGATGACGGCGCGCTGGTCCCGCTCCGAGCGGAACCGGCTGAGCACCTCGACCTTCACGGGAAAGGCCTCTAATCTCTCGGAGAAAGTGGCGAAATGCTGCTGGGC
>MGNQ01000024.1:68641-72456 GCA_001796865.1 Chloroflexi bacterium RBG_16_56_11
CACCTCGGTCTTACCATAGCCCACGTCTCCGCAGACCAGGCGGTCCATGGGCCGGGGCTTTTCCATATCTACTTTAACATCACGCAGCGCCTCCGTCTGGTCGGGGGTCTCGATGTAGGGGAAGGCCGACTCCAGCTCCTGCTGCCAGACCGAGTCGGCGGAAAAGGCTAAACCGGGTACGACCTCGCGCGACGCGTAGAGGTCGAGGAGGTCATGGGCCAGAAGCTCCGCCGCTTCTTTGGCTTTCTGCCGGGTGCGGACCCATTCCTGCGTGCCGAGCCGGCTCAAGACGGGGGGCTTATCACCCGCGCCGACATAGCGGCTGACCCGGTCAATCTGGTCAGAGGGCACGTAGAGGGTATCACCCGCCGCGTACTTGAGCACCAGGTACTCCTTTTCCGCGCCGGCGGTAGTGAGCATCGCCACCCCGGTGAAACGGCCGATGCCATGCTCGATGTGGACGACGTAGTCATCGGGGATGATGTCCACCATGATTTTGTGGCGCGGGGCGGGACGCCGTTTGACCAGTCGCCGCTGTTTGACGAACCCGAAAATCTCGGCGTCGGTGAAGAGGTAGGTCTCGCCGCCAAGGATCCATCCCTCCGGCAGCGAGCCAAGGATGAGATTCATCGTACCGGGCGACGGCGCCGCGGTCACCTCCTCAACAGGGGCGACAACGATATCCTCCTCGTCGAACAACTCGGCCAGGCGGTTTGCCTGGTGGCTGACAACGACAACTCTTTTCCCCCCGGCAAGGAGCCCGGCCGTTTTTTTCAGGAAGGCCGGCAACTTACCGGCGTAGCCGGGAGCCGCCATGAACTCCATTTGATTTTCCAGTCCCCAGGTCGCCAACTCCAGGCTCTGGCGCCTGTTCAAGCCCGGCCCGAGCTCTTCCCAGGTAAAATATGCCGCGGGAAAATTGCGCGGGAGCTCGCCCCTTTCTAGCTTCTCCGAGCGCATTTGCCCGGACTCCGCAGCGAAGTCGGCCGCCGCCTGTCCCAGAGTGGACGACTCATCCAGCACCAGGACAGTCCCGGCGGGGAGGTAGTCCAGCAGGCTGCCACTATTGAAAAGAGGGGCGTAGAACCGCGCCTCCGGCGGGAACTGCCTTTCGAGAAACAGGGCGGTATCGCGCTGGAGCTGCTGTTTAAATTCGGACGTACAACCGGCCATGTCCAGCCCGTGAAAGAGCCCTTCCAGCTTTTCTTTTCCCAGACTCCGGGGGGCGAGAAGCTCCGTGGCGGGGCCGATGTCTATTCCTTCAATAACTTCGAGGGACCGCTGCGATACGGGAGCGAAAAACCGGATACTATCGATGTTATCTCCGAAGAACTCGAGGCGCACCGGGAGGTCGCTGGTGAGTGGGAAAATATCGATGATACCGCCGCGATGGCTAACGGTGCCCGGCACCTCGGAAATACCCTCCGTCCGGTAGCCTATGGCGGCCAGCTCCGCCAGCAGCCGCAGCGGTTCCCGCTCCATGCCGATTTTCAGCGAAAGCCGGGCGGCCGTAAACTCATTTGAGTCGGGCGTCCGGGACAGGACAGCCGCCAGCGGGGCCACCACCAGCGGAGTCCCGGCGGAAGGTCCGGAGGCGCCGGAACCGGCCAGGGACGATAGCACACGAACGCGTTCCATCTCGGTCGTGGTATCAGAGGCCATCCGCTCGTAGGGCAGGACATCCGTTTCGGGGAAAAACAATATATTATCCGAAGGGTACCAGTTCAATAGCTGCTCATGTAGCTTCCTGGCCGACTCCGGACGGGCCGTGATGACGAGGAAGGGTACCCGCAGGTCCTGATATAGAGCGGCCAGGAGGCATGTTTTAGCGGCATCCAGCACCACCACCCCGTCGCTATTTTGATTTTGAAGCTCTCTAAACAATCGCCGATAGGCACCAGAGGTCCTAATCAAATTCAAAAGGCCACCCAAATTCATATATCTTCTCCAAACACCTCTAGGGCTCGTCCTTAAAAAGGGCCAGCCCGCATTAGATTGTAACATAGAACCTGAGGTAAGACTATTACAGTTACGATTAATATTTTTGTTTGACAAAACGCACTGAAGAAATTAAGCTTGAGTGAATGAGATTTTTTCGACCCTGGCTCCAGGTACTCATCGTCGGTACAGTCCTATTTATAGCCGCTCAGGAAGCTCTCACCTATACGGAGAACCCCAACTACTTTCCCACGGTGATATTGCTCGGATCGTTCGTCGTCCCGGTCTCTTTCGTGACCTATTTTTACGAACATGTCAAACACCGGGAAATTTCCATGCCGCTGCTCACGGCCTGCGCGCTGGTCGGCGGGGTCATCGGCCTCATCGCCGCGGGATTTATCGAATTCAACACGCTACAAGGCCTGAGCATCGGAGGACTGTTTTTCGTCGGCCTGGTTGAAGAAAGCGTCAAACTGATATTCCCAGTATTGCTTTTTCAAAGCTCGCGCTACCGGCACGAGGCGGACGGACTGCTCTTCGGCATCGCCGCGGGGATGGGTTTCGCGGCGCTGGAGACAATGGGCTACGGACTGGTGGCGTTCATACGGTCACAGGGGAACATCAGCGTTTTATGGCAGGTATTCCTCATCAGAGGTTTCCTGTCCCCGGCGGGACACGCCGCCTGGACGGGATTTGTCTGCGCCGTGCTCTGGCACGAGCGGGAACGGAAAAGGTCGGTCCTTTTCAACCCGAACGTCCTCGGGGCGTTTATCGTGGTCATCGTGCTGCACGCCCTGTGGGACGTCCTCAACAGCACCGACTGGAAGACATCCTACCAGCAGGTGTGGATAATCGCGGGCAACGTGGCTATCGCCGGGGCCAGCCTGGCGCTGGTAATATTCAGGTACAGAGCGGCCAAAAAAATGCTGGCTAAAGAAAACATCCAATAGCTACCGCCCCGCCCGGTTTAAGGTTACCGGTATCAGCTCAGAGAGGGCGGGGTGGATGTGGATGCCGTCGTTTATCTCGCCGATGCCGCCGCCGGACTTGATGGCATTAACAACCTCCTGGATAAGCTCCGGCGCTCCCGGGCCGATGATATGGAATCCGAGCAGGTCGCCGGTCTTAGCATCGACAATGGCCTTGGCGAATCCTTCTGTGTCCATGAGGGCCTCTCCCTTGGCGATATCCCGGTACAAAGCCGTGCCCACGGTGATTTCGTGGTCGCGGCCGGCATCAGCTTCTTTCAGACCTATCGAGGCAATTTGCGGGTGGGAATAGACAGCGTGCGGCACCATGGTGAAGTCCACCTTGATTTCAGAGCCGTGAAAAACATTATCAGCGACGATAGCGGCCTCCCGGTTGGCCATGTGGGTGAACATTTGCTGCCCGATGACATCACCCAGGGCGTAGATATTCTTCCGGTTCGTCTCGAGGAAGTCGTTCACTTTGATAAAACCCCGGGAATCGAGCGCGATGCCGGCGTTTTCCACCTTCAAGGTGTCAGCATTCGAGCGCCGCCCCACGGCCATCATGAGCCGCTGCGCCGTGAACTCACGGGTCTGGCCCGTCTTTTTAGCCACGGCAACCACGATGACACCATTGTCCCCGGTTTTAACCTCCTGCGCCTGGAACCCCGTGGAGACATTCATACGCTCCCCGAGCTTCTTCTCCAGCAGTCGGGCGATTTCCGGTTCTTCGGAAAGGACGAGCCGATCCGCCATTTCCAGGATGGTAACGTGGGTCCCCATGGCTGCGAAGAAATGGCCGTATTCCACGGCGACATAGCCCCCGCCGATGATAATGAGGCTTTCCGGCCTTTCATGAAGCTCAAGCACTGCTTCACTATCCAGATAGTCGACGGTATCCAGGCCTTT
>MGNQ01000024.1:72533-82487 GCA_001796865.1 Chloroflexi bacterium RBG_16_56_11
CCTCCAGTGTGTAGTCGGCGACGAATCGAGCTTCGCCTTCGTAAAAATCTACTTCTTTTACGCCGGATATATTTTCCCTGATGTGCTGCTGACTTTCCCGGCGTGATTGCCGCATCCGTTCCATGACGGCCGAGAAGTCCACACCCCTGATTTCGACGCTGATGCCCAGCTTCGCCGACTCCTGCGCTTCGACCACTTTATCGGCGACGGTAATCAGCTGCTTGGAGGGAATACAGCCCCAGTTGAGACACGTCCCCCCGAGGAGAGGCCCCTTATCGACCAGGGCAGCTTTCATCCCGTGGGAGGCGGCTTCCTCGGCGATAATCGCTCCACACCCCGAACCGATAATAATGGCATCGTAATTTTTCATTACCGACCTCCGTTGACACGCGCGACCTTCTCCAACAAATGCTAACCGATAACCTGGCGATATTGCAACGAATTAAGTTACATCCGAGTATGGTTTTTCATTCTCTGTTTATATCGAAATGAACGCCAAGATGAACGAACGGGGACTCTGTCAGAATCAAAGGGGCGGACGTTATCGACTTAAAACTTGCCCGCCAGCGCCCGGTAGGTCTCCGCCAGGGCCTGGGAGACCACTTTCACGTCCGCCACCACCGGCATGAAATTAGTATCACCCAGCCAGCGGGGAACGACATGGCTGTGAAAATGTTCGGCGACGCCGGCGCCGCCCACCTTGCCGAGATTGGAACCGGTGTTGAATCCATCCGGTTTTAATGTCTTTTTCAAGATTTCTATGCTCCGGCAGACCAGCTCGAAGTGCTCGTTCCTTTCCACTGCGGTCATCGTTTCGGGGTCGCCGTTGTGCCGGTAAGGCGCCACGAGCAGGTGTCCGGGGTTGTAGGGATAGCTATTCATGATGACATAGTTTTTCCTGCCGCGGTAAAGGACTAAATTTTCAGGGTCTTTATTTTCCCGGGGCTTTTCACAGAGAAAACAGCCTTCAGTCTTTTCCCCGAGGATATATTTCACCCGCCAGGGCGCCCAGATATGCTCCATATATTCTCCCGCGCAGGACGACTCTATTCTAACCTCAATTTCAATAAGCCGTCAAACGACGAACAGGACGAGACAACTAAATCACGCCGTCTTTAATCAGCCTGGCTATTTCGCTATCGCCAAGACCGAGCAGTTGCCGGTAGACATAGTCGTTGTCCTGGCCGGGCCGGGGCGCACCCCCATATTTCAAGACCGGTCCCCCCGATAGCCGGATGGGGTTAGCATCCATCGGAGGCGTATCAATCCCCGCAGAGGGTCTGAAAAATCCCCGCGCTGCCAGATGGGGATCGGCAGCCAGGTCGGCGGCGTCCTGCACCACCCCGGCGGCGACACCGTTCGCCTGGAGGACGGCCATCATTTCCCGGGCGGTTAGCCCTTTTGCCCAGGCTGTCAGGCGCTCGTCCAGCTCATTCCGACCTTCCCGGCGCCCCTCGAGGCTGGCGTACCGTTCTTCCTCCGCCCAGGAAGGACTGCCCAGCGCCTTTTTCAGTCCCCGCCATTCCTCTTTGGTGAAGACCACCACGGCGCACCAGCGATTATCGCGGCAGCGATAGACGCCGTGTGGCGCCCCCTCGTTGGAGCTGTTTCCGCAAGGTGCGGCCGTTCCCGTGCGTTCGAAAAAGGCACCACTCAGCAAGCTGGACATCACTTCCACCTGAGAGATATCGACATGCTGGCCCTCCCCCGTCCGACGCCGGAACTCTAAGGCGCCGAGCAGCGCCAGCGAAGCATACAGTCCGGCGATGTGGTCGGCATAGGAAAAACCCGGCCCCAGCGGCGGCCCTCCGGGGAAAGAAGTAATATCAGTCATGCCGGAGAAAGCCTGGACCGTCGGGCCGAAGCCGGAATAGTCCCGCCAGGGGCCGGTCTGCCCCATGAGAGACAGGCTAACCATGATGATATCCGGCCTGATTTCCTTCAGCCGGGAGTAGTCCAGTCTCCAGTTAGCCATCACCCGCGGGGCAAAATTCTCCACGACGGCGTCGCATTTTCCCACGAGTTTTCTGGCGATGGCGATACCTTCGGGCTTATTCAGGTCCAGGGTAATGCCCCTTTTATTACGGTTCCAGGTGTTGTAGTAACCCTGCGAGAACGTATCTTCGGTATCAGTGGAGAAGGGGGGTTGCACTTTAATCACCTCGGCGCCGAAGTCCGCCAGCAAACGGGTAGCATACGGCCCCGCCAGCACCCAGGTAAAGTCCAGGATGCGGATGTTAAATAACACCGGTTGGTCGGTCATCGTATTTCTGCGATATTTTTTCTGGCTTTGTTCCCGAATCTATGCTATAATAAATTCCGTATGAAAAAGAACCAAAAGGACACACCCGTGACCGAGAAAACCGAAAAACCTTTAAAAGACCTCCAGAGCTTTATCGAAAGCGTCAATAAAAAAGACAAGCTCAACGGTAAAAAAGTGCATTTCGGCTTCACCAAGCGTAAACGATAGCCCTAAGTAAATAACAAGTCTCTACCTTCAAGTCTCAAACCCCTTACGTCTCACCTGTTACCTGCCGCTTTCCCCTTCTTCTTTTTTTGCGAAAGGCTCATCAGCGGCGAAATCGGGGCGATAGTGTCCCGCCGACTCCATTTCCTGAAGCCAACCATTTTCCATCCCGAGCTCTTCGGCGAGCCGCGCTACCTCGTCATATTCCGCGGGGAGGATTTTCCGGTACAGCTCCCGGTATTTATAGGCCAGATGCGCCGGGTAGTACTGCGACATGATGCTAACGGCTACCCTCGGGGAGACTTCTCTGGCCAGCCAACGCAGGGATTCTTCACTCCCGGCGATGCCGTTAGGCAGAATGAGGTGACGTACCATCAGTCCTTTGATGGCCACTCCCTCCTCATCGACCAGCAGGTCGCCGACCTGGCGGTACATCTCCTTGATACCCGCCCGGGAGATTTCCGTATAGTCCGGCACCCCGGAATACCGGCGACCGGCTTCGTTAGAGGCGTAACGTAAATCAGCCAGATAGATATCGATAATCCCATCCAGCTGCTTGAGAGTCCGCAGGGAGTCATAGCTGCTCGTATTGTAGACCAGCGGCAGGCGGAGCCCCCGCGGCACCGCCTCGAAAACAGCCCGGGCTATCTGGGGTACGAAATGCGAAGGCGTCACCAGGTTGATGTTATGGCACTTCAGCTCATCCTGGAGGTATAACATGCGTTCCGCCAGGACACGGGTAGTGACCTCGTATTGACGCTGGTTAACCGGGTCCTGGCTTATCTGGAAGTTCTGGCAGTAGACACAGCGCATATTGCAGTTGCCGAAAAATATCGTCCCGGAGCCACGGCTGCCAGAGAGCGCCGGCTCCTCGCCGTGGTGGGCACAGAACGACGACACAATCGGCAGAGCGCCGGAGTTACAGGCACCGGTGTTGCCTTCGAGCCGCCTGGTGCGGCATTCCCGCGGGCAGATGTCACACTCCTCGAGACGCGCCTCGAGCGCTTTTACCCGCCGCTCCAACTCGCCGGACCGGTACAGGGCTAAATACCCCGGCCCAGTTTCACTCATGTCGTCTTCCTTCTAACATCCAGGCTGAGGCCCTTGATGGCTATTACCTCGACTTCCTCTCCGGCCCCGATATTCCCCTCTACGGATTTTGCTTTCCAGTATTCGTTCCCGACCTTAATCGTACCCTCAGGCTGCAAAGGTTCGGTCACCCTGCCCACCAGTCCGAGCATGCCTTCAGCTCCGGTCATTTTCTTGCGTCGGAGGCTGGGTATCAACGCTTTGTGGACGATAAAAGCAAAACCAATGACCATGAGCGCGACCACCAGGACGACTGTCCAGGTTATCCTTACATGGAAAACCCAGAGTCCTAAAAAGATGAGTGCCAGCACCGCCGCTTCGTCCAGCAGGGAAACCAGCACCACGAGCCAGGCTTTCAGGGTAGAAATATCACTTTTGTCGGCCACTTTTGCCTACCCTATTGATTCCATCCGCAGCGGGCTGCCGGGCGCCCGATATTTCCGGCCCCCATACTCTGTTTCAGTGAAGAAGCGGCGTGCCACCATCTGGGGGACCCCGGGTAAATCCGGCGGTCTGACGACCACCGCCCAGGGAAAATGCATCAACTGGCCATTCTCAACTATCTCGGCGGTCGTATGTACCAGTGTCCACCGCTCCAGCACCTCTATAATGTGGTCGAGACCTCGCATCCTCTCTTCCCGGTCGCGCCATCTGGGGTTGGCCAGGTCACCGGCCATGTCCTCGGAGCCCAGCCACTCCACCAGCGTTTCCCACTGCCGGAAAAGGGAAAGGAGCACGTATCCGTCCTTACAGCGAAAAACACGGAAGGCGCCGTTCCAGTGCAGGCTCCCTTTCCGGCCGGATACAATCCCCTCGTAGAAATAGCGCACCAGGACATGGTCGAGCGTGGCGGTGACGCATTCCATGATGGAGATATCGATGTACTGTCCCCGGCCGGTGGCGTGCCTTTGCCAGAGCGCCAGCAGGATACCGTTGACGGCAAAGAGGGAGGCGATACGGTAAGACTGATCACCGGGCAGCTTCAGGGGGGAGTCGGGTAAGCCGGTGACGGACATCCAGCCGCCGAGCGCCTGCGCCACAAGGTCGGAGGAATAAAAATCACGGTAAGGGCCACTTTGCCCGAAAGGCGTGATGGAAGCCATGATGAGTCCGGGATTGATGGCACCGAACTTATCATAGCCCAGGCCCAGCGACACCAGGTACCCGGGGGCATGCGACTCTACAATAACGTCAGCGGTCTTTACAAGGTCGTGAAAACGCGCCCTGTCTTCGCCCTTTTCAACATTGATACGGGTGACGCCGGCACCCATGTCCGCCAATATTTTGGCGCAAAACATTCCTTTTTCGTCGGTTAAATCGATGACGCGGTAATCCGTCAGAACATCCACATCCCCTCCACTATGAAGACACAGTACGGAGGCGGGCCAGCGCTTCTTGAAGGCGCTTGAGGCAGCGGTCCCGGCCGAGGACGGACATAGTCTGGAACAGGGGCGGCGTGGCCGTTTCGCCGGTGACGGCGGTACGGAGGACGCTGAAAAGCTGCCCGGCCTTGAGACCGAGCTCCTCCGCGAGTGGCCGCAGCAGGGCTTCGAGTAGCGCCTCGCTGAAGTCGGCCAGCTTCTCCAGTCTCGATAAGGAGACCTCCAGCGCTTTGAGGGTGGTACTCCGGTCCATGTTTTTAGCTATCAGCAATGGCGGGTCGTACTCAAGCTCGTCGACGAAGAAAAATTTCACCAGCCCGGCCACCTCGGTGAGCCTTTTCGTCCTTTCCTGGACGAGCGGCATGATGCGCCGGACGTAGTCGGCGTGCAGCGGCCGCCTGACCGCGGTCGGCAGGTCTTTCTCCAGGAAAGGCAGCACCCTCCGGGCAAAGTCGTCCGGGGCCAGGCCGCGGATATACACCCCGTTCATCCAGTCGAGCTTTTCCCTGTTGAAAATAGCCCCGGTCTTGCCCATCCTCTCCAGGGAGAAGTTCTTGACCAGGTCCTCGCGGGAGATGATTTCCGTCTTATCGTCCAGGGACCAGCCGATGAGGGCGATGAAGTTGAACATGGTCTCCGGCAGGTAACCCTGGTCGCGGTATTCCAGGATAGAGACAGCGCCGTGTCGCTTGCTGAGCTTGGAGCGGTCCGGCCCGAGTATCAACGGATTGTGCGCGTACTGCGGCGGCTCATAGCCGAGGGCTTTATACATGAGCAGGTGCCGGGGCGTGCTGGAAATCCAGTCCTCGCCGCGGATAACGTGGCTGATTTTCATGGCACGATCGTCGACGACATTGGCGAGGTGATAGGTCGGGTAGCCGTCCGACTTCAGCATGACGAAGTCGTCGATGGTGGTATTTTCGAAGACGACGTCGCCGTAAATGAGGTCGCGGAAACGTGTCTGCCCGCTCTCCGGCACCCGGAAGCGCACCACGGGCCGGAGGCCCCCGGACTCTTTCTGCGCGCATTCCAACGGGGTGAGCGAACGACAGCGACGGTCGTAACCGGGCGGCTGCTTGCGGGCGACCTGGTCCTGGCGCATCTCCTCGAGGCGCTCCGATGAGCAGTAGCAGTAGTAGGCATCTCCCTGCTCCACGAGGCGGCGGGCGGCCTCCTGATAGAGAGCCAGCCGTTGCGACTGGAAATACGGACCGTAATCGCCGCCGACTTCCGGCCCTTCATCCCAGTCGAGGCCGAGCCAGCGGAGGCCTTCCATGATGTACTCGACGGCACCCCCGACCTTGCGGGTGACATCGGTGTCCTCGATGCGGAGGATGAAGGTGCCGCCGGTGTGGCGGGCGAGGAGCCAGTTGAACATGGCCGTGCGGATGTTCCCGACCTGGGGACGGCCGGTGGGGCTGGGGGCGAAGCGGACCCGGACAGGTTGCATCATCGTCCCTATTCTACCATCAAAGCTGGACGGGATTCTACGCTGAGGGTGCAAAATCCCTCTCAGTCTCCCCTCGGCAAGCTCACTTCGTGGTGATTCAGTGGAACTAGAGCAACCTCTTTTTTAGAGGGAGAAGCTGGAAAGGAAGAGGGGCAGCTTTGATTTGTTCCTAGAGTTATGTTAAGCTAAGGGCAGACTGACGCAAGGGGGTGCGCGCATGGAAGAGGACACGATACTGGAGGGCGGAAAAAAGTCGGTGACGGTGGTCGTGAGCCGGAGGGTGTTCCCGGGACGGGAAAAGGACTACGACGACTGGGTGCGGCGGCTGGTGGCGGCGGCTACGGAGGCGCCGGGAAACACGGGGGTGACGACCTTGATACCGGCACCGGGGAAGACGGGGCTGCACCACGTCGTATTGCAGTTCACGGACAGGGAGTCGGTGCACCGGTGGGAGGACTCGTACATCCGGCAGAAACTATCGCACGAGGCGGACGCATTTTCGGTGAGGCAGCGGCAGGAGGCGACGGGGCTGGAGACGTGGTTTTACCTGCCGGAGCACCCGGAGCTGGCGCCGCCGCCGCACTGGAAGATGGCGATAGTGACGTTCATCGCGGTGTACGTGATGTCGATAATCATCATACCGCTGTTGCATCTTTTCCTGGAAGTGAACTTTTACCTGGAAAGCATCCTGATATCCGCGCTGCTGGTGGGGATATTGACATGGGCGGTGATGCCGTTTTTAAGCCGGGTGGTGTTCAGGAAATGGCTTTATCGCTAACAAAATCCCTCTCGGTCTCCCTTTCGTAAAGGGAGAGGGGAAATTGTTCAGCTTGACTTTGTGTAGTAGAATATATGTGCTAATGGGAATGGTATTTATATGGCCAAACCTAAAATAAGCTTTATCAAAGCTTTTGAACCAATACTAATCAAGGCTTGGGGTTCCTATCAAGACCATTTAGACTAAAACCTTCTTAAGAAAACAAGAGAAGCGCTATCGTACATAAGACGCGTTTATAGGTTTAAAGGAGAAGAAGGAGCTGAGTCACCATCACGTATAGATTACAAGGTGCCGAAGAATAGAGCGGGATACCTCGCCGCTTTTGGCGAGAGACACGCTTATCTTTCCTATGCTCATCTCAAAAAGATAGAGATTGTCAATAAAAAGGCCATTCCTATGCCAAATAAACATGGAGAACTCACAGTTACAATAGTTGGCGCCGGCCCGGCAATAGAAACTTATGGTCTTTGCCTTTTTTATAACGAAACTGGTCACGAATTAAAAAGACTCACACTGAATTTGATAGAGAAAGTACGAGAATGGCAACTTACACGCGAACTAGTAGTCCCTGGCTTAATAAAGGAAATACTACCTAAAGTTGATATTTTCAGTACTCCCGTTGAAGCGGATATAAAAGAGACTAATTGTATTCAACGTTTGCTGCGAACCATGATTCTCTTGTCAGAACTCAAATACTCTTTATTTACAATGTATTGAAAAGAAATAGAGACTACGTATGCACCAATCGTTTTAAGAAACTTAAGTTATATTATCAGACAATGTGATGAGCCGCTTCTTGTATTACTTGCCGAACCTACTGCGCCTAAAGCTTGGCCTAGAATAAAATGGTTACGTCAACTCCTGCTAGACCATTCCAATGTTCTCATAGATGATTTAAATAACAAAATAATGTTTTCAGAAGAACCGACGAAAATTGATCTAACTGGAGTAAATGAACGTTTGTTCAGTAGAGCGATTGAGAAAAATCCCCCAATATTTGAAACCTCACTAAATAGGACTATGATGGCATGTCAAATCGTTCCACCAGAACTATTCGAATCCCAACGTTATGAGCAATTGCAACGGCTCCTAATGAGAAGAGACCAAAAAGGCAAGATTTTAAAACAAGATATGCCGGATGTTAACTATCAACCGCCCTTATTTACTTAGTGGGGTGGCTGTGGCGAAAAGGGGTGGATTCCCGCTTCCGCGGGAATGACCCGCCTATGCTCAGGCTACGGCGGGCAAGCAACATAAACGGGGCGTTTAAGAGGGGTGCCATTCCTACGCCAAGGCTGCGGCAGGTAAACAGACCCCTCTTCTCTGAGGGGATGAGGTAAACCGGCACGAGATTCTTCACCGCGGCTCGCAATGACAGGAGGGAACCCTTCGACAGGCCCAGGGTGAGGGAGATTACGGATTGCTTCGCTACGCTCGCAATGACAACTGGTTACTTTACTTATTTCGGTTTGGGGGGAGGGGGCGGCGGGGGGCCCATTGGCACATCAGAGTAAAGCTCTTGATGGGCTTTTTCCAGCCACTCGGGGATGCTGATTTTCTGCGGGCACTTTTCCAGGCATTCCTCGCAGCCCACGCACTGGTCGGCGCGCTGGTCCTGCGGTATCCCGAAGGGACCGTTGTACATGAACTTGCCGGCCCGCATGTCGTCGTACATGACGGCGTCGTTGTAAATCTGGAAAACGCGGGGTATCTCCACCTTCTGCGGACAGGGCACGCAATAGCGGCAGCTGGTGCAGGGGATGGGCGAGAGGCTCTTGTAGGCCTTGCCGACCTCATCGAACATCTTGACCTCGGCGGCGGTTAGCGAGCCGACGCCCGCCCGGCCGGCGATTTCGCAGTTCTCGACGACCTGGGCCATGGTGCTCATGCCGCTGAGCGCGACCGAGATTTCCGGCTGGTTCCAGACCCACCGGAAGGCCCATTCGACCGGACGCATCCGGCGGGGCATGGTGTCCCACACTTTGGCGACCGGCACCGGGACCGGCTCCTTGCTCAGTTTGCCGCCGCGCAGGGGCTCCATGACGACGATAGCGATGCCCTTGCCCGCGGCATACTCGACGCCGCTGCGGCCGGCCTGCTCCTTCGCGTCCATGTAGTTGTAGAGCACCTGCGCCAGCACCCAGCTATCATAGGCATCCACGATTTCCTGGAAGACCTCGTACTGGTCGTGAAAGGAGAACCCGAGCCGCCCGATGCGGCCCCGCGATATCTGCTTCTCCGCCCACTTCAGCACACCGAAGTCGCGTACGCGGTGCCAGGCATCCTTGAAAAGGCCATGCAGAAGGTAAAAGTCGATTTTGTCCGTCTGTAAGCGCTGGAGCTGCTCGTTGAAAATACGGTCGAAGTCCTCCGGCTTCTCGACCATGCGGGCCGGCAGCTTGGTGGCGATGCGGATTTTTTCGCGGTAGCCGTCCTTGAGCGCTTCACCGACCAGCACCTCGCTCTGGCCCATGTGATAAAGATAGGCGGAGTCGAGGTAGTTCACGCCGTGGTCGATAGCGTAGCGAATCATCCTGATGGCCTCGGGCTCGTTGATTTTGGCCTGGTCTTCACCGATGACGGGCAGGCGCATGGCGCCGAAGCCCAGCGCCGAGACTTTCCAGTCGAGCTTGCCGAAGCGGCGGTACAGCATAAAAATCTCCCCCAACGAAAGAAAAATTTGCTGGCGATATATCGTGATGTTACTAATTGCATTTTCGCACTTTTTTCCGGTAGATGCAAACGAGGTCAGTAGTCACCCTCACCCTGCCCTCTCCCATCGAGGGAG
>MGNQ01000024.1:82544-85293 GCA_001796865.1 Chloroflexi bacterium RBG_16_56_11
GGACTCGAACTCAACGTAGTCGCCAGTGGAAGGAAGTTTGAAGCCGAGTTTGTGGGCATGGAGGAACTGGCGGGACAGGTGGGGCGAAGGTACGCCGTAGGTGGCGTCGCCGACCACCGGAAAGCCGATGGCGGCCAGGTGAACGCGTATCTGGTGGGTGCGGCCGGTCTCCGGGCGGACTTCCAGCAGGGTGTAATCGCCGACGTAGCGGAGGACACGGTAGCGGGTGCGGGCGGCCCGGCCCGAGGCCACCACGGCCATGCGCTGGCGGCGTCGCGGGTCCCGCCCGATATCTGCCTCGATAATACCGCTCTCCGGCGATAATTTTCCCCTGACGAGCACCAGGTAGGTCTTGGACACGGCGCGCGACTTAAACTGGTCGGAGAGGCTGGCCTGAGCTATCCTGTTTTTGGCCACCAGTATCAGGCCGGAGGTATCCTTGTCAAGCCGGTGGACGATGCCCGGCCGCAAATTTTCGGCGTCCGCGGCGAGGCCAGGTAAATAATTCAGGACGGCGTTGAGCAGGGTATGGCCGGGGCGACCGGGGGCGGGATGCACGGCCAGTCCGGCGGGCTTATCAATCACCAGGAGGTCGGTGTCTTCGTAAACGATACGCAGGGGGATGGGCTCGGGCGCGAGCGGGCTGGGCGGCTCGGGCGGGATAGCGATGTCGACACGGTCGCCGGCGTCCAGCTTGAGGCTCGCCTTAACAATCCGGCCATTGACGGTGATGAAGCCGTCAGCGATTAGCTGCTGCGCGCGCGTGCGGGACAGTCCCGGGGTCTTTTCGGCGACGAACCTGTCCAGTCGAACGCCCGGTAAATCAGCGGTGAGATGATGCGGTCCGTTCATGCGTCTTTTTTCGCCCGCCCGGCCGAAAAAATAATATAGACGGCCAGCACGATGCAGCCAATAGTGACCGAGGAATCGGCCACGTTGAAGACCGGCCAGACCTTAAAATCGATAAAGTCAGTGACGCCGCCGAAGCGGATTCGGTCGATAAGGTTACCGACCGTCCCGGCGATTACAAAGGCAACACCGCTGATGACAGGCAGGCTGCGGAGAAAAGGCCAGCGGCGCCGCAGGAAAAAGAGGATGAACAGCATGGCCACAATGCCGATGATATCGACGGCAAGCAGGAACAGCGAATGGCCCTGGAAAACGCCAAAGGCGGCCCCGGTATTATAGACGCGGACAATCTGGAGCAAGCCGGCATCCCAGAGGACTTCACCGCGGGAGAGGTGACTCGATATCCACCACTTGGTGAGCTGGTCGGCGCTAACGACAAGCAGGACGAGACAGGCAAAGAAGATGTCCCGCCAGCTATCTCGGAGGGGGTATACCTTTGGCATTCTTCGACAGCAGCGCCTTACAGGTCATACATAGATTAGCCTGCGGCAACGCCTCCAATCTCGCAGGGTCGATGGGCTGGCCGCAGTTGTCACACAAACCATAGGTGCCTTTGTCGAGCTTGTCCAGGGCGTGGTCGACAGCGGCGATTTCCTGACGGAGGCGGTTTTCCAGGACAAGGCGCTTCTCCAACTCAAGGGTCTCGGTGGCTTCCTCTTCCCGCTTGCCAAAAGGGCTGCCCTCGCGGCGCTCCTCGGTACTCGACGCAGTCAACTGAAGCTGGATAAGCTCATCGGCCAGGCGCTTACGCTCGCTCTCCAGTTGCTCGCGTTGTTTCTTGAACTTAGCCGTCATTTCACCCTCCGTCCGCTCCCTTTCCGCTGAGAAAGGTTTTTCCTGGCCGGCGCCACCGAGTTATGCGTGTACTTAACTATCAAACCAAAGGGGAATCAGAAAACGTTGCCGATGTTTATAAAGAAACCCGGGGCCGGCAGACGTAATCTGCCACCCGCCCGGACCCGGGACAGATGAGAAGGGTACAGACCCCACGCACCAACACCACCAGAGTATCGGACATACCAACAGTGTAAACTATTTAAGGCATTTGGTCAATGGTTTTAATTTAAATATTTAGAAAAATAATAAAGCAGGACAATTCAAAGGCGAGCGACTATCTGACAGAAATCCCGGGCCGGGCGAGAAAAGATAAAGGAAAACACCTACTGACAATAGGTGATAACCATCTCTACCTTTGGCGCCCCGCGATGTACTATCTAATGGAAAGCACCGGGTATTATCCGTAGAAACGGCTAACCCGATTATGGCGCTGGCACCTTTAAACGGGCGAAGAGATGAAAAAACTCGTAGAACTGAGAAGGGTCCCCCTGAAAATACAGGCCGCCGCCCCAATCACCGGCAACGGCGGTAAAAAAGTCGAGCCGGCACGCCCGGCCCCGGGACCTTCCGCCGCCGGGATGCGCAGAATCGAAAATACGGGACTCCGCGAGGCAACGGGACCGACACAGCAAATCAGACTCAGCCTGCAACGCGAGCTGGACATGGCCAGAAAAATCCGGGCCGACGCCGAGAGATACCAGGCGGAAATGGCAACCCGGGCGCGGAGCGAAGCGCAGCAGGTTATCCTGCGGACGAGACTATCCTCCCAACGACAGGTAGAAGAGCTGGTCCATAAAGCCAGTGAAGAGATACAGAAAGTCCTGGCGGACATCCGCATGATACGCATCACCGCGCAGGAAGAGCTGGCGGCCCAGAGAAAATTCACCGACGCCGCCAGGTTACTCTCCATGTCCCTGTCCATCCAGGGCGACGGCCAGAAGGCGGACAGCAAAAAGAAGAAACATCCGGCTGGCGCCAGACAATAGACATCATCCCCGACCTC
>MGNQ01000025.1:0-14940 GCA_001796865.1 Chloroflexi bacterium RBG_16_56_11
GGCCGGGGAAATCTATTCATCCCCGAGCCGGCCATCCCGTTTTATGCCTGGTCACGTATGGATAGGCTCAAACAAGTCGCAGCCCGAACGGGATGACGCACCAGGATGCAAATCCTGATATTCTGCCCCTTCAGACCAACGAATACCATTCACCCGCAGCGCTCGTTAACGTCTTCCGTGAAATGCTGACGGATGGAGCCGTTTCAAAAACGGCGCTGACCCGTAAGGTTATCTTCCAAGTCGGTCATCCGGCTGTTCGTCTCAACCAAGCGCGTGGCGAATTTCCCAACCAGGTTCACGCCGCCCGGCATGACCGCCTGGACCAGAACCCTGACCTGGCCCTCGAGGATCTTCACCCGGGTGGATAAGTCCCTTATCTCCCCTAGTAAAGCCTCCCGGCTTACCTGGTACTCTTTTTCCCGCTGGTTTCCCTTCTGGCAGAACCTCTGGTGGCTGGCCAAGGCCTGGGCGGACCTGCATATCTTTCCGCAACTACATCGATATTCCATGTTTCCCTCCCGAGGGTATTTTATCATTGACCGAGGAATGTCTCCAGACCCCCGACGAACCCTCACCCATGGTTTCGCCACGCATGGAGGGTAGCGCGAGCCATTCGTTCAGGGTCTGGGCCCAGCCGTGCGTACAGGGTCCCCATGAAACCCTATCAGGGAAGCTGTCCGGGGAAGCTCAGCACCAGGCCGGTGAGATGCTCAGTGAAGTGGGAAAGACTTGAGCATCAGCACGGTCCAGTAGCGGAGCTATCGCCTTTTAAATTTTTGAAATAAAAAAACACGTGGACAATAATCTGTGAAAAAGTTAAAATGAAGTGTTGGTGAAATCCGGGACAGCGGCTACCAGGATGAAGTTGCCGGCATCAAGGTATATAGAGTGCCCCCCTCTACCAGCTTGACATTTAGAAACCGATGGTATATTATTTCCTTCGCAAGCAAAAGGTCTTCATTGGCAAATGTTAAGATTCGAATAGCTTGCGAGCTCTCGGCGGGCCCTTTCCAATTGGAAAGGGCTTCGCTATTATTGACCTTATTGACAAATCGTCTGCATCCGTAGTAGGATGTCGCTGCCAATGAAGACAATAAAACACTCTCTAAAAGAATATAAGCCTCTGGTCGTTTTCATCGGCCAGAGGCTTTATGTTTAAGGCGAACTCATCGCCGTTTCTTACTGCGTGGGATAGCTCCCAGCGCGTTAAGAGGGCTATACCGGGCCTGCGCCTTGCGGGCGTCGGAGTTCTCCAGGCGCGTGTAAATCTGCGTGGATTTAATATCCCTCTGGTTGAGGAGCAACCTCACTTCTTCCAGGTTAGTGCCATGACGGATGGCATCCCTGGCCGACGAGTGCCGGAAGGTGTGGGGAGACACGCGGCTGGTAATCCCTGCTTTTTTCTGATATATCTTCATAATTGCCTGGACACGCCCGCGCGTAAGTTGCCGGCCGTCATGGGTAAGAAACAGGTAATCAGCTACACCCGGCGACGGTTCGGGACGGACAGCCCGATACCTGGCCAGTGCCCGGGCGGCATCGCTCTCGAAAATGTAAGTCAGCTGGCGGCCCCCCTTTCCCTCGACAGTGAAGCTTTTATCCTCAAGGTCGCACATGGTTATCCGGCAGAGCTCGCTCACCCGGCATTTCGAATCGTAGAGCAGCGCCATGATCGCCCAGTCGCGGAGCTGCGCCGGTTTTTTAAGGTCGGGCTGGGACAGCAAAAGCTTGATCTGTTCTGGAGTCAGCGTCGGCGGCGTCGTATCCCCTGGTTTTGGCGCGCGGTAGTTTTGAATGGGATTTTCGCTGATGAGTTCCGCCTGGGCCAGGCCATAATAAAGTGCTTTAATGCCGCGGACCCGGTTGTTTATGGTGCGGTCGGAGAGGGGTTTATCCGCGCCCGTCCCTTTGATAAGTGGATGGTCCTGGTAGCGCCGGCGCCCTCTGAGGCCAATGACAAACCGGCGCATTTCCCTGGGCCCGACCGCCGACAGCGGGACGTCACCCAGGAAAACTTGAAGCATCTTGGCGGCTGCCTCAACCCATTCGATGGTTCTTGGCGACTTACCATCAGACCTGGCGATGGTTCGCCATTCAGTCAGCCCCCAGGACAAGGTGTGGTCGGGAGCGCCCGGCGGCTGCTCGCTATGGTATACCAAACGGTTGAGCGCCTTTTTTATATCCTCGAGCCGCTCGTGCTCTTCTGGATTGTTTGGGTCTGGATCTCTTGGTTTCACCTGCTCTTCTCCCCCATTTACGCCGGAAGCAGGAACTCCCTGTATAGCTGTTTCGCCGGTATTTACGCTCGGTTTGGCAAAGCCATGCTTGGAGGGCAGGAACTCTACCAACTGAGTTACTCCCGCTCGGGCAGTACTATTTTATCTTGAAAAGAGTGGGATGTCAAAAGAGACTTGCGGCGCACCTAGTTATAATCAGGAGACTCAATTGTAAACCATAACCTCAAACCGATATTCCCATCCCTTTTCTTACATTGTATATCCACGTGTTTACCGACTCCCCATCTGTCCCAACTTCCCCAATAACCGGCATAAGCACCCAGCCAGTCATCTGAAGCTCCCAGGAGTTTTTCTAGTATCGTCTTGAAATCTAAGTCCAATAGCTCAAGGAAAATATCTGCGGGGGCCCATAAATAAGAAGATATAATCAGGTCAAGGACTGAGTATATTACCTGCTCACCGGTACCTCCATCGTCCTCATAGCCAACCACAGCTATTCTCAATGAGTCCCCTACTTCCCCGGTTTCAAATACTTTTTGGTTAACGGTGACGACTTCGTTTTTAGCGAGACTATAATGACTGGTTTCGGGTATTTTATTTTCAATGGTGGTTATATTGTCAGAAATGACCAATCCCAAATATACCTCTCCTTTTTCTCCCCTGGTGAAGTCCTCGCCATTATCTTGCACTCCGATTTTATCTATCCAGACCGTTATGGAAGGATTAGATGTTTTAAATGAATTAGTAACTGTCTGAGATTCTCCTGCTGAGTTGAAAGCTCCAATCTGGTAAATATAACTTGTCCCTGGTTTGAGATTAGTGTCTCGATATATGGATGTATTATTTTCCAACTCTGCAATTAAAACACCTTCGCGGTAAATCCTGAAACCGAGTTCATTATTTGAATTGTCCCTCCAAGTTAAATCGATTCGGGTTGCTGACAGAGCGATGGCGGTAAAATCAGACGGAGCTCGGGGGACAGCGGCTGGATTGTTGGATTGACCTTCGGTGACGATCGGTTGATTAATAGATGACGTTTCAGAATCATTTGATTGATTATCGTTTTGCGAGTTAGCATACAAGAAAAATCCGATAGATATGATTAGTAACAAAGCAACAATCAGGATGATTATTTTATATTGTTTATTCATTGGATCAATTCCTTCAAATGAGTGAATATGGACTTTCCTGACAGCAGAATCATATGCGTAACTAATATAATATATAACAAAAAAGGGGCTGGTTTATCGCCAGCCCCCATCTTTTTGTCCTAAAATTTTTCTAAAAAATATACTATCTGTTCAGAATCTCCATCGCCTCGTCGCGGTAGGCGTCCATGAGGTACGGTATGCCGGTTATTTTGGAGCACTCGTCGGTCAGGGACATCAGCTCGCGGCGGGTAATCGCCGGGACGCTGAAGCAGCGGGCGCCGGCCATGAGCTGCTGGAGTCCCACCCTTATCTTCTCGCTGTAGCTGTAGATGCCGACGGCGCCGAGCGGGATATTGGCCATTTCTTTAGCGCCGACGAGGTTCTTGACGTCCTCGTAGTTGACGAAGATTTCTTCCGGCGTTGACCCGAACTGGCTGACGGTGTTGGGCAGCTTGCCTTCCTTGAGCCAGTTGGCGATGTTCTTGCCGACCATGCCGGGAATCATCAGGGCACGGCCCATGCAGACGGCCTTGCAGAACGGCGAGCCCATGGCCAGCGCCTTGAAGACGCCGTCCTCGCTGCTGAAGGCCCCGGCGAAGGCGATGTCCGGCACCCTCTCGCCCCGGTCGGCCAGCTTCTGGCAGAAATCGGCGGCGGCGGCATGCAGGTAGAGGCTGGGGATGCCCCACTCCTCCATCATGCGCCAGGGGCTCATCCCGGTGCCGCCGGACGCGCCGTCGATGGTCAGGAGGTCGATTTTCGCCCTTGAGCCCCACTTGATGGCCATGGCCAGCTCGCGGAGGCTGTAGGCGCCGGTTTTCAGGGTGATACGCTTGAAACCGATTTTCCGCAATCGCGCGACCTCATCGAAAAAGCCTTCCTCGTCGACAAAGCCGAGGCGACTGTGCCGCTCGAACTCCTTGATGGCGCCGTCTTTAAAGGCGGCCTGGTTAATCTGGCTGGAGGGGTCGGGAGTAACGATATAGCCGCGTTTCTGGAGCTCGAGCGCCCTGTCCAGGCTATTGACCTTGATTTCGCCGCCGATGCACTTGGCGCCCTGGCCCCACTTCAACTCGATAGTCTCGAGGCCGTGTTTTTTATGGACGTATTCAGCTACGCCCAGGCGGGTGTCTTCGACATTCATCTGCACCAGGATTTCGCCGTAACCCTGGTGGTAGCGCCGGTAGGTCTCGATGCGGCGGTCCATGTCCGGGGCGGAGATGACCTTGCCGTTCTTATCCCGCACCAGCTTGGGGTCGATGCCGCAGACGTTCTCGCCGCAGACCAGGGTCACCCCGCTGATGGCCGCCCCGATAGCGAAGTGCTCCCAGTTCTTGCGGGCTATCTCGGTGGAGCCGAGGGCACCGGTGAAGATGGGCACCTTCATCTTTACCTTGATGTCCCAGCCGTAGTCGGTCTCGGTGTTGACGGAGGGAAAGGTGGCGGTATCGGGGTTGCCCTCGATGCCCTCGGGCAGGCCCCTGGCCCCCAGGGCATATCCCTGGATGTTGAGGTGGGAGTAGTCGACCGGGTAGTCCTTATCACCACCGGCGGTAATCTCGCCGAATGGTCCGGGGTAAATCAGCTCCCGGCCGCGGAAGGTGGCCTTGAAGACCTCGCAGTTTCCGGTACACCCGTCAATACAGCGGGTGCAGATGCCGCTCATCGGGGATACGTCACGCGAGCGGTTGGTCGTCCGGGTGGCCTCATTGGCGTTAGGGCGTCTCAGATTCATGTTCCTGGGTTACTCCTTTCATTTTTTATTATTTTTTATGACGATGCTTTCCAGAATTTCACAAGGTCGTGGTACTCGATAGCGGCGTCACGAAGGAGCACAAGCTCCTGGTAATCGACGACGGTGCTCATGGCGTGATTGTCCGCGGGGACACCGGCCTCTTCGGCGGCAGCCACGGGGTTCAGGCCGCCCAGCATCACGATGCCGGCCTTGTTCAACCCGACCGTCATTTCGCAGGCAGGTTCGCTGGTCTCACCGACGATGACTATTCCATGGAAACCGGCCGCTTTAAGGTCATCGAAAACCCGCAGCGTAAGGGGGCGGCAAAGCGCCGGAATTTCGCGGAAATTGGCCAGGACTTCTCCATTACCTTCGGCACAGGCCCGGAGCACGGAAGTCATCCTGGCCTTGATGTATATCGTGGAAGGGTCCAGGGAACACCCGGCATAGTCAATTAGCTCGGTGAAGCGCAGGGGGAGGCGGTCGCGCAGCTGGAGGATACCGCCGAACCGGGAGTCCATGGGTATGCCGGCCTTGAGCAGGGCGCCGTTGAAGATGATGCTGCACACGGTCGCCAGCCCGATTTTGCCGGGCGGGACGGTGATATCCCCGAGCTGCTGACATTCCGAAGCCATGGCGACCAGCTCGCTGGTGCAGTATCCGGCGTCAAAGGCGGGCCTCATCGCCTTCAGTGCCCTATCAAAATCTTCACGGCGGAAAAACGAGACATTTACCGGGACCAGGCCGGCCTTCTTTGCCGGGTCGAAGGTCGTGCGGAAGGAGAGCGACTCGATTTTCGAAATGGCGAAACCAACCTTGTCCTTGACCAGGGCCGACTTGGATTCGGCTAGGCCTTTATCGGTCAGGACGCGGCCGTCGCGCTTACCTACCAGGAAGGTCAGTCCGCGCTCATCGAGCAGCTTGAGATGATATCTCACCGCTCTCTCTCCGAGCTCGAAGCCGTGTTCCTTAAGGTGTGCAGCGATGACCCTGGCGCCGACCGGCCGGGAAGAATCACTCAAGATTCTCAAGATAGCCAGCTCTTTTCTCTCGGCGCTTTGCGATTGGAAATTCATAGGTAATAGGAAACCGTTTTCCGTATTTTCTACATTTTAGAGACTAAATCAAATTTTGTCAAGGGAGATTTCTACCGCCAGATAGCCTGTAGCTCTGTATGTGACAACAAGCATAATAATGGCGATATTTTGACAAATGTGCATGTCGCGGTCTATAATTCATTATTGCAGGTAATACCTGACGTAAGCCCTTGCTTGCAGCAGTTAATGGAGGTTATAATGAAAGAACTTAAAGAAAAGGTTAAGGAGCTACGTAAAACCAGGGGATGGGCGCAAGAAGACCTGGCCAGGGAGCTGGGAGTAAGTCTATCGACCGTACAAAGATGGGAAAATAAAGGGGGAAACCCGACAAGATTGGCACGGCGGGAACTGCGGAGGCTGTTTGAGGATGCCAACATCGAAATAGATTAGAATACCTGGGTAAATGCGACATGACAACGCTTAAAACCGTGGCGGGAATGCCCGCTTTTAACGAGAGTAAATATATCGGCAGCCTGGTAATCACCGCCAGACAATATGTCGATGAGGTCGTCGTCATCGATGACGGCAGCTCGGATAACACCGCCGAGATAGCGGCATTAGCGGGGGCGCAGGTGACAAAGCACCCGGTAAACCGGGGGTACGGGGCAGCGGTGCAGAGTGTCATGGAGGAAGCAAGGAAAAGAAATGCCGATATCCTGGTGCTGCTGGATGCTGACGGGCAACATAATCCCCGCGAGATACCGGCCATTATTCAACCCATCCGGGATGGCTACGATTTTGTAATAGGTACCCGGAAAGAGCAGGCCGGAAATATACCTCTCTACCGTCGTGTCGGGCAGGGAGTTATTTTACACTCCATCAACTTGCTATCGAAAAGGCATCTCACCGATTCGGAATGCGGTTTCCGGGCCTTTTCGCGGAAGGCAATCGAAACTCTCAATCTTAAGGAGAACGGCATGGCGATATCGGCCGAGACCGTGGCCGAGGCCGCCAGACGCCATTTGAGAGTCGCCGAGGTGCCCGTTTCGGCCACTTATGATAAGGACAGCTCCACCCTGAATCCGGTCGCCCACGGGCTGGGTGTATTCACCAGCGTCCTCATCATGATTTCCGAGCGGAAACCCCTGTTTTTTTTCGGATTAGCCGGCGTCATCCTGACCATTTTCGGGCTGGTGGCGGGCATCGTGAGTCTCCAGCTTTATTCCGATAGCGGGGTTGTCTCTATCGGCTGGACGCTGGTATCGATATTTTTTATTATCATGGGCGCCATCAGCTTTTTCACCGGCCTGACGCTGCGCGCCATTTCGAGCATCATCATCAGCGCCATTTCCAGGGAAGACCACCGGTAAGCTATCAAAGTCCTGTGAAGGACGACCCGTACCGTAAAATACCATGTTAAAAATAGCCCTGATAAATCCTCCACAGTCCACCAGGTATCCGCAGCCGCCCCTCGGCCTTTCCATGGTCGCCGCCGTCCTGGAAAAGGCCCGGTACCCGGTTACGGTGCTGGATGCGAACGCCCTGGGAATCACGCTGGAAGCCATTCCGGCCAATGTTGCCGGTGCAGATATCGTCGGCGTTACCGCCATGACGCCGACCATCGGGGCGGCGATGGACATCGTACGAAAGCTGGAGGTGCTACAGCCCCGTCCCGTCATTATCATGGGCGGCGCCCATGCTTCCCTGCTGCCCGAGGAAACGATGGCCGCCGCGCCGGGGGTAGACATCGTGGTGAGAGGAGAGGCCGAGGAAACCATCATCGAGCTGTTGAATGCCTTGGGTAACGAGCTGCCCCGGCAAAACGTTCACGGTATCAGCTACCGGCGGGAAGGGAAAGTCGTCCATACACCGGATAGGACTTCATGCGTCAACATGGACCGGCTCCCCTACCCGGCTTACGATTTGTTGCCCTGGCAGAGATACCGGCCGCACCCACCCCACGGTAAGAAGAGACCGTTCGCGGCTATCGTGACAAGCCGGGGCTGCCCCTACCATTGCGCCTACTGCTCCAAGCCGGTTTTCGGCAACCAGTTCCGGGCCCAGAGCCCGGCCAGGGTCACCGACGAGATAGCTTATCTCAAGGACCGGTTCGGGGTGAATGAAATCGCCTTTTACGACGATTCATTCACGCTGGACCGGAAGCGCGTGCTGGAGATTACGGAAAAGATAGTCAGGACAGGCCTGAAAATATCCTGGACCTGCGAGACCAGGGTGAACCTGGTGGACAAGGAGCTTTTACGAAACATGAAGCGGGCCGGTTGCTATGCCATCGCCTACGGTATCGAGTCGGCTTCTCCGGAGATAATCCGGGCGCTTCAGAAGGACATTACCCCCGAGCAGGCGGAGAAGGCCGTCCGTGAAAGCCATGAGGCGGGACTGCAGGTGACCGGGTATTTTATGATTGGCTCGCCGGGCGAAACTCCGGAGAGCATCAGGCAGACAATCGATTTCGCCCGGAAGCTGAAAGTGGATTTCGCCCAGTTCTCTGTGACCACCCCTTTTCCCGGCACCGAGCTCTACGAAATTTACGCCCGGGACAAAAAGGAGACCATCCCCTGGGAGAGCTTCGTGTATGCCGGGACGGACAATCCGACGACACCCGTGTTCGAGAGCGACAATCTCAGCCGGGCCGACCTGGCCGCCTGGACGAGGCGTGCTTACCGCCGGTTCTACCTGCGCCCGGGATACGTATTGCGTCGCCTGCGCCGTTCCGTATCCCCGAATGAAGCCAGGATGAATGTCAAAGGCTTCAGGATGCTGCTGCAGAGCATAAAAAAGTAGGACTTTAATACGTTTCGCGGAAACTCAGCTTGTCCAGGCGCTGGAAGTTGTGGCGGGAGTCTATCCAGCGGACGGTTCCCGAACGGCAACGCATGGCGATGGATTGAGTATGAGCTCCGCCGCTGAAGTAGTGCACGCCTTTCAATAGCTCGCCGCTGCTGACGCCGCTGGCGGCGAAAAAGACATCATCGCCGGCGACCATGTCCCCGGCCCGGTAGACCTTTTCGAGGTCTTCTCCCTTGGCTAACGCCGCATCTCTTTCTTTGTCATCGCGGGGCCAGGCCTTGCACTGTATGCCTCCCCCGATGCAGCGGATGGCCGCCGCGGCCAGGACGCCCTCGGGAGTGCCCCCGATACCCATGAGCACGTCAATTTCTCGGTCCGGCAGGGCCGCCTCGATGCTGGCGGAAACATCCCCGTCGGAAATCAGTTTTACCCTCGCTCCAGCACTCCTGATATCTTCGAGAAGCCGGGCGTGCCGGGGCCTGTCCAGCACGACAACCGTGACCTCGGAGATGTTCTTTTTCTTAGCCTGAGCGATATTTTTAAGATTTTCCGCTACGGGCGCGTTGATATCGATGCAGTCCCTGGCCTCGGCCCCGGTAACTATCTTGTCCATGTAGACGAAGTGCCGGGGACAGTGCATCGTCCCCCGGGCGGAGAGCGCTACAACGGAGATGGCCCCGGGCAGCCCCCGCGCCGTCAGGGTCGTCCCGTCAACGGGGTCGACGGCGATATCCACCTTGGGGTCCGAGCCGTCGCCGATACGCTCGCCGATATAAAGCATAGGCGCTTCATCTTTCTCCCCTTCGCCGATAACGACGATTCCATCCATGCGGACGAAGCCCAGGACATTACGCATGGCGTTGACCGCCGCTCCGTCAACCATGTTTTTATCGCCCCGCCCCAGGTGGCGCGCCGCAGCCATGGCCGCCGCCTCGGTGACGCGTACTAGCTCCATGGCGATGTTGCGTTCGATAGCCGGGTGAGATAGAGAATTTATCATCTTATGTCAACTATCCCCTGTTTTGGTCGGGGCGAGAGGATTTGAACCTCCGACCTCAGCGTCCCAAACGCTGCGCGCTAAACCATCTGCGCTACGCCCCGCCGGTTACAGTATAGCCGAGCACCCGGCGGGAAGCAACAAAAAAGAGGGGCCGCAGCCCCTCTTTAAGGCATAATTTAGAGTCAGGTATTTTTCAATAAATAAGGAATTAGTCCCGGCAGTCCGGGCAGATATCATACTGGGATAAGGGAGTACCGGAGATTTTGGCGATGTACTCAATCTGTTTTTCCGGCGCCCAGTATTGTCCGCAGACGGTGCACTTCCTCATCTTGAACTCCATCCGGTTGTGGGGCCACTTGACGAGCCGGGTTCCGTCATTGTCTACCATCGTGATGGCGCCGGTGGGGCAGCTATAGACGCACGAGCCGCAGCCGATACAGGCCTCGGAAAAGTCTTCGTCAAATGGAGTGGTCATTTTTCTCTCCACGCCGCGACGGGCCAGGCTGATGGCCGCCACGCCGACGACCTCGTCGCAGGTGCGGGCGCAGTTTGCGCAAAGGATGCACAGGTGGTTGTCCGTCTGCTCGACAAGACGTTTGCCGTTAACACCTGCCTCCCTCGCCATGTCCTGTATTGTTTTTGAGTCCGGGCACCGGGCCAGCAGCAGCTCGAGCAGCATGCGGCGATTCTGCAAGACTCTCTCGCTGTGCGTCTGGACGTTAAGCCCTTCTTCCACCTGATAGATGCAGGAAGTGACGAGCCTCTGCCGGCCCCGGGTGGTCTTGATGTCCACCAGGCACATGCGGCAGGCTCCATAAGGGGCAATGGCCTCGTTGTTACAGAGGGTGGGGATGTAGATGTTATTCTCCCGGGCGGCGTTTAACACCGTGGCGCCTTCTTCGGCGGTGATTTGTCGTCCGTTAATCGTTAGCTTTACCATCTCATCATTCCCTTAATTTCATTTGGATGCTTCGAACTTGCAGACGCCGGCCGGGCATCTCTTTTCTTTGATGTGGGCTTCGTACTCATCGCGGAAATAGCGCAGCGTGCTCAGGACGGGATTGGGCGCCGTGCTGCCCAGGGCGCATAGGGAGGAATCGATGAGGCAGGAAGAAAGTTCTTCAAGGAGCGCGAAGTCTCCGTCTTTGCCCCGCCCTTCCACGATACCCGTTAAAATGTGTTTCATGTGCTGGAGTCCCTCGCGGCAGGGGACGCACTTACCGCAGGACTCGCCTTCAAGGAAACCGACGAAATAGTTGGCGATGTTGACCATGCAGGTCTTGTCATCCATGACGATCATGCCGCCGGATCCCATCATGGAGCCGACCCTGGCCAGCTCGTCGTAGTCCACCGGCAGGTCGAGGAGGCTCTCCGGGATGACGCCGCCGGACGGCCCGCCCGTCTGGACGGCCTTGAATTTCCGGCCCTTGGGGATACCACCGCCGATATCAAAGATAATCTCCCGCAGGGTGATGCCCATGGGCACCTCGACGAGTCCGGTGTTGGTGATGTTGCCTACCAGAGAAAATATCTTCGTGCCCTTGCTGTTTTCCGTGCCTATCTGGCGATACCAGTCGGCGCCGTTATTGATTATCAGCGGGACGTTGGCCCAGGTCTCGACGTTATTCAGGTTGGTGGGCATATTCCACAGTCCCTGTTCCGAGGTATGGACGTACTTGGCGCGGGGCTCGCCGACCTTCCCTTCCACAGAGGCCATCAGGGCCGTGGACTCGCCGCAGATGAAGGCGCCGCCGCCGCGGTTGATGCGGAGAGTGAAATCGAATCCCGAGCCCAGGATATTTTTTCCCAGCAGTCCGTATTTTTCGGCCTGTTCGATGGCGATACCGGTGTTTTTCACCGCCAGGGGATACTCGTTGCGGATATACACGAAGCCCTGGTGGGCGCCGATAGCGTATGCCCCGATGATGATTCCCTCGAGGATGCTATGGGGATTGCCCTCGACCAGGGCCCGGTCCATGAACGCCCCGGGGTCGCCCTCGTCGGCGTTGGCGATGACATATTTGGCATCACCATGCGCCTTGCGGGTGGTTTCCCACTTGCTACCCGCCGGGAAGCCGGCGCCGCCCCGGCCGCGCAGGCCTGATTTTTTCACCTCGTCGATTATCTTTTCCGGGGTCATTTTCAGGGCTTTAGCCAGGGCGGCGTAACCGCCGATGGCCAGGTAATCTTCAATCGAGGTGGGGTCGATAAGACCGTTGTTGCCGATTATCAGGCGTTTCTGTTTCTTATAAAAAGGTACGTCGTTTTCGTAGGTTACTTTCTGGCCCGTCGCGCGGTCCGTGTAGAGCAACCGGCTGACGACTTCGTTCTTGGCCAGGGCGGTGACGACATCGGTCACGTCCTTGGGCCGGACCCTCTGGTAAAAGATGCCCTGCGGCTTGACAACAACCAGGGTGCCCCGCTCGCAGAAACCGGGGCAGCCGATGGGGCGCACATCGACTTTAGTCGCCAGGTTCTGTTTTTTTACTTCTTCCTGGAAAGCCGAGGTGACAGCCTTGCACCCGTATGCCTGGCAACCGGTGCCGTTACAAATGGCGATAACGGCCTTCCCGGGGTCTTTCTTATCGACAATTGATTTTCTTAAAGTCTCCAGCTCGCCCGGTGATTTAAGCTTCGCCACTGGTGACATCCTCAACTCCTTAATTATATTGCTTGAGCACGGGCAAGATGCCTTCAGGCGTCATTTCTCCGTGATAGTCATCCCCGATGATGACCATCGGCCCGAGGGCGCAGGCGCCGACGCAGTTGACCGTCTCCAGAGTAAACTTGAGGTCCGGGGTGGTCTCGCCTCTTTTTACTTTCAGCTCCTCCTCGATTTTCTCGAGGACTTTTTCCGCGCCGCGCACGTGGCAGGCAGTGCCCAGGCAGACGTTAATCAGGTGACGTCCCCGCGGGGTCAGGCTGAACGCTTTGAAAAAAGTGGCGACGCTGTAAACGCGACTCTCCGGGACATCGAGGCCTCGGCTAACTTCCACCATGGCGTCCTTGGGAATATAGCCGATATCGGCCTGGACGTCCTGCAGGATTCCCACCAGCATCGATTTGTCACGCCGGTGCTTTTCCAGTACCCGGGCAACCTTTTCGCTAACCGTTTGCGCCATTTTTCGCTTTCTCCATGAGCTTTTGATATTCCAACTCGACTCTTTCCTGGATTTGCTTGATATTATCGTCGCTGAGATGGCGGAACCTTCCCTGAATTTTCATGTAGTCCTTAACCGGTCTGAGTTTGGGTAAATCGATACTCATCTTATACCGGCCGTTGACCACCTCGTACAAAGGGAAGACTCCCGTCGTCACCGCCAGGCGCGCCTGGCGAATAACCGTGTCGGTGGCGCTCCGCCAGCCGGTGGGGCAGACGTTGAGGATGTGGACGTAGGCCGGACCGGGCGTGGCCACGGCCTTCCTGACCTTCTCCATGAGGTCGAAGGGGTAGCCGTGGGTAGCGGTGGCCACGTACGGGATATTATGCGCCACGGCAATCTCCGGCATATTCTTCTTCCAGCTGAACTGTCCGATGCTTTTCTTGCCGGCCGGGGAGGTGGTCGTGGCCGCGCCGAAAGGCGTGGCAGAAGACCTCTGGATGCCGGTGTTCATGTAGGCCTCGTTGTCCAGGCAGATGTAAGTAAAATCGTGGCCTCTCTCCATCGCCCCGGAGAGCGCCTGGAGGCCGATATCAGCAGTGCCGCCGTCGCCGGCGATGGCTACTATCTTGGTATTGTCAGGAAGCTGCACGCCTTTCCTCTTCATCGCTTTATAGCCCGCCTCGATGCCGGACGCGACCGCGGCGGTATTTTCAAAGAGGGTATGAATCCAGGGCACGTGCCACGTGGTAAAAGGCAGCTGCGAGGCGACGATTTCCATGCAGCCGGTAGCGTTAGCCACGATGACGTTATTATCTATAGCTTTAAACACCAGCCTGACGGCCAGTGCTTCACCGCAGCCGATGCAGGCACGGTGGCCGGGGGCGAAATTCTCCTTTTTCTTGACCAGGCGCGGGACGTATACCTCGAACTTATCCATTATTCCCTCACCCCGTAAATCTCGTATTCATTTTTGCTCCCCGAGCGGGCTATTTCAATGCCTTTTTTAACGATGTCCTTGAATCCGTTGACAGTAATATCACGCCCGCCGAGTCCACCCACGAAGCTGACTATCTTCGGTTTCTTCGCCAGGTTATATAGCGCGGCCTTGATTTCGGAGGCGACCGGCCCGCCGGGTCCGCCGAAAGAGATGGCCCGGTCCAGCACGATGACGACCTCGGCGTCCTTCAGTGCCTCGCGTATCTCCTCGAAGGGGAACGGGCGCCAAAGTCGTATTCTCACCTGGCCGACGTTTTCATCTTCATCCCTGAGTTCGTCGATAGCGACGGAGGCCGTTTCTCCGGAGCTGCCCATAGTAATGAGGACCACCCCGGCGCCGTCGCTGTGGTATTTCTCCACGGGATTGTACTGGCGCCCGAAAGCTTTTTCGAACTCGTCCCAGACCTCCAGGATATACTTCTTGGAGGCCCGGATATTCACCTCCTGCGCCCATTTCGCCTCGGTATAAATGGCCGGCGGGGCGAAGTCGCCCATGGCCACCGGCTTGTCCGGGTTCAAAGGCAGCGGGTATTTGTTCGGGGGCAGGAAACTTTTCACTTCCTGTTCTTCCGGGAAAATAATTGGCTCGATGACATGGGTCAGGTTGAAGCCGTCCAGGTGGACCATTACCGGCAGCAGCACGCGATTGTCTTCGGCGATGCGAAAGGCGCAGATGGTATTGTCCACGGCCTGCTGCCCGTTCTCGGTTACTATCTGTATCCAGCCGGCGTCCCGGACGGACATCATGTCGGAATGGTCGCACCAGATGCTTAAGGGAGACGAGAGGGCGCGGTTGGCCACCACCATGACGACGGGCAAACGCATGGAAGGGGCGATATAAACGACCTCGTTCATCAGGGCGAGACCCTGGC
>MGNQ01000025.1:14990-23600 GCA_001796865.1 Chloroflexi bacterium RBG_16_56_11
GCTCCGATTCGACAGGGATGTACTCGGCGTCAAGCTCCCCGTTGGCGACGAGTTCAGCGAGGTGCTCGACGATGTGGGTCTGCGGGGTAATCGGGTAAGCCGCCACGACGTCGGGGTTACACAGCTTGACGGCATCCGCGACGGCGATAGAGACCTCGACACCTACTCTGGTCGTCATTATTCCTCCTCCTCTACCATGGTAATAACTTTCGGCCAGCATTCCCGGGCGCAGACGCCGCAGCCTTTGCAGTAATAAAAATCGGCCTCGAAGTACCCCTCCTCGTTTGGCCCGATACAGCCTTCGGGGCAGTAAAGGGCGCAAAGGCCGCACTTGATGCATTTTTTAAAATCATAGGTCGGGCGCTGCGAACGCCAGGTGCCGCTTTCGTACTGGCGGGCGCTGCCCGGCTCGGTGACGATGCAGCCTATTTCCAGGTCTTTCCAGGTGAGTTCGCTTTCGGATTTGGCCATCTATTGCTCCTCAATCACTACTTGGTCGTAGGCCGTTTCCATGGCCTTGATATTGCGGTCGCCCAGCCGGCCGAACCGCCTGGCCAGCGGCCCATGGGTCGATTCTTTCTTGATAATCCCGGTCGCCTTAATGACCGCGCCGAGCATAGTGGTATTGACGATGGGCACTCCCAACTGCTCCCGGGCTATTTTAGTTGCGTTGACCGTGGCTACGGGGTGCTTGATGCCGAACTCGGTCTTGACCTGCTCAGCGGTCTTCTTGGTGTTAATGATAACTTTACCGCCTTTTTTTAGGCCCGAGGTGACGTTGACCTTGGCCAGCAGGCTGGGATCGAGGACGACGACGACATCGGGCTCGGTGATATCCGACCTGATCCTCACCGGCTCGCTGGTGTCAATACGGTTAAAGGCCTGCACCGGCGCTCCCCGTCGTTCCGGGCCGAAGCTGGGGAAGGCCTGGGCATATTTGCCCTCGCTTATCGCCGCCTGCGCCAGCAACTCAGTAGAAGTAACGGCGCCCTGGCCGCCGCGCCCGTGCCACCTGATTTCAACGAGGCTCTTTTTCTTGGTCATCTCTCCGCTCCAAACATGAAGAAAAACGCCCCTGGAGCGACTCGAACGCTCGCAACCAGCTCCGGAGGCTGGTGCTCTATCCACCTGAGCTACAGGGGCAATATTAAGATAATACAATAAAATGTAAAGTCTTGACAACTGTCTTGGCGGTTCTCATGCATAACGCCAGAGAAGGAGCAGGTGGCTGATGCCCACGACGATAATCATGGGGGGTAAAGCATATTTGAGGAACCGCCACCAGCCGATGCGATAGCCCTCTTTGTGTGCCACCGCGGTGCCCACCACGTTGGCGGAGGCGCCGGATGGGCGTCGCGTTCCCGCCGAGGTCGGTGCCGAGGGCCAGTGCCCAGGCAAGCGGGGGCAGGCTCATGCCACCGATGATGGATAACTCCCTGACTATCGGCACCATGGCCGCGGCCGGGTTGCCACCGGAAGCGTCGCCGATAAACTTGGCTATTTTTTCAAGGACGCCAGTCTCCTCCAGTCCGCCGACACAGACAAATAGACCGAAAAAGAACAGGAGGATCTGCCAGTTGATGGACTTGAATACCTCACCGCTATCCCTCAAATCCGTAACCAGTGTCACACGGCCGCGATGACGCCGATTAGGGCCATGGAAAAGCCTGTTTGAGCGTGCGTGACGATGAGCAGGACGGTAAAGATGAAGATGGCCGTGTCAACTAAGAACAGCGGCCGGTTGGTAATGGCCGAAGAGGGAAGAGGACATAACTTCATGATTTCCTCGGGAGTGGTCTCCTGTTTCAGACTGCGGCGGGAGATAAAATAAAAATAGGCCATAGTGAAAATCATGCCTACCCAGGCGATGACACCGGTATTGACAGCGAAGTCGAAAAAGTTATAGCCGAAGGCGGTGCCGATGATGATATTCGGCGGGTCGCCGCTCATCGTGGCGCTACCTCCGGTATTGGCGGCGAATATTTCGGCGATAATTACCGGCACGGGGTCGAACTTGAGCAGGCGCGCCAGCTCGATAGTAACGATACTGAGAAATAGTAACACAGTGATGCTGTCGATGAACATGGCGAGGAATCCGGAGATGAACATAAAGGCCAGGAGAAGAGGCAATACCCGGCAACCGACCAGGCGCGCCGCCAGGAGGCATATCCAGCGGAAAAAGCCCACCCTTTCCATTCCGGCGATCATGACCATCATCCCGCCGATAAAGATAATGGTCTACCAGTTCACCCCGTAGGACTCCACGTGTTCGCTTCCGGGTATCCAGAAATTCGAGTACGCCAGCGGTCCCAGGTTCAGGACATTCCAGGCTGATTCCGGGCTTTTCATGGCGGCAAGGAACACGAGGAGTATCGTGAGGGCGGCGCCGACAAGAGCGGGGATGTAACGGGGGATTTGTCCCAGATAATAACGCCCAGCATCAGGATGAAGATTACAATGGATATGACCTGGCTCATTGATATCATTTTAAAGCAATATCAACCGGTTCTTTTAAAAATTACCATATTTTAGCAGCTATTACCGCCGTCCGGCAATGTCGCACTTCCATATTTTCGCCGGGTTTTATCAACCTCATTGACAGATGCTATAATGTTCTGGAAAATAGACTACCGTCCTCTACAATTCAAAGATTCCCGGCATAGCAGGGAGGAAAAGAGTTGCCGAAACTCAAAGCCGTAATCCTCGTCGGCGGTCCGGGGATGCGCCTCAGGCCGCTGACCGATGGTATACCCAAGTCCGTGGTGCCGGTGCTGAACCGACCGTTCATGGAGCACATGTTTGCCTACTTAAGGAAGCACGGTATCCGGGATATCATCCTGACCCTGAATTATCGCCCGGAAGTCATCCAGGGTATTTTCGGGGACGGCGCGGGGCACGGGGTACGATTGACTTATTGCCTGGAGAGGGAGCCCAAGGGCACCGCGGGCGCTGTGAAAAACGCCGAGGAATACCTCGATGGGACATTCGTCGTCCTTAACGGGGACGTGTTCACGGACATGGACTTATCGGCCATGATTACTTACCACAGTGAAAAAAAGGCCAGGGCTACTATATCTTTAAGCTGGGTTGCCAATCCAAGCGCCTTCGGCGTCGTGGATACGGATAGTGAACAGAGGGTAAAACGCTTCATCGAAAAACCTCCTTCCGGCGAGGAGACGACCAACTGGATAAACGCCGGCACCTATGTCCTGGAGCCGGAGGTCCTGGCGCATATCCCCGCGGACGTCCATTATATGTTCGAAAAAGGACTTTTCCCCGACCTCCTCGATAAGGGGCACCCGGTCTACGGGTATCCGTACCGGGGTTACTGGCTGGACATGGGGACGCCGGAGAAATATTTTACTCTCAACGCCGACCTCATGCTCTCCAGAGTGAATGGTCCTATCCCCTCAGGTCTCGGGCTGCGAGGTATACACCGTGACCGGGGGGTTACTATTGATCCTTCCGCAACGCTGACCGCCCCGGTGATGGTCGGAAAGGGCAGCCGGATAGGCCCGCGTTCGACGATCAGGGGTCCGGTGATAATCGGGCGGGATTGCCGAATAGAAGATGGCGTCATACTGGAAAATGCGGTAATATGGGATAGGGTGACCATCGGGGCGGGCTGTCACCTCAGGCATTGCGTCATCAGTAGCCGCTCGACCATATCCAGTGGCCAGAGCTTTGATAATTGTGTTTACACGCCTGCAAAACAGGTGGCTTTAGGCATATGATTACCCGGAAAAGCGTACCCTATTGAAGGAGCATGTATGGCGGCAGAAACGTCCAAAGAAGAGACCAGGAAGAAAAAACAGGAACCTTCCGAAATAACTTTTAATTGCCAGCGTTGCGGACGGCAGAAACCTCTCCAGGAAATGAGGAGCGTGACACGGTTCGTTCCGGTGCTTATCGTCTGCCAGGACTGCCAGAAAGAAATGCAGTAATAATATCAAGGACCATGCAGGGAGCGGACAGTGGCTGAAGAACTAGGCAAAATAGAAAAACCACCGGTTGACAGCTTTAAGAAAGGCCGAAAACTATTTTTCGTTCCGCTCATCTATAAAAACGATGAGCTCCCCGTCGATTATATAGGGAAGTATCACAAGTACTGGGAGCAGGTGGAAAAGCAGGTCGCCGAGCTGGTCTCGAAGCTGGGCTCCGTCAACCGCATATACCATGAGTTGATAGCGGTTTCCGGTAAAGAAGCCAGTCAGTCCATTAAAGACCTCTGCGAAAGCAGCCATAAAATTGTCCAGGAATATCTGGAGAAGCAGGCGCAGTTCGAGGCAATGGAGGACTACGACATACTTACGGAGTTCATGGACTGGAACCGGTGTCTCATTGTAGGCCTGCAGAATCCAAAGGTGACCACAAAAGTCTACGAATTTTTCATCGAAGCCGGTAAAAAGAGGAACGAATATATTGCCCGTAAAATCGACGAGACTCTAAAGACCGACGAAATCGGCTTGCTATTGATGAGGGAGAACCACCAGGTGCAATTTCCCCAGGATATCCAGGTATTTTACGTATCTCCGCCCGCTCTGGACGAGATTAAACGCTGGTTGAGGGAACGTGAGTCTGACGCGGGAGATGAGACCGGCCGGACATGAGTCTTCTTTAGCGCGTACGGGCCTTTGTACCGGGGTTTTAGTACCGGCGGCAAGACTCGTTTAACATAGACAGCGCCGCATTGCAAGCACGATATATAGGCCCCGTCATCATCTCTTTCCAGGAAAAGGTCGCCGCCACAGCGTACACAGCCCTTGAGCTTTACTATATTTAACATGCTACATCTCCCTTTGCCGATTTGCCTCAAAATGTTTGGCGCTTCATGGTCGGAGCCGTCCCCGGTGTTGGAACGTTTTTAACGTTTGTGGTGAATGCCCCGATTGCAATTATTTTAAGGAAACAATGTTACAACGGCCTCTCAAAGGACGGATTAACAATCACAGAAAGCTCACAAAATCCGCATAAAGAAACCGCGTTGACAATTTCGGGAATAATAACCTAGAATTTTCCCATCGATGGTTAGCGGTGTTCGACAACCATCAGAATAGTGTCAGGAGGTAATCTGATGGCGCACAAGTACGATAAATATATTGTCAATCCGCCACATATCCAGATGCGTTTGAAGGCGGACAAGAGCGTCATTTTCGACGGGCTGATGGTGGGCAGGCAGCTTTTAAACTATGATTTTACCATCGGCCACCAGTTCGTCAGGAAGCCGTTCAAAGGGGATAATCCGGCCCACACGCATAATTTCCAGGAATTTTTGGCCTGGTACGGCGGCAATCCGGACGACCCTGATGACTTCGGGGGCGAGGTGGTTTTGTACATGGGCGAGGAGATGGAAAAATACGTTTTCACCCGGCCGACAATAATCTCCCTACCGCCGGGGCTAGTCCACTGTCCGCTGGAGATAACCAGAGTGGACCGGCCGATTATCCAGATAGAGGTGATGTTGCCCACCGCGGATGGTTCGCCGCCGACAAGAGAGCCTTTCTTCGCGAAGGACAAGAATTTCAAACCGCAGCTGGTGATGGAGTTCACGGACCTTTCGCGCAAAAAGTGAAGGGCTATTCGGGCCTCATGGTGCGAACCGGCGATAAAAGTAAGATATACGGTGTTATGTTAAGTACCGGTTGAGTGGCACGGCACACCCATGCCAGCCTGATGTTGAAACAAGGGATTCATCCCAAGGTAGTCCAGGAAAGGTAAGGGCATTCAACAATAGCGATAACACTTGAGACTTATAGTCACCTAGCCCCAGGGCTTCAGGAAGCCGCCGCCAAGAGGTTTGACGACTTGGTAAAGGTAAGGCATAATGAAAAGGCTGCTGAAAAAGTTTAGTAGCAAATTAATAACAAGTCTGCGTTATGTAAATTCAACTTTACCACATTATGAGACTGGGAGAGGTGTCCGAGTGGTTGATGGTGCCGCTCTCGAAAAGCGGTCCCCGATTATATCGGGGCGTGGGTTCGAATCCCACCCTCTCCGTTTACCCTGAGCGCACGAAGTGAGTCGAAGGGTTTACCATGAACCGAGCAGAATGATATGAAACGGGGGTGGTTTTTCTATATCGTCAGATGCAACGATGACTCTTTGTATTCTGGTATCACCAATAATATCGAACATCGCATAAAAGAACACAACCGAGGAACAGGGGCAAAATATACCTTTAGTCGTCGGCCTGTAGATTTAGTTTACAGCGAAAAATATGATGGTGTTTCAAAGGCGAGGAAAAGAGAATCACAAATCAAAGGTTGGTCGAGAATAAAAAAAGAGCGACTAATATTGGGTTTTCCTCGACTTCGCTCGGAATAAACGAATCCTACCCTCTCCACTTTTGTCGTTTATGATGGAAAAGATACTTGGAATAGTCCGGTCCTTTTACGCCGTGGATGATGCCACCAGGGCATACCGCTATCACGGCAAAAATCCCGGATGGAAAGACCCGACCGAAGAAAATAAGGCTTACAAGATACGAATAGACGGGGATACGAGAATATTCCCCGACGGCAGGAAAAAGATTTTTCGCTACGCCGACTAGAGCAACGGACGGAGAGGTGCTGGAGTGGACTATCAGGCACGCCTGGAGAGCGTGTGTAGCCGTAAGGCTACCGTGGGTTCGAATCCCACCCTCTCCGCTTACCCGGTACTGGAACTTTAACTGGCAGGCCGTAAATCGAGCGATTTCCTCCTATTAAAGCTCAACCCATTTCAAGATATGATACCGCGGGGAATAATATGCCTGTGACAATCGGGAAAACACTTTATGTAAATAACCGGAAATCCTGGCGGGTCTGGCTGGCCAAAAACCATGACCGGGAAAAGGAAATCTGGCTGATATATTATCGTAAGGCAACGGGAAAACAACGAATATCCTATAATAACGCCGTTGAAGAAGCCCTGTGTTTTGGCTGGATTGACAGCACGGTAAAAAAAGTCGATGAGGAGCGGTTTGCGCAGAGATTTTCCGTGCGGAACAAGACCAGCGGGCTTTCCCAGGCAAACAAGGAAAGAATCATCAGGCTGATAGCGCAGAAAAAGATGACCCCGGCCGGGCTGGCGGCCGTGGCGCATGTATTCCAGCCGGCCGCCTTGAAAGAAGAAAAAATCGTCATCGCTCCGGACATCCTGTGGCCGCTTCGGGCTGATGAAGAAGCCTGGGAAAACTTTCAAAAAATGCCCGATGTCTACAAACGCGGCCGCATTGCCTATCTCGAAAGCCGGCGGCGGCACGGGCAGGAGATGTTCGAGAAAAGCTTGCGTCATTTCATTAAAATGACGGCTAAAAACAAAAGGATAGGTTTTATCAGGGAATGAGGCCTGTGTTTTCCTTGATTGTCATCAACCCGTTACTGGTGCTAGAATTAAAATTACTTTGAATACGGACACGCAGTTCTGGGTAGCGTTCAATAATATACCCGGCATAGGGCGGGTGCGTCTCGCCCAGCTAGAAAGCTATTTCGGCGGCCTGGAGCAGGCCTGGAAAGCGCCGGCCGGGGAACTCCGACGCTCCGGCCTGGATAACGTCGCCCTGCGGGCCATTTCCCAATGGCGCGATTCGATTTCCCCGGAAGCCGAGATGGCGAAGCTGGAAAAGCACCATGTCCGGGTGTTAACCTGCAACGACGCCAGTTTTCCAGCCAGACTTAAAGAGATTTACGACTTTCCCCCGGTTCTGTACCTGCGCGGCTCACTACTTCCGGAAGATGAATGGTGCCTGGCCGTGGTGGGCACGCGCCGGGCCACGGTGTACGGCAAGCAGGTGACCGCGGAAATCGTCAGCGACCTGGCGCGGAGCCGGATTACCATCGTCAGCGGCCTGGCCAGGGGCATCGACACCATCGCCCACCGCAGCGCCCTTGAGGCCGGCGGACGCACACTGGCGGTATTCGCCTGCGGTCTCGATACCGTTTATCCGGCGGAAAACGAGGCACTGGCACGGCAGATAATGGAAAACGGTGCCCTGCTCAGTGAATACCCGCTGGGGTCCAGGCCCCGCGCCGAGAACTTCCCCCGGCGTAACCGGATACTGAGCGGGTTGAGCCTGGGAGTGCTGGTCACCGAGGCCGGCGAGGACAGCGGCGCCATGATTACGGCCCGTATGGCCCTCGAGCAGAACCGTGAAGTATTCGCCATACCCGGGAGTATCCTTTCTCCGGCGAGCCGCGGCACCAACCGGCTGATCCGTGACGGCGAGGCCAAGCTGGTAAGGGAACACTCGGATATTCTCGAGGAACTGAACCTCACTGCGGTCGCCCGCCAGATCGAAATGCGGGAAGTCCTACCCACTTCTGATACCGAGTCCGTGCTGCTCCGCCAACTGAGCGCCGAACCGGTCCATATCGACGAGATATGCCGCCTCGCGGGGCTGCCGGCGGCCACCGTAAGCGGGACGCTGGCCATGATGGAGCTCAAAGGAATGGTGAAACAGGTCGGCACGATGAACTACATCCTGGCCCGCGAGATGCGCCAGGAATATAAAGTGAGAGTTGAATAGATAATATGAGTAAGAAGCTTGTAATCGTGGAATCGCCCGCCAAGGCCAGGACACTTGGAAAAATCCTTGGTAAAACCTATAGCTTGAAGGCCTCCCTCGGGCAC
>MGNQ01000025.1:23613-23677 GCA_001796865.1 Chloroflexi bacterium RBG_16_56_11
CCCGGGGACAGATGGGGGTCGACATCGAAAAGGGTTTCGCTCCCCGGTACGTCGTCCCCAAGGT
>MGNQ01000026.1:0-307 GCA_001796865.1 Chloroflexi bacterium RBG_16_56_11
GAAATCCCCTGGCTACCTCATGCTCAAGCAGCCTCTCTTTGTTTTTGCAGAAGGTCGAGGCGTCAAAGGCCGGATCTACGATGTTCATGTCCAGAAACCACTTGAAGAGAAGGTCGTATCGTAGCCGCTCACAGAACTGGCGCTCACTGCGCACCGAGTACAGGGCGATCAGCAGACACGCCTTGAGCAAGTGCTCCGGTGGTATCGTTGGCCGCCCTGTCTCGGCATACATCCGGGCGAAAGTCGGCGAAAGCTCTCGTAGCGCACTGTCCACCATCGGCTTGATCTCCCGGATCGGATGGGCCTC
>MGNQ01000026.1:344-15123 GCA_001796865.1 Chloroflexi bacterium RBG_16_56_11
TGAACATCGTTACCTGCGTATCTGCTTTTCCTCTCATCAAGGCCTCCAATGAATTCGTTGGCATTAATCTACCATAATCCATAAGCTAAGTCAGCTGCCCAAAGGGGACTTTTTCATCACCCTGCTAGGCACCTTTATACCAGCGGCATCAGCTAATATTTTAACTTCCGCTTCGCCCAATTCTCGCTTGATCATTCTCCCCGTTGCCAGCGCGGCGCCCGTTTGAGGTCTTCTATGCATTTTCTTAAATAACGTTAAACCAGGGCTCGCCAGAGAAACTGCGAATGGAGATGCGGTGTTCGAAAGCTAAGTACTTTTTTACCCCCGAAGAAAATTTGGGCCAGTGTGTAAGACCTTCAACATCGGGAGAACCTGTTTGACAGAACCGCACCCAGTATTTCATCATCGCTTCAGAGATATTTTTGTCTTTCCGGTCGTAACCGTTTCCGTTCAGATTCCCGAATACATAGGGTATTTCCGTCCCGTGACTGGCACCGAGCCCGGCAGCCGTGTTTCCAGGAGAAGAACGGCCAAACCGGTAAACAAAAACATCTCCCCCCAACCCGCTCAAGGTAATGGCCAACTCATACACCGGAATAGTAAACAGGCGGCAAGTAAACAGGTATGAAAAATGTTCTAAAGCCTCCTGGTCTGAATTGGCCGGGAAACAGGCAAGCAGCGCCTCTGCTTTGTCTTTAAAATTCTGTTTAACGAACGATTTATAGCTTTCCGCCGTGACCCGTGATATCATGTTCTTGAAGAAATTGACCTCGTCTTTATTACTGCCGATAAGCAAAGGAACCCGGGCCTTTTCCTGTAGGGTTTTATCCTGATTTTTCACGATAACATCGTCAAGAACCGGGGCGAAACGCAGTTTCCTGGGCTGTTCATCCTTTCCAGATAAATTACGCCCAACCTCCATGAGTTTTTCCACCGGGATACGGCGCATTTCATCGATGTCATCAGCTCCCAAAGCTTGCTGGAAAGCGCACCCGTCCTGAACAGCTTCTTCGTACGGTGTTTCGCGGGGAGGGCAAAGAAACCCGCCGCTCTGGCAAATGGCTTTTTTAAACAAACCCCGGGCCCAGGGCGATGAACACAGCAAGGCCACGCTCATGGCTCCGGCAGACTGCCCGAAAACGGTAATATTATCAGGATTCCCACCAAAGTTAGAGATGTTATCGCGCAGCCAGCGTAAAGCGCAAATCTGGTCCTGTATCCCATAGTTTCCGCTTAAACCGTGTCCGGACTCTTTTTCCAGCGATTGAAGAGCCAAGTTACCCAGAGGGCCGAGACGATAGTTGAAGGTGACGAGTACTACTCCCCGCAGAGCAAAAGCTGTGCCGTCGTATTCAGATAAGGAACCCGACCCTACCATAAACCCACCGCCGTGTATCCAGACCATGACGGGCATCTTTCCTTCGAGGGACCGCGTCCAGATATTAAGGTATAAGCAATCCTCACTTTGAATCGTTGATCTTTCATTTTCGGTTGGGGCAGGTGTTCTAAGCTGACAGGCAATGGGGCCGAACCGGGATTTTTTTATGCCTTTCCATGGTCGAGGAGGTTGGGGTGCGCGCCAGCGCAAGTCCCCGACCGGAGCTGCCGCATAGGGAACACCTAAGAATTTGTAAACGTGATTTTCTTCTCGGCCTTCAACAAGGCCCGATGAAACCCGGACGATTTGTTTATTGTTCATTTTCGCAACACTGCCTTATGATATATCAACCTAACGATTATAACAAACAAGTACGTAAGATGACCTTTGAAGAAAGTCACGATGTATCCAAACCTGAATAGGGAGAGCAGCACTCGGTCCGGCTTGCGCAGACATCAAAGAAAAGTCCGTTACTAAATCAACATAAGGATGTCAGGGTTATTTTGCAGATAGCGAAGACAAAAAACGCTTGCACCAGGAGTAGTTAAAAACGCAATGAGATTTTTTTTACACTCCCGTGTGGAAAATGTGTGAAGGACCAATTTTCATGATCCCTGAAGAACAACGATATACTTCTTATCGAACGAATCATCAGGTCGCTTGTCCGGCAATCCGGGGTGGCAGACTATCAGTTGAATTTACGGCAGATATCCAGCAAGAGGTCAGTCGCCTTTTCCAGGTATTCCCTGGTGATGACCAGCGGAGGCATATAGCGGATCACGTTGTGACACCGCCCGCAGGGGACGGCAATGACGCCGCCGTTGAGCAGCCCGGCCAGAATATTCCCCATTTGTTCACCGCCAAGCGGTTCCCTGGTTTTCTTGTCTTTCACCAGTTCAACGCCGATGAAAAGGCCGCGGCCGCGGACATCTCCGATTATCCTGATTTTTCCCGACGCTTCCTTGAGCCGGGCCATGATCTCTTTACCGACCACGGCCGCCCTGTCCGTTAGGCCAATTTCCGCATCGGTCAATATCTCGATGTTGGTAATACAAACGGCTGCGGAAAGGGAGTTGGCGGCGAAAGTACCGGGCTGCGAAGATTCGACTAATTTATCGGCGAAATCTGATTTGAAAGTCAGTCCAGCCATAGGGAGGTCTCCGCCCATGCCTTTACCCCAGCAAAGCATGTCCGGCACGACTTTACTGTGCTCGATGGACCACATTTTACCGCTCCTTCCGGCGCCGGCCTGGACTTCATCGGCGATGAAAAGCGCGCCCTTTTTCTCGCAGGCTTCTTTGACCATCTCGAGATAGCCGGGTGGAGGCACCAGGTAGCCGCCTTCCCCCTGCTGCGGCTCGATAATCAGCGCCGCCACGTCATCGGCCGCGGTATATGGGGTGTTGAGAACGTAGTCCACATATTTGGCGCACCGAAGCCCGCACCGCGGATATTCCAGCCCGAAGCAACAGCGGTAACAGTAGGCATAAGGGACGTGGATGACATAAGGCATGAGGGGCCCGAAGCCGTGCCGGTAGTGGTCGCCGGTGGTCAACGCCCCAGAACCGCACCACACGCCGTGATAGGCGCCGTGGAAAGCGACAATCTGGCTCTTCCCCGTCAGGTGGTGGGCGAACTTTATCGCGGTCTCCACCGCGCCGCTGCCGCTCTGGGTGAAATAGCTAACGCATTTACCGCGCAGGCCTTGCGGCATGATACCGGAGACTTTTTTAGCCAGTTCGGTGCGGCGGGTGCTCACCGCCTCGATGGCGTGCATCATCTTTCCCATCTGTTTTTCCACGGTTTTAATCACTTTCGGGTGGCGGCGGCCGACCGCGCTGACGGCCACACCTCCGGTAAGGTCGATGAAGAGGTTGCCATCGGGATCTTTGACCGTAGCACCCAGGCCCTCATCGAATACAGGGGGATTGGCGCCGCCGGGGCGGGTCAAAGATTCATATTTCGGCACGTCTTTGAGGACCTTCGAACTCAACGGACCGGGTATCGGGGTGACTATTTTGGGCGCTCCCGGGAAGGACAGCCGGGCAAGCTCTTTTTCAGTGATCATGGTTAAACCATCCATCAGCTTCAGATCATTTTACCGGCTCAATTCAAATCATAATGCCGGTACTCGAGGCCTAAAGACTTTGCCACCGGTTCGGATACCAGCTGCCCACGGTAGACGTTTAGCCCTTTCTGTAATGAGACATCAAAACGCAAGGCTACCGTCGGACCAAGATCAGCCAGCTTTAAAATGTATGGGAGAGTGACGTTGGTTAAAGCGAAAGTCGAACTGCGGGAAACGGCGGACGGCATGTTCGCCACACAGTAATGCAGGACGCCTTCCACCACGAAGACCGGATCATCGTGGGTGGTGGGAACGGAAGTCTCGCAGCAGCCTCGCTGGTCAACGGCGACATCCACCAGTACCGTCCCCTTCCTCATCCGGGTTAGCATCGGCCGCGTGATGAGCTTCTCCGCCCTGGCGCCGGGCACCAGCGTAGCCCCCACGATGAGGTCGGCCCCGGCCGTGGCTGCTTCGAGATTGCTTTTGTTAGAGGCGACGGTGACGAGACGGTCACCGAAAAGATTGTGAAGGTATCGCAGCCGGCCGATGTTGACATCCAATATCGTGACCCTTGCGCCCATACCCAGAGCCACCCCGGCGGCGTTCATTCCCACCGTTCCGCCGCCGATGATGACGACGCTGGCCGGCTTCACCCCGGGGACCCCGCCCAGCAATATCCCGCCGCCGCCGTGTTCCCGCTGCAGGCAGTAGGCGCCGACCTGCACGGAAAGCTTACCGGCGATCTCGCTCATCGGTTCCAGCAGAGGAAGAGAACCGTCCGGCAGCTGGACCGTCTCATAGGCTATCCCGATGACCTTTTTAGTCAGCAGGGCCCTGGTTAAATCCAATGAAGGGGCCAGGTGTAGGTAAGTGAACAATATCTGGCCTTCGTTCAGCAGATCCCACTCCTCCGGCAGGGGTTCCTTGACTTTGACAATCATCTCCGCCTGGCTAAAAACAGCATCCGCGGATTCCTTGACCTCCGCTCCGACTCGCCGGAACTCATCATCGGAGATGCCGCTGCCCTCTCCGGCGGCAGTCTCCAGAATCACGCGATGCCCGCTTTCGACCACGGCGCGCACCCCGGCGGGCACCATGCCCACGCGGTATTCGTTGCGTTTAATTTCTTTGAGAATACCGATAATCACCGAGATATCCGGTCCAGGTTTCCTAAGAGTGCATTTCTCAAGCTTCCGCTTATTTTCAGTTAAACATTCGACATAAGCGTATTCAATGCCTCATTTGAGCTATTGATAAATGATAGCTGGTTCAAGCTATTGACTTGGCCCGAGGTGCCCGTTAGATTTAAATTGTCCTCCAAATAAATTCTGGGAGATAAAAAATGATATCGAAACGCGCAGCTCCAGTAAGCCTCAAGGCAGACACGGTATTGATCAACGGGAATATCATCACGGTTGACGATGATTTTTCGATCCCCCAGGCGGTGGCGGTCAGGGACGGGAAAATAGTGGGCGCGGGGAAGAATGCGGAAATAAAGCCGCTGGCCGGCAAGGGCACACGGACTATCGACCTCAAAGGCGCCACCATGCTGCCGGGCATGAACGATACCCATTGCCACATTTCCGATTGGGCATTGACCCGTCCCCCTTTCATGCTGGAAACCAGATTTCCCACGGTTAAATCCATCGCCGATATTATCAAGATGGTGGTCGATAAAGCCAGTAAAGTGAAACCGGGGGAATGGATAATCGGTGAGGGGTGGGACGAAGGATACCTGAAAGAGTGCCTGGCCGACCCCAGCCGCAAGCCGTCAAGGGAAGACCTGGATAAAGTTGCGCCGGACCATCCGGTCATTCTCACCGAGTATTCCGGTCACCGCTCCTGGGTTAACAGCCGGGCGCTGGAACTGGCGGGCATCACCCGCGATACTCCCGACCCCGTCGGCGGGAGAATAGGCCGGACCGGGACCGGGGAGCTTAGCGGCCTGCTTTACGAAAGGGCCAGCATGGCGGTGCGGGAAAAAATACCCCCATGGTCTTACGAACAGCGGAAGACCGCCCTTTTAAACGCCATGGCCGAGCTGAATACCCTGGGGATTACCAGCTTTACCGATGCCGGGACCGACCGGGAAAAATGGGCTTGTTATAACGACGTCTACAACGAGTCCTTCAGGGAAGGCCGGTGGACCTGCCGTGTCAATATGCTCCTGATGCTGGGCGGCTTTGGTAAAACGAACCTCGAAGCTATCAGCGAGGCCTATAAATACGTCGGGGCCAGGTACAATTTCGGTGACGACTGGCTGAAAGTCGGCGGGGCCAAGCTCGTGGCCGACGGCATACCGCCGCTGAAGACCGCCCTGATGTGGAAATCTTATCTCGACGGCACCTCCGGGCTGCTGGTCACGGAAGGCAACACCCTGGAAGAACAGGAACAAAGCCTGCGGGAGATGATAAAGATTGTCCACGCCAACCGCATGCAGATCGGGATCCACAGCTGCGGGGAACGCACCATAGACATCATCACCGACCAATACATGAAATGCCTTGAGGCCGACCCGTGGGACGCCCGCCACTATGTCATCCACAGCGACTTCGCCACGCCGCAGACCATCAGGAAAGTCGCGGAATTCGGCCGCCGCACCGGCCGCTCGCTGGCCTTCAACGTGCAGTCCCCGATCAAGTGGACGATATCCGATTTTATGGCGACCGTCGTCGGTCCGGAGCGCGCCGCCTATCACTGGCCGCTAAGGACGATGCTGGACGCCGGGGCCAAAGTGGCCAACAGCTCGGATGCCCCGGTCATTTACCCGGACTGGCGGCCGGGCATCCAGGGAGCAGTATTAAGAGAGTCCAAGGCCACCGGGAAACCCTCCGGCCCGGAGCAATGCATCACCGTACAGGAGGCCATACGTACCTACACCATCAACGGAGCCTGGCTGGACCACAAGGAGAATACCAAGGGCTCCATCGAGCCCGGTAAACAGGCCGATTTCTGCGTGGTGGATAACGATTTACTCGCCATCGACCCGCATAAGATAGTAGACCTGAAAATCCTGATGACAATCTCCGGCGGGCGGGTGGTCTATGATGCGGGCGTCCTGTAAACGGCACATCGTAAGTTATAATGTACCGCGCAGCCGGGGATCGAGGGCGTCCCGCAAGCCGTCGCCAACCATGTTAAATGCGAAGACCACCAGCATGATCGCGACGCCGGGGTCGGTCGAAAGAACCGGGTTGGTCAGCAGGTAGATTCGTCCGTCATTAATCATCGTTCCCCAGGCCGCCGCCGGCGGTTCGATGCCGATGCCCAGAAAACTTAACCCGGCCTCGGTCAATATCGCCGCACCAATCTGCATGGTGACCAGCACGATAAGCGGTGGCAGGCGGTTTGGGAAGACGTGACGCAGCATGATGCGGGCGCTGCCCGCGCCCAGAGAACACGCCGCCAGGACGTAATCGTTTTCTTTAACGGAGAGGACCTGTCCGCACATCAGCCTGGCATACCCCGGCAGCATGGCGATGCCAAGGGCTATCATGACGTTCTTGATGCCACCCCCCAGCAGCGCTGCCACGACCAGAGCCATCAAGATCATCGGGAAACACATAAGAGAGTCAATAAACCGCATGCAAACGGCGTTAGCCCAGCCGGTAAAATATCCGGCAATCATTCCTAAAGCCATGCCGGCTGTGGCGGCAATGCATAATGCCACCAACCCTACCATCAGCGAGTTACGCGCGCCAAATATTATCCGGCTTAACGTGTCCCTGCCCAGGGCATCGGTCCCCAGCCAGTGCGCGCGGGAAGCCGGCTGCAGCGTCTGGTCCAGCTGCTGGTCATAGGGGTCATAAGGAGCCAGCCAGGGGGCAAAACCCGCCGCCAACACCAGTATAATGATTATGACTAAGCCGAAGATAACCACGCCCCGCCCGAACATCACCCTGCGGACATAGCTGAATTCACTAAGGCGGGGCGGAGCAGCGGCTACTCCGGTAGCTGGGGTTTTACCGCGGTTGTCCAAGGTACCGCTATCCATACCGGATCCTCGGATCAAGCCAGCCGTAAGAAATATCAACTATCAAGTTGGTCAACAGGATGGTGACGGCGATCAGCAGGACAAAACCCTGCACAATGGGGTAATCCTGAACGAAAACGGCGTTCACCATCAGCCGACTCATACCAGGGATATTGAACACGTTTTCGATCAAGACCGAACCGCCGACGATGAAACTGAAGGACATGCCCAACAGGGTAACGATGGGGATAAGGCCGTTTTTCAGGCCGTGTTTCATAATCACCACGCGCTCTTTGAGTCCCTTGGCCCAGGCGGTGCGGATATAGTCCTGGCGCATCACTTCCAGCATGCTGGAGCGTGTCTGGCGGGTGGTGGACGAGATGGAGAAGATGGAAAGACAGAATACCGGCATCACCATCTGCCTCATGCCTTTCCAGAAGTCCACCGTCAACGGGGTAAAACCCTGCACCGGCAGCCATCCCATCTTGAGAGCGAACAGGTAAATCAGCATGATACCCAACCAGAAGACGGGGATGGTTATCCCGGCGTTGGCCAGTACGGTGACTATAGTATCGACCCATTTACCGCGCCTGACGGCGCAGACCACCCCGGCCGGTAGGCCGATAGCGGTACTGATAACCAGTGCCAGCGCGCTTAACTGAAACGTTATGGGCAAACGGCGGGATATTTCATCCATCACCGGGCGGCGATGGGTTATCGAGATGCCAAAATCACCGCGGGCAACTCCGGCCAGCCAGTCGACGTACTGCAAGAGTAAGGGCCGGTCCAGGCCGAACTGCTGCCTTAGGGCCTCAATTTCCTCGGAAGAAGTATTTTTCAGTTCCCCGGAAGAGACAAAAATTAATATCGGGTCGCCGGGGAGCAGGTGCATGGCCAGGAACACCAGCAGGGTGACGATGATAAGGACGAAAAACGCCTGGACGAGCCGGCGGATGATATATGTGGTCATCAGAAATCAGTTTAACAATAAAGCATTCCTCCCGGCGGGGCAGGAGGCAGACCACCGCCGGGAGACCACAATCTTAACAACTAATCTATTTGCTCAACCAGGTATCCGCCGGGGTAAAGACCGCCCACGATTGCTGGGTATAAAATCCGGTGTCATGGACGTAAGGCTTCACGGCATGGCCCCGCGTGATGCAATAGAGGGGGAGGAACATCACCTCGTCATGCATGTAGCGGAGCACTTTCTGAACGAGGGCCGGGTCATAGTCTTTCGCGCCCATGGACTCGTTTAACAGGGTCTGTAGCTGGTCGGTCTTGAGAACGCTGGGGAAAAAGGCGGCGGTCTGTGACCAGACGAAATCAATCCCCTGGTTCAAATTGGCCGCGCTAAAGCCATTGGCGCAGGCCAAGATGGCGTCCTTCCAACCACCCATCACATACTGGACAAAACCGGCAAAGTCCACCCAGTCAAGCTGGGCTTCAATACCGACCTTGGAGAGGAAACCCTGGACGGCGACTGTCGCTTCCTTGTCCGTGGTGGAACTGTCGCCGATAATCTTGGTTGTAAAGCCATTGGGATAACCTGCCTCCGCTAGAAGCTGTTTGGCTTTTTCGGGGTTATAGGTGCGCGCCGGCAGGTCTTTGATGTAAGCCGAGGCGTCGGGCGGGGCGAATTCATAAGTAGTCGTCCACAGGCCGAAGCCCCTGGCTTTGACGATAGCGTCGCGGTCAATGGCATAGTCGACCGCCTGGCGGACTTTAAGATTGGACCAGACCGAGTCCGGGTTCTTGCTGTCAGGTATCAGAGTGATGGCGCCGGTATAAGATTTCAGCACCTGGTTACCTTTCTGGCCCAGGTCATAGAGGACTTTGGCGACATCTCCGCCGATAGCGTCGGCCTCGCCGGCCTCAAAGGCAGCCGAAGCGGTCAGGGGATCGATGATGAAATGGGCCTCAATGGCGTCAAGATAAGGTTTTCCTTTCTGCCAGTAGTCGGGGAACCTGGCCACTTTCAGGACGACGTCACGCTCGAAACTGACGAACTTGAAAGGCCCGGTCCCCACCGGGTTCCAGCGGAGCCCGTCTTTGCCCACTTTATCGAAGGCGGCTTTGGAGACCATATAGGTCGAGGTGAGGGTGGAAAGCAACGTGTTCGAATATTTTTTCAGATTTATTTTAATCGTATTATTATCGATTACGTCCACCGAGCTGACATCCTTGACGTTAGCCAGTTTGGCGGCGAGGAACTGGTCGTAGTTCCACTTGGCCACCGCAGCATTAAAGTCTGTTCCGTCATGGAACTTGACCCCCAGTCTCAAGGTAAAGGTGATAGACGTCAGGTCAGGCGCGATTGTCCAGGCAGTGGCCAGCTTCGGCTTGACGGTCCCTTTGTAGTCGACATCAACAAGACCTTCCATCATGGTGCAGGCATACAGTCCTAACGGCGGTCCAGGTTCTGCCAGCCAGCCGATGGTGTTGGCCGGTCCCCGGGGGTTGATATATCGGAAGGTTCCTCCGGATTTCGGCGTCTGGGGCGAGGTCGCGGGGGCGGGAGAAGGAGCGGGAGCCGGGGCAGGCGCAGGGGTTGGGCTCGGTTCGCCGCAGCCGGCTACGGCAAGCCCCAGCAAGATTCCAACGCATAACAATGCCAGAATATTTTTCATCGTCCCTCCTTAAAGGTGTCCTTACTGTTCGTCAGTAAAAAAACAGGTCCCAGTAGCTATAGGGAAACGGAACCCCCGATTATTTCTTATCCAGTTAAACACTGCCTCCAGGCACAGTCAATGCCTCATTTGAGCTGTTGGCGCCAGCCTGGCGATGCCAGGCGAGAAGACTCTTTGTTCAGGAAAAACGAAGGAAAACCGGCGAAATCCAAACGCACCCAAATGTAGCGGATAACTATGCGGAGGACACAATGAAGGCGGACGGCAGCGGCCCGGGTCAGGAAACGAAAGATACAGACGGACAGTAATCGTCAGGAGAGAGAATCGTAAGCTTTGACCAGATTAGCCAACTTGGTGCGGCTGTCCAGGCCGGTCTTTTCGAAGATATTTTTCAGATGGTTCTGGACGGTGAACGGACTGATGCCCAGCCGATCGGCGATTTGCTTGTTGGTCAACCCTTCGGCGGCCTGTCGGGCGATGGTCTCTTCACGCTGGCTCAATTTATACTGGCTGGAAGTGACGCCCGCCTGGCCCTGGTAATCCGGAGTCAATTTATGGATCGTGACGATGAAGTGCGGGCTCACCCGCTCATTCTGGGTCAATATCAGCGGGAAACACTGAACGTAAAAGCGATGGCCGTAGCCGGCGTCGAAAATACGGTTGGTGTGGAGCTGCCAATCCGGCTCATGACACGACGATACCAGGTGCTGGCAATCCTGGACAACCACGCGCGGGACAGGAATTTCCGCATCCCTTCTTCCCAGCAGGGACTGGTCATGACCGGCGCTGATCTGCTGGCAATAAACCCTGGCCCGGTGGTTGGAAAACATCGATTGATACCCGGGGTCCAGGAGAATCATTCCTTCAGAACAGGCCTCCATCCAGCGTTCCAGCAATAAACGCTCGTTGTTGTTCTTGGTTATCTGGTCCGCGAATTCGAAAATATTGATAAGAAAAGGGACGAACATCGAGGCCTTGAGAAGATCCTGTTTTTTAAAGCCGGGTTGGTCCTGGCGGCGCTGGAGAGAAATCGCGCCGAAGACATTGTCCCGGGAGCATAACCTGATAATCAACTCCCCCAGGAGATTCTGCGGCCTGAGGAACAGATTATAATAATCCAGGTTAATGAGTTGCGAATACGGTATCACATCATCGGTCTTAAAAACCGGTGCGTTTTGGTCAGGAAAAAACTGCATCTGATACAGTGGATCATATTTCCAGTAGTAATCAGCATATGCATCAAGGTATTTCCTGCCCTTGCGCAAGACATAAGACCTGGCAAGGTCAACGCCTTGGTGGCTGGCGGTGGAAGAGAGGAATACCGCGTCATCCGCCTCAAACGATTTTAGAAGCTCAAAAAGAATGTCTTCCGTTTTACCACCGGTTTTCAAACAGGAAATGCAACAGTTGACCAGGCTTAAGACATCATTCTGGCGGCGGTTGACTGATATGCCCATAGGGTATAGATCCGGCAGTATTCGAACCAGATAATCATAGTGTTAAGATAAAGAAAAGTCAAGGTTCATGGTCTGCGGGTTCTGTTCAGTCGTGGTTGTGGTATAATCCTCTTAAAACATTAAGAACTAGAAATTTTGAGTTGGTCTTCAATCCGTAATATTACTGATAGTCCAAGTTGCTTTGCGCTGTATACACGTTTACCTACACAAATTCATCCAGTATCTTCCCCTTCTCCAGTGTTGAACCCCGTAAATACTTGGCTCGTATTGCACGAACATATGCTGCGTCGTGTCACAGTTACCTCCAATACCTTTTTCCGTAACACTTATTATGATTCAATGTGGCGTCTTGACTAATATCGAGATAAAGTACAATAATTGGCCATGTTTGGCTGGAAAGACATAATAAATGGAGACCCGGTTCCGTGGCTGCTGGAGAACGATAAGACCCAGCCGGGCATCCGCTACTATACCTTGCGTGATATCCTCGGCCGAGACGAGAACGATAAAGAAGTCAAAGCTGCTAAGGCAGCGATCATGGCAAGCGGACCGGTGCCGGTAATCCTGGCGGCACAGCAGCCGGAGGGATATTGGGACAAAGCTGGATCAAGCAGCGGCCCTAAATACCGGGGGACGCAATGGGCGCTGGTCTTCATGGCGCAGCTCGGCGCGGATGGTGCTGATCCGCGCATCCGTACCGGCTGTGAATATCTGCTTTCCCATTGCGTAGCCAGTAATGGCGGTCTGTCGTGGAACAGCACAGCTTCCGGTTTCGAACAATGCATGGCTGGTATTATGGGGGCAGCTTTGATTGACTTCGGCTGGCTTAACGACCAACGCCTGCGAACAGCTATGGAATGGCTGGCACAGACCATTACCGGAAAAGGGGTAGCCGACGCTTCGAACCGGGACACAAACAAGCGTTACTATAAGTCCGGAAATTCAGCTCCTTTATTCGTCTGTTCAATGAATGCTAATTTACCCTGCGCCTGGGGAGCAATTAGTGCGATGGTTGCCCTGAGCAAAGTACCACCGGCGCAGCTAACCAGAAATATGCAAGCAGCTATTAAACAAGGCGTGGACTTTCTGCTGAGCCATGACCCGGCGGTCGCCGATTACCCCTTTGGCAGTTGGAACAAGCCCAGCAGGCCCAGCTCAAACTGGTTCAAGTTAGGTTATCCCATCGGCTACATTACAGATGTGCTTCAAAACCTGGAGGTCCTAGCAGCGCTGGGGCAGGCCAAGAATCCTAGGCTAGCCAACGCGTTAGATCTGGTCATTAGTAAGCAAAACCAACAAGGGCGCTGGTTACTGGAACATACCTACAACGGTAAGATGTGGGTGAACATAGAAAAGAAGGGTCAGCCCAGCAAATGGGTCACCTTGAGAGCTTTGCGGGTATTGAAAGCGGCTTATCCAGAGATAGGATGATTTCCAGCATCCGGAGACGGGAGGACTGATATGGAATTGGGTAAAACCGCTTGCCCTCCGCACCGGCGACAAGATTGGCATCATCGCTCCATCCATGCATATTATTGATGAACAAGCTGTGCAAACGGCATCGCCACACTACAGGAACTGGGATTCCGTGTGGAGATGGGGCCGACCGTCCATTCAAAGTACCGGAATACCACCGCTGTGGCTGAAGACCGCGCCAGGGAGATGATGAAATTCTTCACGGATCCTGACACGAAAGCGATTATCTGCTTGATAGGCGGCAATACAGCAGCACAACTGTTAAAACCGCTCGATTATGAAACGATACGAAACAATCCAAAACTGTTCAGCGGGATGAGTGACATCGGTCACCTGAACCTGGCGCTGCTTTCCCGGGCTGGCCTGGTGACTATCTACGGGCCGGACCTGACCTTTGGCTTCGGCGCCGACCGGAATAATCCGGCAACCCGATATAATATCGACCTGTTTCTCAGATGCTGCACACGGCCAGAACCTCCATGGAAAATGCCAGCTTTCACGCAGTGGGAATGCTGGCGCCCAAGAAACGCCAGGGGGCGTTTAGTAGGAGGTTATTTGGGAGCAACGACAAGTTTGTATCGTACGAGTTTCTGGCCGAAACTCGGAAAAACAATCCTTTTCTGGGAAGCGTTGCAGACCCAGCCACACGATATTGAACGGCAATTCACCATCGCAGAGGCCGAGGGGATGTTCGAAAAGGTAACCGGCATGGTCGTAGGAAAACTGGTCGGCTGTGAAGAGAAAGATGATGAAAGGATGTTACCCGATATCAAAGAAATACTCCTTGAAATAACGAAAGAGTACGGGTTCCCGATTATTGGCAACGCAGACTTCGGCCATAGTGGTATCTTCATGCCGATGCCGGAAGGGTTGTTAGCGAATATGGATACAAAAAACTTGTTACTAGAGCTGATTGAGCCGGTAGTCCGGTAGCTCAACTAAAGTAATAGAAGAAAATACATTTATGTTTTATTCATTAGGCTGAGGTAACAACATACTATATTCCTAAAGATCAATAGCTCCGGCTGAATTTCTTTATTATTCTCTCACTTCGGTGGGCAGACCCCAGCCTGTCTTTACCTGGCCCCCAACTTAGCTGTTAGATTCGGGATCATCCTGATTTTATCGGGAGTCCCATCATACCTCATACGGGTTTGGCCAGGAGGGCAGGGGCACCACGTTGTGTACACGGATTTGCTCATTTGAGCCCCCAAAAAAGTAATCGGTGTCTCCCTGCCCACCTGATGTCTAAAATGCCTCCTAAGCGGTTACTTGCACCAGCTGTGGCGATAGATAATAAGTCAGATTCTTCACTAGCAGGGTGCTGAAAAAGGCTCTTTCGGATAGCTGACATCGTATGTGGAATATGGTAGATTGAAGCCAACGTAGTCAACGGAGGCTTTGATGAGAGGGAATAAAGAGATACAGGTAACAATGTTGAGCTCGGTCACCGCCGACCAATTGGTCCCTGCGGACCATCCTATCCGGCTAATCAAACCCATCGTGGATAATGCCCTGCGCGAGCTTTCTCCCGTGTTCAGCCGGATGTATGCCGAAACAGGCCGACCGTCGATACCGCCGGAGCACCTGCTTAAAGCCTGTCTTCTGATCGCCCTGTATTCCGTGCGCAGCGAGCGCCAGTTTTGCGAGCGGTTACAATACGACCTCCTGTTCAAGTGGTTTCTGGATTTGAACATCACCGACCCGGCTTTTGACGCCTCGACCTTCTGCAAAAACAAAGAGAGGCTGCTTGAGCATGAGGTAGCCAGGGGATTTCTGGGCGTGGTGCTCTCTGAG
>MGNQ01000027.1:0-2868 GCA_001796865.1 Chloroflexi bacterium RBG_16_56_11
GGTACGTCGAGCAGATACTCGACGCCGGCTGCGGTTTCATCAACTGCATCCCGCAATTCATCGCCCGGGAGAAGTACTGGCAGAAACGGTTCGAGGACCGGAACCTGCCGGTCATCGGCGACGATATCAAGTCGCAGGTCGGCGCTACCATCGTCCACCGCATGTTGACGCGGCTTTTCATGGACCGGGGCGTCCGGCTGGAGCGTACCTACCAGCTCAACTTCGGCGGCAACACGGACTTCTATAACATGCTGGAACGCGAGCGCCTGGAGTCGAAGAAAATCTCCAAGACAACGGCGGTCACCTCGCAGCTGGACTACAAGATGGACCCGGACAATATCCACGTCGGGCCCAGCGACTACGTCCCCTGGCTGCTCGACCGCAAGTTCTGCCACATCCGTATGGAAGGCCGCACCTTCGGGGACGTCCCGCTGAACCTGGAGCTGAAGCTGGAAGTATGGGACAGCCCGAACTCCGCCGGCGTCGTCATCGACGCCATCCGGTGCTGTAAGCTGGCCCTCGACCGCGGCCTCAAAGGAGCGCTCGTCGCCCCCTCCTCCTATTTCATGAAATCGCCGCCGGTGCAATACACGGATGACGAAGCCCGCCGCATGGTGGAAGAGTTCATCAGCACCAACGGCCAGCCTACCGCGAAAAAGGCCCGAAAACGAGGGACCGCCGGGTAGCAGCTCATGAAAATAGCGCTGGTATCGCCTTATGATTTCGCCTATCCGGGCGGGGTCGTCAGCCACATTTCCTGCCTGGAACGCCAGTTCACGAAGATGGGGCACGAGGTCAAAATCATCGCCCCGGCCTCGAAGGCGGTCTACACCATCGGCGACCGGTTCATCCACATCGGCACCCCCCGCCCCGTGCCGGTCAGCGGCTCTATCGCCCGGGTAACCGTGTCGGTGCGGCTCGAATCTCAGATAAAAGAGGTCTTCGAGCGGGAGAAGTTCGATATCTGCCACCTGCACGAACCGCTTATGCCGACTCTGTGCACGACCACTCTCAGGCTGAAACGCACGCCGATGGTCGGCACGTTCCACGCCTCCGGTGGCAAACCCTGGTACACCATGTTCTCGCCCCTGGCCAAGTGGTACCTCGACCGGTGGTTCAACAAGCTGGACGGCCGGATATGCGTGTCCCTGCCCGCGCTGAGGTATATCAGCGAATACTTCCCCGCCGAATACACCATTATCCCCAACGGCATCGATACTCACCATTTCAACAGCCACGTTACGCCCATTGACAATTTTTTAGACGGCAAAATCAACATTTTATTCGTGGGGCGGATGGAGAAGCGTAAGGGGTTCGACTACCTTTGGAAGGCCTACCGGCTGGTCAAGCAAGAGGTCCCGGAGAGCCGACTTATCGCCGTCGGGCCCGGCGTCCGGCTGCGCCACAAGTATGAAAAGCGTATCAACCGGGCCGGCCTGAAAGACGTCGTTTTTACCGGCTACGCCGCTTACAGCGAGCTCCCCCGGTATTACAAGACCGCCGATATCGTCTGCTTCCCCAACACCGGATGGGAGAGCTTCGGCGTCGTCCTGCTGGAGGCGATGTCCACCGGCAAGCCCATTGTCGCTTCGGCCATTGACGGGTTTACCAGTGTCCTTACCCACGGCATCGAAGGGCTTACCGTGCCTCCCCGGAACGTGGAAAAGCTGGCCTCGGCCATCCTCAGGCTTATCCGGGACGAGCCGCTGCGGCGGGAAATGGGTGCCAGCGGCAAACCCAAGGCGAAGAATTACGATTGGTCCGTGGTCGCGGAACAGGTGCTGGCCTACTACACCGCGACCATCGATAAGGTCAAAACGCGGGCAAAGGCCCCGGAAACCGCGGCAACCCCGGGAAAGCTCTGAGCCATGCCGGAACTGGATAAGTCCCGCAAGAGCCTGGCCGGTCGGGTAACCCATCCACTCGTCAGCCTCCTGGCCCGGACCCCCTTAACCCCTAACTCGGTAACGTGGCTCGGTTTCCTGGTGACTCTAGTGGCGGCGGGGCTGGTGGTCTCGGAACGCCTGCTGGCCGCCGGTATCGTGGCACTGGTCGCCGGCGTTTTTGACATGCTCGATGGGGCGCTGGCCCGCTTCACCGGCAAGGTATCCCGCTTCGGGGGCATCCTCGATTCCACGCTGGACCGACTCTCCGAAGCGGTCCTGCTGCTGGCCCTGCTGGTAATCTTCGTCAGGGACGGGCAGTTCGCCGAGAGCATCCTCGCCGCGGGGACGATGCTGGGTTCGCTCATGGTCAGCTATATCCGCGCCCGCATGGAGAGCCTGGGTATCGAGTGCAAGGCAGGACTGTTCACCCGGCCGGAGAGGGTCGTGGTCATGTCGCTGGGACTGATATTGAGCCGATGGGACTATGCCCTGGTTATCGCCCTGGGGATTATCGCCTGTTTCAGCGCCTTTACGGTCGTCGAGAGGCTGGTGTACGCCTGGAAACACGCGAAAACATAGGCCGGTAAATATTTAGTGGTGATTACCACGGCAGCTATAGACAAGTTGTGTTCCAGATAGTAGAATGGATGCTGGATTTTCCTGAGGGAGGTGACCATGCCGGTCGTCGCTGTCATCGGGGCGCAATGGGGAGATGAGGGCAAAGGTAAAATCGTCGATATGCTGGCAGAGAAGGCCAGGTACGTGGTGCGGTTTTCCGGCGGGGATAACGCCGGCCATACCGTCGTCAATCCCCACGGGGAGTTCAAGCTCCGGCTCACGCCGTCAGGGATATTCTATCCCGGCGTGACCTCTGTCATCGGTAATGGCGTCGCAGTCAATCCCGCGATACTTAACCAGGAAGTGGACGATTTAAACAGGCGCGGCATCGACACGTCCCGCCTGCGCATCAGCGACCGGGCGC
>MGNQ01000027.1:2927-4073 GCA_001796865.1 Chloroflexi bacterium RBG_16_56_11
AAGGCCATCGGGACCACCCGCAAGGGAATCGGGCCTGCCTTCGCCGACAAGGTAGCCCGGACCGGCATCCGCACCGGCGACCTCCTGGACAAGGCGGTATTCCGGGAGAGACTCGCCGACGTACTGGAACAGAAAAATAAAATCCTGACCAGGATTTACGGAAAAAGCCCTCTTTCGCTCGAGGATATTTACCGCCAGTACGGCGCCTACGCCGACCGCTGGGTGCCGTATATCTGCGATACCTCTGCCATATTGTCAGAAGCAATCGGGCGGGACGAGAACATCCTCCTGGAGGGGGCCCAGGGCACGCTTCTTGACCCGGATTTCGGGACCTACCCGTTCGGCACGTCTTCCTCCCCCACGGCCGGCGGCGCCTGCCTGGGGGCCGGACTGGGACCTCGGGCCGTGTCCCAGGTAATCGGCGTGTTCAAGGCCTACCAGACGCGCGTCGGAGCCGGGCCGATGCCTACCGAGCTGGACGATGACACGGGGAGGAAAATCAGGGAAGTAGCCAGGGAGTACGGCACGGTGAGCGGCCGTCCCCGCCGCTGCGGCTGGTTCGACGCCGTAGCCGCCCGCCTCAGCGCCAGGGTCAACGGTTTTACCGGGGCCGCCATCAACAAGCTCGACGTGCTGGACACAATGTCCGAAATAAAGATATGCACGAGCTATAAAATCGACGGAAAAACCTTCAACAATTTTCCGGGCAGCGTGTCCGTGCTGGAAAAATGCCGGCCGGTCTACGAAACGTGGCCGGGCTGGGAGCAGCCGACCGGAGGTATGCGCCAGTTCAAGGAACTGCCAGTCAAGGCACAGCGGTACGTCAAACGGCTGGAAGAGCTGATAGGATGCAAGGCCAGCCTGATATCGGTCGGCGAGAGGCGAGAACAGACCATCGTCAGAAAGGCCCCGTTTGGTTAAAATGGCGCGAGTCAGGGCAGCGACCGAGAAAGACATCCCGCGGATACTGGAGCTCTACCAGCAGCTTTCTCTGAGTCCCGGCACCTACCAGAAAGCTCCCGTCGAGGAGTGCCGCCGCGTTTTTCAGAAGATGGTCAAAGTGCCGGGCTACGAGCTGCTGGTGGCCGAAGAAGGCGGCGGGGTGGTCGGCACGGCGGTAATGGCGGTCCTGCCCGGCTTCGCGCA
>MGNQ01000027.1:4079-14647 GCA_001796865.1 Chloroflexi bacterium RBG_16_56_11
TGCCTCGTTTGCGGTGGTGGAGTACGTGGTGGTGGACGAGAAGTACCGCGGCCGCGGTATCGGCAGGCTGCTCATGAACCACTGCGTCGAAAAAGCTAATAAGTCGGGCTGCTATAAGATTATGTTAACCAGCGACAACCGGCGGGAGGATGCCCATAAATTCTACCGCTCGCTGGGTTTCGAGGCCTCGGCGCAAGGGTTCAGGTATTATTTTTAGTAGAACTATATCTTCTTTCTGAAGACCACGCGGTCGATACCCGGGCCGCTGTAGTTCCTCATGACCGGAACCCCCTCATCGTTAGGTTCACCCAATAGCTCCATGCCGAGACACTGGTGAAAAACGATGGACGTTTTATTGGTAGGCGAGGTAATGGCCTTCAACTCTTCACAGCCGTGCGACCGGGCGAACAGAGTGAAGTGCTCGTAGAGTCGATGGCCTAGCCCCTGGTGCCGGTGGGACGGGCGCACGCCGATGAACTTGACGTAGCCGACCGGGGCGGTCCGGGAGATAAATCCAAAGAGATAGGCGATAACTTTTTCGCCTTCCTTGATGACAAAGGCGGAGTTACCGAACTCATAAAGGAGGATAGGGTGATGTAGTCTGAGCGTACGGTCGCTGCCCCAGAAATCAACGATATCAATGAGAATCTGGTCGAAGTCAGCCTTGGTGCAGAGAGTGATTTCCATTACTCATCATCGCCCTGGATTGAAATTATTATGACACATCCCCCCTTCCCTCGGGAATAAGTGAAGGGACAAAGAGAAAGAAAGGGCTGCGCCGCCTCTTGACTCCCTCTTAAACTTTCAGGTCGATGGTCTGCTTTTTCAGCTCGGCGACTATCTTTTCTGCTTCCTTTTCCGTAGGCGGCACGAGCGGCAGACGAGGTACGCCTACCTTGAAGCCGAGGTAGTTGAGGGCGTATTTAATCGGGGCCGGGCTGGGGACGGAAAACATAGCATTAACCAGCGGTACGAGTTTGCGATGGATTTCGGCGGCTTCTTTTACCTTATCGGCCAGGACCAGGTCGATCATTTTCCGGTACTGCCTGCCGGTCAAATGCGTGGTCACGCCGATGACGCCGTAGCCACCCAGGGCCATGATGGGAAAAGTATCGTTATCGTTGCCACTCCAGACCAGGAAGCCATCCCGGGCATTACTGATGGTCTGGGCGACAATATCCATTTTACCGCTGGCCTCTTTGACACCCACGATGTTTTTTATCTGGCTCAGCCTGACAATAGTCTCCCAGGACATCTCGATGACCACGCGGGAAGGAATGTTATACATGATTACGGGCAGGCTGGTGCTCTCGGCAACGGCCTTGAAGTGCTGGTAAATGCCTTCCTGGTTAGGCTTGTTGTAATACGGCACCACCGAAAGACAGGCATCCACGCCGATTTTTTCCGCCTTTTCCGTGGCCTCTACCGCCTCCCTGGTGCTGTTGCTCCCGGTATAGGCAACCAGCGTCGGGCCATCGCCGACCGCCGACTTCACCTCGGTGAAGATACGCATTTCTTCATCCCAGCTAAGGGTCGGCGCTTCTCCTGTGGTTGCGGCCAGGACAAGGCCATCATTCCCGGAATTCAGCAAGGCTCTGGCCAGCTTTTTAGCCATTTCATAGTTAACATCCCCGTTATCCTGGAACGGGGTTACCATAGCTGTCAAAAGTCTCCCCAGCTTCTTCATGGCTCAAAGCCTCCTATTAAAACAACTCACCCCTTGACAGGCTCAAAGCCTGCCCCGTACTTGATACGGGGGTGAGCGTATATTACAGTCCCAACAGGGTGTCCAGTCCGTAGATAAAACCGGGCTTTTTCACGACCTCCCGGACGGCGAGCATGACGCCGGGCATATAGCACTCCCGGTTGATGGTATCATGGCGGATGCTCAGGGTCTGGCCGGGCGCCCCGAAAAGGACCTCCTGGTGGGCCATCAGGCCAGGCAGGCGTACGCTGTGGATATCAATGCCGTCAAGAATTTTTCCCCGGCTTTCCGAGGCTTCTCCCGGGACCGCGGGAGGCAGAAAGGACCTGCCCCGTGCGGAGAGCATGGCCCGCGCCGTAGAGACCGAGGTGCCGGAGGGGGCGTCCAGCTTGCGGTCGTGGTGCAGCTCGATAATTTCAACGTGGTCCATGAATTTACCGGCAATTTTAGCCAGGTGTATCATGAGGACGGCGCCGAGGGCGAAATTAGACGCCGCCACGATACCGACCTCGTTCGCCTCGGCTAGCTTTTTCATTTCATCGAGGTCCTGAGCGCTGAAACCCGTCGTACCGATAACCATATTGACGCCGTTTTTCGCGGCGATACGCACGGCCGGCAGGCTGGCTTTAGCTACCGTAAAATCCACGACGACGTCCGGCTGGCAGCTATCGATAGCATTAGCGAAATCAGTGGAAAAGGGGACCGTACCGGCGCCATCCGGCAGCGACAGGGGATCGAGCGTTACCCTGATGTCGACCGCCCCGACAAGCTGCATATCCGGCTCCTGGCAAACGGCCTTGACCACTTCCTGACCCACCCTGCCGGCCGCCCCATGGACAATAATCCTGATACGTTCCATAGCCGAACACCTCAATAATATATTCGGGGGGAATCAGCTGCGTTTAAAGGGGGGACGGGAGGGTCCCTGCCGGGGCCGGTTGGGGCGGTCGCCGGAATAACGCGGGCGATTTCCGAAGCCGGAAGAACCGCCGGGGCCACTCCGCCGGTCCGGGTACCGGGGCGGACGGGTATCTTCCCTGGCATTCCCGGCTTCCGGATTTTCTTTCTCGAACAGGGCCTTTCGGGAGAGGTTTACCCGGCCGAGATTATCGATACTGATGACCTTGACCATGACTTCGTCGCCGACCTTCACAATGTCTTCCACCTTGCCGACGCGGTAGTCCGCCAGCTCGCTGATGTGCACCAGCCCTTCTTTGCCGGGGAGGACCTCCACCATGGCGCCAAAATCGAGAATACGCGATACTTTGCCGGTGTAGACATCACCCACCTCCACCTCGCGGGTCAGCCCCTCGATGATGGCGATGGCCTTCTGGGTGGCCTCCATATCCGGCGAACCGATGACCACTGTCCCGTCGTCGCTGACATCGATAGTAGTCTTGGTCTCCTCGATAATCGACCGGATGGTCTTGCCGCCGGTGCCGATAACCGCCCCGATTTTACCCGGGTCGATTTTTATCTTGGTCATCCGCGGGGCGAAGCGGGACACGTCCGGACGGCTGGCGCTGATGGCCGCGTTCATTTTATCCAGGATGAACATCCGACCGTCTCTGGCCTGATGAAGGGTTTTCTCGACAATCTCCAGGCTGATGCCCTGGAGCTTGGTGTCCATCTGAATAGCGGTGATGCCGTCACGGGTGCCGGCGACTTTGAAGTCCATATCGCCATTGAAGTCTTCGAGCCCTTCGATGTCCGTCAGGACGGCATACTTGCCGTCTTCCCCGGTAACGAGCCCCATGGCCACGCCGGCCACGGCCTTTTTCACCGGTATACCGGCGTCCATGAGCGAGAGGCTGCCGGCGCAGACGCTGGCCATGGAGGTACTGCCGCTGGAGCTCAGCACCTCGGAAACAAGGCGGATAGTATAGGGGAAGTCCTCGACGGTGGGCAGGACGGGCACCAGCGCCCGCTCGGCGAGGGCGCCGTGACCTATCTCGCGGCGGCCCGGCGAACCGATGCGCCTGACCTCACCGGTGGAGAACCCGGGGAAATTATAATGATGAATAAAACGTTTGCTTTCTTCCAGTCCGAGGCCGTCAAGCATCTGCTCCTTGCGGCTGGAACCCAGGGTGGTGATGGTCAGGACCTGGGTCTGGCCGCGGGTAAACATGCCAGAGCCGTGGGTGCGCGGCAGCAGCCCGACTTCACAGGTAATGGGGCGAATCTCCGTGAGGCCGCGCCCGCCGATACGCTGCCCTTTTTCAAGTATCCCGGACCTTACCTCGGCCCTGATCCTCTCATCGATGGCGGCAGCGATGTCCTTTTCGGCGTAGGCCTCGCCGACGGTCCCCGTAAGCTCGGCGACCAGCGCAGCCATCATCTGTTCACGCACGCCTTTGTCGCCCTGCTGGAGGGCACCGGCGAGTTTCTCGTCGACGATTCTGGTAAGTTCGGCGACGGCGGCTTTATCCGCCGTTTTTTCTGGGACGGGCAGCTTGGGTCGGCCGCCTTCCTGCTGCAACTGCTCCTGAAGGCGGATAATTTCCTGGTTGGCCTCATGGGCAAATTTTACCGCCTGCAAAACGATGTCCTCGGAAATTTCCTTGGCGCCGGCCTCGACCATGATGACTTTATCACGCGTACTGACGACGACGAGGTCGAGCAGGCTCTCATCGAACTGGGCCATCTTGGGATTCAAGACGAGCTCACCGTTGATATAGCCGACATTGACAGCGCCGACCGGCCCGTCGAAAGGTACATCGGACATGGCCAGGCACGCCGAAGCGCCGATGACGGAAAGTATGTCCGGGTCGTTCTCCTGGTCGGCTGAAAGGACGGTGGTGACTATCTGGATTTCGCTGTGCCATGTCTTGGGGAGGAGGGGCCTGATGGGGCGGTCGGTCTGCCGGCAGGCCAGGATAGCGGCCTCGCTGGGCCGGCCCTCCCGCCGGATGAACCCACCCGGTATCTTCCCGGCGGCGTAGAGCCTTTCTTCATAGTCGATGGTCAGGGGCAGGAAGTCCACCCCTTCTCTCGCCACGCGGTTAAAGCACATGGTGACCAGGACGACGGTATCGCCGTAGCGGACGGTGACGGCGGCGTCGGCCTGCTGGGCCAGTTTGCCGGTTTCGATAGTAAGCTCGCGACCACCAATGTCGCCACGAAAAGTGTGTGTCAATGGAATACTCCTCAAGCCCAAAGGCTTTATTTACGCAGTCCCAGCTTCTTAATCAAGCTATTATACCGCCCCACGTCCTCCCGGCTGAGATAAGCCAAAAGCCTTCGTCTCTGCCCGACGAGCTTGAGCAGGCCCCGCTGGGTATGGAAGTCCTTGCGGTTGGAGGCCATGTGGGTAGTGAGCTGGCTTATCCTCGCGGTAAGGAGGGCAACCTGCACCTCGGTCGAACCGGTATCGCCTTCGCGGGCTTGATAGGTGGTAATAACTTCGGTCTTCTTCGCCTTGTCCAAATTCTACCTCTTTACTTTTATTATAAAGGAAATTTACGCAAAATTATAGCACAGGCAGGGAGAGAAGTAAATTTTTAGCCTTGGTGAGCAGGCGAATTTGCCCCCTCCCCTGCTCTCCTCTATAATTAGACTGGTTATTAAGATGCATGAATACAGCATCACGGAGAGCCTGCTGTCGTTGGCCCTGGAGAAAGCCAGTGAGGCCAGGGCCGGGAAGATTACCCGCATCAACCTGGTCGTCGGGGAGCTGGCGGGAGTGGTGGGAGAGTGCGTGCAGTTCTATTTCGACGCCATCAGCCAGGAGACCATCGCCAGGGGCGCGCGGCTTTCTTTCGAGATGAGGCCGACGAAGGTACGCTGCCAGAAGTGCCAGACGGTCTTTTCCCCGGATGGCCACGACTGGTCCTGCCCGGGCTGCCGGGAGATGGCCGTGGAGATAGTCTCCGGTCGCGAATGCTTCATGGAAAGTATCGAGGTGGAGTAAATGGTCGTAAAAGTAATCACCATCGGCCAGAAAATCCTGGGCGCCAACGAGGAAAAGGCCCGGGCTAACAAGAAGAGGCTGGACGAACGCGGCATCTTGACCGTTAACATCATGTCCTCTCCCGGGGCGGGCAAGACCAGCCTCATTTTAAGCACGATTAAACACCTGAGAAAAAAGTCCCGTATCGCGGTCATCGAAGGGGACGTCGCCTCCAGCGTCGACGCCGACAAGGTCAATGAGCTGGGGATACCCGTCGTCCAGATAAACACCGCCGGGGGCTGCCACCTGGACGCCGCCATGGTGGAGATGGGACTGAACGACCTCCCGCTCGAAAAAATCGACCTCCTTTTCGTCGAGAACGTCGGCAACCTTATCTGCCCAAACAACTACGCCCTGGGAGAGGACCGGCGGGTGATGATTTCCAGCCTGCCCGAGGGGGACGACAAGCCCTACAAGTACCCGGCCATGTTCGCCGACACGGATGTCGTGGTGCTCAACAAAGTCGACCTCCAGCCGTACCTGGACTTCAACGAGGCCGCCTTCAGGAAAGTCGTCACCGGCCTTAATCCGGATGTCATCATCTTCCCGGTCTCGTGCAAGACCGGCGAGGGCATGGCGGCGTGGTTTTCCTGGCTGGAAGCCGCCGTAAATGGCAAGAGAGACAAGTAGGTCTCGTTTAGCAATGGTATTTAGTAATTTTCCGCTCATCCTGGTTCCACTGAGTCACCACGAAGTGAGCCTGCCGAAGAGTAGAGATAAATTCGTCGTTATGGTTCGACAGGCGTTCGACCGAGCTCACGCCGAGGTCTCACCATGAGCGGCTGCTAAACGACGGTAAATAACTAATATGTCGAAGACACCTGTTTTAAGCCTCGTCCACATCAGCGTCCGGGGAGTGGTGCAGGGGGTCGGTTTCCGTCCTTTCGTTTACCAGCTGGCCGCCGGGCACAACCTCCGGGGCTGGGTGCGCAACACCTCCGAAGACGTAAAAATAGAGGTAGAGGGGGACGCCAGGAATATCGAGGGTTTTTTACGGGGGCTACGCGAGGAGCCACCCCCGCTGGCGCGTATCGAAGATATCGCGGTTACCGCTGGACGACCCGCCGGTTACGCGAAGTTTGAAATCCGGGAAAGCCTGGCCGAGGCGGGGAAATACCAGCTCGTCTCGCCGGATATCGCCACCTGCCCGGACTGCCTGAGAGAGATATTCGACCCCGCCGACCGGCGCTACCACTATCCATTCACGAACTGTACGAACTGCGGCCCGCGATTCACAATTATCGCCGATATTCCCTACGACCGACCGAACACCACTATGAAAAAGTTCACCATGTGCCCGGAATGCCAGCAAGAGTACGATAATCCGCTCGACCGGCGTTTTCACGCCCAGCCCAACGCCTGCCCGGCGTGCGGCCCGAGACTCGAGCTCCTTGACGCCAGCGGTAAGGTAGTACCCTGTGACGACATCATAGCCGAGACAGCGCGTCTAGTTACAGAAGGCAAAATAGTCTCCGTCAAGGGGCTGGGGGGATTTCTGCTCGCCGGCGACGCCACAAATGAAAAGGCCATCGACCTGCTGCGAGCCAGGAAAAACCGTCCCGCCAAGCCATTCGCCATCATGGTATCTTCACTTGATGAGGCGAGGCGGCACTGCCAAGTCAGCCGCGCCGAAGAGACGTTGCTGGCTTCGCCGGGCAGCCCGATTGTACTGATGAAATGGAAAGGTGACTCTTCGATAGCTAAAGGGGTCGCGCCCGGCCTGGAATACCTGGGACTGATGCTGCCCTATACGCCCCTCCACCACCTACTCCTCCGGGAAACGGGTCTTCCGCTGGTCATGACGAGCGGTAACCTCAGCGAGGAGCCGATCGCCCGGGACAACGACGAGGCCCTGCGCCGGCTGGGCAACATCGCCGATTTCTTCCTGGTGCATAACCGGGACATCTATGCCCGCTACGATGACAGCGTCATGATAGTGGAGGCTGATATCCCCCGGTCCGTCCGGCGCGCCCGCGGTTTCGCCCCCCACCCTATCCGGCTGAACTACCGGAGCCAACAGATACTGGGGTGCGGCGCCGAGGAAAAGAACACCTTCTGCCTGACACGGGATAACTATGCCTTCGTCTCCCAGCATATCGGCGACATGGAGAACCTGGAAACGCTGGAGCATTTTATTAGTACTGTCCAGCTATATGAGAAACTTTTCCGGATTGAGCCGGAAATAATCGCCGGGGATATGCACCCGGAGTACCTCCCCACCAAATATGCCAGATCCCTGGCCGCCAAAGAGAAAAAGAGGCTGGTTCTGGTGCAGCACCACCACGCCCATATCGCCAGCTGCCTGGCAGAAAACGGACAGAGCGGGCCGGTTATCGGCGCGGCTTTTGACGGCACCGGCTATGGACTCGACGGCCGTATCTGGGGCGGTGAGTTCCTGATGGCCGATACGGCCAGTTTTACCAGGGTGGCTCACCTGGAGTATTTACCGCTACCGGGAGGCGCGCAGGCCATCAAGAGGCCTTACCGCACCGCCATCGGCTATCTGGCGGCGCTGGGTATCGTCGCCGGTCATGACCTGGAGTTCATGAAACAGGTCGATGACATCGAGTTCGACCTGATAGTCAAACAGGTGGAAAAGAAGATAAACACGCCGCTGACCTCCAGCATGGGACGTCTTTTCGACGCCGTGGCGGCTATAATCGGGGTCAGGGGCGTCATCCAGTATGAAGCGCAGGCGGCCATCGACCTGGAGACGGCGGCCAGCCATGAAATCGGGGAGGCGGCGAGGTATCCGTTCAGCGTGACCGAGCGGGACGGCATTAACATCATCAAGCTGCATGACCTGCTCGCGTCTATCGTTAAGGATTTACACGGTCGCGTTTCCACCGGCGTTATAGCCGCGCGTTTCCATAACACGGTGGCCGGGATGATTCTTGAGTTATGTCAACTAATTTCGTCCAAAACAGGGATAAAAAGGGTGGCGCTGAGCGGTGGGGTTTTCCAGAACCGGCGGCTGCTGAGACAGGCCGTTGCCCGGCTGGAGTCCGCCGGGTTCGGCATCTTAACCCACCGCCAGGTGCCCTGCAACGACGGCGGCGTCTCGCTGGGGCAGGTGGTGATTGCCCAGCATGACAAGGAGGTCGAACATGACTAAAAAGGAGTTCGGGCCGCAACCCTGGCTTTTCCCCAGCCCCACCGTTCTCGTGGGGACACTCGTGGACGGCAAGGCCGATTTTGCCCCGTATGCCTGGTGCGGCATCGCCGGGGGGGAACCACCGGCGGTTTCCGTAGCCGTGCGGCACCAGCGCCACACGCTCAAGGGTATACGCCAGAACCGGGCGTTCTCGGTCAACATCCCTTCCGTCGACCTCATCAGGGAGACTGACTACTGCGGTATGGTGTCCGGCGCCCAGGCCGACAAGGTGAAGGACTGCGGCTTCAAGGTCTATTACGGCGGCCTCAAAACCGCCCCGCTCATCGAACAGTGCCCGGTCAACCTGGAATGCGAGGTGCTACACCTGTTGAACGTAGGCATCCACATGCTGGTCATCGGGAAAATCATCCAGTCGCATGTGTCCGAGGATTGCCTTACCGACGGCCAACCGGATATCATGAAGATAAGGCCCTTTGTGTACAGCCGGGGACCGGCGGCCCGGTACAACGCCGTCGGCGAGGTGCTGGGACGTGCCTACGACATCGGCAAGGGAATGAAACAATAACCAGGAGGTGATAACGATGGCCAGAAAAGAGTTCGGGCCGCAACCCTGGCTTTTCCCCAATCCAACCGTGCTGGTGGGGACGGTGATTGACGGCAAACCCAACTTCGCCACCTTCGCCGGGTGCGGCATCGCCGGCGATAAACCCCCGACCATTTCTATCGCCGTGCACCGCCAGCGCTACACGCTTAAGGGCATCCGCCAGAACAAAGAGTTCTCGGTCGTTATACCATCGGTCAACTTGATTAAAGAGGCCGACTACTGCGGGCTGGTCTCCGGCGTCCGGTCGGACAAGGTCAGGGACTGCGGTTTCACCGTGTTTTACGGGACGCTGAAATCGGCGCCGCTCATCGAGCAGTGCCCGGTCAACCTGGAGTGCACGCTTCTAAAAAGGTTCGACGTCGGCGTCCATGACCTGGTCATCGGCAAGATAGTCCAGACGTATGTCTCCGAAGAGTGCCTCACCGACGGGAAGCCCGACATCATGAAGATAAAGCCCATCGTGTTCAGCATGGGCTCCGTCCCGCGCTATAACGCCGTCGGCGAATACCTGGGCCAGGGATACCACATCGGCAAGGAACTGAAAAAGTAAAGAGGAGAACATGAACAAGAAAAAGCTCGGACCGCTACCAATGCTCTGGCCGCACCCGACCGTCCTGGTGGGGGCGGAGGTCGACGGCCGGCCGGACTTCGCCGCGGTAGCCTGGGCCGGCGTGGTCGCGGGCAGTCCCCCGTGCGTGGCCATCGGCCTGCAGCCCCACCGCTACAGTCTGAAAGGCATCTACCAGAACATGACTTTCTCAGTAAACGTGCCGTCCCGCGAACTCGTGAACGAGACCGATTACTGCGGGATGGTGTCCGGCGCGGACACGGACAAGGTGAAAGACTGTAAGTTTAAAGTGTTTTACGGGACCCTGAAAACTGCCCCGCTCATCGAGCAGTGTCCGATAAACCTGGAATGCGAGGCCATCCATTTCCTCAACCTGGGCAGCCATATACTGGTCGTCGGTAAAGTGGTGGAGACGCATTTCTCCGAGGACTGCCTGACGGACGACCGGCCGGATATCGCCAAAGTCCAGCCGTTCACCTTCGGGCCGGGCAAGTACCATGCTATCGGGGAGGCCTTCGCCGAAGCCTTTAAATGCGGGTGGGAGATAAAGGGCAAGCCTAAAAAATAGTCGGAGGTAAGGTAATGATGAAAATAAAGTTGGACCAACCCAATCTGCTCATCGCCTAC
>MGNQ01000027.1:14666-14992 GCA_001796865.1 Chloroflexi bacterium RBG_16_56_11
CGACGTCAAACATAAACCCAATTTTACTACCATAGGAGCTATTACCCAAGCCTGCCTCAAACCTCCCTGTATAGCCGTCGCTCTTAACCGCGTGCGGTACGCCCTAAAAGGTATCCAGGAAAATATGACATTCTCGCTCAACATACCCAATACCGCTTTAGCTAAAGAAACAGACTATTGCGGTATGGCTACAGGCGCCAGGAACGATAAAGCTGGCGACTGTAAATTCAAGGTTTTTTATGGGGAAGTACCCAACGCCCCTTTTATAGAGCAATGTCCAGTCAATATCGGTTGTACCGCTGAGTATATTCTCAAGCTGGGCAGCC
>MGNQ01000027.1:15017-17366 GCA_001796865.1 Chloroflexi bacterium RBG_16_56_11
GGAGACATTTATCTCCGATAACTGCCTTACTGATGGTAAACCGGATATGGGTAAAATCAACCCGGTTGTTTTTTTACTAACCCCAACCATGACTTATAATAAAGTCGGCGAGTTCCTTGGCACGGCTTTCAGCATTGGTAAGGAGATTCGAGACGTCAAAGTAGACCTAGAGAGATATATACCCCAGTAAAAGAGGAAATAATATGTGTTTAGCGATACCGGCATTAATAAAATCCGTTAAGGGCGAGCAGGCGGTGGTGGACATCGACGGCATCACGCGGGACGTGTCGTTGCAGCTTACCCCCGAGGCAAAAGTAGGCGACTACGTGCTGCTGCATACCGGGTATGCCATCAGCGTTATCGACACGGAGGAGGCTGGAGAGACGCTGAAGCTACTGAGGCAGATGGCGGAGGCGAGCCTGTAATGTCATTGCGAGGAACGCAGGGACGAAGCAATCCGCTCCTGCTGAAAAACGGATTGCTTCACTTTGCTCGCAATGACAACAACATAGAGGTAAATCTATGAAATACGTTAACGAATATAGAGACCCGGAACTAGCGAAGAAGCTGCTGGAGAGGATTCACCAGCGCTCGCGGAAGCACGTACGGTTAATGGAGTTCTGCGGCGGGCATACCGTGGCCGTCTTCAAGCACGGCCTGCGCCAGCTTTTGCCTCCGAATATCGAAATGCTATCCGGTCCGGGGTGCCCGGTCTGCGTCACCGCCAGCGCCGACCTGGACAAGGCTATCGCGCTGGGGAAACTGCCGGGCATAATTGTCTCCAGCTTCGGGGACATGGTGCGCGTGCCGGGCAGCCAGGCCAGTCTGCAGCAGGCCAGGGCCGAGGGCGCCGATGTCCGGATTGTCTACTCGGCGCAGGACGCCCTGGAGATAGCGCAGGAGAACCCCGATAAATCGGTGGTATTCATCGGTATAGGCTTCGAGACGACGGCGCCGACCATCGCCGCGTCGATTCTACGGGCCGAGCAGGAGAAGATAACAAATTACTACGTCCTGTCCCTGCATAAGGTCTGCCCGCCGATAATGAAGGCCATCCTCGACCTTGGAGAGGTCAGGCTGGACGGGATTATTTGTCCCGGGCACGTCAGCGCTATCATCGGCTCCCTCCCCTACCGGTTTATCGCCGACGACTACGGAATCGCCTGCGCCATCTCCGGCTTCGAGCCGGTCGACATCCTGCTGGCGGTAGAGATGCTGGTGGAGCAAATCGAGAGCGGACAACCGAAGGTCGAAATTGCCTACCGCCGCGGTGTAAAGCCGGAGGGCAACCCGGCGGCGTTAAAACTCTTGGACACGGTCTTTGAAATCGGTGACGCCGACTGGCGGGGCATCGGGGTGGTGCCGGCCAGCGGGCTCAGCATCAGGAAAAATTTTGAAAAATACGACGCTGCGAAGAGTTTTGAAATAGACGCCGGCCCTACCCGCGAGCCGAAGGGCTGCATCTGCGGGGGCATCCTGCGCGGGGTGAGCACACCCCTCGAATGCAAACTGTTCCGGGAGACCTGCACACCCGAACACCCGGTCGGCCCGTGCATGGTATCCAGCGAGGGGAGCTGCGCCACATATTACGAATACGGTACGGGCGTGGAAAAACCGGCATGGACATAAGGGTACGTCCTACCGGTATCCTGATAGAAAACGACAGAATTCTTCTTGTCAGACAGTATGTGACTGCGACGCGAGGCTGGTCTTTGCCGGGAGGAAAGCTTGAGGCGGGCGAGACTATTGAACAGTGCCTGGTCCGGGAGATAAAAGAGGAGACCGGGCTGGATATCCAGGTTAAAGAGCTACTTTATGTCACCGACCGATTCCGCGGCTCGGATATCCACATAGTACACATGTCATTTCTGGTAGAACGGATGGGTAAAAAGCCAGGAGAGTTTGACTGGAACTATGATGACCCTAACCCATCGAGCTCATCTACTAAGCTCAGGGAAATAAAGATGGTGCTGATTGACGAACTCACCGCTTACGGTTTTACCCACGTATTCCAGCAGCTTGTCAAAGCCGGTTTCCCGGGGCGGGGGAGCTATAAAGGGGACTATCACGCGTTTTACGGAGAACCACCACCCCATGAACGAAGATAAAATCCTGCTGGCCCACGGCAGCGGCGGCAAACTCATGCACGACCTTATCCGGAGCTTCCTGCCCGAACTGGCCAATCCTATTCTGGAAAAGTTCGACGACTCGGCGGTGTTCGAGGTGAGCGGGCGACTGGCCTTCACCACCGACAGCTACACGGTCAACCCCCTCTTCTTCCCCGGCGGGGATATCGGGCGTCTGGCGGTCTGCGGCACGGTCAACGACCTCGCCATGAGCGGCGCCCGG
>MGNQ01000027.1:17372-28704 GCA_001796865.1 Chloroflexi bacterium RBG_16_56_11
TATCTCAGCTTGGCCCTCATTATCGAAGAAGGCCTGCCGATAGTCGAGCTAAGAAAAATATTGTCCTCCATCAGGGATGCCGCCGCCGAGGCCGGGGTGAAAATCGTCACCGGCGATACGAAAGTGGTCAACCGTGGCAGCGCCCATAGGCTCTTCATCAATACCGCCGGCGTCGGCAGCGTACCGGAAGGCGTGGATATCTCTGCCGCCAACGCCCGGCCGGGTGATAAAATTATCCTCAGCGGTAACATTGGCGACCACGGCATCGCCGTGCTGAGCCAGCGCGAGGGGCTTAAATTTCACACCCCCGTGCCCAGCGACTGCGCCCCGCTGAATGGTCTCGTGGCAGGGATGCTGGCGGCATCGAAAAATATCCGGTGCCTGCGAGACCCCACCCGGGGCGGGCTCGCCACCACCCTTAACGACTTCGCCGTGCAATCGAACGTCGGCATCAGAATAGCGGAGGACAAAATTTCCGTGGACAAGGCGGTGCTGGCCGCCTGCGAGCTGCTCGGCCTCGACCCGCTCTACATCGCCAACGAGGGTAAGCTGGTGGCGGTGGTCGCCGCCGATGCCGCCGCCGCAATCACAACCGCCATGAAAAACAATAAATACGGCGGCCGGGCGGCCATTATCGGAGAAGTAATCGAGCAACACCCGGGGCAGGTCGTGATGAAGACCCGATTAGGCGCCTCCCGGATTATCGATATGCCGGTGGGCGAGCTGCTGCCCAGGATATGCTGACGCAGGTGCGTCTTGGGAGGAGCGCGGCGACGATACAATCTCAATTGTTGTCTTGAGCGAGCTTTGAGATGGCGACGCCCTCGGGCTGGTTCCACTGAGTCACCACGAAGTGAACTCGGGCTGAAGCCTCCCGACTGCCGTCGGGATGGCTCGCAATGACAGTCCCTTCGGGTGAAAACAACATGACGAGAGAAGCTGAAGAGCACCGGGCGAAAGAAGGTCTCCCGCCACGTGTCGTCGTCATCGGGGTGGGCAACCTGCTCCTTAAAGACGAGGGCATCGGCATCCACGCCGTCAAGGCCCTGCAGGAGATAGACCTGCCCCCGGATGTCAGGCTCATCGACGGCGGCACTTCGCCCGACCTCATCGCTTACACGCGCGCCGGGGACAAAATGATTATCATCGATGCCGCGCGCGCCGGCGGCCCGCCGGGGACAATCTACCGCTTCAAGCCGGACGACCTGGCCGCGGGGAGAGGAACGCTCGCCTCGGCCCACGAAATGGGCGTGGAGCAAAATCTCAGCCTGATGTCGCTCACCGGCAACCGGCCAGCCGACACCGTGATTATCGGCATCGAACCCGAAAAAATCGAGCCGGGAATGGAGCTTTCTCCGGGACTACAGCGGATCCTGCCGGATATTATCAAGGAGGTCCTGAGGGAAATCGGCTCCAAGCCCGGGAAAAGGGAATAAAGACATCATTAGACATTGAGTTGGAACGCTAGTATAATGAAACAGTAAGGTTTCTGGCAGGAGGAAGCAGTATGAGATTCGGACCGTGGGAGATAGCCCTTGTCCTGGTGATTATCCTTATCGTATTCGGCGTGGGAAAACTGCCCCAGGTAGGCGAAGCGATCGGGAAAAGTATACGCTCTTTTAAAAAAGCCCAGTCCGGTGATGATGAAGAAAGAGTAAAAGCCGCGCCTAACGCGAAAGAAACATCCGAAAAGAAAGCCGGTTAGAACCCGCAACTAACCGACCGCGCTTATTCCCCGGCATTTTCACCTCTGAATCGTAAGACTGCCCAGCAAAGGTACGGCATGGATTTTTTCGGCATCGGCGGATGGGAGATACTGCTCATCCTCATCGTAGTGCTTATCGTCGTCGGCCCGGGCAAGCTACCGGAAATCGCCAGGACCATCGGAAAGACGATGCGGGCCATCAGAAAGGCAAGCTCGGACATCACCACGACGGTCACCAGGGAACTGGAGGCCACCCAGAACGAGCCGCCTTCCCATATTCCGAAGAAAGAGATAGAAGCCCTGGCTGTGAAATCCCCGGCGCCTACCACCCAGCCCGGGGGAGGCCAGCCGGGCAGTCCACCAATTGAATCGGGAGGGGCACCCCGCGCGCAATGACTGATGCGGGAGGGAAGCTCACTCTGCTCGGTCATTTCCAGGAGCTACGCCGGCGCCTCATCCGGGTAGTTATCGCCGTCGTCATCACGACGACTCTTTCCTTTGTCTTTTACCAGTGGATATTTTATATCCTGATTCTCCCGGCCCAGGGCATAAACCTCATTTTTACCGAGATGACAGAGATGCTGGGCACGACGATGAAGGTGTGCCTGGCCAGCGGCCTTATCCTGGCGATGCCGTATATCACCCTGCAGGTTATCATGTTCATACAGCCGGCGCTCACCTCCCGTGAAAAGAAATACCTATACGTCGTCATGCCGTGGGTGGCTATCATGTTCATCGGGGGGGTGGTCTTCGGCTATTTCGTCCTGCTCCCGCCGGCGACCCGGTTCCTGCTGAGCTTCGGCAGCGACATCGCCACGCCGCAGATAAAAATCGGCAACTACATCTCGCTCATCACCCGCCTGCTGCTGGCCATCGGGCTGGTCTTCGAGATGCCGGTGGTGATGACCTTCCTGGCGAGGATAGGCATCGTCAAACCCGACTGGCTGGCCGGCAAGCGCCGGATGGCCATTATCATCGCTTTTGTTCTCTCGGCCGTTATCACCCCGACCTTCGACCCCATCAACCAGAGCCTGGTAGCGATACCGCTGATTATCCTTTACGAGCTGAGCATCTGGCTGGCCAGGCTGGTATACCGCGAGAAAAAACCGGCGGTATAAAACTGCGGATAGTCCGGAACCATCTTGATACCGCCGATGGCGTGCGTTATACTTATCCCGTCCGGGGGAGCGGATGAGTCCCGGTGGGCTTCGCGGACTTCAAATCCGTTGGGGGGCACTTTAAGTGTCTTCGGTGGGTTCGACTCCCATGCGCTCCCGCCAGATATAATTATGATGATTATACTTAATTGATTTTTATGTTCCATGATTATTAATAATCATTGGAGGAAGTACGATGTCCGTTGAAGAAAAGAATAAAAAAGCTGTGTATCGCCTGAATGAAGCAGTAAATAAAGGAAACTTTTCAATCTTCCCTGACATGTTTGCTCCTAATTACGTTTATCATACCAATCCTGAAATCAAAGGAGTTGAAGGATTTCAGTCATTACAAACAATGATGAGAAATGCCTTCCCGGATTATCACGAAAAGATTGAATACATATTTGCCGAAGGTGATATGGTAGCACAATTTTATTTGTTGACAGGTACTTTTAAAGGTGCACTGGCCGGGACAAGCCCGACTGGTAAACATTTATCCTTCCCGGTGGTGGTTTTATCCCGTTTTGAGAATGGAAAACAAGTGGAAGCTTGGAACTATAGTGATTCACTGACGATGACACAACAGTTAGGTATCGGTTCCCAGGGATAATTTCTGAATGTTTATTATCAGTACAAATCCTCAACCGTTAAATCCGTTGGGGGGCACTTTAAGTGTCTTCGGCGGGTTCGACTCCCATGCGCTCCCGCCAGATTAGATTCGGGAGACAAAAAAGAGGGGTCCGGCTACGGTATCGTCTGGAGGATGACGCCGCCGTCCTGGGATATCGTGTAGGTGCATTCGGTCTTGACCGTACCATCGGTGTCAAGGCCGATAACGTAAGAGCTTAACATCTTGGTCGAATTGTCCGTCGTGACCAGGTCCATGTCGCTGATATCTGTATATTCGTTATCCAGTATGTTATTGGTGCTATCGTAAAGCATGCCCATGACGGCCGTCTGAATATTATGGAGCTCGGCCTGGTACGATTCTTCTTTCCCCTTGCCGAGAAACTTGCCGACGTTCGGGATGGCCACCGCCGCCAGCGCCCCGAGTATGGCCACGACCACTAAAAGCTCAATGAGTGTGAATCCCTTTTCCCCGGATTTAAAAAAAGAGGTGAGTTTATTCATCATGGTTACCTCCCGGGGGACAGGCCGGTTAAGAGCCGACCATCTCCACCTTGTCGAGGTCGAGGACCGCCCCATCATTCCGGTCCTGAGGCTCCCGGTGGACGGGCTCACCGCTCGAGGCATTTCTCATCAGCTCCAGGCAGGTCTCCAGTTTTTGCAGGAGCTTGTTCAGCTCCTGCTGGGCACCTTCCAGATGCGAGTCGGCCTGCTGATAATTAGTCGCAGCCATCCTGAAAAGTCCATCAGTCTCAAGCATTTATCGTAACCTCCCGTGCTTTCATTACAACCGGGTAATGCGTCAACCCGTACCTATTAATTTTATGCGTAAACACATTTGATGTATATGGCCTTTTAGTAATGCGGAAAAGTCAGGTAATTTTAAATACGAACCGGTACTTAAGTCAGGGGTAACAAGATACTATGTGGTACTATCTAGCTATATCATACCTAACAGCAATAAACTAGAATGTATCAGGATATAAATTAATTACCTTCGTTGACAACGAAATCGCGTGAGGGCAGCAGACATGTCTAAATCAGATGCCGATGCGAAGATAAGCTCGGACGAGTTTTCCCGCATTTTCGACGAATACCGCGCTAAAATCCAGGAGATTACGCGCAAGACAGACAAGAACGTCTCCCCGGCCGGGAAATCGCCGGGCGGCGCCGGGGACAGCATCAGCGAGAAGCTGGAAGAAATCGTTGTATCACGTTTGCCGGAAACATCAGCCCGGCCGACGCACCTCACCGAGCACCCGGCTCCGGAATCGGCCGCCATCATCAACAAGGCCAGACACGAGGCCCAGCAAATTATCGAGGAAGCCGAAGAAAGCGCCCGCAGAGAGGCCAAGAAGAGGACGAGGTCGCAAGTAGAGAAAATACTGGAAAAAGCCCAGAATGATGCCGAAGACCTCATCCTCCAGGCGCGCAAAGTCGCCGAGAAAGAGCGCGACGAAATTCTCAGCACCTCGAAACAGCAGGCCGAATACCTTATCAAAGAGCTTACCGAGCGGTGCCGGCAGGAAACCCGGACACAGTCTACACAGGCCGTCGCCCAGGCCAGAGAAAAAGCCAAGAAAATGATGGGTGACATTATCGCCAGCAGCGCGGAAATCAGCCGGCTGGTCACTGAAATCGTGAACCGCGCCAGGACGTCATTTTTCGAGTTCGAGACGAAGATACAAAAAGAAACGGATGAGCTGATTAAGGCAATAGCAGAGACGCAGAACGCGCTGAAACAGGTCACATCTACCAGCTGGGAGGAAGGGGAAATAAAGCCGGTCCCCACCAAGGACGTCACGCCGGTAGCCGCACCCAGCAAGAACAAGGAAGAATATTCCGGGAAGAACAAGGAAGTATTTACCAGCCCGACACTGATGGTACACCTGCTCGGCGAAAAATCCAACGGTAAGAACGGCACGCAGCCTCTTTTCCGCGGACAGGTGGAGATGAAGTCGGTATCGTCCTCATTCGACTACCAGTACCTGAAAAACCTGAAAAAATACCTCATTCACATACCTAAAATTAAATACCTCCAGGAGTCCGCCTCGGAAAAAGAGATGACGGTGCTTTTCGAGGTGCAGGAACCGCTGCCGCTGATGGAGATACTGAAAAACATCCCGCTGGTTGACCGCGTCGTTGGCGAGTCGGATGATATCAGCGTCGTCTTCAAGGGCCTGACCTAGCCGGCAATGAAGATAGCCCGGCATATCGGGTTTACATTGCTCCAGGTTTGTTCCCGAAGTACACCTTGACATGTGGGTACGGCATTTCGATGCCCTCTTTGTCGAACGTCCTTTTCAGGCGCAACCTTAGCTCGCCCATGACATTCCACTGCTCCATGGGCTTGACTTCCCCGACTACTTTGATATCAATGCCGGAATCTCCCAGCTTATCGACACGCAGGACGCGGGGGACAGTCCGGAATACGCTTTTCCAGCTCTCATCACAGGCCATTTCCTGGCAGACACTGTTGATGACATTGATCGCCCGGTCGAGGTCGGTATTGTAGGCAACAGTCACATTCAGGTTGACGCGGGAGAAGTGCCGGGAATAGTTGCTGGCGATTCTGATCTCGCCGTTGGGCACGTGATGGACGACGCCATCAAGGTCACGCAGGACCGTCTTCCTGAGGTTCACCTCTTCCACCAGGCCGGTAACGCCCCCCACCGCGGCGACATCACCGACGCGATACTGGTTTTCCATAAGTATAAAAACACCGGCGATGAGGTCTCTAATCAGGTACTGGGCGCCGAAGCCAACGGCGACACCGGCGATGCCGAAACCCGCCAGAATCGGGCCGATGGGCACATTGAGCTCGGACAGCACCATAAACACAACCAGCAGGATAATAATAATCCTCCCCAACCCCAGAAAGACCCCCTGGAGGGTATCGGCGCGCTTCTTCAGTCCTTCAGGGCTCTCGCCGCTCTGAGGCCTGGCCGTGATGCGCGTGACCAGCGTCGGGATAGTCCTCCGGAGGACTATCCACAGCACTACCCCCACGAGAATCATGATAATGATGCGGATACCCTGATTAAGAAACCACTGCCGTAGCGAGTCCGTGGTTATCAAGGACTCCCCGTCTCCGCCGGACGCAGTCATAGAGATAAACGCCAGGACCATGACGGCAAAGGCCAGTCCCTCGACCAGCCAGAAAAAGGCGTTAGCGCCCGCGGACGGCTTACCGCGGGAGAAATATTTACGTATCCGGTCGTTAAACAGGAGGAGCAGAAGCACCAGGACGCTGGCAATGACCAGTATCCACACAGCGTTCGCGTTAAACCAGTCCCACATGACAGGCCTCCTCAGGTTTGATGTGAACATTATACAATAAGCGTGATGGAGGTTAAAAAGGGAGCCGGTAATACCGTAAAAAAATCCGGTGAGACAACCTACCACGAACGGTCAGACAACCTCAGTGAGCAACCGCGAAGCGCCACCCGCCAGGTCAATAGATAACCCTGTCGTCGCCGACGCGGCGGGTCACCTTCTCCCGGTCCAGGTACTCCAGCAGGGCCTGGACATACTTACGGCTCGTCCCGAACATGTCCCGCACCTCCCCCAGGCTCACCTTACCGCTGCCCTTGATTTTCCCGGTAATTTTCACCACCATCTCTTTATAAGCAGTCGAGGAGAAAACGACGCTGTCACTCACCCTGACGACTTTTCCCTGGTCGACGAGCATGGTGAGCAGGTCCGGCTCCGGGATGAGGTCCGAGGGCGGGGAATACGGGTCTCGTGCCAACGACCTTAGAAAGTTGTCGACCTTCGACTGCTGGCCAGGGGTCAGCCGGATAGAATGAGAGGGCAGCCGGAGATTGCCTCCTTCTTCGGTGAGCACGCCCTGTGTCACAAGTCGGGCCAGCGCCGCCGCAGCCTGGCCGCCCAGCTTGAGGCGGCCGCCGAGCTCTAATTTGGGCATGACGGAGCGGGCCGGGTACCTCCGATGGTACTCCGCCACCATCGCCACCATCTTTTCCGCCAGGCGCGCCCAGCCGGTCGCCGTAAACAGCAAGCGGTGCTCCCCTTCGCCCAGGGCGATAATACTTTTTTCTTCCAGAAGCGACTCAACAGCCGGCCGGGCGACCTCCCCCGGTAGATTGCTCTGCGCCAGCAGAGCGGCAAGGTCGAGGGGCTGCCTGGTCTCCAGCAGCGCCATGATAACCTCGCCGGTCGTCCCCCCCTCGCTCGCCTCGAGATTACGGATGATATCCGGCCGGAACCGCCGCAGGCTTTTGGCCCGTACGTCGACAATGCCACCGCCACCGAGAGTCTCATTGGTCGAGCGGATAATATAGCGGTCGCCCTTGACGACGGCCAGGGGATTTTCCAATAGAAGCTGGGCCCAGGTGGAACCACCCGGTAGCAGCTCATCACTTTCCAGAAGGCGCACACGGGCCATGGTCTCGGCGGCGCCGGTGTGGAAGCTGACCATGGCGCCGTGACGCAAGGAGCGCTTTAAATAGTGGATAAGCGAGAGCTTTACCGTAACCAAACCGATAGGCCGGAGCCATCCCGGGGAGGTGACAACATCCCCGCGTTGCAACTCGGCGGTATTAACCCCTACCAGGTTGGCGGCCACCCGGCTGCCCGGGGAGGCGGTGTCTATCTTCGATTTATGGGTCTGGAGACCGCGTATCCTCGATTTCATTCCGGAAGGGACAATTTCCACCTCCTGGCCGACGGAAAGAGTGCCGTCGATCAGAGTGCCGGTCACGACCGTGCCGGAACCGGATATCGTGAAAACCCGGTCGATAGGCAGGCGGGGGCGTCCCAGGTCATGGCGGGGCTCGATGGTATCCAGCAGCTTATCGATGGCGGTGACAAGCTCCGGGAGTCCTTCGCCGGTCAACGCCGAGACAGCGACGACGGGCGCCCCTTTCAAAGAGGTGGCATTGACTATCTCCTCGGTCTCCATCTTCACCAGGGTAAGAAGCTCCTCGTCTACGAGGTCTTTCTTGGTAATGACCGCGATGCCGCGCTTGACGCCGATTAAATCGAGGATAGCCAGGTGCTCGCGGGTCTGAGGCATGACGCCCTCGTTGGCGGCCACGACGAGCAGGGCCAGGTCGATGCCGCCCACCCCGGCGAGCATGTGCTTGACGAAGCGCTCGTGCCCGGGCACATCGACGACGCCGACCTCACGGCCGGAGGGCAGGGCAAGCCAGGCAAAGCCCAGCTCGATAGTCATGCCGCGCTCTTTCTCCTCGCGAAGGCGGTCGGGGTCAATACCGGTGAGGGCCTTCACCAGCAGCGATTTACCGTGGTCGATATGCCCGGCCGTGCCGATGACGAACATTGTTCTCCAGATTTTAATCTATTAGCTAGGTCGTTTAGCAACCGCTCATGGTGAGACCTCGGCGTGAGCTCGGTCGAACGCCCGTCGAACCATAACGGGAACTTTGCATTGCCCTTCGACAAGCTCAGGGTGAGCGGGGGATTAACAGCTATTATGTTGCTAAGCGACCTCTATTTAGTGATGGAACAGTCTCAGGCCGGTAAAGGCCATGACCATGCCGTAATCATCGCAGGCCTTGATGACATCATCATCCCGGATGGAGCCCCCGGGCTGGGCGACGTAGCCGACGCCGCTCTGGTAAGCACGGTCGATGGTATCGCGGAAAGGTATCATACCGTCCGAACTCAGGGAAACGCCTTTCAATCCGTTGAGCCAGCCCCTCTTTTCTTCCCAGTTAAGCTGTGGTGGCACCTTTTCCAGCGCCCCGGCGAGGTTTTTCTTTTCGAAGTCATTGAGCCGTTCCTGGAGATAAAGGTCGATGGCGTTGTTACGCTCCGCCCGCCCCACGCCGTCGCGCCACCGGAGACCCAGGACAACAGGGTGCTGGCGCAGGAACCAGCAGTTGGCCTTGTCGGCCGCCAGCCTGGTGCAATGGATGCGAGACTGCTGCCCCGCCCCCACCCCGATTGCCTGCCCGTCCACGGCGAAACCGATGGTGTTGGACTGGGTGTATTTGATGGTCGCTGTGGCCACGACGAGGTCCCGGATGACCGCCGGCGGCAGTTCCTTCTTTCTTGTAACGATGTTTTTCAGGATATCAGGCGTCGCCAGGGCGGTGTTACGCCGCTGTTCGAACTGGACGCCGAAGACCTCGCGTGTTTCCACCTCGCCCGGCACGTAATCCGGGTCGATTTCCAGGACGAGGTACTTACCGCCCTTCTTGGATTTGAGAATATCGAGGGCTGCCTTTTCGTACCCTGTGGCGATGACGCCGTCGGATACCTCACGGTTTATCAGCCGGGCGGTGGGGACATCAACCCTATCGCTGAGAGCGGCGAAATCCCCGTAAGAAGAAACGCGGTCGGCACCCCGGGCGCGCGCATAGGCCGCCATGAGCGGCGACTCCTCCATGCCGTCGACGAAGTAGGCCTTTTTCAGGGTATCGTTCAAGGGTAATCCAACAGCCGCACCAGCAGGACTGACGTGCTTGAACGAGGCGGCCGCTGGCAGGTTTAATATCAGCTTTAGCTCTTTAACAAGCTGCCAGCCGTTTAAGGCATCGAGCATGTTGATGTACCCGGGGGCCCCGTTGAGCACCCTGACAGGCAGTGAGCCATTTTTCACGTAGACCCGGGCAGGTCTCTGGTGGGGATTGAATCCGTAACGTAAAGCTATCTCGTTTTGAGCCATTTCAGGTCTCCTGAAAACCGATTATTATTGCGCCACTTCCCGAAGGGCTTGAAGCACGATTGAGTCTTCCTCGGGGAGCACCGTACGCGGGTCAAGGAGGAGCTTGTCCTCGCTGATACGCCCGACGACCGGCATTTCGCCATGGCGGAGTCGTTCACCAATGGCGCGGACGGCACTCTTTCCCCCGCCGATGGCCACCACCCGCGTGGGCAGGCTGCCGCCGGGCAGGCTCCCCCCACCCACCATCGTCTCGCCGGGGATGACCCGCGCCACGGGGCCGAGCGCCTGCGCCCATCGTCCGGCGCGTTTTACGACGTCCTCAAGCGTAGCGGTAATCATGCGCCAGAGCGGTATTTTTATCGTCGCTTCCCCCTTCAGGTAATGGACCAGGGTTGCCGCCAGTCCGGCCAGCCGGGACTTATCGATGCGTACCGCCCGGGCCAGGGGATGACGTTTTAATTTATCTATATACTGTTTTCCGCCGACAATGATACCCGCCTGAGGCCCGCCAACGAGCTTGTCACCGGAAAAAAAGGTCAGGGCGGCCCCGGCCTTTACGCTCTGCTGGACCATCGGCTAGGGGGCAAGCCCGTAAACGGTCGTATCCAGGAAACAGCCACTACCGATATCATCAAGAACGATGAGACCGTGCTTCCCGGCGACGGCAACCATTTCCTCCAGGGTCACTTCGTTGGTGAAACCTACCACGCGAAAATTACTGGAATGGACACGCAGCAGGGACACGGTGCGCGTACCAATAGCTTCCTCATAATCGCGGGCATAGGTGCTGTTGGTCGTCCCCACCTCGATAAGCCGGGCGCCGCTCTGGCGCATCACGTCCGGTATGCGGAAGCCGCCGCCGATTTCCACCGCCTGTCCCCGCGAGACAATGACCTCTTTCCGGCGGGCCAGGGCCATCAGGCCAAGGAGCACGGCCGCGGCGTTATTATTGACCACCATGGCCGCCTCGGCCCCGGTAAGCCGACATAACAGCGTTTCGATGTGAACATGGCGGGAACCGCGAAGACCGCTGGCCAGGTCGAACTCCAAATTGGAATAGCCCCGTCCCACCTCATCCATGGCCGCCATAGCTTCCGGGCTGAGGGGCGCCCGGCCGAGATTGGTATGCAGTATGACGCCGGAGGCGTTAATGACGCGCCGCAGGCCCGGCCGCTCCCGGCCTGCCAG
>MGNQ01000027.1:28714-30016 GCA_001796865.1 Chloroflexi bacterium RBG_16_56_11
CAGCCAATATCGAATCTACTATTTCATCCAGACTGGCGCACGGTTTCCCCGCGGCGATAGCCTGCCGCTCCAGCTCAAGCTGTTGGCGGATAACATCAACGAGGAGTTCGCGGGGGAATTTTTCCCCCAGTCCGATTATCCGGGAATCGGTAAGGACTTTATCCACACCGGGTAGCTGCCGGAACTCCGCGACCATCAGGCAATATTCTACACAATAAACGCATTCAATTCAAAGTTGACGGCCCGGGCGCTTAATGCTACACTGGTCAATGTTTACCATTTTGGTCAACAATATCAGGTATAGATACGCGGCTATGAGAAATAGGGTATAATTATTAAGTGAAGGCTCATCTCCCCGGGAGGTGAAAAGGAAACCGCCATGTTCAGGACATTGCGAGAAGACATCCAGACGGTATTCGCCAAGGACCCGGCCGCCCGCAGCGTGCTGGAGGTTATCTTCTGCTATCCAGGGCTGCACGCCATCTGGGCACACCGCGTCAACCATTTTCTCTGGTGTCATCACATGAAGTTTCCCGGCCGGTTTTTCTCGCACCTCACCCGTTTCTTCACGGGAATCGAGATACACCCGGGCGCCCACATCGGCCGGAGGTGCTTCATCGACCATGGTTCCGGCGTGCTCATCGGCGAGACGTCCGAGCTGGGCGACGATTGTCTGATTTACTCGGGAGTGGTGCTGGGGGGCACGACCATGGAGAAAAAGAAGCGGCACCCTACCCTGGGGAACGGGGTGGAGATGGGGAGCGGGTCCATCGCCCTCGGCGCCATCGCCATCGGGGACGGCGCCAGAATAGGCGCCAGCTCGGTGGTGATAAAGTCGGTACCGCCGGGAGTGACGGTTGTGGGCATTCCCGGCCGGGTGGTCACCAAGCAGGTAAAACCGGCCATGGACCTGGAACACGGCCGCCTGCCCGACCCCGTAGCGGAGGCCATCAGGATTGTCCTCAAGGACCAGCAGAACCTGGAGGAACGATTGAAAAAACTGGAGGCCCTCAGCGGACTGGCGGTGGTGGAGGACGAGCTGATAGAGCAACGTCGGGAGATTGAAAAAGAGTTCGCCCAGGGGGCGGGGATATAGCCCATGAGAGTAGTAGTCGCCATGAGCGGCGGGGTGGACTCTTCCGTGGCCGCCGCCCTGCTTAAAGAAGAAGGTCATCAGGTCATCGGCGTGACGATGCAGCTGTGGCCGCGGAGGGACGGGGTAAAAGGTAAGACAGGATGTTGCGGGCTGGACGCCATCGAGGAGGCCAGGAAGGTGGCCCGGAGGCTGGCAATCCCCCACTA
>MGNQ01000027.1:30029-35024 GCA_001796865.1 Chloroflexi bacterium RBG_16_56_11
CCCGCCTGGTCATCGAAGACTTCTGTCGGGAGTACCTGCGGGGAAGGACGCCCAATCCCTGCATCCGGTGCAACCGATTCATTAAATTCGACGCGCTGTGGGAAAAGGCCGCCGCCCTGGGAGCCGAATATATCGCTACGGGGCATTACGCCCGGATTGAAACTTCGGGCAGCAGATATTTGTTGAAAAAGGGCTCCGATAAGCATAAAGACCAGTCCTACTTTCTCTACTGCCTCACGCCGGAGCAACTCGGCCGCACGCTCTTCCCGGTAGGGAATCTCACCAAGGAGCGGGTAAGGCAAATCGCCGCGGAAATGGGACTCACCGTCGTGTCACGGCCGGAGAGCCAGGAAATCTGCTTCGTCCCGGACGATGACCACGCCGCGTTCATCAAAGGTTTTATACCGGAGGCTGACGTCCCGGGGCCGATTCTCAACGGCGCCGGCAATGTCCTGGGAAGGCACCAGGGCATCGCGTCCTACACGGTCGGACAACGCCGCGGGCTCGGCATCGCCGCCGCCGAACCTGTGTACGTGACCGCCATCCGGCCGGAGGAAAACACGGTGGTCGTCGGCCCGAAAGAGCAGGTCTACGGCCGGGAGCTGGTGGCCGGCGACATCAACTGGATAAGTGCGCCACCGCTGGAAAACCCCGTTGCGGTAAAGGCCAGAATAAGGTATCGCCAACCCGAAGCGGAGGCGATGATAACCCCAATCGATAATGACAACATTTATGTAAAATTTGCCGAGCCGCAGATGGCGATAACCCCCGGACAGGCCGTCGTTTTTTACCAGGGGGAAACGGTTGTCGGTGGGGGCATGATAATTAGACCGGGAAGGTAATCATGATCAAAGTAATAGCAGTGTGCCAGAGTGAAAAGAAAGGCACGACTAAGACGCCGGTACCCGAAGTCACCATCCAAGAGGGCTTCGGCGTGGTCGGCGACGCCCACGCTGACTGCCTAACCCACCGGCAGGTGAGCCTCCTCGCCATTGAAAGCATCGATAAAATGCGTGGTAAGGGACTCGAACTAAACCCGGGTGACTTCGCCGAGAACATCACCACGCAGGGTATCGACCTGTGCAAGCTTCCCGTCGGCACCAGGCTGAAAGTCGGCGGCGAGGTCCTACTGGAGATGACGCAGATAGGCAAGGAATGCCATGCCGGCTGCGCTATCCGCGAGCAAATCGGTGACTGCATCATGCCCCGCGAGGGTATCTTCGCCAGGGTAATCCAGGGCGGGTGTGCCAAGGCTGGGGATACAATAAAGATCATCAAAGCGGCCGGCTGAGGTAAATATAATAAAGATTGTTATTGCGAGGAGCGTTACGACGACGCAATCCCATCGTTATTTTAGAATTATTCTTTGAGATTGCCACGCCTTCCCTGCGGGAATGGCTCGCAATGACAGATAAATTTATGGGGAATAATGGGGAACAACCTTTAGAAGAGCGAATCAGTGAGCTGAAGAGGGCGAAAAACGCCGTGATACTGGCCCACAACTACCAGCGTGCCGAGGTACAGGACATGGCCGACTTCGTCGGGGACTCTCTGGAGCTGAGCCAGAAGGCGGCCAAAACAGAGGCCAGCGTCATCGTGTTTTGCGGGGTGCATTTCATGGCGGAGACGGCCTCGATACTCAATCCTCAAAAAACGGTACTATTGCCGGATGCGGGCGCCGGCTGCCCCATGGCCAACATGATAACCGCCGACCAGCTCCGCCAGAAAAAGGCCGAGTTGCCCGGGGCTACCGTGGTCACGTACATCAACTCGTCGGCGGAGGTCAAGGCCGAGTCCGACTACTGCTGCACCTCCGCCAACGGCGTCAGGGTCGTCCAGAGTATTCCCGCAAAGGAAATAATATTTGTCCCGGACCAGTACCTGGGGGCGTTCATCGCCGGGAAGACCGGAAAAGAAATGGTGCTCTGGCCGGGCTACTGCCCTACCCACATGCGCATCCTGCCTGAAGACATCGAAGCCAGGCGAAAGGAGCACCCCCAGGCGAAGGTAGTGGTTCACCCGGAATGCCGGCCGGACGTCGTCGCGCTGGCCGACGAAGCGCTGAGCACGAGCGGCATGATACGCTACGCCGCGCGAGAAGATGTCCGCGAGCTGATTGTCGGGACGGAGGTGGATATCCTCCACCGCATGAACAAAGAGAACCCGGGCAAGGTCTTCATCGCGGCTTCGAAAAAGGCGGTCTGCCCCAACATGAAGAAAATCACGCTGGAAAAAGTACTGTGGTCACTGGAAACGCTGACGCCCGAAGTGAAGGTGCCCGAGGAAATCCGCGTCAGGGCCAGGCGCGCCGTTGACCGCATGCTGGCAATCGGTTAGAAAGATGAAGCAGGAAAATTACATCGTCGTTTTTATCACCGCCGGCAGCGCCGAGGAGGCGCAGCAGATTTCCCAGAAGCTCCTCAAGCAGCGCCAGGCCGCCTGCGTCAACATTGTGCCAGGGATTGACTCGCGGTACTGGTGGCAGGACAAGCTCGAAAAGGCTCAGGAGAGCCTCCTCATCGTGAAGACAAGAGAGTCGCTGCTGCCGGATATAATAAAGTCGGTGAAGAAAATCCACCGAGCGTCCGTCCCGGAGATAATCGCGTTGCCCATCGTCGGCGGCAACCAGGACTATCTGGACTGGATAGATAGTGAAGTAGCCTGAGCGGGAGAGATAAACGAAACATGAGCGCCGAGATTGAGATATCACCCGTATTCGCCAGGTACACCGAAGGTCACATGAGCGTCAAGGTTGAAGGCAAGACCGTCGGAGAGTGCATCAACGACTTCGTCCGGCAATTTCCCAAAATCAAGAAGATAATCCTCGATAAACACGGCAGGCTGGGGCACTCCTACGATGTTTATGTCAACGGGGAAAGCGCCTACCCCATGGAGATGACGAAACCGGTCAAGGATGGTGACCGGTTGAATATCGTGCTGCTCATCTACGGAGGTTGAGTCGGCGCCGTCTGCTTTCCCGTAAAAATTCTTGAATATCCCGGGCTTTTTTAAATCTTGCTCCAGTCGATATCCGCTTTACAAGTGGGGCAATCCTGCTTCAAGGGGACTTCGGCCTGGCAATGCGGGCAGATATACCGGTCACCCTGCTTGATGGGGCGGTGCTTCTCTTTTCCTTTTTCCTTATCTTTAGCCATTTCTTACCTCCGGGTCCTGTAAAATCAACGTCAATTTCTATATCTTATTTTAGCAGATAATGAAAGAAAATAATAAACACTATTAAGTGAAAAAAGTAACATTTTTATTAAATGAAGTGCCCGTCATTGTTGCGCCCCCCGCTCCTTTAGCCACTTCTGCTTCTGCGCCAGGCGCACCGGCTCATCAGTAGTCCGGTAGCCGGCCAGGAAATCGTCACGGAACTGCGTGAATGTCCCGTCCAGGATAGCCCCCCGCATTTGTCCCACGAGGTTATAGATAAAACGCAGGTTATGGAGCGTCGCCAGCCGCAGGGCGAGCAACTCCTCGCTGCGGAACAGGTGGCTCAAATAAGCGGCAGAAAAGGTGCGGCAGGTGTAACAGTCGCAGGTAGGGTCGACGGGCCCTTCCAGATTCTGGAAGGCTGCCCGGCGGATGTTCACTCTTCCCTGCCGGGTAAACAACGCCCCGTTGCGGGCCACGCGTGTCGGCAAGGCGCTATCGAATATATCGACACCACGCGCCACGCCCTGGACGATATCATCAGGCGCGCCGACGCCCATGAGATAACGGGGTCTATCCGCCGGCAAAAGTGAGGCCGTCTGCGCGACGAGCGCCAGGGTTATCTCTTTCGGCTCACCGACGCTGAGTCCGCCGATGGCGTAGCCGGGAAAATCCAGCGACCGGAGGAACTGCGCCGATTTCTCCCGGAGCGGTGGTGACATGCCTCCCTGGACGATAGCATAGAGGGCCTGGTCGCGTTTTTTCCAGGCGTGGAGACACCTTTCCGCCCAGCGATGCGTCCGGTCCATGGCCGCCTGTATTTTTTCCGATCTGTCCCCGTAAGCGGAACACTCGTCCAGTACCATGATAATATCGGCGCCCAGCGTCTCCTGATATTGAATGGCCAGCTCCGGGGTAATGAAATGCTCCGTGCCATCGATATGTGAGCGGAACATGACACCGTCATCGCTGAGCCGGCGGAGCGGGGCGAGGGAAAAGACCTGGTAGCCGCCGCTATCGGTAAGTATAGCGCCGTCCCAGGCCATGAAGCGGTGGAGCCCGCCCATCTTCTCGATGACGTCGATGCCCGGCCGCAGGTAAAGGTGATAGGTGTTGGCCAATATCATGTTGAAGCCGGTATCGCGGATTTCACCGGGGGTGAGCGACTTGACCGTCGCCTGACTGCCGACGGGCAGGAAGACCGGCGTCAGCACTTTTCCGTGCAGGGTATTAAGCTCCCCGGTACGGGCGCCGTCACAGGTCTTAATAAGATGGAAATGCTGGTAAGGCGGCATTGTCGTTCCTTATAGCCGGGATTATTGTAAAAGGCGGTTGGCCACAATGCTGCGGTGTACCTCGGAGACACCGACGTAAATCTCCGTCATCTTGGCGTCACGGTAAAGCCGCTCGACGGGGAGGGATTTCATGACTCCGTAAGAGCCATGCACCTGCATGGCCAGGCGGGTAACCTCCACGGCCATCTTCGAGGCGAAAAGCTTGGCCAGGGAAGACTCATACTGGATGTCCTGACCGCGGTCCCTGAGGTAGGCGGTGCGGTACACCAGCCAGCGCGCGGCCTCGATTCCCGCCGCCATATCCGCTAACGATTGCTGCACGGACTGCATCCGGGCAATGGGCCGGCCCTGCGACTTCCTCTGCCGGGCGTAGGAGAGAGAAAGGTCGAGGGCGGCCTGGGCGACCGCGACGCCCTGTATGGCCACGCTCATCCTCTCGACACTGATAGCCGACAGCAGGATTTCGAAGCCCTGTCCCTCCCTGCCAAGAAGGTTTTCTTGCGGCACAACAACGTCATCGAGGTTGACGATAGATGTCCCCAGC
>MGNQ01000027.1:35042-47555 GCA_001796865.1 Chloroflexi bacterium RBG_16_56_11
TCCAGCCTCTCCTGGACGGTGAAACCCGGCGACTTCGCCGGCAGGATAAAAGCGCTAAGTCCCTCCTTATCGCCCCGGGCGAAAAGGAGCACAACATCGAGCACGGGCGCCAGGGACATGAACATCTTCTGGCCGTTAATAACGAACCCATGCCCCCGGCGACGTGCCACGGTAGTTATCTCCCCGGGGTCCGAGCCGGTGTCCGCCTCGGTAAAGCCGATGCCCCCCAGCCAGTCTCCCCTGGCGAGGGGAGTAAGCAGCCTCTTTTTCTGCTCTTCAGTCCCGAAGCGGAAAATAGCTTCCTCGGGGACGGTGTTGACGGCCATGATGGCGCCGACGGACATCGATGCCTGGCAGAGCTGCTCCTGCACCAGAATAAAGCTAACGTAGCCAGCGGTGCCGCCTCCATACTCGGCGGGATAAGCCAGGCCGCGAAAACCCAGCCGGCCCATGCGGGACGCCAGGTCGGCCGGGAACTCTCCGGTGCGGTCGATTTCCGCTGCCCGCGGCAGTACCTCTCTGGCGGCGAAGTCCCTGGCCAGACTCTGCAGCATCTTTTCCGGTTCACTCAGGCTAAAGTCCATGGCAAACAATTCAATTATACACAATATAGCCGATAGGGACTAGGCTAATTTGTATTCGACCGTTGACTGGTATTAATATAAAAGCAGTGAAAGAAGAGCTGAAACATTTGCTGTCCGGCAGGCGAAAGCGCACTCTCGATGACCACTCCCGCGTGCCGGCGGCAGTCTTGATTCCCCTGTACCAGAAAGAGGGGCAATACTATGTCGTCTTCATCAAGCGTACCAAGATGGTCAAGACACACAAGGGGCAGATTTCCTTCCCGGGCGGGGCGCGGGAAATCCAGGACCGGACGTTGCTGGATACGGCGATACGCGAATCCTTTGAGGAAGTAGGCCTTCAGCCCGGGGATATCGAAATCCTGGGCGAACTGGACGACGAGATAACGACGACCTCAAACTATATCGTCACGCCTTTTGTCGCTGCCGTGCCCTGGCCCTACCGGTTCGTGAGAAACCTCCGCGAGGTCCGCCAGATAATCGAAATTCCCATATCGGGCCTGCTGGATAAAGACTGCCTCAAGGCGGACACCGAGTTTCTCGAAGGTAGGCCGGTCGACTCCTTTGCCTATCATTACCAGGACAAGATAATCTGGGGCGCCACGGCCCGGATATTGAACAAGTTCCTGGAAATATGCCGCCAGGCAACCGGGAGTTGACGGAACAAGGAAAAATCCACCCATTTCTACCTTGAGCGACCGGACGGCGAGGTTGAACAGTCAAAGATGGCTCATCGTTCCGGGTCACCGGCTTTACGTCGTTCTGGCCGGGACCTCTAACCGATGAGGCGGCATTCCTTGAGAAGGACGTGCTTGCTGAAACCGTCGTATTTGCCCTGGACCAGCGCCGCCTCGCCTTCTTGGAGGCGACCGAACTCGGGGGCATTATCCCGGTCGAAGCTGCACCGGGCGCTCCAGGCCGCCGTCTTGACCTGACCGTTCAGGACGACATAGCGGACATCGAGATGGTCCCGGATGAACACCTTGCCTACCACCCCTCTGACCGATATCGTCTTGCCCGTTAACCGGCTGTGCGCCGCGGTCTTATTGGCGCGATAAAGGACGTCTAGCTGGTCGACGGTAATCTGTACGCCATCGACTATTTCTTCCAGCTTCAGCGGTGGTATCTCCGGAGGCTCGGGGGCAGGTGGCGGCGACATGGCGGACGGCGGCTCGGGAGCCTTTTCCGGGGGCGGTACGGGCAGCGGAGCGGGCGGCCGAACATCTTCAACCGGAGGCTCCAACCCGGGTTCTGACTGCGGTTCAGCAACCGGCCTGGTCCGGGGGATCGGTTCAGGTTCCATGGCTGGTCCGGCTTTGGGGCGGGATTCCGGTCTCTGTTTAACTTCAATTTTAGGTTCGGGCTTGGGCGGCGGAGACTCTGGCTCCAGAGGAGACCCTTCCTCCGGTCCGGTGTCTTTCCGCGCCTGCTCCCTCTCGGCCCGTATCTCCTTATAGGTCTTATCGATCCTGCGGTAAAAACCGGTCAGCAAGGGGTACCCGCACCACTGGCAGACCCAGTCCTTGGTCCTTAATGTCTCACGGGCACAGTTGGGACAACGCGCCATATAAAATCCTCTCCTTAGATTATATATGGAAGACGCAGGTTGTCAACAGAGATTTTAAGATGTCGAGACACCGGCCGGGTTAAAGACACTATTATAATATAACGTTTTTATTACATACTTAATAAACTGGTATTAACTTTATTGATTAATTTTTGACATATTCCCTGAAAAGAATTATAATACTAATTGATAGCATCATGGAGAAAGATATGGCCGGGAAAAACTACTATGACCTGCTCGGGATAAAGAAGGACGCCACCGATAAAGAGATAAAACAGGCGTACCGGCGGCTGGCACGCAAGTACCATCCCGACGTGAATCCTAACGACAAGTCCGCAGAAGCGAAGTTCAAAGAGATCAATGCCGCGCACGAAGTGCTCTCGGACAAGGAGAAACGGGCCAAGTACGACAGGTACGGCGACAAGTGGCAATATGCCGACCAGTTCGAGCAGGCCAGGCAGCAGCCAGGCCAATATCGCGAATATTATCCCGGCGAAGATGCCGCTGACCATTTCGGCGGCGACATCGGCGGCATGGACAGCATTTTCGAGCAGCTTTTCGGCAACGCCCGCCGGGGGACGCGTCGCGCCCAGCTGCGGCGCGGGCAGGACCTGGAGTCACAGGTTGATATTACGCTGGAAGAGGCCTACCACGGCACGAGCCGCACGATTAACATGCAGGTCGAAGAGCCATGCGCCGTCTGCAAGGGTAGCGGCCGGATACAGAATGTGGCTTGCTCGACCTGCCGCGGCACTGGCGTCGTGGCCAGCGTGAAACGTATCGAAGTAAAAATCCCGGCGGGAGTAGACACCGGCTCAAGAGTGCGCATCGCCGGCAAAGGTGAGTCCAGCTACGGCGGCGGCCCCAGCGGTGACCTTTATTTGAATATTAACGTTACCCCCCACGCCACCCTGGAGCGTCAGGGGGACAACCTGCAAACGACCGTCCCGATACCCCTGGCTACAGCCATACTCGGGGGAGAAGTCCAGGTGCCTACGCCCAGGGGCAAGCTGGCCCTGAAAATCCCCCCGGAGACGCAAAACGGCCGCGTTTTTCGCCTCGCCGGACAGGGGATGTCCCGTCCCGGCAAGTCGACCCGCGGTGACCTGCTGGCCAGGGTGAATGTTGTTTTACCCACGAAGTTGACGGAAAAAGAAAAGGAATTGTTCAGGCAACTGGCTACAATCCGTCCGGCCTGAGCACGGTTGAGGTGACCATGAGAGAAAGAAAAGAATCAGAACCGCGCTACGTTATCAGCGTAGCGGCCAGGATGCTCGATATGCAGACTCATACCTTACGTTATTATGAAAAAGTCGGCATCATCGAGCCGCACCGCTCCCGGGGAAACATCCGTCTTTACTCGGACAGCGATATCGCCCTTCTCCAGAGGGTCAAGTCCCTCACGGATGACATGGGCATCAATTTACCCGGCGTGGAAGTAATTCTCCGGATGATGCAGCACCTGAACCAGTTACAGAATGAACTGGAAAACGCACGTCAGGAATTGGAAATACTACGCGGAGGCGAGTAAATCATGAAACAGGAAAAATTCACCGAGCAGGCACAGGAAGCGTTACAAGCATCCCAGCAAATGGCCATGCAGTTCAAGCACAGCCAGTGGGATGTGGAACATATTCTGCTGGCGTTGCTGATGCAGCAACGTGGACTGGTAGGCGAGATATTAAAAGAAATCGGCGTTGATATCGACCCCGCAAGGAATCAGGTGGAAGAAATCATGGAGAAAACGCCCAAGGTCTCCTACCAGACGGGGCAGATTTACGCCACGCCGCGCATCGCTATGCTGATGCAGCGGGCGGAAGAAGAGGCAAGGCGGCTTAAAGACGAGTTTATCAGTACCGAGCACCTGTTTATCGCCATGGTCAGTGATGAACGTGGCGAGGCGGGGAGAATCCTTCACGGGGCCGGCATCACCCAGGAAAAGGTATACACCGCCCTCCAGAAGCTCCGCGGCGCCCACCGGGTGACGGATACCCGCGCTGAAAGCAAATACCGCTCGCTCCAGAAATACGGCCGCGACCTCACGGAGATGGCCCGGCAGGGCAAACTGGACCCGGTCATCGGCCGGGACGAGGAAATCAAGCGGGTCATGCAGATACTGACGCGCCGCACGAAGAACAATCCAGTCATCGTCGGCGACGCCGGAGTGGGCAAGACGGCCATCGCCGAAGGGCTGGCCCAGAAGATTGCCGCCGATGATGTGCCAGATTCTCTGAAAGGGCGCAAAGTAGTCGCCCTGGACATGGGTTCCCTGGTGGCCGGGAGCAAGTTCCGCGGCGAGTTCGAGGAACGTCTCAAAGCGGTCATGGACGAGGTCAGGGAATCGCAAAAAGAGGTCATCCTCTTCATTGACGAGATACATACCGTGGTCGGGGCGGGGGCCGCCGAAGGCTCCATCGATGCCAGTAACATGCTCAAGCCGGCACTGGCCCACGGCGAGTTGCAATGTGTCGGTGCCACCACTCTCGATGAATATCGCAAATACATCGAGAAAGACAAGGCGCTGGAGAGGCGTTTTCAGCCGGTGTTCATCGACGAGCCCAGTGTCGATGAGTCCATCGAGATACTCCGGGGACTACGACCCCGTTACGAAGCGCACCACAAAATTAGCATGCCAGAAATAGAGTTTTTAAGGGAAACTGACCCTGAATACGAGAAAATTCTAATTACTGATTCAGCGATAATAGCTGCTGCAAAACTAAGCCAGCGTTATATCTCAGATAGGCATCTACCTGATAAAGCGATAGACCTCATAGATGAAGCGGGTTCTAAATTGCGTGTAGAAATGCCTAAATTCCCTGATGAATTGAAAAAACAGAAGCAAAATATTGACGACTTGGTGAGAAAGGAAGAGTCGGCAGCACAACATCAAGAGTACGACAAAGCCGCTAAACTTAAGATGGAGAGAGTGCAACTCGAAGAAAAATTCAAATTAGAAGTAAAGGAATGGCACCAAAGCCTCAAAAGAAATATAGAAGAGAACGATATTGCTCAACTAATCTCAAACTGGACCGGAATCCCGGTGACACAGATGCTGGAAGGCGAGACCCAGAAGTTCATCCACATGGAGGAGCGCATTCACGAGCGCCTCATCGACCAGGAAGAGGCGGTGACCGCCGTCTCCGAGGCTATCCGCCGGAGCCGTGCCGGGCTTAAAGACCCCAAGCGTCCTATTGGCAGCTTCATGTTCCTCGGCCCGACGGGAGTAGGCAAGACGGAGCTGGTACGCACCATGGCCTGGTTCCTCTTCGACAACGAAAACTCAATGGTGCGGCTGGACATGTCCGAGTACCAGGAGAAACATACCGTGTCCCGGCTTATCGGCTCCCCGCCCGGCTACGTGGGATATGAAGAAGGCGGGCAACTCACCGAGGCCGTCAGGCGTCGTCCATACAGCGTTATCCTGCTGGATGAGATTGAGAAAGCCCATCCGGAGGTTTTCAACACGTTGCTCCAGATTATGGATGACGGCCGGCTTACCGACGGCCACGGCCGCACCGTGGACTTCAAGAACACGGTCGTTATCATGACGAGCAATGCCGGCGTTGAGCTTATCCGGCGTGAAAGCCAGCTCGGCTTTACCACGCGGAAAGACGCGGCGCTGGGCCGGAACCAGGGCTACGAGGACATGAAAAAGAAGGTCCTGGCCGAGATTCAAAAGAGCTTCCGTCCCGAGTTCCTGAACCGGCTGGATGACATCATCGTTTTCCACGAGCTTTCCGAAGAACAGCTCAGGAAAATCGTCGACCTCATGGTCAGGGACCTCCAGAACCGGCTGGCGGAGCGCAAGATAGGGCTGGAGCTGACAGAAAAGGCCAAGACCTGGCTGGCGAAGGAGGGGTATGATCCTGTCTACGGGGCGCGACCGCTGCGGCGTATCATCGAACGATACGTGGAGAACCCACTGTCCGGCAAAGTCCTCAAGGGAGAACTGAAAGAAGGCGACACTGTAAAAGTCGACCTCGTTAAAGAAGGACTGACTTTCAAGACCAAAGAGACCGCGAAGTCCAAAGCCTGAACCGGGAACTCATGAATCCATTCAAAGAGGGGCTTGCCGCCCCTCTTTTTTTGCTGGACGGGACTTTCCCTTACGTGTATAATGTAGGCACGTTGAAACAGTTGCCTGCCGAGGAAAAAAGCCCCCGCGAAACCGGTGCTTCCGGTAGGGGAAACTCTCCCGCGAAAAAGTCCCTGAGATGGGGAATAGTGATCGGCGTTATCGGCGTTATTTTAACCATCCTGATGGCCGTGGCCATAATATATTTCAGAGAAGAAGTAAATAGGCTGGAACGCTACGGTTACATCGGAGCGTTTCTTATCAGCATTCTCGGCGGCGCGACCATCATCGTCCCGGTACCGATGTTAGCGGTTGTGTTTGCCCTCGGCGGCGCGATGACTTCGCCGTGGCAGGTTGCCCTCCTTGGCCTTTCCCCGCCTTTGGCGAGCTCATCGGAGCCCTGACAATCTACATGACCGGCCAGGGCGCGGGCCGGGCTATCAGCATCCGCGCCAGCGGTAAGCTTCAGTCCGCTTACGAGCGCTTGCTGGGAATGATGGAACGCCGGGGACCGCTGACTCTGTTCATCGTCGCATCTGTGATTAACCCGTTTTTCTATCCTGCGGCGCTGGCGGCCGGGGCGTTGCGCTTCGGACTCAAGAAGTATATTGCCATTGTCCTTGCCGGCAAGATCATCAAGTGTATGACGACTGTCTACGCGGGCTATTTCGGATTGAAAGGGATTTTCCGGGCTTTAGGTATGGACGTTTGAAGTAAAAATAAGAGAAGGGGCCGGGCCAGACCTTAAACATCTTCAACTTAAGGAGAGGCCGGGCCCCTTCACTTCTGGGCCGTTATCAAGCTGGGGAACAACTTGATTAACAGCTAAAAGTATAGCAGCCGGTCCATAAACAATCCATAAATTTCCGTATCAGGCACATAAACAATCCATATAATTCCGGTTCCAAGTAAACACGATTCCCTTGCGGTTCGAACCATATTTGTGTTAAATTTGAGATGTACTCCTGGGGCCGTAGTTCACTTGGGAGAACGTTTGACTGGCAGTCAAAAGGTAGGGGGTTCGAATCCCCCCGGCTCCACTTTTTGTCTACATTTTGTGATACCTTTGCTCTATAAACGTTCTACTTTTCTTAACATCACTCGCATAGATTGCCTTTTCCCCCGAATTAACCCTGAGACAATCATTTCAAAATAATTTCACGAAGAATCATTAATTCCTGGTTCTGGGGCTTGACTCTACCATCACGTCATAGTTTATATTTAGATTATGACGGTCTACACAGTAAAAAAATTAGCATCACTGGCTGGAGTCAGTGTCCGAACGCTGCATTACTACGATGAATTGGGGCTTCTCAAGCCTAGATACCGGCCGGAGAACGGTTACCGGCATTACGATGAGGATTCCATTATCCGGCTTCAGCAAATTATGTTCTTTCGAGAACTTGGATTCAGCCTCGATGAAATCGCAAAAATAATATCATGTCCGGACTTTGATATAATTGAAGCCCTGAAATCACAACGCGAAGTGCTTGTCAAGAAGTCGGAGCGTCTGGGGGAGCTTATTTCGACAGTAGATAAGACCATCAAACAATTGAGAGGAGAAGATAAGATGCAATTGACAACAGATTTGCCCCTGCCTTTATTCGTACGCGGCAAAGTGCGTGATACCTACGACCTCAGCAAATTTCTTCTGATTATTGCTACCGACCGTATTTCAGCTTTTGATGTGGTTCTACCCTGCGGTATTCCAGAAAAAGGTAAGATACTGAATCAAATATCGGTTTACTGGTTTGAACAAACGAAGCATATTATTCAAAATCATGTTGTTGAAGTTGTTAACGACGTAAAAGTATTGGATAAATATCTACCAGCTAAAAAGCGGTTTGCTTACCCTGAATACCTCGCAGAAAGAAGCATGGTAGTTAAGAAGTTAGAGCGGTTGCCCATCGAATGCGTGGCACGAGGTTACCTGTCCGGCTCGGCATGGTCGGAATATAAGGAGACGGGGAAATTGTTATGGGCGGACAATTTACCGAAAGGGCTTCGTGAAAGCGAGGCACTACCCAGGCCTCTTTTTACGCCAACTACCAAGGCGGAAACAGGCCATGACGAGCCAATAACATTAGAGGGAGTCAAGAAATTAGTTGGCAAAGAAATTGCTGAACAGGTCCGAGATAAGACGCTCACCATCTATAATTTTGCACACAAGCAGGCGCTCGCAAAAGGAATTATAATCGCTGATACCAAACTGGAGTTCGGATTGGATAATGGTAAACTTATTCTGATAGATGAGCTGCTGACTCCGGACTCGTCGCGGTTCTGGGATGTGAAGACGTACAAAGTCGGACAGTCCCAGCCGAGCTATGACAAACAGCCCGTACGCGACTGGTTGACAAAATCGGGATGGAATAAAGAACCCCCTGCTCCAATGCTGCCTGACGATGTCATTGCATCCACCAGCCGGATTTACCGCACAGCATATGAGAGGTTGACAGGTAAGAAACTACAATAGAAAATCTAGTACTGATCTTGAAATGGATTCCCGATCAAGTCGGGAATGACAAGGGAGGGGAGATATATAGGGAATGACAGAGAGGAGATATTGCATTTAATTATCTTTCCAGACAATACGTTCGGTGTGGTTAGGCATCTTTTGAAGAGCTTTTCTTATAAAAGTTGGACGTAAGTCGATATTGTCCAGTTCTGAGAGAGGAAACCAACCGGAGATGATTTTAACTCGATTATCCAGGCTGGAGCATTCCTTGGTGTTGAGAATCCTCGCATTAATCGGCAGTGTCACAACATACTATTGGGTTTCTTGAAGAAGACTCAATTTTAAATACTGAAGCTAAAAACTAAATCGAAGTCTTTACCAGTACTACCTATTGATACCGCGGCTCCACCATCGGGTACAGAATAAAGAATCCCTGTCCCTACCCTCCAAACCCCGGCAGGCACCAGCTACATGAAAATGTCATAGTATTGTTAGTTTTCCCGCCCAAATTTTATAACTTCTCCACGGTCTACTCCTTAGAATTAAATTCAGGTGTCATCCGGTCAATATTTATGTAAACCAGGGTACGGATATCTACGCTTAGACCTTGAATTGAAGATTGATTAATATGGAAAAACAGATTAAAACAATTGATGAATACATTAAAACCGTTCCAGAGGATGTTCAAGGTATTCTTAAAAAATTAAGGCGGCGGATACGAAAGGCAGCGCCTGATGCTGTCGAACCAATCAGCTATCAGATGCCTACGTTCAAATTGAACGGGAATAATTTAGTACATTTCGCCGCCTGGAAAAATCATATTGGATTTTATCCAACACCCTCTGGTATTGTGGCTTTTCAAAAAGAGTTATCACCGTTCAAGCAGTCGAAAGGAGCTATACAATTCCCGCTGGATAAACCAATCCCACTCGACCTGGTGGAGAAGATAGTGATATTTCGTGTCAAAGAAAACCAGCCGAAAAAACCAAAAAAATGAGGGGAATGCGATGACTAAAACCGTACAAATAATCCCCTGTGCAGTTACACTATAGGTAACAATCAAGCTGAGCGGACTCAGATAAATCAGGCCTCCCGGTGCATCTCCAGTTTCAACTGGGTAATAAGCATTGCGGAGAGAACACAAAGGATGCCAAGGATTGTCCGAATTGTCATCCTTTCGCCCCCAAAGGCGACAGAGAATATACCGGCGAAGACGGGCTCCATGGTCAGCACCACCGCTATGTAATTTGGAGATACCAGCGATTGCGCCCAGGTCTGCACGAAGAAAGCCACGGCGGTAGCGAGAACAGCAGTGATACCTATCGTTACCCAGATATTAAAGTCGGGAGGAATGGCTATGCCACCCGGGGCGGCAGCTACCAGCGAGATAACAGCCATAATGCCGACTTGAATAAAGGCCAGCCCGTAGCTGTCATGTTTTGCCGACCACTTCCCGAGACCAATGATATGCAACGCAACAAAAACGGCGCAGGCCAGAGTCAACAACTCCCCGGTGCCGAACGCCCAGCCGTGAAGGCTGAGCAGCGCCAGCCCCGCGCAGGCCAGCCCCACCGCCAGCAGAGAATGAGCGCTGAGTTTATGCCGAAGTAGCACCCAGGCAAATACCGGTGTAAACACCACCGACATGCCGGTGATGAAACCGGAGATGGCCGGAGAGGTATAAAGCAGTCCCTGTGTCTGGGTGATATAGGCCATCCCGATAAGAGCGCCTAAAACAGTACCGTGCCACCATCCTCGCCCCGACATGTGGCTCAAGCAGGCCGGACGCAGGACCAGCATGACAACGGCGGCCAGAGTAAACCGGACCGCCAGGAAGTCCATGACCGGCATGTCCTGGATGGCGTCTTTCACGATGAGAAATGTCCAGCCCCACACCGCGGTGACACCGACGAGTGCCGTCATGGCCAGCCGTGGAGATTGTTTCCAGTGAAGCAACATCCGCATGATTTGATGTACTTAGATATAGTCTGAAAACCCTGTGTTTATCAGGTTCCCGCCAGAACAGGTCAGGTCTATAGCTGGAGCACTTTGCTGAGGAATAGCCTGGTGCGTTCCTGGCTGGGAGATGTAAAAAGCCTGTCCGGCGTACCCTCTTCCACGATCTGGCCTTCATCCATGAAGATGCACCTGCTGGCGGCGGCGCGGGCGAAGCCCATCTCGTGAGAGACCACCAGCATCGTCATTCCCTCCTTAGCCAGGGCCAACATCACATCCAGCACTTCCTTGATCATCTCCGGGTCCAGGGCGCTGGTCGGCTCGTCAAACAGCATTATTTTCGGGTTCATCGCCAAGGCGCGGGCGATGGCGACCCGTTGCTGCTGCCCGCCGGAGAGCTGCGAGGGATAACAATCGGCTTTATCTGTGATGCCCACCTTGGCCAGCAGATTCAAGGCAACTTCTTTTGACGCCTCTGTATCACGGCGGCGTACGATGCGCTGCGCCAGTGTAAGATTATTTATCACGGTCAGGTGAGAGAAGAGATTAAAAGACTGAAAGACCATTCCTATTTCCTGCCTGACGACGTTGATGTTCTGGGCGCTAATGAGAGGAATTCCATCGACGACAATTTTACCCGAGTTCGCCACTTCCAGATGGTTGACGCACCTCAGCAGGGTCGACTTACCGGAGCCGGACGGCCCCAGGATGATTACCACCTCGCCGATTTGAACATCAAGATTGATGCCGCGCAGCGCATGGATACGCCCGAAGTGTTTGTGCACGTTTTCCATGTGAATAATCGGTTCGGACACAGGGCTACCCCTCATAACGTCTTCGTTTTTCCAGCCAGGCAATCAAGCGCGCCGAAAACAGGGTCAAAATCAGGTAGAGCAGGGCGATGAGCGTCCATACCTCGATGGGGTTAAAGTGGGCGGCCATATACTCGCGCCCCCGCCGGGTAAGGTCGGCCACGGCCACAACACTGACCAGGGATGTGTCTTTTATGAGCATAATAAATTCGTTGCCCACGGGCGGCAGCACCACCCGGACGGCCTGGGGGAGAATTACATGGCGCATGGATTGCATATAGCTCATGCCCAGGCTGCGCGCGGCTTCCATCTGGCCCTTGTGAATGCTCTCGATGCCGGCGCGGAAGATCTCGCTCATGTAGGCCCCATAGCATATTACCAGGCCAACGATAGCCAGCAGGATGGCGTTCGATTTATAGTTGGCTATGGCGTCAATGTGCACGAGCCTGCCGAAGGCCTGAATCGCGACCGGCGCGGCGAAGTACCACCAGATGAGTTGCACCAGGAGCGGGATGCCCCGCACTATCTCGACATAGAGTGAAGCAATAAGATGGATGACAGGATTTTTGGCTATTCTGCCCAGACCGCCGACCAGCCCTACCAGAATGATGAAGACGAAGGAAACGACGGTAAGCAATACGGTGATGCCAACGCCGTCGCTGACGAATACCAGGATTTTCCAGTAAGGGTCGGGCGATAGGGCCGACATCAGGGCGATAAGTACCGCGACCGTAGCTACCAACCACCACCAGGGGTCTAGCCGGGAACTCGGCTCGGCCCCCGGTACGCGGTCTATCTCTTCCCGGGTCGACGCAGCCTTTTCATTAACAGCCGGCCTCCCGGAAAGAATCCTGCCCAGGTTCCTGAATGGTCCCTGTTGCGGCAAACTTTACCTGCTTCTTACCCGGTTTAATACCACTTTTCTTCGAGTGTTTCGATTATGCCTTCCATGAGGACTTCTTCAAGACCGTCGTTGATTTTTTTCAATAGCTCCGTCTTTCCTTTGGCTACGGCTATTCCGTAAAATTCGCTAGTAAATGCGGTCCCCGCGATTTTTAGCTTGTCCG
>MGNQ01000027.1:47565-55977 GCA_001796865.1 Chloroflexi bacterium RBG_16_56_11
CGACATACTGCATGGCCACCGGATTATCGCAGACGACCGCGTTAACCTGCCCGTTCAACAGGTCCTGGAAGGCCAGGCCGATATCATCATAGTTCACCAGGGTGGCCGCCGCTATTTTCTCCACCTCCATGGCCCCGGTGGTGCCCAGCTGCGCGCCCACGTCTCCGGCCAGGTTATCTTTGCCAGTTATCGTGGTGTTGCTTTTCTGCACGACGACTATCTGTCCGGCGCCGTAATAGGGGTTGGAGAACAGCATGTCTTTTTTACGGTCTTCCGTGATGGTGATGGAGGAGATGGCCGCATCATACGTCCCCTGGGCCATACCGGCCAGGAGCGGATCCCAGCCTACGTTGACGAACTCGATACTGAGGTCCGCTCTTTCGGCTATGGCATTCATCAGGTCAATATCAAAGCCCACTATTTCCTTGGTCGCGTCGTCGACGTATTCAAACGGCGGCCAGGTCGCATCCGTCGCTACCCGGATTTTTGCTGCTTCGCCGCTGCCGCAAGAGGCCAGCGTCGCGCCGACGAGTATCAATCCCAGGACAATCCAGATCAGTTTTTTCATACATCCTCCTTCGTAATGTGTCCGGTTTCGGATACATCATAGCAAAGTTGGTCGGGTTTGAGAAGTCATTCCAGCGTTAACTCCGTATATTCATATTCTGCGCAAGCCCTACAGTAAAGCCTGGTAAACGAGTCGCTCGAATTCTTCCTGATAAATATTATCTGTCATGACCTTATGCATCAAGACCTGGGTGAAACACACGCCGACAATGTCTTCTTCCGGATCTATGAAGCAGGTGGTGCCAGCCAGGCCACTCCACCCGAAAGTGCCTATAGAGCGCATCATAGGAATGTCCCCTTTGAATACCCCCACCCCCATGCCGAAACCGAATCCAGGACCGGGAATCGGTACCAGGACCATATCCCCGGTATGGCTGCTCGTCATTAACTCTACTGTCTTTCTTCCCAGTATACGAACCCCGTCTAGCTCGCCGCCGTTTAGCAACATCTGCGCAAACCGGACATAGTCCGCCACGGTGGAAAGCACGCCGCCTGCGCCGCCACCGGCTTCAAAGTATGTCCTGGGGCCGGTCACTTTCTCGCTTGTTTCAGGTTTTTCGGCTACGATTAGCTTCCATTTCCCAGCGTCACTGACCGGACGGTAAAGAGTAGGAAAGCGATCGAGCTTGTTCCTGGAAAGATAGAACGATGTGTCTTTCATCCCGAGAGGTTTGAAGATACGCTCCTGGTAGAACTCTTCGAGGGTCTTGCCGGTCACAATCTCGAGAACGGTGCCAACCACCGGGTAGCCGACCTGGTAGTCGAATTGAGTCCCCGGCTGCGATTGAAGCGGCAATCTGGCGAGGGTCTCGACCATCTCGCGGATGCTGCCGGATGGCCTTTCCGGATTCATCAGTAAACCCGACTTGGGGAGTAAATCCCGGAACTCTGTCAGATACGAGAGGGGGGCGCGACTCGCCGTGGCAAGACCGGTGGTATTCCGCAGGCAATCGCGGACCGTAATTTCTGTGGCAACGGGGACAGTGGCAGTTCCCATCAGAGTGCCGCGACCCTGTCCGGGTTCCGCTTTGACCACCTGGTCTTTGAAAGCGGGTATGTATTTTGAGACGGGGTCGTCAAGGCTCAGGAGCCCGTCCTCGACGCAAATCATCGTGGCTGTACCGGTAATAGGCTTGGTATTGGACCAGAGTCGATAAACGGTGTCCTTCGTCACCGGTTTCCGGCTCTCGAAGTCCATGTAGCCCTGCGCCGCGTAGTGCACGACTTTCCCGTGCCTGGCCGCGAGCGTTACCAGGTTCGGGACCATACACTTATCGATGAACTTCTGTAAGCCGGGGCGGATTTTTGCCAGCCGCTCAGAGGAAAAACCAACCTCTTCCGGTTCAGCGGACGGCAGCGGCCAATTGACGCTCGTTTTTTTTGGACTCATCATTCGCTCCTTTTGTCAGGACATTTTTCCCGACCGGTAGTACTCAAGCGATATCCCTGGCCTCCGCTTAATACTGCCCGGGGAGATTTCATCGATGTCCGTTGCTTATCTGACGCTGCTTTAGTGTAGCGTCAAAGATTAGTCAAGTCAAGACACCCTAAAAGTACGGATGGAGTGTAATATTGACGTTGACAGGGCCCAATATTTTGTTACATACTTTGGCGATAAAGAGTGCCGCGACAAATATGAATTTGTATCAGGGGTAAGGGAATGAAAGTTGGCTTTATCGGTATCGGGCAGATGGGCAGACATATGTCCAGCAATCTGCACAAGGCGGGTTTCGAGCTCGTCGTCAACGACATTAAGAAGGAGGCTGCCATATTTCTACTGGAAAAAGGCGCCGCCTGGGCGGCAACCCCAAAAGCAGTCACTGAGGCCTGCAGGATAGTTATCTCCTGCCTTCCCAGTCCGGAGAGCGTGGAGCAGGTCATCCATGGGGCCGATGGCCTGAAGGCGGGCTGGAAGAAGGGCGATATATTTATTGATATGAGCACCAACTCGCCGGTGGTCATCAGACGCATAGCCAAAGAAGCCGGCAACCTGGGGGTGAAGGTGCTGGACTGCCCGGTCAGCGGGGGGACCAGAGGCGCCGAGGCAGGGACACTGACGATAATGGTGGGAGGAGAAGCCTCCGCCCTGGAGGCGGCGAGGAGAGTCCTGGAAGCGATGGGCAAGAACATATTTCACGTCGGGGACGCGGGCTGCGGCAACGTCGCCAAGCTGGTGAATAACCTCATCGGACTGGCCTGCAACTCGGCCACGGCGGAGGGATTCGTCCTCGGGGTGAAGGCGGGAATAAAGCCGGAGGCCCTGTACGATATAATATCCGTGAGCACGGGAAATAACTGGAGCCTGCAGCAGTATCCTAATACCGTTTTCCGGGGTAATTTCGAGCCTGGATTTAAAGTAAGCCTGGCCTACAAAGATATCGGCCTGGCGTTGAACCTGGGCGACGAGTACGGCATGACTTTACCGGCGGGGAAGATGGTCAGAAACGACCTCGAACAGGCCATCAAGGCGGGGTGGGCCGATAAAGGGGTGGATGCCGTCATACTAAAACTTGAGAAGGCCGCCGGAGTGGAAGTACGTAAACACAAATAAACAAAGGAATACGGGAGGAGAACATGATTGTCGTTAATAGCAATAGTGTGAAGCCGGCCCCGCTGGCCGATGAAATCGTGGCAAAAGGTCCGGTCAACCGGAGACCGCTAATCGATGTGAAGGAAACCGGGGGGTTCGGGGCGGCGCTGGTGACGTTCAGCCCCGGCGCGAAGCTAAACTTCCATACGCACGATTCCGAGCAAATCCTCTACGTCACCGACGGCAAGGGGGTCATCGCCACGAGGGAAAAAGAATATGTGGTAACGCCGGGGAGCATCGTGTTTATACCGGCGGGCGAGGTCCACATGCACGGGGCGACCGCGAGCACCTCGCTGACACACCTGGCCGTCCAGAAGGTGGGCATCAAGCTGGCGAAGTAGCCGGACCGTCGACAACATCAAGTATTCGTGTCCAGGGCTATGTTAAGTGCACTAGGGAACGTGAGCTCCCTGCCCGAAGCTCTTCCAGGCCCCGCCGGCGAGTCTACGCTTTTCCGGGACCAACGTTGTGTGACGATTTACGCGACTTGCCGTAATGGTCGGCCAGGCGAATGGCGGCGAGGACCGAGTCCCTGGTTACCGGCATCGACTCGTTATGGACGGGATTGTCTTTATCGACAATAACGCCGGCGACCTTGTCCAGATCGGCATCAGAAATTTCCGGCAGGCCTATCCCCGCCAGGGTGGTGGGCAGGCCGACCGATTCGCAAAAGGAATAGACCTCGTCGATGGTCTCTTTGTTTCTTCCGGTCAGGAAGAGGGAGGCCTGCGTCCCGAAGGCGACGATTTCCCCGTGCAGGTAGTCCTCAGTCTCCTTGAGGGCGGTGAACCCTATCTGAATGCCGTGCGCTCCTGCCAGGCCGCAGCTTTCGAAACCAAGACCGCTCAACAGGGTGTTGGCCTCGACGACACGCTCCAGGGCGGGGACGACGGAATGGGACTCGCAGGCCATCCGGGCGACCAGCCCGTACTCGATAACCGTCCGGTAGCAAAGGTGGGCCAGGGCGTAGGCGGTCATGGCGCCGGTATCGCCGGTGAAAGACATGTTGGCGACCGATTTGTTCCGGCAGGACTCGGCCTCGAACCAGGTGGACAGGGCATCGCCCATGCCGGCGACGAGGAAACGCACCGGGGCGTCAGCGATAATCTTCGTGTCGACAATGACAGCGTCAGGATTCCGGGGGTGCGGCATAGGCCGGTTATAGACACCGTCAGGGGTATAGATAACAGAAACGGCGCTGCAAGGGGCGTCGCTGGCAGCGATAGTCGGCACGATGACCAGGTATCTTTTCGACAGGTGGGCTACCGCCTTGGCGGTGTCCATCACCTTGCCTCCCCCCATGCCGATAACGACCTCGCCGCCGGCCTTATCCGCCAGCTTGACCAGGCGGTCGATTTCATCATCACAGCATTCGCCGCTGAATTTAGCGGTGACCACCCGGGCACAACCGTCCAATTCTTCCCAGAAAGCAGGCAATATTTGGCGAAAGACGGTATTGCTGCCGATAAGAAATGCCGACTTTCCCAGGCGGGCAACCTCCGGCCCGAGCCTTTTCACGGCGCCATATCCCTGGATATAGCGGCCGGGGAACAACGTCGTGGTAATCATCACCTTCTCCTTGGCCGACACTAAGCGCACGACAGGACGGGAACCGCCGTAGCCGGAGCGCCCGCGCTCGGCTTTAAGACACCCAATAGCATGTTTAAAAAATCCGTTGAGTGACTCTCCCCCCAGCAAGCTGGGGGGCATCTCGGGTAAGGAAGCGACCCCACCACCAGGCCATCTACGAGGCCGCTTTCCTCCCCTCAGCAAGCTGAGGGGTATCCAGCGGATTTTGTTATGATTCCCTCTCCCCTGACGAAATCCGGGTGGGGGCGATATTCAAACAATCCCCGTCACTCCGACTCTCTCCCAGGCCGGGGCGAGAGAACAACAGCTCCACTTATCAGGTTTCTAAATATCCCGCCGGGTTCGATTCCCTGACGGTGCCGGCCCCGGGCATGATGACCATCTGTATGTGAGGCTTTTTGACTTTTTTCCACGTCAACGGGCCGTGGCTGACGCCCTTAGGGACAAATAGCGCCGACGTCTTATCGATGGTGAGCTTCTCGCCGCCGACGACAAACTCGATTTCCGCCCCGAGCTCTTCCGGATTAGCGGGGTCGCCGCCCAGGTGCATGACAATCTCATCATAGTTATGGTCGTGGGCATCGATATGGGGATTGGGCGAGGGCATTTCATAGACCCAACCGACCTCGATGTACATATTACTGCCGGGGACGAGATCGTTGCTCATATAGGTCATGGTGGGATTTTGCCGGCCCTTGATAACCTTGGTCTCGCCCACCTCGCGGAGGGGGACCTTGACCAGATTCTTTTTATAGCTCGTTTTCGCCATAGAAATCTCTCCTTCCTGAAAATTTTAAAGTGTGTTATGTTAAGTGTCCCATCGCCGGGCCGGGGCCTTAATCGTACCTGATAACCCAGCGCCCGATGACTTTCCGGGCGGCGATGGCTTCCTGCACCTTGCCCAGGTCTTCCAGCCTGATAAGCTTCGTCACCAGCTTATCGGTCTTAAGGAGGCCGGTGTTCATGACTTCCATGAGGCTGGGGAGGTCCTCAGTAGGATGGGTCTCCCCGTAGAGCGTACCCCGGATGGTCTTGGCATGGAGGGGGGCATAAAACATAGGTATATTGGTAACAGAATTGAGGGGGGCGATGCCGATGGCCACCACCATGCCGTTGGCCCGGATGGCATACCAGGCCTGCACCTGTGCGCCGGGGTCGCCGGTAGCCTCGATGGCGAACTCCAGCCCCTCACCGCCGGTAAGCTCCTTAATGACAGGGATAGGGTCGGTCTTACTCGAATCGATAAAATGGGTGGCACCGAACTCCATGGCGATGCTCCGCTTGGACTCCTCGAGGTCGACGGCGACAACCGGACGACAGTTGCGCAGGGAGGCGAAACGTATGGCGTTCAGCCCGATGCCGCCGCAGCCCCAGACACCCACCGAGTTACCTTCACGGGCCTGAGCGACGTTGACGATGCTACCCCAGCCGGTAGCGACCGAGCAGCCGAGCTGACACAGCTGCTCCGGGGGCAGCTTGATATGGTCGGGCACGCGTATGGCGCCGACATCCGGCATGACGCTGTGGGTGGCGAATCCGGCGATAAAGCTCCCCAGGCCGACCCTTTTCCCGTTTTTATCGGTCAACCGGGAGGTGCCGTCGAGCAGGTTACCGTTCTGAAAGAACACCTTGCTGGTATCGCAGAGGTTGGGGTGACCCCGGCGGCACTGATAACAGTGCCCGCAGGGCACCATCCAGCACCCGATAACGCGGTCGCCCGGTTTCAACCCGGTCACGCCCGGACCGACCTTCTCCACGACGGCGCAGGCCTCATGGCCGGGCACCATGGGGACGTCCTGCGGTATGTCGCCCTGCCAGACCGACAAATCGGAGTGGCAGAACCCGCAGGCGAGCATCTTTACCTGCACTTCGTGCTGCCGCGGCCCGGCGAGCTCCAGCTCCTCTATCTCCATGGGAACCCCGTACTGCCGTAACACGGCGGCTTTAATTTTCATAGCTGTCGTCCCCCCGTCTTTCCCGGTTTATTATAGAAAACAGCCGCACCGGCGGGCCGCTGCGGGCGGCGTCCCCGGTGAATTGCCGTACCTGATTTTACTCCTTCCGGAGGCGTTTTATCAATGGGAGTCAAAATCTCCCTGTTTCAACGCAGACACACGCCCGGCTAAAGCAGCGAGCAACTTAAATAAATACAGATAGCCGAAGGATGGGTGGGGCCGTCACCGGTGTCATCGTACCCTTTGCATTGACAACAATCGTATTGTATGATAATATGCCCGATAAAGAAATCCCCACGCCGACGTTCCGTTATCAAGAACAAGAATAATTTTGTTAATCCACTAATATTATTTCGAAGACCAGTAAAGGAGAGGTATTATGACGTGATGATGAGATTAAGCAACGGTCGCCCGCACGCATAATGACTAACATCTAAGAAGGAGAAGCAGGGGAATGAAGAAAGCTCTATTTATTTTCTCGTTAGTTGTCATCATCCTCGGCGTGGTGTTCGCCAGCTGCGGCGAGGAAGCCACCACGTCACCGGGGACCACCGCAACCGGCGCCACCACGCCAACCGCGGCCGGCAAGACGGAGATATTGATAGGTGCCATCAACGTCATGACCGGGGCGGAGGCAATGGTGGGTAATGAGCAGAGGTGGGCTTACGAGCAGGGCGTCAAGGATATTAACGCCAAAGGCGGCGTCTTCGTCAAAGACCTCAACAAGAAACTGCCGATGAAGATAACCTTCGTGGACGACGAGAGCGATGTCGCCAAGGCGGCCGCCGCCGCGGAAAAGCTCATCAAGCTGGAAAAAGTGGACTTTATCCTGGGCTCAAGCACCACCCCGCTAAATACGGCGGGCGGCGCCGTGGCGGAGAAGTACCAGAGGCTATATCTCACGTCAGCCTTCTTCCCGGAGATGTTCGCGGAGCAGAAGTTCACCTGGGTAGTCGACTCTTTCTTCTACGCCGGTAAGCTGATGGAGAGCTCGGTGGCAGGTCTGGAGGTAATTCCTGCCGCTGACAGGCCGAAGAATTTCTGCGTACTGGTCGGGGACAATCCTGATGGTCATGGCTTCGGGGGCGGGGCCAAGGGAATCCTGACACAATTCGGTTATAACCTGGCCCTTTACGAACCGTTTATCGAGGGGTCGAAAGATTTCTCGGCATCCATCCTGAGAATGAAGGCCGCCAACGTCGATGCCCTGATCGTACTGTGCAGCTCAACGGACGGCATCGCGCTCGTGCGCCAGATAAAAGAAAACAAGCTCAATCTTAAATATATCTGGGGCGCGAAAGGTTTCTGGCCCATCGAGTTCGGCGAGACGCGGGGCAAAGACGCCGACTACCTGGTCAGCGACGGGCACTGGGCCGAGGCGCTGGGCGCTCCGGGCTCCAAGGCACTCGGTGAAAAGTACCGCGCCCAGTACGGCCCGACGAAATATTCGGTGACCATCGGTAACTACTATTCCATGGTCCAGCACCTGGCCCAGGCTATCGAAGCGGCCGGCTCAATCGACAACGCCAAGGTCAGGGACGTCTACTACAGCGGCACGTTCGTGGCCAAAGACACGGTTGAAGGCGACATCAAGTTCAACAACATCGGCATCGGGGAAATCCAGCCGGTGGCGCTGCAGTGGTGGGGCGGGGCGCGCATGCCAATAGTGCCCATCGATACCAAGGTGTGGACAATCAAGCTGGTGCCGCC
>MGNQ01000027.1:55987-58991 GCA_001796865.1 Chloroflexi bacterium RBG_16_56_11
ACGGGTAACCTCTAAATCCTGAGACAGGACAATTTGCCCCCGGAATTCTCCAGACAAAGGGAGGGCCGGGGGCAAGTTATTGGGCGCGCAATAAGAAACACCGGGGGCTGCCTAGTGACGCTGGAAAACCTTTGCCTTGAGGCCAATTAGCCCGGTGGGCAAGAACTTCATGACGAGAATGATGAGCACGCCGGACACCATGGGGTGTACGCGCCCGATGAGAGTTTCCGAGAAAACGACGATAGCGCCGACCACGAATCCACCGATGACGGGACCGCCGATGGTGCCGTTACCCCCCAGGATACAGACAAGAATGGGGTAGAATAGCCAGTTGAGGTTCAGCACGGCCGGCGGACTGATAGAAAAGATATAATAGGCGTACAGGTTGCCGCCAACACCGATAATAAAAGCGCCGATGGCAAACGCAATCAGCTTGTACCGTAAAACGCTGATACCGTGTGAGGCGGCCGACATCTCGTCCTCGCTGATGGCGCGGAGGGCCAGGCCGAGCCGGGAGCGGGTGACGAAAAACACGGCGGCTGTGGCGAGAATTGCCAGAAGCAAGCCGGTCCAGTAATAAATACCCAGGTCCTCGAAAAGAGTGCCGGGGATACGCAGACCCATCGCCCCCTCGGTCAATTTGCCCCCTCTCAGGACCAGCACGGTAAAGACCTGGGCCGCCGCCAGAGTGGCGAAAGAAAAGTAGTCGCCGCGCAACCGGGAGAGTATCGGTATGCCGATAATCACGGCAAAAACAGCCGCCGCCAACCCGCTGAGGAACATGACCAGGGGGTCGAAGAAATACCAGGTATGGGTAATGTCACGGAGCCAGATGATGGCCGTGGTATAGGCGCCGATACCGAAGAAAGCATGAGAGCCCAGGCTGATCTGGCCGGTATACCCGGCGACGATGTTCCATCCCTGTCCGATAATGATAAAAATGAAGCAATAAAAAAGGTAAAACACTATAATAGAGTCGATATCCGTATAGAAGAGAAACGTGCCGAAGAAGACCAGCGCCAGAACGATAATAACCAGGTTAGTGAGGCTTTCCGGGCCGGCCGGCTTGAGCGAGCCGATGAAACTGGGAGATTTCGCCATATTAAAAAACGCTCCGGATATTCGTTCCTTTCGTTTATCCCGAAAAGACTAAGCTTTCTGGCCGGTCCTTCCAAAAAATCCCTGAGGCCTGAAGGTCAGGGCGACGAGGAAGAAAGCGAACAAAATCGCCTGGGTCCATCCCCCGCCGACAAAATAGGCTCCCAGCATTTCAACGAGGCCGATGATAATCCCCCCCGCCAGCGCCCCGTAAATCGTCCCGATACCCCCCAGGGTCAGGGCGAACAGCGCCTTGATGGCGACATCGAAACCATAGACAGGGTCGAAGGAGTAGGTCGAGGCCACGTTGATTCCCGAAATGGCGGCAAGCGCCATGCCGATAGCGAAGGCAACGGCATTAACCCGGTTGGGATTGATGCCCATCAGGGTGCTGGCTTCCACGTCCTCCGAGGTGGCCCTGACCGCCGTCCCGATGACCGTCTTTTTTAAAAAGAGAAAGACGCCGATAGTCGCCAGGATGGCTATCCCCAGGCCCAGCAGCCGGTTCAGGGTGAGATGGATTCCCAGGACGGTGAAACTGGCGAACCCGTAGGAGGTCACGACCGACCGTGGGTTGGGGGTCCAGACGACCGTCATGAAGTTTTCCAGGATGAACATGAGCCCCACGGCGATTAACAGTGAGCTAATCCTATCCTGGAGAGCGGCCGCCTCCTTGAAAAGCCCGTAATATAAGACTGCTCCGAGAACCATGGCCCCCGGGATGATGATGATGATCGACAGGTAAGGGTCGATACCGGCCAGCTTGAAAAGCCAGAAGCACAGGTAGGCGAAGAAAACGAGGACCGACCCCTGGGCGATGAAGACAATCCTCATGGTGCCGAAGATGAGGCTGAGCCCGATGGCGGCCATACCGTACATGGTCCCGAGGAGGATGCCGTTGACAATGGTCTGGGCGATAAGTACGGCCTGAAAACTATCCATTGGGCTTTCTCGCGCGCTCCCCGATGTAGGCCTTGCATACCTCTTCATTCACCAGGAGGTCACAGCCGCGACCGCACATGACGATTTTACCGTTTTTAAGGACATAGGCCTGGTGGGCTATTTTAAGGGCCTGGTTAACGTTTTGTTCCACCAGCAGGATAGTCGTTTTCTGCTCATTCAAGGTGCTGATGAGCTGGAATATCGTCTTGACCAATATGGGACTCAAGCCGAGGGAAGGCTCATCGAGCATGACGAGCCTGGGGTGGGCCATGACCGCGCGGCCGATGGCCAGCATCTGCTGCTCACCGCCGCTCAGCGTGCCCGCCTTCTGCTCTTTCCGGTCTTTGAGTACCGGGAAGAGGCTGAATACGCGTTCCAGCGATTCAGCGAAGAGAGGACGGGTGCGCGGCAAGTAGGCGCCCAGCCGGAGATTTTCCATGACGGTCAGGCTGGCAAAGAGGCGGCGCCCTTCCGGGACGTGGATAACACCGCGGTCGACTATCTCCTGGGCCCTGAGATGTTGAATAGGCTCACCGCTCAAGGTAATTTCACCCTTCCGGGCGTGCATCAGCCCGGAGACGGTCTTGAGGAGGGTGGTCTTCCCGGCGCCGTTGGCGCCCACCAGGGCCACGATGGTGCCTTCCTCGACGCTGAGGGACACGTCCCAGAGGACGTGGATATCCCCGTAGGAGACATCCAGGTCTTTAACTTCAAGTAGCGGGTTCGCCAAGATACGCCTCGATTACTTTAGGGTCGCAAGCAACCGCATCCGGTTTGCCGTCAGCGATTTTCAGGCCATAGTCCAGGACGACGACCCGATCACAAAAGTCCATAATGGCATCGACTTTATGCTCGATCCAGATGACGGTGAGCTTTCTCTCGTGCCTGACCTTCCGGATGACCTCGAGCAGACGATTGATTTCTACAGGATTCAGGCCGGCCATGGGCTCATCCAGCAAAGCCA
>MGNQ01000027.1:59047-59768 GCA_001796865.1 Chloroflexi bacterium RBG_16_56_11
CGGTCGGAGAGGGTCAGATGTATCGCCACGACTTTTTGCTTTCCGGCCAGATCAACGAGCTCCAGGGCTTCCAATGCCCTCTCTTTAGGGGACTCGCCGTCGCGCCGGCCGCCGTAGACCGCGGCGAGTATGGCGTTTTCGAAGACGGTCATCTTAAGGAAGGTCTTGGTGAGTTGATAGGTCCGGGAAATACCGAGGCGGCAGATCTGGTGGGGGGCCATGCCGGTGATATTACGGCCGAGGAAGAAAATATCGCCGCGCTCCGGCTTGTAGACCGAGGTGATGACGTTGAAAACGGTCGATTTGCCGGCGCCGTTAGGGCCGATGAGCCCGACCATCTCCTCTTTCGCCACGCTGATATCCAGATCTACGAGAACGCGGAGCCCACCGAAGCTCTTACAGACTTTATCAAGCAGCAGAACAGAGCCGTTTTGATGCATTAAAATTCCCTGTCAGGAACGACCCAGCTTTTTCCCCGGCAACCACCGGGCGCACATAAACCCTCGGTGGCAGCGGTCCGTGGGAAAACACTATATGTGGCGTATTATAGGTGCAATGGCGCGGCGCTGTCAAGGCAGGGGGGAGCCACTTAATTTATATCCGGTCGGTATCCGCTTTCCTCACCCCCGCCGATATCGTCGTAGGGGACGCGCTTGATTTTAAGACGATGGAAACGGTATATTAGTTTCCGTATTTGCTACGGCCGGTGTCACCGAGAAAG
>MGNQ01000027.1:59777-60120 GCA_001796865.1 Chloroflexi bacterium RBG_16_56_11
ATGGGCATCATGGACGGCAAAGTATGCATTGTCACGGGCGGGGCGGGCAGCATCGGGATGGCGGCGGCGGAGTTGCTCCTGAAAGAGGGGGCAAAGGTGATGCTGGTGGGGCATAATAAAGACAACCTGACCAGGGCGGTCAAGGAACTGAAGGCCGGGCCCGAAGTCCTGGGGATGGTAAAGGCGAACGTGGCCGACACGCGGGACACGCAGGAATACATCAACCAGACAGTGGAACGCTGGGGGAAAATCGATGTGATTTTCAGCCACGCGGGCATCAGCGGGGTCATCAAACCGGTGACCGAATACCCGGAGGACGTTTTCGACGCGGTCATGGCGGTGA
>MGNQ01000027.1:60139-65451 GCA_001796865.1 Chloroflexi bacterium RBG_16_56_11
GGTCTGCAAATACGGCCTGCCGAAGATGAACGACGGCGGGAGCATCATCATCTCTTCCAGTATCATGGGCATGACGGCCGACCCCGGGGTGTCCGCCTACGCCACGTCCAAGCATGCGCTCATCGGCCTGGCGCGGGTCGTCGCCAAGGAGGCAGCCGGCCGCAAGATACGCGTCAACGTCCTGGCGCCCGGGCCAATCGATAACTCGTTCCAGGGGAAAATAGAAAAGCAGCTTACCGGGATAGTCGGCCAGGACGGGACGGCGTTCTTGAATAATATCATCCCGCTGGGACGGCACGGGCGTCCCGGGGAAATCGCGCAAATGGTGCTTTTCCTCGCGTCCGACCGGAGCAGCTTTTCCACGGGCAGCCTGTTCATGGCCGACGGCGGCATGAACATTTAAGACGGCCCGGTTTTCACCCGACTCTCCCGGGGCTGCCTCCACAGGGAGATGAGCAGCAGGAAAGACACGGCAGCGCCGGCCGCAGCCAGGACGAACGACCAGGCGAGTGTGCCGGTGGCATCGGCTAACCAGCCGGCGATGACAGGAGAGACCGCCGAGCCGATACCCAGATACAGGGTCCAGAGACCGACGATGCTGCCGGCCGACTCCCTGGAGAAATAATCCGAGGCCGAGGCGGCATACATCGACCAGACGGCGCCGTAGCCGACACCGAAAACGGTGATAAAGAGGACCAATGTGAAACCGCGGCTAAACGCCATTCCCAGGGCGCCCGCGGCAATCAGCAGGGCGCAGAGAAGCATGATATTAATCCGGCGCGTTCTGTCAGAGAGCGACCCCAGGGCGATTTTACCGACCACGGCGCTGATACCGATGACCATGACCAGCCGGGCGGCGTCGTTATAAATGAAACTCAGCTCTTTTTCCGCGTAAGTGGTCAGGAAAGTAAAAGGGATAATAATGGCAAAGCCGGTCAATAGATAGGCAAGGCCGATACGCCAGAACCGGCCGTCTCGCAGGAGTTTCGAGTAGGTAGTGCGGACGGAATCGATGGCGGGCGTAAGGGACCCGGACGGACCAGCCGGGGCCGACCCGGCAGGGCGGCTCCTGACCAGGAAGAAGTTCAACACCGCCACGGCAAAGCCCAGGGCGCCCAGCGCTATCCAGCCGGTCCTCCAGCTATGGGCCGCCACCAGCGGGGGCAGGGCGGTGCTGCTGACAACGATACCCAGGGCGCTACCGATATCGACGAAGGCCAGGGTCTTGCCCCGGTGTTTATCACTCGTCCATCTCTGGGCCAGCGCCATGACGGGCGCCCAGCAGGCCGCGGAACCGACACCAACAAGCGTAAAGAAAAGGGCGGCCTGAACGAGGGATGCGGCATAAGCCATAAGAAACGTGCCCGCCCCGACCATGACGGCGAACAGGGAGAGGAGCACGCGCACATTATGTTTATCCCCCAGCAGGCCGACAACGGGGGAGAAGACGGTGTAGGCGAGGAAGAACGAGGCGAAAATGACACCGGCCTCCGTCTTGGAGATAGCCAGGGACGGCAGCATATCCGGAAGGAGGACGCCGTACCCATAGCGGATAGAGTAGGCCATGAGGACAGTAAAAAAACATGCCACCAGGACAGCCGCTTTACGTTTGTCCATACGCGTAAAATTCCGAAGATTACCGCGCCGTTTCAATTCACCATGATACCGCCATCGACGATGATGACCTGCCCGGTAATCATGCGCGAGGCGTCCGACGCCAGGAACAAGGCGACATCGGCGATTTCCTGGGGCTCGGCCAGCCTGCCCAGCGGTATCATTTTGCCCATTTCCTCCATGCCAGCCGGCCGGTTGGCCGGACGGGGGACCAGATGGATGCCATGAGGTCCCAGGTCTGTCCTGACGAGGCCCGGCGCGATACCGTTGACGCGGATGTTGTATTCCGCCAGTTCGCGGGCTACCCAGGCGGTCAACGCCGTGGCGCCTATCTTGGCCATACCGTAGACATACGCCCGGCCGGTCTTATAGGCCGAGAGGGATATCCAGTTGATGATGCTGCCCTTCTTCTGCGCTATCATGACCTTGCCGACTTTCTGGCAACAGATGAACTGGCTCCTGAGGTTCACGTCCATGGCTTTATCGTACTGCTCGCGGGTGGTTTCCATGAAAGGCACGTGGATGGAGATGCCGACGTTATTGGCGAGGACATCAATCCGGCCGAACTCCCTCACCACCCTATCGACCAGGCGGTCCACGTCGTCCTCTCTGGAGACGTCCGTCTTCATGGCTAGAGCCTTCCGCCCGAGCTTGCGGATTGCATCGGCGGTGCCCTCCAGGTCGAAGGTCTCACCGGAAACATTAATGTCGCAGACGGCGACATCAGCCCCGGCCTCGGCGAACGTCAGGGCGGTCGCCCGGCCGATACCCCTCTTTCCCCCCGCGCCCGTCACGATGGCCACTCTACCCTCAAGGGACAGACTCGGTACACTCATTGATTGGCCTCCTGCCTTACAGAATCGATTTCCCGGGGACCGGTGAAAACCGGCGTTTTGCAGAAGATTATAGCCCAGAAAGAACGGCGAACACAAGGGAGATGAGTGAAGCAGGATAAAACGGAGCGCCGGGCCAACCGGTCTCGCGACACAGGTTGCGGATAGACCCGGCGAGGCTTTATCTGAAAAGTCACCAGACCCGCTACCATTTTGCGTCATCATCTCATTAGTTATATAATGTATATATATTATATTATACGTAAATAAATTGGTAAACTTATGGAGACAGAAAAAGAAAGATTAATCCGAGAAATACATCAGTTGGGGAAAGAAATTTCCCATTCTATGGAGCGTTATGCTTGCGGGGCCTGGATTGATCTGGATCTGACTATCGGACAGCTTAAGAGCCTGATGCTCATAGATTTCGAGGGTGGCATCTGTGTCAAAGACCTGGCTAGCGCCCTGAAAATGGCCCCCTCCAATGCTACCAATTTAGTGGATTCTCTGGTCAAAGCAGGACTGGTAAGTCGCGAGGAAAACCCCGGTGATAGACGAATGATGTTACTGAAGACCACGCCACAAGGGAAAAACCTCACCACAAACCTGCGCGAAAGCGCGATGAGACAAATGTCCGAGCTCTTAACCCAATTCAGTCTGGATGGGCTTAGAGCTCTGGCAGATGGGCTCAACACATTCTTGAAGTTAGTCAAGGCTCAAGAAATCAGAAGCGATAAAATCCCGCCATCTCAAAGTCAAACGATAAAGTTAACGGCACCACAAGAGGAGAAACAGCAATGAACGCTATTGAAGTTAGAGAACTCACCAGGAACTATGGGAAGCTGATTGCGGTAGACAAGGTTTCATTTCAGGTATTTGAAGGTGAGATATTTGGTTTCCTCGGTCCAAATGGGGCGGGTAAAACAACCACAATCAACATGCTCTGTACTTTATTGAAGCCTACCAGCGGCAAGGCGGTACTCTGCGGACATGACGTACAGACTCATCGGAACCAGGTTCGGCACTGTATCGGGCTTGTGTTCCAGGATCCTACCCTAGATGAGTATTTAACGGCGGAACAAAACTTACGCTTTCACGCCTATGCTTACAAATTGCCGGCCGAACTAAGAGAGAAGCGAATTACCGAAGTACTGGCTCTAGTCGATCTTTCAGACCGGCGTAAAAGTCACGTCCGGACATTCTCAGGAGGTATGAAAAGGAGATTGGAAATAGCACGTGGACTGCTACATAATCCCAAGGTATTATTTTTAGATGAACCTACCCTGGGATTAGATCCACAAACACGACGGCACATCTGGAACTTCGTGCTACAGTTGCGCCAGCAACAAAAATTGACTATTTTCCTGACCACTCACTATATGGATGAAGCTGAAAACTGTGACCGTATCAGCGTCATCGATCATGGCCACATTATAGCTCTGGATACTCCGGAAAAATTGAAGGATTCATTGGGCGGAGATGTGGTGACAATGATGGCGGAAGATAATGACGCGGCCGCTCGAGAATTGAAAGAGAAGTTCAATTTATCACCGGAAATCCAGAACGGCCATATTACTTTTAGCGTCCCCCGCGGTGAGGTGTTCTTGCCCAGGCTAATACAGAACTTTCAGGAGCCCTTAATCTCTATTGGTGTTCACCGGCCTACTCTGGATGACGTTTTCATTAAACTTACCGGACGGGCTATCCGCGATGCCGAAATGGGCGAAAAAGATCAAATGAAACAAATGATGTCAATGAGGATGAGAGGGAGATAGACAGATGACTGATATTATTCGTGGCACCTGGATTGTATCTTACCGTGAACTATTGCGTTTTTTTACCGAGCGTTCCAGGACATTCTCAACGATTTTTATGCCTCTCGTGTTTCTGGCAATCTTTGGCGCCGGTTTCCAGAACCTTATTCCCAATCTGTCCCCTGGAGTTGATTTCCTGAAGTTCGTCTATCCCGGGATCATCGCGATGACGGTTCTTCAGAGCTCTATATTCTCCGGGATTTCCATCGTGTGGGACCGGGAGTTCGGATTCTTGAAAGAAATACTGGTCGCGCCGCTGTCCCGCTCAGGAATTGTACTGGGTAAAGTAGCCGGCGCGGCCGCTATCGCCTTGATGCAAAGTATTATCATGTTGATACTGGCGCCTTTTTTGCATGTCGAGCTCACGCTATTAACCGTCGTAGCACTGATTCCGGTGGTCATCATAATAGCCATTTCTCTATCAGGGCTGGGTGTTCTCATCGCTTCCCGCATGCGCTCACAACAAGGATTTCAGGTTATCATACAGGTTATCATTTTTCCCTTGATGTTCCTCTCCGGGGTTTTCTTCCCTATAAACAGTGTTCCTTCATGGATGGCCGTTATAGGTAAAATTAATCCCGTAACTTACGGTGTGGACGCTATCCGCCAGATTGTGCTGGGCAAAAATATCTCGGCTGCCGGTGGGGTGATGGGAGAATCCGGCAGCCAGTTGGGCGTTACTGTCTTCGGCCATACTATGACCGCCGGCCAGGACATTTTAGTGGTGGTGGCAATCGGAGCTGTTTTGTTAGCTCTGGCAATCTGGTCTTTCAGCCGGCAGGAATAACCGGTCAAGCGGCAGGAACGGGACTGGCGTTCTCGATGAATACGGCCAATGCCCGGACGCACCCACGTGCTGACGGACCCCCCGGGCTTCGGGGTAAAAACTATATCGACTTCACCCGGGGTTTTCGGGATACATCCGTGATATAATTATGGAGCTTTGTTTAATCACACCGGGAACCAAAGGCCGCTACAGATTTGAAAAGGAGGAAACAAGTCATGGCCCGAGAGAACATAGGCAGTCGCGGGCGGGGTGGAAAGAGCAAAA
>MGNQ01000027.1:65457-70191 GCA_001796865.1 Chloroflexi bacterium RBG_16_56_11
GACGTATCATTGCCGCTGCACGACGCGATGGTACAGGGGCCGCTGGAACCTCTTACCCCGCACATCGAGTTCATCCTGCACCGTAAGAAAGGCAACAACGTGGCCATGTACCAGCTAAACATCAACTCACACAACGGCACGCACATCGACGCCCCTTACCATTTCGTCGACCGGGGAGAGACTATCGACAGGATGCCCCCGGAGGTGACGGTCGGCCCGGCCCGCGTTATCGAGATAAAAGACCCCGTGTCGATAAAACCGGAGGAGCTTGAAGCCCACGATATCAGGGCCGGCGAACGCATCCTGTTCAAGACGAAAAACTCGGCCAGGCCGGAGCGGATGAAGGAATTCTTCAGAGATTCCGTGTACCTGAGCCTCGAAGGCGCGCGCTACCTTGCGGAGAAAAAGATAAGCGTGGTCGGCATCGACTATATCTCGATAGGGGGCGGGGGTATGGAAAACATCGATAAAACGCACCTGGTACTGCTCGATAGGGGCATCTACATTATCGAAGACCTCGACCTGGCGGGGGTGAACGCCGGCCGGTACGAGATGATATGCCTGCCGCTCAGGATAAAGGGAGGGGACGCCAGCCCGGTACGCGCCATCCTGAGGAGGATGTAACCCGCCGGCAGCGATAGAGACGCGGAGACAGCCGGGCGTTGATGGGAGATGACGCAATGGATTGTGCTTATAAGACGTGATGTATATTTATTTCCCTTTATCGGGGATAATATAAGCACTTTCCGGGCTGCTGCCAAGCAGCTTCTGGAGGTCAGAATCCGGAGGGCCCTCGAAAACGACTCTGCCTCCAACAAGCACGATAATTTTATCGGCAAACTCATTGACCAGGTCAAGGTCATGCGAGGCCAGCACGATACTTTTATCCCGCGAAGCGATGTCTTTCAGTAGTTCAAAGAAGGTGCGCTTGCCGAAAACATCCATGCCGTCGAGGGTCTCATCGAGCACCAGGAAATATTTATCGGAAACCAGACCGAAGGCCAGCCAGGCCCGCCTCTGTTCACCGCCCGATACTTCATCCAGGCGCCGGTCTCCCAGTCCTTCAACACGGCAACGGGACAACGAGGCGTCAACTTTCGCGCGGTCCTGGCCGGAGACTCGCCATTTTGGAGAGCCACGCGGCTTGAAGCGGCCGAGACCGACCATCTCCCTGACGGTGAGGTAAGGGGGAATGGGGGCATTCTGCGGAATGACGGCAAAGTGCCGGGCAAGCTCTTTCCGAGAAAGGGCCGAGGCGTCGGTACTATCGATGAAGTACCGGCCGGAAGTCGGTTTGAGCTCGCCGGAGACGACCCGCAGGAGCGTTGTTTTCCCGGCGCCGTTGGTCCCCAGTAAACAGGTAAGCCCGCGAGCGGGAACGGTGGCCGATACGTCACTTAAGACAGCTTTGTCGTGCCGAACGAAGGAAATGCCCTGCAAAGTTAATTCCACTGGACCCGCCTCGCGACGTAGATCATCAGGGGAGCTCCCAGGAGGGCCGTAATCATGCCGGCGGGGACTTCCGAGGGCATGAAAGCCAGGCGGGACACCTGGTCGGCGAAAAGCAATACGGCAGCACCGAGCAATACCGACATGATAAAAGACGTCCGGACGTCATGCCCTACCAGCAGCCGGGCGACGTGGGGCACCAGCAGACCGACAAACCCCACCATCCCGGCGATGGCCACGGCCGTCCCGCCGAGGATACCGGAGGAAGCCACAGCTACCGCCCGGGTCCGTCCTGGCTCAGCCCCGAGATTGGCCGCTACCTGGTCCCCCAGGGCCAGCACGCTGAGGTTACGGAGGACGGGCACCGCCGCCACGAGTCCCAGCCCTAAAAAGGGGAGTGCCGGCATAACGTCCGGCCAGCCGCGGTTGGCCAGACTGCCGCCGACAAAGTTCAACGACTGCTGGCTGAACACCCTGGCCCCGGCCAGCGCCCCGGTCCCGATGGCCGCGGTCAGCGCCGACAATGACACTCCAATAAGAGCCAGGCGCGCGGCCGAGACACCCCGGCGGGAGGCAAAAAAAGTAATAATCGCGGCGCCGACAAGGGAAGCGATAACCGAAAGGGTGTAGAGTCCCCACGTCCCCCTCCCGACAATCCCCGCAATGGCCAGGGCCTGAACGACCGCCGCGCCCCCGCCAAGACCGAAAAGCTGTGGGTCGCCCAGGGGGTTCCGGGTAGAAGTCTGGAGCAGGAACCCGGCAACCCCGAGGCAGGCGCCTGCCACCAGGGCGGCGACGACGCGGGGTAATCGCAAGTCCCAGACCAGCGTCATGGCGGCGTCATCGCCCTGCCCGGTCACGGCCGAAAGGAGCCTGGAGAAATCCAGCTCCGCGGGTCCCATGGAGATGCCGACGAACACCCCTATCACCAGAAGGAGACAGAGAGCGGCCGCCATCCACGGGACTCGCTTCAAGGGGCGACCTCGTTAAGATAACCAGCCAGCCGCTCGACAGCGTCGGCAATGCGCGGGCCCTGCGCCTGCAAGAATAACGCCGGATCGAGCTCCTTGACTTTTCCGGCCTTGACGACGGCCAGGCTGTTAAATCCGGGCACCTGGGGCAGCATTTCAGACAGCTTCGGGGCCGGCGGAGGAGCCGGGGAAATGGCAAAAACCGCATCGGGATTACCGGTCAAAGCCTGCTCTCCCGTGTACGCGGCAAATCCGGGGTACGGCCCGGAATCGGGGAGACCCTGGGCCAGATTTTTCTGTTCCAGCAAGGCCAGCAAAGCGCCGGGATACGATTCAGGCTTGGCGGCGTAGATATTCCGGTTGGCGTCACCGATAATGATAAGGACGCTCCTGCCGGGTCGGGTAAGCTCCTGGGCATCGGCGATCCTGCTTTCAATCTGGTTAACCGCCTGGGCAGCCGCGGCACTCATATCAATAACCAGCCCCACGAGAGTGAGTCCCTGCCCGATATCCTCCAGGGAGGCGGCACGCAGGGCGATAACGGGCACGCCGAGTTTCTCAAACGCGGGCAACAGTTGCGCCTGGCTCAAAGCTTCGAGGATGATGAGGTCGGGGCTCAGGGCGGCTACAGCCTCGGCGCTGGGACTATAAGAACCACCGATGGTGGGCAAACCCTGGGCCTCGGGAGGGTACTTCGAGCCGGTATCACGGCCGATGGCGGTGCCGCCGACGCGGTAAAGCGTCTCGGTGGCCGTCGGATGCACCGTGACGATCTTTACCGGCTTCTGGTTCAAAGTTACGCTCCGGCCGAGGGCGTCGGTTACGGTCAAAGGATAACTGGTACGAGCGCTGGTCGGGGTGGCGGTAGCCGCGGGGGTGGTGGTTGTATTCGAGCACGCTACAGCCAGCAGGACGCCCACCGAAAAGATGAGCAACAGCATATATTTGACACCGAGCCGAGCGGGGTAACGCCATACCGGCCCGCGGGCGCCGCGGGATTCACTTATATTTCGCATAAAATACCTCCTGATAATTTTTCCTGAACCGATGTTGAAACATATAACCAAAAGCAAAAACGGGCCAACGCGTCTACGCATGGCGCGGGAATAAAAAATTACACCGGCTTGCCTGCCTTTTTTCTGCGCAACATGTTTTGTTGCTGCTGGTATGCCGTAACCAGTGATACAAGCGCCTCGTCCATGGCGTTGTTGACCATGGGAATGGCTTCGACGATACGCCGGTCAAATCCCTCGCGTTTCTTCAGAATCTCCGTGGTCACCCTGATGATGGGGTCGCGGTGCTGGATAAAAGTCTGGACGGACTGGGTAAGGGAGAGCCTCTGCCGCGCCAGAATCCAGCCCAGGGAGGCCCCGACTTCCCGGACCGCCCGTGACGTTTCTTCTTCCCTGGAAACCTCGGAGACGCTTTTAATGATAAGGTCAAGAAGATGACGCCCCAGGGAAGCCAGCTGTTTCTGAGATTCCGCATTGAGCCGGCCGTCCCAGGAAGTGGAACGTAAATAACTGGTCGCTGTATCATGAAGGACCGGCACGACGTGCTCCAGGTCGGCGACCAGGTCTTTGATTCCCAGCATTTTTCTGTTCTGGTTAATAAACCGTTTGAGTTCCGCCCGCGAATAGCGGCGGTGACCGCCGGGCGTGATAAAAGCCTTTATCTTACCTTCATCGGTCCACTGCCGCAGGGCCTGTTCACTGACGGCCAGAATCCGGCTGGCTTCGCTGATATTGACCCGTTCTTCCTGTTTCATCCTCGACTCACCGGTACCGGTATGCGTAAAAACCGGCGACAATCCAACAATACTTATAAATACATATAATATCTATTAAATTCTAATAAAATATATTAAATATTCTAGCAGAACAAAATAAAGAAATCAAAATCCAGAAGGAGGCTCTTTTCCAGCCTTTCCCGGGAGAGCGACTGAAGCAGGCTGCCGACTAAGGCATAAACCTTTTCTCCCGCCGGGACTTCAGCGGCAGAGTGATTTTCCGGGCGGACTATGCCCCCCGGGCCGGCTTACGAACCGTGACGCGGCGGCGCCGGTCCCGGTCATGATAAGAAAGGACGCGGAGACTGATACCTGACAGGCTTAAGTAACTAACCGGGCACTATTTACGCGGAAAGATTTTCTTATCAACGGGATAGTCCACTTTCTTCCCCTCGATGATTGCCGAATATTCGGGGGTAATCGGACAATTCACGAAGAAAAAGGGTGTACCGACTCTCTTATGGATAATCGGACAATGAACCAACCCCGCCGGGATATGCACGGCCATAGTCTTGTTGATGATGA
>MGNQ01000027.1:70213-73651 GCA_001796865.1 Chloroflexi bacterium RBG_16_56_11
TTTCCGCATCATAAGCCTTTAAATCATCTGAGCAGGGGACGAACACGAATACTTCGGCGAAGTCATGTTTATGGGCATCCTCTTTCCCCTCAAAAGGCACGCTAACGTGCGTAAATCTAATCTGGAAATTTCCCCCAGCGAGGGCATAAAATATCATTCCCTTAAACGGCGGATAAATACTCCCGCGCACAATTTCCGTTGTCTGAAGATTGTCGTATTTAGCTCCGGCCATTTTTCTGATATCCTCCTCAATATTTTTTCACCCTAAATCACTCGGCAATTTTTCAGGCAAGCTGAAACCAACTGCAATTTTGCAGGCTTCTCTTAGAGGCGGCCGCTCCCGATAGGCAACCGTTTGGTTTCCATTGCCTTATTACCGCACGATAAATCAAGGATAACGTATAATTTTGCCTCTATATTATACGACTAACTCAATCTTATTGAAATCATTGGAGGGACTCAGGCAGGCCAGCTTGTCCGGGCAGCTCCGGTCCGGCCGAAAAGAGTGCCGGAAAGAGTAACGCCCAGCGGGGGATTATTAGCCCACATAATCTCCCGACTCTATTTCGTATTGAATAACGATGTGGAATATTCCCCTACCCGGGCTCTTTCCAGTCCCGGCTATTTTAAAGATAGCCGGATATACTTATTGACAATAACGACCATCGGATATCAGTCTCATGCCTGACCAGTAAATCAGGCCGATGATAACCAGGCCCAGGCCGACAATTCCAAAGGTCGTCCGGTACGAGTAGGCGGCGATTAACACCCCGGCCGCTATAGGTCCACCGGAATGGCCAATATCCATAATACTGGACAGTATTCCCAGGGCGCCGCCCCGCCCCCGGTCACGGGAAAAATCGGCCACCAGGCAGGAGGTAGAAGCGGTGACGGTGGCCAGCCCGAGGCCGAAAAGAGCTATCAGCAGGGCGATTACCAGGAAGTTAGACGAGAGGATAAGCGTCGCGGTCGAGATACCTCCCAGCGCCAGCCCGGCGGAAATCAGGGGCACCCGCCCGTAGCGGTCGGAGAGACGCCCCATTACCGGCTTGGTGAACGTCGCCGTCAGTATCTGAACGGTAAACAATATACCTATCTTCCAGGCCGAATAGCCCAGTTTTTCGTTTAAAAACACCGGTAAAAAGGTTTCCACGCAGCCGAAGGCGAAGTATTGCACCGCCTCGATACCGCTGGTGGCGAGAATGCCCGGGTGGGAAAAAACGAAGGCGATTTCCTGACCGTACCTGCCGCGCTGCCTTTTAAAAGCCTGCCAGGCCGATCCGGACGTTTTGGCAGCCAGCGGTAACCGGATGGCCGCCAGGAGCGCCATTACCCCGGCGAAGCCGTCCGCCAGGTATACCCAGTGAAAATCGTCGCCGAAAATCAGAATGCCGCCCACGAACGGCGCGATGAATCTCCCTATCATAGTAGCCGATGAGTACCACGCCATGCGCTCACCGCGCCCTTTTTCAAAGGTATCGGCTACGGCCGCCATAGCCACCGGACCCAGGATAGCGGTGGCCAATCCGTGATAGACACGCACCAGGACTAACTGCCAGGGGGCCGTGATTATCAGGTATAAAAATGGAGCGGTGGCGAACACGATAGCGGCCATCAGTATCACCCGGCGCCGCCCGATAAGGTCCGAGAGGATACCCGCGGGCAAGCTGACAACGATACCCACGACCGTAGATGCTGCCGCAATGAAGCCGAGGGTGGACACCGGCACACCCATGGAGCGGATGAACAGGGGCAACGCCGGATTTTTAGCCATCGTCGAACTGAAAATGGCCAGGCCGCCCATGACGCATAACAGAATAAATGGGGAAATTTTTATTTTCAAAGGCGTCTCTTCTCTTTCAGTCCAACATGGTTTGCCTACCTATTATGATGAACGAAAGCCGTATTGACTCATTGACAGGCATTGTATCACATGATAATAATATGCCACAATCATATTTTCATTGTTAAAAAACCAGGAGGTCTTCGAGATGGAAAACCAGCTTGAGTACTACACCGCTACCGGGAAATACAGGGATAAATTCGACCAGGAACTCCCCGCCATGGCCGCCTACACTGCGTTCCGGAAACAGGTGTATAAAGACGGCGCACTCAGTCTCAAGAACAAGCGACTCATCGCTCTGGCCTGTGGTCTTCAGGCGGGGTGCACCCGATGTGTCCAGGGACAGACTAAAGATGCCGTCGGCGCCGGGGCGACCAGGCAGGAGGTGCTGGAAGCCGTGGCCGTGGCTGTCGTTATCGGTGGCACCGCCGTGAGCGCGGAGACCTGGCGGGTCATGAAGGTACTCGAAGAGCTTAAACTTTAAGGAAGATGAAACTCACGGTTTTTTGCCGTGATCAACACCGTTTTTGGGAACCGGGTAACTAAAGGAGGCAAAATCATGAAATGGATTACCAGGTCGCATGTTCACGTTGACAGGGTCGCCTGCCCGTGGCTCATCTCTCGCTTTGTCGATAACGAAGCGGAGTTCCTCTTCGCTCCCGCCAGCCAGGTGATGGCCGTGGCTGAACAAACCGGGGCTATTCCCTTCGATTGCATGGGGAAAGCAGAGCTGGACCATCATGAGGGCCGGTGCTCTTTTGAGTCGGTTATCCTCAGGTACGAGCTAAAGGACCCGGCATTGATGCGCTTGGCCAAGATTGTGCACGCGGCTGATGTCGCCCAGGATATCGACAAAGACCCGATAGGGCGCGGGCTGGAAGCAATCGCCGTCGGTTTTAGCCTTCGCTATCCCGATGACGAGGAAAATCTGGCCAATCAGTTCGAGGTGTACGATTCATTATACGCCTGGTGTCGCCTCCAGGTTGCCAAGGGCTAGACAGGCCAGGATGCCGCTTCTGGAAAGGGACTAAGGCGGCGGACCTTCCGGCGTACCTGATGGGGTTGAGTTTATTGTTCAGCAATTGACTTTTCAAAAAGTCATTCGTAAAAAAGAAATATCTGGCCGGTCGATATGAGTTAGGTGAGCGCATGCCTCTTTCAGGAAAATATCGGCACCACCAGTTCCACCACTTGTTCCAGGCTATTGAGAAACAACTAAATATTGCCATTACCACGTCATAGAAACTGTAGCCGACGTTTGTCAGCGGCTGGGCTACGTAGCCAGCGAAGGTGGTGAAGGCTTCCTCGCCATCCGAGGCCGATTGGCAGTAAATCCGAAATGCCAGATCTCTTCATATGTGCCTGCTCTGTCTCACTGATTTTTGCCGATTCTGATAAATAACCCATCATCCCCTGGTCCTCAGGACTTGAACCAACGAGAAATATTCACAAAACCATTACATTACTGCCTGCCATTTTTATGGGTTGTTTCTATTAGCGCTCCTAGCAGCGTGTCCGAGTAACGCACGGGTTACCGGTAATTCAGGTGGAAAGTAATGTTGATGGGAAAGGAAAGGTGCGTTTGCAAGGCTACT
>MGNQ01000028.1:0-14518 GCA_001796865.1 Chloroflexi bacterium RBG_16_56_11
GCTTACCGCAATCGCTATAAGATTGAGCAAAAGGTGGCCGATCTAACCCGGTATTGCGGACTCAGGAGGTGCCGTTACCGCGGTTTAGACAGGGCGGGGATACACACCCTATTGGCGACCATTGTCTGTAATATCAAGCGGATGGTGAAACTGTTATGGGGAAAGCTAGACAATTATTACCTTGAGTCACCGGTAGCCGGTTAAACAGCGAAGACCAGAGCTAAAGAGAGGTAAATTAACCCGAAAAATGAGGCACCTATGACCTGATAAGTTGACTAAAAATGAATAATATGGATTGTTAAAAATCCGGCATCGCCGGAGTAAGAGATAATTATTTAAACAGGCTTTTTTCGACAATCTCAAATAGATGATTTGTTCAACCTATATGTCAGTGTGGTTTGGTTTTCTTTAAAATGTGGTACGCGTTGGCTGGACATTCCTGCGAATACTCATCGACAATCGCCAGAAATTTTTCTACTTGGGTATGGGGAATGACCAGAGACTCCTAGGGATTACTGTCAGGCGACCGTCTTTGTGTGTTAGCAGAGAGTGGATTACTTCATCAAGTTGGAAATATATCGCTGATTATTAATACGCTTTGCAAACAATTCCCGCTGGTTCTTGCCACCTGCAATCAAGCGGCTGTCCCCGATGTTAACATCGGGGTGGTAATTCACCTGACCATCATATAACAAGATATGCTCTGCTGCTATATGCGCTGCAGTCTCTTGACTGACGTCACCCCAGTGGTAATTGAAATAGAGAATCGCCTTAATCTTGACATGACTTTCGAAGTAATCGAACATTTCCTCAAACCAGGCATTTTGCTGGTCATGAGTCATTGTAGAACCTGGAGCTCTCGCTCCCCATTCCGCCAGAAAAAATGGCTTCTGATGAGCAAGCGCGAAGTTATATAGAGAATCGAGCCAAACTGCTCTCGCGTAGTTATCGCCACCTGCCCAGTCGACGTAATCGTCGCCGGGGTAATAACTTTCGAAGTTACGGTCTCCTTTCCATGAGATATCGGGGTTAGGTGGGGGCGGATAAGGCGTCCATACCCAGGCAACGTTGGTGACCCCCTCCTGCCGGAAGATATCAACGGTATGGCGCCACGCGCCGACAAAGTCTGCTACCGTAAGTTGGGGATTAGCCAGGGGGGCACACCACTTCCAGAAGACGTAGTTGAATTCACCGCCTATAGGGCGGATAAAAAGCGGCTCGCCCCATTTTTTAATGTCCCTCGCGAACTGCCGGATATAATCGTCCAATGAACCTGAAATCACGTCTTTAGTGGTAATGCCATTGTATTGCTGGGTTGTATTGGTATCGAATGGTCCCGTGCACGATGACCATTCCAGGAACGGCACAACGCTTGAGCCCACGACTGCGCGGACTTTGTTGATTTGTTCTAGTGCGTCACTGAAAGGTAAGAAACTTCGGTCACCCGTTTGCCAATCAGTCTGTACTTTTACTATGGTAGGGGTTTTTCCGCCCAATTCAATGGCGACTGCATCCTTTAATCGCTCTGAGAGCGGTCTGGTATCCCCGTAAGGGGCGTTGGTTGACGCCGGAGTCAGATCCCATAGCTTGTATACGAAACCAAAGTAACTTTGTCCATCAGGAGGTTCGTATTTTCCCTGAGTCACTGAGGTAGTTTCAGGCGGGTGTGTAGTGGTGGATGGAGAAGGTTTAGTTGTAGGCTTAATTGTTGGCGTTGGAGAAGTAATGGTAGGTCTTGTGGGAGTAGTTTGCGTAGGCCTGGTGGGAGGAGGAGACTCACCCGTGGGATCAGGTGACAACGCAGGTGTCTGTGACAGGTTGAATGCTTCATCAGGTGTAATGGTGGGCGATTCGGATGAAGCTGCTGCAGGTGCGGCGGCTTGGGGAACTGTAACAGAATGAGATGAGCCAGGCTTACAACCCAGTGCCACCAGCATTAAGACCATTACGACTAAGAGATTCCGTTTTATATCTACCTCCTAGCTTGGTCGGGGAGATTACCACATCATTAACCGGGGCAGCCATATTATGTGCCCAGAAGCTATTAATATGCAAGCAATCAAACAGCTTGGCGTTCAATCGCCCAATAAAGCTGGGTAGAAATGCCTGGTGTAGCTGGACAGTCAACTGACCGATAATTATTGTGGGCGGTACTGTACGATAGGTAGAACTTTCCAATTCGCATTAGCCTATTTTAATATGTTTAATTTGTACAATTCAAGCTATTGTTTCATAGCTATTTATTTGGGAAGGATACAATTTCTTAACATTATTTCCACCACCGGAAGCGGAATTGCTCAACTTCGATACAGTTGTTAATTATTAAAGTGTCGTAACCGCCCGGGCCGGATACAGTTAACGTGACAGAATAGGTACCGGGTTTCAAATAGATGTGGTAGGGGTTCTGGAGTTTGCTCGTGGTACCATCGCCGAAATCCCACAGCCAGCCAGTTATTTCTCCGGAAGATTTATCGGAAAATCGCACGATCAACGGAGCGCGACCATGGTTCGTACTGGCATTGAATCCTGCCACGGGAGGCTCTGTAACAGTCCCGCTGTCTTCAACCCCCCTTTTATCCAGCAACAGATAGTTGGTCCCGTTTCCGGGGTCTTTAGCAAATACCACGCAGAAATCAATGTTATCTATCGCAATTGCTGAAAGCCAGAGTTCATCATCGGAGTGTTTTAATATTACCAGTGTTTTTGGACTCTCCAGGAATCGAGCTTGACCAATGTGAAAACGGAATTCTTTGTCGAGGTTCAACTTGTCCGTGTCAATAGACCATCTCCTGGAACGCCGGTCGTACTTGATACATCTCTTTTTGGTCAGGTCTATCATCTTCATATTTGGTGCTTCTTTAACAGAAAACACTATGTCCGGTGTTAAGAATTGAAATGTCTCGCTGTACGTGTCCAAAAGTCTACATATCACGGTCAATGCACAGGTTATTGACGCATGAGATAGTATTTCGGGGCACAAAGACAGCAAAGAGTAGGAGAAGTGTGGCGTTAGCGCCATCTATCATCGCCATGTTGAGACAACACCTTGATAAAGAGATGGCTGAATGTGCCCGGGTGGGAGTGCCCTTTACCAATGACCGGCTTGTATTCTGCCAATGGGACGGTAAACCACTGATACCGTCAAGCATTAGTCAGGCATGGAGACGTCTTACAAGACGTTTAGGATATGAGCACATACGCTTTCACGACCTACGTCATAGTTGTGCAACCTTGCTGTTGAAAGCCGGTGTTCATCCAAAGATAGTTCAGGAAAAGCTTGGTCATAGTTCTATTTCCATAACCCTCGACACATACAGCCATGTCTCACCAGGAATGCAACATCAGGCGGCTGAAGCTTTGGACACTATCCTCGGAAAAAAGAATAGCAAAAGAATAGCAATCACGCTTTAGAAAATATGACGTAGTAGACATAATTATGGATTTAGCTAAAAAAAGTGGCGCGCCTGGAGGGATTCGAACCCACGACACCCGGTTCCGAAGACCGGTGCTCTGGTCCGCTGAGCTACAGGCGCCCGCTGGTTATGCACAATTATACCCGATATTTCCCGGATTAGCTATACTTAAAAAATGCTGTGAACCGCGCCGCCGCTTCGCTCGTCCGAAAATTACTTATATCACCCCCGGCTAGTGATTTAAGTCACTTACGTCCTTGCTCCTGCTCGGATATATTGGATAAAATGACGCTTGGAAAGGGGAGAGACGGCCGCCGGGATTGAGGTTGAATGTCGGTGGGGCCGGCGGTTCAACATCTGGGTGTATTGGTAAAAATCGGAGGAGGTTATTTATGCCGGTTGTTATTGTAGAAATGTGGGAAGGGCGTACTATCGACGAGAGGAGGCAGCTAGCTAGAGACCTGACGGATGCCTTTGTGAAAATCGGTGTGCCCGCTGACGCGGTGAACGTGATTATCAAGGAAAATCCCAAGAGCTGCTGGGCTACCGGGGGGCAGCTATGTTCTGATTTCAGGATTCCCGAGGGAGCCTGAACTGGCCGGGAGAGCGGTGGGGTGGGTGGAGGGATTTGAACCCTCGATCTTCAGGGCCACAACCTGACGCCTTAGACCGCTGGGCTACACCCACCGCGTTTGGCTTTTCCATTATAGCGGAAAAACGGTCCGCCCTTCAATCTGCGTAACGGGCCTGTTTCTCCGGAATTTTTATTGTCCCTTCCGCATCTTCAAGGTCGAACCACCACTTGAACCTGGTATCCTGCCGGCCGTAGCCGCGGATGTCATCCATCCTGACCAGTAGCCTGTCCATGAACGGGGTATTTTTCACCATCCACCTTGCCAGGTCGTGTGTCCTGCCGGCTGGCTTATTCCACGGGCAGACCTTGATACACCGACCGCAGGCTGAGCCGTGTGGATTGGTGATGCGGAACTTGCTGCATCGTTCGGCATCGAACTGCCACTTCTCATAGCCGTTCACCATCACCTTGCCTTCGAACGAAATGGCCTGGGCATGGCACTGGTCGGCGCACTTCAGGCAGACACGACAAAACTCCTGTAAACCGAAATCGACCGGCCGGTCCGGTTCCAGGGGCAGGTCGGTGGTCACAATCGCTGCCTTAAAGCGGGTCCCCAGGAAGGGATTGAGGGCGATGCCTGCTCTCGAAAGCTCCCCGATACCGGCGAGCACCAGCAGCGGTACCACCAGCACCTGGTAGTTCATGGCATGGTGCGCCCTCGCGGGGTAACCCAGCCGGCGGATGTAGTCCGCCATCATGCAGGCGATGAACGCGGTGTTGGAATAGCCGACGAAGCTCTGCGAGCTGGAAATCCAGTCGTCGCCGGTGGAGCCGAGCATCGTCCGGTAGTCCTGGTCAATAACGAGGGCTATCGCGTTTTTATGTCCGAGCTTTACCTCTTTCCCTGAAAAATCGTGACTGTATACGGCGTACTGCGGCAGGCGGCAGATGCCGACGATATCGGCTCGCAGGAAGTAGCCGAGTTGCTTGATATGCTGGCTCAGGGCTACCGGGTCCTCGGGGAGGGGAGCGCGACTGGACGCCACCTCGCCGTCGACTACCGGGGCCAGGCTGGCGGTCATCCTGGCGAACGTCCCGCCCAGGGGGTATTTCGGGACAAAGCGTGCCATTTCCCGCTGCGGCACCGGTCCCAGCTCGCCGCGCCCGGCGCGGGCAAAGCCGTGTTGCCTCTCATCGAACCGGGCGATGTTCTCGCTGATGACGGTCGTAGGCTTATCCCCCTTCCTCAGCTTTTCCATGGGGTACGGGCCGGACCGACTGTTTTTCGGCGTTGTTCCCCTGGTGACTCTGGCCATTTAAAATACCTCCTCCCCTGGATTAGCTTTCGGTGAACTCGACGACGGTCACTCCTTCGCCGCCTTCCCGGTTCTGGCCGGGACGGAAAGATTTTACCAGGGGGTGTTTTTTAAGTTCTCTCCGGACTGTCTCGCGGAGCGTGCCGGTGCCTTTCCCGTGGATTATTCTCGCATGGGTGAGTCCGTCCACATAGGCGTCATGCAGGAAACGGTCGAGGAGCGGCAGGGCTTCGTCGACGGTGAGATGGCGCAGGCGCAGTTCATCAGCCTGCCCCCTGCCATTATCGTACATGCTTTCATTCACAGGCGTACCGGTTCATTCCGTTCTTACGGCTTGAATTTGCGGAAGACCAGCACCGAGTTATGCCCGCCGAACCCGAAGGAGTTGGAAACGGCGGTGTCTATCCTGACCTTCCTGGAGTGGTTGGGAACGTAATCGAGGTCACACTCCGGGTCCGGGACGGTGAGGTTGATGGTCGGCGGAGCGACGCCGTGCTGCATCGCCAGGACGGTAATCACCGCCTCGATACCTCCCGCCGCTCCCAGCAGGTGCCCTATCATCGACTTGCTGGCGGATATGGGTATTTGCCTGGCCCTCTCCCCGAAGACGCTCTTGATGACGTTCGTCTCCATGCGGTCGTTGAGGAGCGTGGCCGTGCCGTGCGCGTTGATGTAGTCGATTTCTTCCGGGCTGACGTTGCCCCTTTCGAGGGCCATTCTTACCGCCGCCGCGGCGCTGGCGCCATCCGGGGCCGGCTGGGTCAGGTGGAAGGCATCGCTCGTCGCGCCGTACCCGGCCAGCTCGGCGAGTATGGGGGCGCCGCGTTCCCGGGCGTATTCCGCGTCCTCCAGCACCATGATGCCGGCCCCTTCGGCCATGACGAATCCGTTCCTCCTGGCGTCGAAGGGACGGCAGGCCTCCTGCGGATTCTCGTTTTTGGCTGATAGCGCCCTGATGTTGCTGAAAGCGGCGATGACGATGGGCATTATCGGGGCCTCCGTGCCGCCGGCGACCATTATCCGGGCGTTGCCCAACCGTATCTGGTCATACGCCTGGCCGATGGCGTCGCAGCCACTGGAACAGGCTGATGACGGCGCATAGTTGACCCCCTTGGCCCCGAGGATTAGAGAGACCTGTACGGAAGCGGCGTCCCCGGTCATTGTCGGCGCCAGTATCGGACTTACCCTCCGGGGGCCTTGTTCCATCAGGACTTTGTATTGAGCGGAGATAGAAAGCAGTCCGCAAACGCTGTTGCCGATAATGACCCCGCAGTCCATGGAGTTGCCTTCGTCGATGACCAGCCGGGCAGTCTCTTTGGCCTGGAGGCTCGCCCCCACCGCGAATTGGGTGAACCTGTCCATGCGCTGCGCGAGCTTCCGGCTGACGTATTTTTCGGGATCGAAACCCTTCACCTCGGCGGCGATTTTCGTGTCGAAGGTCTTCGTATCGAAGGCCGTAATGTAATCGACGCCGGATTGCCCGGCCACCAGCGCTTCCCACATGCTCGCGGTGTCCAGGCCGACGGGGCTGATGGCCCCCAGGCCGGTGACCACCACTCTCCGCCTCAATGTCGGTTCGTCAGGCTGCATAATATTTCAACTTTACCATTTTATCTTACACCAAGTATACCAGCAGCGCTTGCCGGATACAATCGGCGTGGCCGGTGTCCGGTCAGTCATCTTTTCATTGGTTCCGCTGGCAAACTGGCTGATTCTGTAAAATTTTACTGCTCCGCTGGGGCGTCTCAGACGGGTGTAGGCTCCTGTTTTGATTTTCTCACCTTCTCCGAACGGAGTCCTTCGGGTGCTTCGTTCGCTTCCGTTTGGCAAGGAGATTAAGGTGAGGCAGGTAAACGCCAGGCAATAATATTTAAATGGCGGATCCGTAAGAATCCTTGTTTGGCCGAGGCCGATGATGATAAAATCTGATTAGAGGTAATCATTCCATGCCTTCCGATGCCATCATCGTCAAGGGTGCCCGTGAGCACAACCTGAAAAACATCGATGTTATCATCCCCCGCGATAAGCTCGTGGTTATTACCGGCGTCTCCGGCTCCGGCAAAAGCTCGCTGGCCTTTGATACCGTCTACGCCGAGGGGCAGCGCCGCTACGTGGAGTCGCTCTCCGCCTACGCTCGCCAGTTCCTCGGACGTATGGAAAAGCCGGATATCGACTATATCGAGGGGTTGAGCCCGGCGGTGTCCATCGACCAGAAAGGGCCGAGCAAGAACCCCCGCTCGACCGTCGGCACCGTGACGGAAATCTACGACTATCTCCGCCTGCTTTTCGCCCGGGTAGGCCATCCCCACTGCCCCCGTTGCGGGCGTGAAATCACCCTGCAGACGGTCCAGCAGATTGTCGACGCCGTCCAGAAGCTACCGGAGGGAAGCCGCATCATGGTCCTGGCCCCGCTTATCCGCGACCGTAAGGGCGAGTACCAGGCGGTCTTTGACGACCTGCGCAAGCAGGGCTATGCCCGGGTCCGCGTGGACGGGGAAATCCACGAGCTTGCGGATGATATCAAGCAGCTCGACAAGTTCAAGAAACACTCCATCGAGGTGGTCGTCGACCGCCTGGTCGTCGGTCAAAGCGGCACGCGGAGCCGCATCGCCGACTCCGTGGAGACGGCCCTGAAAATCGGCGCCGGGATTGTCCTCGTGTCCATCGTGGACGGTGAGGAACTGCTCTTCTCGGAGCATTTCGCCTGCGTCCACTGCGGCATCAGCCTGGGAGAAATCGCCCCCCGCACCTTCAGCTTCAATACCCCTTACGGCGCCTGCCCGGCCTGTACCGGCCTCGGATTCCGGCAGGAAATCGACCCCGACCTCGTGCTGAATAAAGAGTTATCTGTAATGCAGGGTGCCATACGCCCCTGGCAGTCTCATAACTGGTACCTCTGGCGGCTGGAACCCCTGTCACGTCGTGGTGGCTTTTCGCTGCACACGGCGGTCAAAGATTTAAGCGAGAAAGAGATTCAGTTGCTGCTTTACGGTGAAGGCGACCAGCGCACCTACCGTAACCGCTTCGGGCGCACCGTCCGCGTTTCTGACGGCTACGAGGGAATCATACCCAACATGGAGCGGCTTTTTAAGGATACCGAGTCCGAGCAGTCCCGCCAGAATATCGAGCGGTACATGGTAAACAAGCCCTGCCCGGAGTGTAAAGGCAAGAGATTGAAACCGGAGTCGCTCTCGGTGACCATCGGCGGGAAGAGCATCATGGACATCAGTGACATGCCGGTGGTCCACTCCCTGGAATGGGTGGATGAAATCGCCGCCAGTGTCCTGAACCAGCGGGAGACTCTCATCGCCCACCAGATACTCAAGGAAATCAGGACGCGGTTGGGCTTCCTCAAGGACGTCGGGCTCGACTATCTCAGCACCGGTCGCGCCTCGATGACCCTCAGCGGCGGGGAGTCGCAGCGTATCCGACTCGCCACGCAGATAGGCAGCGGGCTGATGGGCGTATTGTACGTCTGCGACGAGCCCACCGTGGGACTCCATCCCGCTGACGACTACCGCCTCATCCGGACGATGCAGCGATTGAGAGATTTGGGTAACACCATCCTGGTCGTCGAGCACGACGAGGCCATGATGCGGGCGGCCGACCATATTATTGACATGGGCCCCGGCGCCGGCGAGCACGGCGGCTGGGTCGTGGCCACGGGCACGCTGGACGATATCATGAAGAACGAAAAATCGCTGACCGGGCAGTACCTCTCCGGCGCCAAGCAGATTCCCCTCCCCGAATCCCGCCGACCCGGCAACGGGAAGGAGCTTGTCATCAAGGGCGCCCGGCAGAACAACCTGAAAAACATCGATGTCGCCATCCCGCTGGGACGCCTGGTCTGCGTCGCCGGTGTCTCCGGCTCCGGCAAGAGCACGCTGGTCGACGAGATTCTCTATCGCCGGCTGGCGCAGATTTTCTATCGCGCCAAGGAGCGGGCCGGCGCCTGCGACGAAATCGTCGGCGTCGAGCATATCGACAAGGTCATTAACATCGACCAGTCGCCCATCGGGCGGACGCCGCGCAGCAATCCGGCCACCTATACCGGGCTCTTTACGTCCGTCCGCGAGCTTTTCGCCGCCGTTCCCGAGGCCAGACTCCGCGGCTACGGGCCGGGTCGGTTTTCCTTTAATGTCAAAGGCGGACGCTGCGAGGCCTGCCGCGGCGAGGGCTACATCGAAATCGAGATGCAGTTCCTGCCGGACGTCACCGTCCCCTGCGAGGTGTGTAAAGGGCAGCGCTACAACCGCGAGGCCCTGGAAATCCGGTTCAAGGGCAAGAACATCGCCGAGGTCCTGGACATGACCGTGGCGCAGGGACTGGAGTATTTCGAGCATTTTCCGCGCATCCGGGGCAAGCTGGAGACTCTCAACGACGTCGGCCTGGGCTATATCCACCTCGGCCAACCGGCCCCGACATTGTCAGGGGGCGAGGCGCAGCGGGTGAAGCTGGCCACCGAGCTTTCGCGGCGGTCGACGGGGAGCACGTTGTATATCCTGGACGAGCCGACCACCGGGCTGTCCTTCGAGGACGTGGCGGCGCTGCTGCGCGTGCTCCAGCGACTGGTGGACGCCGGGAACACGGTGGTGGTCATCGAGCACCAGCTCGATGTCATGAAGAACGCCGACTACCTTATCGACCTGGGCCCCGGCGCCGGCGACAAGGGCGGCTACGTGGTGGCCACCGGCACCCCGGAGGAGATAGCGCAGTGTGAATCCTCAGCGACGGGACAGTATTTGAAGCGCGTCCTCCGCGGCGAAAACCGAGTGGCGATAGTAGACTGAGCTTTTCCGTTCTCAACTTGAGATTTCTCGAGGGTTGAACATAACGAAGGGTCTGTATTGTCGCTCACGACCCGCCCGGAAATCGGGTGGTACTACGAGGGCATGGCCTCGCCGACCACGGTTTTAGAGGTTGTACGGGTAAACGGAAGCCCCGAAGGTTATATAATAAATTCCATCGACATTATATACGCCCACAGCGCCATACTTGGCATCATCCGCTAGGACATTGTTCGAGTATCGTAGTGAATTGCTCTTCCAGACAGTCATGGCGGCGCCCGTAAGACTTTCCACTGAGGCATATCCGGTCGCCCAGAATACTTCCTGAAAGGGGACCCAGACGAGCGAATAGTACTGGTACTGCTTCGACTCGGCCATGTTCTTGCCGTTCGTTTCTAAAAGCACCCGCAGATTATCGTTCCAGGTTATTGCTGCTAAGCCTTGGCTCGTCCTGGCTTGGTTAATCAGACTGAATAGAGCATCCGCGATGCTGGCCTCATTGATTTCGGCTGCCTTCTGAGCGATTAAATCGAGTTCCCGTTGCAATTCCCGGAACTGGTTTTCCAGAGTGGCATAGTTCTGCGTGGACGTATTGCTCTTTTGTGTCAGGTCTACGTAGTCCAATTTTAGTTTTGTATATTGGGCCGCGGCCACATCGAGCTCGCTTACTTTGCTGTCGTATCGTTTTTCTAGCTCTTCCAACTTCGCTACCATGGCATCCAGCTCGGCTGTTACCAACTGGGCTTCAACTAACTCTTGCTCTATTCGGTCGATTTCGGCTTTCGCTGCGGCGAGTTCGTCCCCGACTATTTCGGTCGTTTCCGCCGGAGTGACCGTTTTGGTACAAGCGGAGGCCCCGGTAAGGATCATGGTCCCCAAAAGTAGTATGGTCGCCATTTTTTTTATTGAAATCATATGCACGCTCCTGACGCTTTTGCTTAAATCCTACCATATAATAATAATTTTGTATCCCTTACTTCCTCGCTATATTCGGTATTACTTTTGATGCCAGTCATTGCTTCTCTTCATTGTCAAAACGAGCGTAGCGATGCAATATATATGTCCCCCTCTCCAAACGGGTCATTAAAATCCCCCTAAATCATCTGTTTGGAAAGGGGGAGAAAAAAGAAAGAGGGGTCTACACACCTCTTAGACGCCCCTTCTTAAAGTCTACGTCATTCCCGCGCAGGCGGGAATCCAGCCGCGCTAGCCCCAGGGTATACTTAAACGTGTTCTGCGTAACGGAAATACGGTGACCACAGTAAACTGAAATCTGAAGTAATCCCGCCCCTTGTGCTATTGTGATGAGTTAATACAGGAAGTGGTTGGTTGAAGTTGTGTATCAAGTTGTATAAAAGAATATTCTTATCTAAAAGGAGGTATTGTGATGACAATGGAAATCGGTCGAGACTGTAAATGGACTGATATCATTGGTCAGGTCTTCCGTGTTCTTGAATTCGATAGGGCCGGAACCATAATCGACCGCGACGGCAAGGTTAAGGCATTAAGCCATACCAAACCTTATGGATATCTACTTGTCGAGTCGCCAATTCTTAATCAACCTATAAGGCTACCCATCGTGCATCGAGACGATTTCCTTTTAGCAGCAAGTGTTTTCGACGAACAGCAATGGTACGAGATTATTAAACAAGAGGAATTGTTAGTGACCTATGTTCCTAAGCATAAGCTGCCGGGGGGAATGGCAGGAGTTTCGCATGCAATTCATTACGTTATAACCCCACGGGGAACATTAGAGCGATATTATGACGCAGGAAAAGATATACATATGTCGATCCCTGCACCTGAAAAAATTTTTGGTTCTTTGGTGTGGGACGGAGAGATTAGAGTACAGGTAAATAAGAATCCTAAAATATAGTCGACACAAGGCGCCAGCCCCCTCTCATTTTCCTCCTCCTTCCTTTCGTAAAGGGCCTCCCCTGGTTCCACTGAGTCACCACGAAGTGAGCCTGCCGAAGGGAGGGGGCCAGGGGGATGGATTTAATAACCCGTTTCCTATAAACTTTAACCATGAATCCACTTGACATTATACACGGAAACGTGTAATATCCATTTAGATGCCCATCAAGGTACTGGACAAACATACTATCGATTTGATTGCCGCCGGTGAGGTGGTCGAGAGGCCAGCGTCGGTGGTCAAGGAGCTGGTGGAAAATGCCCTGGACGCCGGGGCTACGCAGATTCAGGTTGAAATCAGGGGAGGGGGCATCGGCCTCATCCTCGTAACGGACGACGGCAACGGGATACCCGCTGGCGAGGTGGAGCTGGCCTTCGAGCGCCATGCCACCAGTAAAATTAAAAGCCAGGATGATTTACATAATATACAGAGCCTTGGGTTCCGCGGCGAGGCATTACCCAGCATCGCCGCCGTGGCCCGGGTAGAGATCCTCACTCGCGCCGAAGGCGATGAGGCCGGTACTTCCGTTACCCTGGAAAACGACGTTGTTACCGCCAGAAGAGCGCAGTCGCGCAACCGGGGCACCACCGTCACGGTCCACGACCTCTTCCGGCGCGTCCCGGCGCGATTGAAATTCTTAAAATCGGTCCATACCGAGACCGCCCGCGTCGCCAATATCGTCAGCCAGTACGCCCTGGCCTATCCGGAGGTCGCCTTCGACCTTGCGGTCGACGGCAAACCGAACCTGCGCACCGCCGGACGGGGCAAGCTTCTGGAGACTATCATCGAAATTTACGGAGCGACGCTGGCCGCGAAGATGCTCACGGTGACCGGCGGGGGAGGGGAGTGGTCGGGCGGGCAGGAGAAGGCGGACGCCGGTATCACCGTCGCCGGGATGGTCGGCGCCCCGGGGCTCGAGCGGGCCGGGCGCGATTACCTGAGCTTTTTCATCAACCGACGCTGGGTGAGCAGTCGATTGCTCTCTTATGCGGTCGAGGAGGCCTATACCGGACTCCTCATGGCGGGACGACACCCGGTGGCCGTCCTGAACGTCACCCTGCCGCCGGCCGAGGTGGACGTCAATATCCATCCGGCCAAGAGCGAGGTCAAGTTCCGCAATGAGTCGGACGTTTTCCGCGCCGTGCAGCGGGCCGTCCGGCGGACCCTCGTGGCGCAGATGCCGGTGCCGCAGATCAACGAGCCGGTGGCCTCTTTTACTCCCACTCTCCCTCGAAGGGAAGCGGCGGCGGTGCTGCCGCTGGCTTTGTCGGGGGACACCGTGACGGCCGGGCCGGCGACGCCTCTCCTGGCCGCTCTGCCGGTGCTGCGGGTGGTCGGCCAGGTCCTCAACAGCTACATCGTCGCCGAGGGCCCTGATGGTTTGTATCTTATCGACCAGCATGCGGCGCACGAGCGGGTCCGACTCGACTCCTTGCAGCGGGAGCGCGCGCGGGGGAAGCCGGAGGTGCAGGGACTACTTGAGCCGTCGACCCTCGACCTTACGCCGCGGCAGGACGCCCTGATGAAATCGATTCTCCCCTCGCTGGCCGGATACGGCTTCGGGCTGGAGTCGTTCGGCGACCGCTCTTATCTGGTGCGGACCGTCCCGGCGCTGGTGGCCGGGGACGACTGGCCCTCGATGCTGCGGGAGCTGCTGGATTCCCTTTCCGGCGGGGCGAGGAGTGGCTGGGAAGAGAAGACGGTCAACTCGATTGCCTGTCATGGCGCCGTGCGAGCGGGACAGGTCCTGTCCCTGGAAGAGATGCGGGCGCTGGTCCGGCAGCTCGAGCAGGCGGCCATCCCCCACACCTGTCCCCACGGCCGGCCCACTATCGTCCGGCTGAGCGCGGCGCGACTGGAGCGGGAGTTCGGACGAAGCTAGTATTACCCCTCCCCCTCCATCGTTCGGTTTATCTCGTCCCACCGCACCATGCCTTCTTCCACCAGCTGGCGGATTTTTCTCTGCGCTGAAGTCAGTTGGGCGTTCTTGCCCGACTTCACTTCCAGGATGACGATTTCTTCCGGGTCGCCCCTGGCCAGGCCGGGGAAGACGACCATGTCTATAGGACTACCGATAAATCTGACCTCAGTCGGGTCGTACTTGAAGTCGGGGAAAAACGGCACCATCTGCTCGGTAAACTTCCCGCCCAGGACGGCCCGACTTTGCTTGATGGCGGAGTTTTTCGCCTGCTCGGTTGCCGACGCCCATTTCTGTTGCTCGGTATCGCGCCAGTCGCGAAAGCGCTTTTCGTAAATGAGGCGGATGACCAGGATGCTGAGCAGGACAATCAGGACGGCAACGACGACGGTGACGGCCATTTCCATTGGGAGCCTCCTCGGTGCTTTACCGGCATTATATAGCGAAAGGAGGAGGAATAAAAGAAGGGATTCCGAAAAAAGGTTTTGTCAACAGCGGACAAGCGGCTCTGACTCAGGAGCCCTTCGGCTGGGAGCTGCCCGGCCGCACCAGCGGGATGCCTCGCGCGCACAGCGGGCAGGCGCCGGGCGGGTAG
>MGNQ01000028.1:14773-15058 GCA_001796865.1 Chloroflexi bacterium RBG_16_56_11
CGCCGTCTCGTAGGCCAGGATGATGCCGGGGGTGGTCGGTCCGGCCACCACGCTGACGCCCCGCCCGCGGAAATGGTCGGCGATCATCCGGCAGAGCAACTCGGTGTACTCGGGGTACTGGATGACCCTGACCTTTTCCCAGTACTCCGGCGAGTGCAGACCGGACGCCAGCAGGAAGTGCCCCTGGAGCACTGCCCCGGACCTCTCGAACATTTCCGCGACGCTGTACGCCATTTCGGTCGACCCACCTTCCCTATTCGACGGTCGGGAAATACAACAGGCTGG
>MGNQ01000028.1:15097-15437 GCA_001796865.1 Chloroflexi bacterium RBG_16_56_11
CCGTTCCCCAGTCGCGCGGCGGCCAGTATATCAGGAAGGCCTTGCCGATGATATTCCCGCGGGGTAGTAGCCAGCCCCGGTGGGAGTCGTTGCTCACGTCCCGGTTGTCCCCCAGGACGAAGTATTCGCTCTCGGGCACTTTCTGGACAGGAAGCGAGTAGGTGAAGGAGCGCCTGACGTAGCTTTCGTCGAGTTCGACGTCGTTCACGTACACCGACCCCGACGTAATCTTAACGTTATCGCCCGGGAGCCCGATGATCCGCTTGATGAAGTTCTCGTCGGTCCCGTTGGGCGATTTAAAGATAATCACGTCTCCACGTTGCGGTTCGCCTACCCAGCC
>MGNQ01000028.1:15465-15802 GCA_001796865.1 Chloroflexi bacterium RBG_16_56_11
CGCTGTCCTTCGTAGAAGTTCGGCTCCATGCTCGTCTGGTAGACTTCGTAGGTCTCGACCACGGTGAACCTGAGCACGATAACTACCAGGGCCGTGACCACCAGTAGCAGGACATCGAACCAGATGCTTTTCATGGCTCCTTTATGACCATCGATTACGTGTTTATTATATCGTATTCCTGTGTCTTCCACCAGCCTGCGGCTGTTTGCCAGGGGAGGTGAATTCGTAATAGTATTAAATGATATCGCCCCCCGGGACGGACGGCGCCGCTCATGAAAGATATGTTCACAAGGCTGGCTTTCTGGCGCAGGTTTTCGCTGCTGACGCGCTTGTTGCT
>MGNQ01000028.1:15819-16616 GCA_001796865.1 Chloroflexi bacterium RBG_16_56_11
CGTAGCTACGATTTTCGTCGGACACGATAATCCCGCCGGGATTATCGTGGGTTGGGCTGCCATCGCGGCGCTGCTGTCCCAGCTGACGCGACGCTGGCGCCGTGTCCGGAACTTTGTTATCCTTTTCTTCGTCTCGCTGGCGGGGACAATCATCCTCTCTTTTATCCACGAGGAGGTGGTCTATCCTCTCGTCGGTCTTATCGGCGGCACACGCGCGCTGGAGAACACGGCCCTCGATGTCTACAGCGAGATAACCTCGCTGGTGCTCCTGTTTTTCGGCCCGGTCGGATTATTTGTCGGCTTTACGGGGAGCATCGTCCTCCTGATTGTCCGCCTGGCCGGACTCAGGACTCGTAAAAAAATTGCCGGCGGTGCTTGACCCGCCGGGTAGTTTTGTTTTATGGTATACAGGCGAACCGGGATTTCCGCCGGTAAAGGTGGATTATGGAAGTAGTTACCACAGCCTGGCTGGCCATAGCGGCCTTCGGACTGGGCGGCGTACCCTTCTCGTTGCTCGTGGGCCGCTGGTTCCTCGGCAAGGATATCCGCGACTTCGGCGACGGTAATCCCGGGGCAGTCAACGTCTTCCGGGCCGGTGGTCAGATGACCGGCTTCCTGGCGGTTTTCCTTGATGTCGTCAAGGGCGTGCCCTTTGTTTTCCTGGCGCACGCCTATTTCCTGCTCCCCGGCATGGCTATGGTTATCGTCGGGCTGGCGGCTATACTCGGCCACGCCTATTCCCCGTTTTTACGCTGGCGCGGCGGCAAGGCCGTGGCCGTCACTTTCGGCGTTCTCCT
>MGNQ01000028.1:16634-17963 GCA_001796865.1 Chloroflexi bacterium RBG_16_56_11
TTCGCCGCCTGTATGGTCATCGGTGCCCTGTTAATCGAAGAGGATGCCTGGACGGTGATGTTCGGCGCCGCCGGTTCCCTGGCTTTCCTGGGCGTCACCAGGGGCAGCTCCCTGGAATCACTTTTAATGCTCTGCATCCTCGCCCTTTTTGCCGTGAAGCAGTTCGAAGGCTTGCGTTCGTTCCCCGGTTTCCGGGGCAGGCTTGTCCGCTGGCTCCAGTCGATGTTGCGGTGACCGGCGCCGGAGAACGAGGCACAGATGTGACCCGCTCACCCTGAGCGTGTCGAAGGGTGGGCTTTTTGAAGGGTTCCTGTCGAGGGTGAAACTCGAGGAGGGCACAATCCCACGGGTGGATGCTGGTGACGGTCTGACGTGACCGGGTTACGGATACGTATAATAGGGGATATTGTAAGTGCTGTATCAGGTTACCATTGCGGCCGGTCTCCTCCTGTTCCTGACGAATCTTGTTCTCAACCTGAGGAGCTTGCCGGTCCCCCGGCGTAATGCCAGGCTGCCCCGCCCCGCGCCTCTGGTCTCCGTTCTGATACCGGCCCGGGATGAGCAGGCTAATATCCGCGCCTGCCTGGAGTCGCTCGGGAAACAGGACTATCCAAATATGGAGATACTGGTGCTGGACGATAATTCGGCGGACGGCACCTCCGGTATCGTCATGCAGCTGGCCACCGCCGATAAACGCATCCGTCTTATTGCCGGCGAACCTCTCCCTGACGACTGGGCTGGCAAACCGTTTGCCTGCTACCAGCTTGCCCGTCAAGCCCGGGGCGACTGGTTCCTCTTTGTTGACGCCGATACCACCCACGCCCCAAACATGCTGCGCTCCGTGCTCGAGACAGCTCTCCGCCTGAAGACTTCACTTCTCTCCGGGTTCCCGCGGCAGCTCGCCGGCCCTCTTGCCCAGAAGATAGCCGTCCCGCTCATCTATTTCATTATCATCGGCTGGGCCCCGCTCTGGTGGATACACCGCGCCCGAACTCCCCGGCCTTCCGTCGCCATCGGCCAGTTCCTGCTCTTCTCCCGGGAAGAGTACTGGCGTATCGGCGGGCATAAAGCCGTTCAGTCGCGTATCCTCGATGATATCTGGATGGGGATCGAGGTTGCCCGTCACGGCGGTCGCCACGTGGCCGTCGACCTTTCCTCCGTGGTCTCCTGCAATATGTATCCTACCGCCGGGGCCATGTGGCACGGCCTGGTGCGTTGCGTCTACTCCGTGACGGCGCTATCTCCGTTATTGCTCTTGGTACTGATTCCCGTCGCCTGGCTGTTTTACCTCGGGCCGTTCTGGTGGTGCTGGAACGGATTTTTCATGAG
>MGNQ01000028.1:17979-19488 GCA_001796865.1 Chloroflexi bacterium RBG_16_56_11
TGGCGCGGGCTGGTCGTGTTCCAGGTTGCTCTGGTCCTTTTCATGCGCTGGCTCGTGGACTCCCGATTCAAGGAGCCGCCGGTCTCCGCCTGGCTCCATCCCCTCGGCATGGGCTACATCTTCGTCACCGTCCTCTACTCCGTCGGCCGCTGGCTGGTCGGCGCCGGCGTCACCTGGAAAGAGCGCCTCTACGGCGAAGAAGAATCAGTAGTTAAATAACCCCCACATTATCACCGGAGGGTAACGCTCCGCTCATCCTGAGACTATCGAAGGGGCTCCTCTGACATTGAGAGGAGTCCTTCCGCAGAAGGGCGACGTGGCAATCTCACCGATTGTCTATCGTTACCAGCGCAGGCCGGAATCCCTTCTACATTTCCCCTTTACGTATTTTTTATTTTTAATTTGTGTTTTTGACTTTTGATTCTTAATATTTGATTTTCCTTCGGTTAGCCGTTAATGTTTGTTCACCACTCATCTCACCGTATTGAACAACCTGCCTCACTTATTGTAAATTAATATTGTATTTAACTAAATTTATGACCGAGAAAAACATGAAAATCCAGAGATGTAAAGGTATGCGTGACCTTTCTCCCACGGAAATGGAGGCCTTCCGCCGCGTGGAGGGTATCTGTCACGACTGCTGCGCGGCCTGGGGCTACCGCGAGGTCAGGACGCCTACCATCGAATACCTGTACCTCTTTACCTCAGCGGGCACGCTGACCCCCGGGAGACTGGGCAAGGTCTACTCTTTCCTCGACTGGGACGGCTGGAGCGGCGAGCGCGTCGTGCTGCGCCCGGACGGCACCATTCCCGTGGCCAGGTACTATACCGAAAATTTCCCCGGCGGAGGGCTGGCCCGGCTTTTTTACGCCACCAGTGTTTTTGTTTTCGAAGAAGACGCGGCTAAGACCAGGGAGCGCTGGCAGTGCGGCGCCGAGCTTATCGGTCCCGGCTCGGCCCTGGCCGATGCCGAGTTAATTTCGCTGGCGCTGGAGGCTCTGGCCAGGCTGGGACTGGACAAGGTGGAGCTGCAGCTATCCCATGCCGGCCTCATCAAGGCGCTGCTGGCGAAGCTAGGTCTCAACCCGGAGGAGCAGGCCCGCATGTTCGATGAGATACTCGACGGTAATACTGAAACGCTGGCCCGGGCCAGCCGGAAGTCCCCCGACCTCGAAAATGTGCTGGTCCCCTTGCTGAGCTTGAAGGGACAATCGCCTGGCTTTCTCCGCAACCAGCGGGCTGTGCTTGCCAGGTCGTCCCCTGACGTCTTGCCGTGCGTCGATAGCTTCCTGGATACTGTGTCCCGGCTCGACGACCTCGGTATAAAATACCAGATTAACGTGGCCTCCGGGGCCGGCTTCGAGTATTATACCGGTATTATTTTCCAGATGTTTATCGGTAGGGAGAAGGTGGGCGGGGGCGGCCGGTATGACGCCCTTATCCCGTCGATGGGGGGAGGCGATGTGCCTGCCTCGGGTTTCGCTCTTTACACCGACCGACTTGTTAAGC
>MGNQ01000028.1:19628-25419 GCA_001796865.1 Chloroflexi bacterium RBG_16_56_11
CGATCTCGATGGTCGCTGGCAGGAGTCCGGCTGGAGCGTCGAGGTTCGCGGTGAGTCGCCGGTGTTCACTCTGGTTGACAGCCAGAAGCCAGCCCGGACCGTCTGTCGTTCTGTCAGTGAAATTATTAGATGCCTGGAGGGTCGACTTGCCGGTTAAGATAGCCCTCCCCAAGGGGCGCCTGCTGCGGAAGACCGCCGCTTTGCTTCACCGGGCCGGGTGGGCTCTCGATGAGTATCATTCCGAGATGGGCTTCTACCGCCCCCGCTCGTCCCGGTTCCCGGATGCCCTCATCAGGGTCTTCCACGAGAAAGATATTCCCGTGCAGGTGGCTATGGGCAACTATGACCTTGGGATTTGCGGCCTCGACTGGGTCCAGGAGATGGCGGTGAAATTCCCCGGTAGTGACCTGGTCCGGGTCAGGGACCTGTGTTACGGTAATGGGTCGCTGCTCGTGGCGTCTATGATGGCGGAAATGCCCCGGGGAAACGGTGCCCCGGTGCGTATCGCCAGCGAGTATCCCAATCTGGCCGGGGACTTCGCTTTGCGGCAGCGATTGAGTCGGTTCAGTATTTTCCCGGTCTGGGGCGCCGTCGAGGTCTACCCGCCGGAAAACGCCGACCTGGCGCTCTTGCCCGGGGGCTCCGCCCTTCAGGACTCCGGGATGGTGCCCGTGGCTAGTGTTCTCGATTTCAGCGCTTTCCTCATCGCTAACCGGAATAGCTGGGCGGCCAAGGACCTCGATGAAGTCTTGACCTCTATCTGTGACATGCCGCTCGAAGGCGAAAAAAAGTCGCCCTCGGGAAAGCCACCTGCTGGGACCGTCCCGGTTTACCGACGCGAAGCGGACGGCGACCTTGTCCGGCTGGCCCTGCCGGACGGGCACCAGCAGCAGCCGACCGTCTCCCTGTTACAAAAAGCGGGCATCGCCCTGGACGACTATCCCTCGGCGTCAGGGAACCGCCGGCCGGTGATGGATATGGAAGGTGTAGCCGTTAAGGTTATCCGCCCCCAGGACATGCCCCTGCAGGTGGCCAACGGCAGCTTCGACCTGGCTATTACGGGGAGGGACTGGCTCACCGAGCACCTCGACCAGTTCCCGTCCAGCCCGGTCGGAGAAATCCTGGACCTTAATTTTGCCCGGGTCAGGCTGGTCGCGGTAGTCAGCCAGGGGCTTTCCATCGCTGACGCTGCCGGTCTCAGGAATCTCGTTTCTACCCGGGAACGGCCGCTGCGCGTGGCCTCGGAGTACGTGAACATCGCTGACAGATATGCCCGTAACAACCTCCTCGGCCGCTATCAGGTCATCCCCACCTGGGGGGCTACGGAAGCCTTCCTGCCAGATGATGCCGACCTCCTCATTGAGAACACCGAGACGGGCCGGACCATCGCCCGCCACAACCTGAAAATAATCGATACCATTCTGGTATCGACGGGCTGCCTGATAGGGCGGACTTCTTCGGACTACGGTCCGCTGAAGAGAAAGCGGATTGAAGCCGTTGTCAGCCGGTTGCATGCTGCGGTAAAGGATGCCTGAATGAGGACTATCACGGGATTTGAAAAAGCCAGGGAAGTCCTGTCCCGCCGGGTGTCGGCCGGGGCGGAGACAGGCGAACATGAACAGACCGTCCGCCGGATTATCGCGGACGTGCGGAGCCGCGGTGACGCTGCCCTCATCGACTATACCGCGAAGTTCGACGGCGTTAAACTGTCCGCGCTGGAAGTCGATAGAGCTCAGGTAGATGCAGCCCTGCGTCACGTCGATGCCGCTCTCGTTTCCGCGCTGGAGATGGCTGCCCGCCGAATCAGGGCTTTCCACGCGGAGCAGAAGAAGCTCCTTTTCCAGGAGCGCACGGGCGCTCATCTTGGTTGGCTCGTCAGGCCTCTACGCCGGGTCGGCGTGCATACCCCCGGCTTTCAGGCGCCGCTCCCGTCATCCCTGTTGATGACGGCTATCCCGGCCCGCGTGGCGGGAGTGCCAGAGGTCATCCTGGTGACGCCGCCTCAGCGTAATGGAAACGTCTCGCCGGTAATGCTCGCTGCCGCCGCCATCGCCGGCGTCGACCGTATCTTCTCGGTCGGTGGTGCCCAGGCCGTCGCCGCGCTGGCATATGGCACCGGTTCCGTCCCCGCCGTGGACAAGGTCTGCGGGCCCGGGAATATTTACGTTACACTGGCGAAAAAGCTGCTCTACGGCACGGTCGGGATTGACGGCCTCTACGGCCCCAGCGAGGTCATCATCATCGCCGATGAATCGGCCAATCCGGGGTATCTAGCCGCCGACCTCCTGGCGCAGGCGGAGCACGGTTCTTTGGCAGCCGCCATCCTGATAACTCCGTCTCTGGAATTGGCGGCACGGGTTCAAAACGAAATCAACCGGCAGCTGGCAACGATTTCGAGGAAAGAGGTAGCCGCCGGCTCTCTGGAAGGGCAGGGGTTTCTCGTTATCGTCAAAAGCGTTGACGAGGCTATCGCCCTGGCTAACCTCTATGCCCCCGAGCACCTGTGCCTGGTGATAAAAAATGCCGCTGACTGCATCGGTAAAATAGAAAATGCCGGCTGCCTTTTCATCGGCGAGCACTCTATCGAGGCCCTCGTCGATTACGCTGCCGGGCCCAGCCATGTCCTGCCCACGGGGGGTACGGCCCGTTTCGGCTCGCCCCTCAACGTCACCGACTTTATGAAAATCATCAGCCTGGTCGACCTGGACAGGCGTGACGTCCGGCGGTTGGCCCCCTCCGTCTCGGTGATCGCCCGCGCCGAAGGCCTCGATGCCCATGCCCGCGCGGTGGAGAGGCGACTCGAAAACCACAGCCGGGAGGCAATTGAATGACTGGTTCCGACGGCATTGAAAAATATATCCTGCCCAACCTGTTGAAATTCACGGGTTACACCGCCAGCACCTCGCCGGATACGCTGGCCGGGAGGGTGGATGTACCCCTGGCGAATATCATCAAGATGAACGCTAACGAGAATCCCTACGGTTGTTCCCCGCGGGTTTCGCGGGCCCTGGCGGCCTATCCCAGTTTCCACATCTACCCGGATGATGGCCAGCAGGAGTTGCGCCGTCTTCTTGCGGGCTACACCGGCGTCGACGCCGCGCGTATCGTCGCCGGCCACGGCAGCAACACGCTCATTGATTTTATCGCACGGCTGTTCGTCGGGCCGGGCGACGAGGTGATTACATGCGTGCCCACCTTTGACCTCTATCGCTTCAGCACGGAGCTCTGTCGCGGTACTGTGGTCAATGTTACCCGGGACGACAGCTTCGCCGTTGATGTCGCCAGGGTTAAGGACGCCGTCACGGCCCGGACCAAAGTTATTTTCCTGGCCACGCCCAATAATCCCACCGGCAATATCGTGCCCCGAGCTGATATCGTGGAAATTATAGATACCGGCGTGCCCGTCGTCGTCGACGAGGCCTATTACGAGTTCTCCGGGGAAACAGTCATGCCCCTGGTGGATAAGTACCCGAACCTGATGGTTTTGCGGTCTTTCAGCAAGTGGGCGGGGCTGGCCGGTCTGAGGGTCGGCTACGGGGTCTTTCCGCCTCGCGTCGCCGGCTACCTGATGTCGATTAAAATACCTCACAACGTCAGCGTTGCCGCTGAGGTCGCTGTCCGTGAGTCCCTGGCCGACATCGATTATTTACAGTCAAACGTCAAAGCAGTAATCAAGGAAAGGACGAGGTTGTTTGAGGCCCTGAAAAGTGTTTCCTGGCTGAGACCGTATCCGTCTCGCGCTAACTTTATCTACTGCGCCCTTTTAAAGGGTAGCGCCCGGGAGTTGCTCCTGCGACTCGAAAGACGGGGAATACTGGTCCGCCATTTCGATAAACCTCTTCTGAAAAACAGTCTGCGTATCAGCGTCGGTAAACCGGAGCATACTGAGGCCCTGGTAGCGGCCCTTCGTGCCCTGGAGCCCTGAAGACACCTCCGTCGTGCCAGTCCCGCTCCCCGGTTCTTCTTCGATTTCTTCGATTTGCAGTTCTTGTATCCTGACATTTTAAAAAATGCGACTCATAAGTCCGCACTTGACAAATATTATTTATATGTTATAATACTTAACAATACACATAGTTAATAGTAAAGAAATATAACAGAGGTCACCGAATGGTCTCGGCGGAAGGTGTTTTAAAACAGGTCGTCCAGATACAGCTCAAGGGGGGCTACTCCGACCAGGAAATGGCCAGAAAAATAGGCTGCAGCCGCCCGCTTTACCAGCGCACACGCACCGGAAAGGTGGCCGTCGGTGGCACCTTTTTGAGGGGCGCCATGCGCCTTATCGCCTCCGGCTCGGGTGTTGACCGGAAGACCCGCGTCATCCGAGAGACCAGCGAAACGAATATTGCCCTGGAGCTAAACATCGACGGCAATGGCCTGTATACCATCGAAACGGGCATCAGTATACTCGACCATTTACTGGCGCAACTGGCCCGGCACGGTCTATTTGACATAAAACTAAAAGCCACCGGCGATGATGCTCATCACCTTGTCGAAGACGTGGCCATCTGCCTGGGTAAGGCCTTTCAGGAAGCCCTGGGGGATAAAAAGGGTATTGTCCGCATGGCCGATGCCACTGTCCCCATGGACGAGTCGCTGGTGATGTTAGCAGTAGATATCAGCGGCCGGGGATATGCCGCCCTGGACCTGCCTTTTTCAGGTAACGATATGTCCGGATTTTCCGTCGACCTCGTGCGGCACTTTCTCGTGTCTTTCGCCGCCGAGGGCCGGCTGAACCTGCATGCCAGGATTCTCTACGGCAGCAATGACCACCACAAGGCGGAAGCCCTGTTTAAAGCCCTGGGCAGGGCGCTGGACGCGGCCACGCGCATCGACCCTCGTATCAGTAGCGAGCTACCCACCACTAAAGGGCGACTGGAGCGGTGACTGTTACTCCAGGGCTGCCAGCTTGCGCCCGGTGAGCTTTTCGTAAGCCTGGGTATAGCGCTTAACTGTCGCCGCGACGACTTCGGCGGGTAGATGTGGGGCGGGAGGTTCTTTGTTCCAACCGGAGGCCACCAGCCAGTCTCGCACCGGCTGCTTATCGAAACTGTCCTGGGGTTGTCCCGCCCTGTAATTGCCGAGGTCCCAGAAACGTGAAGAATCGGGCGTTACCAGCTCGTCGATTAGCGTCAGGCGTCCATTATCGATGCCGAACTCGAATTTGGTGTCGGCGATAATAATCCCGCGGCCGCGGGCGTATTCCCGGGCGAATTTATATATAGCCAGGCTCTTTTCCTCTATCTCCGCCGCGATTGTCTGCCCCACCAGCTTAACGATTTCTCTGGAGGTAACCGGTTCGTCGTGGCCGACGTCGGCCTTGGTGGTCGGGGTGAAGATGGGATGCTCCAGTTCCTGGCTCTCCTCGAGACCGGCCAGCATGGCGACACGAGCTACCGTGCCTCTCTCTTTGTATTCCGACCAGGCCGAGCCCGCCAGGTAGCCCCGGACGACGCATTCTACAGGTATACGCTTGACCTTTTTAGCGATCATCGAGCGGCCCCGCAGGTACGATGGATAGGCGAAACGGCTTTCTACGGGCAGGTAGGAGTCCAGGCTATGGACGTCATCGATTGCCTCGGTCATGTGGTTCGGTATTATCGATGCGGTGCGGCGGAACCAGAATGAAGAAAGACGGTTAAGCACGGGTCCCTTGGAGGGAATGCCGGTAGGCAGCACCACATCGAATGCGGAAATGCGGTCGGTGGAAATAATCAGGAGGTGGCTGCCGAGGTCATAGGTGTCGCGCACCTTACCCCGCACAAAAAGCGGCAGCGGCAGTTTTGTTTCC
>MGNQ01000028.1:25465-25859 GCA_001796865.1 Chloroflexi bacterium RBG_16_56_11
CGGATTTACCCAGCTGGACCCGCTCCGGTGCTATATCGTCCCCGTCCCGAAATTCGTCGTCTCCGGCATAGTTGCCTGCCATTGCGCCTTCGTCAGCCCCAGCCTCTGGAAAATTTCGTCGACGTGCTGCAGGTAAGGCTGGTAATCGAACAGCCCGGCAAGCTCTTCCGCTGATATCGCGCCGGTAACATCGGTATCGGCCTTGAGCAAATTCAGCAAGTTCCTGTTCCCTTTCCAGGCTTTCATGGCGTTGCGCTGCACTATCTCGTAGGCCTTTTGCCGGCTCAATCCTTTATCGATCAGGGCGAGCATCACCCTCTGCGAAAAAACCAGGCCGCGAGTAAGCTCCAGGTTCTTCTTCATACGGTGCGGATATACTTGAAGCCTTTTCATC
>MGNQ01000028.1:25928-26243 GCA_001796865.1 Chloroflexi bacterium RBG_16_56_11
TGATGTCCCTCTCGTGCCACAATGCGATATTTTCCAGCGAAGTCAGGGCATAGCCCCGGACCAGCCTCGCCAGCCCGCAGATGCGCTCCGTGAGCTCGGGATTACGTTTGTGCGGCATGGATGACGAGCCCGTGGACACAAACCCGCCGCCGAACGGCTCTTCCACCTCCCGGACCTCCGTCTTTTGCAGGTTTCTAATTTCTGTCGCGAACTTTTCCAGGGAGCCTGCCATTATCGCCAGCGTCGTGAGGAACTGGGCGTGCCGGTCCCGCTGGAGCACCTGGTTCGAGATCGGGGCGGGGGCCAGTCCCAGCT
>MGNQ01000028.1:26275-28090 GCA_001796865.1 Chloroflexi bacterium RBG_16_56_11
GCGGCACCGTGGCGTACGTGCCGACAGCCCCCGATATCTTGCCAACGGTAATGTTCTTTCTGGCCTCGGTCAGCCGCTGGAGGTTCCGACGCATCTCCTCGACCCATATTGCCAGCTTCAACCCGAAAGTGGTTGGTTCGGCGTGGACGCCGTGCGTCCGCCCTATCATCACCGTATATTTATGCTCGATGGAGCGCTGCGCCAGGACGTCCCTGAGGTCCTTCACGCCCTGGATAAGGATATCTGATGCCTCCACGAGCTGGAGGCTGGTGGCCGTGTCCATGACATCCGACGAGGTCAGGCCCAGGTGGACGAAGCGCGATTCCTCCCCGAGGCTCTCGGACACTGCCCCGAGAAATGCGGTCATGTCGTGCCGGGTCTCTTCGAGGATTTCCTCCATACGCTTGATGTTGCACTTGGCCAGCTTTATCTTCAGGACGTCTTTCCGCGGGATGACCCCTATCTCCGCCCAGGCGTCACAAACGGCTATCTCCACCTCGAGCCACTTCTCGTACTTGTTTTCGTCCGACCATACCCTTTTCATCTCGGGGCGGGAATACCGTTCTATCATGACGCCCTCCTTCCCCGGCTATCCTTGCTGTCCCTGGCGGTATTTCTCGTAGGCATTTTTTATTTTATCATGTTTCAAGCCCAGAATCTCGGCGGCGAGGTAGGCGGCGTTTTTCGCTCCGGCGCTGCCGATGGCCATGCAGGCCACCGGTATTCCCGCCGGCATCTGGACTATCGAGTAAAGGGCGTCGACGCCCTTCAGGTCGCCGCTCGGCAGCGGTATGCCGATGACTGGCAGGGTGGTCCAGCTCGCCAGAACGCCGGGTAAATGCGCCGCCATACCGGCCGCGGCGATGATGACCTCGATGCCCCGCTCCCGGGCCGACCGGGCGTATTCCCGCGCCTTCTCCGGCGTCCGGTGTGCCGAGATAGTGCTGACCTCGTACTCGATGCCCAGGCTGGTGAGCACGTCGATTGTCGCCTGCATCACTTCGGCATCCGATTTCGAACCTATGACCACGCCCACCAGCGGCATACTTCTTACCTCACTTTTACCTGTCATTGCGAGCCATCCCGACGAAATCGAGAGGCGTGGTAATCTCGTTATTACTTGTTACTTGAATAAAGCTATATCTTTCCGGTAGCAACAACCCTCGAAGTTTATCTTGGAAATATTTTTATAGACTTTCTCCCTGGCTTCCGTCAGGTCTTTGCCTGCGGCCACGATGGTCAGGACGCGCCCACCGCTTGTCAGCACTTTACCGTCCGGCGCGAGCTTCGTCCCCGCGTGAAATACCGCGATGTCATGGTCCAAGTCTTCCAATCCGCCGATAGGGTAGCCGGTCTTGTAGCTGCCCGGGTAGCCGCCGGACGCCATCACCACCCCCACGCACGCCTCTTTTCTCCACTCGATTTTTATCTTATCGAGGTTTCCGTCCAGCGTCGCCAGGATGATGTCCACCAGGTCGGTCTTCAGTCGGGGCAGGACCACCTGCGTCTCGGGGTCGCCGAGGCGGGCATTAAATTCTATCACTTTCGGGGCGTTATTGGTAATCATCAGGCCGCCGTACAGGACGCCCCGGTAAAGCCGGCCCTCGTCGGCCAGGGCCAGCACCGCCGGCTCCATGATGGTCTTCATGATGACCTGTTCCAGAAGGTCATTGTAAAACGGCGGCGGACTGTAGCTGCCCATGCCGCCGGTGTTCGGCCCCCGGTCGCCGTCGTAGATGCGTTTATAGTCGCAGGCGGGCACGGTGGGGACGACCGTTCTCCCGTCGGTGAAGACGAAGAAGCTCATCTCCCGGC
>MGNQ01000029.1:0-1140 GCA_001796865.1 Chloroflexi bacterium RBG_16_56_11
CCTCCGGAAACCGTTACGCCGCCGCCCGATGCTTGGTAAAACATTTTGTCCCGGTTTACAATATCGAAAATCTCTTCGGCGTTCATTACCTGGCCGTAGAGAACGATTGCTTTATAAGAACACGCCGAACTGCATTCACCGCAGCCAGTACAAAGCTCACGGTCGATACGGGGAAGCTTGTCTGCTTCATAAACGAGCGCGCCAACGGGGCATATTTCTGCGCACTTGCCGCATTTGGTGCAAAGTTTCTTGATAAACCCGATTTCAGCTTGCGGCGAAATACATTCGGGGTTGCTGCACCACTGGCATTTTAGGCCGCATCCCTTTAGGAACACTACCGTTCTTATGCCCGGTCCGTCATGGATAGAATATCCCTGTATATTTGTGACCAGACTTGTCATTAATAATCATCCCGATTGTTTTTGTTCTTATTACAATGGCGGTAGTTCTATTAACTCTTAAGGTTTTTTGATAGAATCCCCTTTTTTTACATATTTGGAAGCGATGCTGGTATGAAATAGAATAATCGGCTTATCAACTCTTTTGAAAATAAGCGGGCAGTGTATTAATCCGGCGGGAATATAGACACTGGCCGGCGAGGTGATGGTGTGCATCTCCTGCTCCTCGCCTAGACCGATTTCTATTTCAGCGAACAGGTCATCCATGTGTTTATAGTCATAAGAGATGAAATGCAGGTACATATCGAAGTCGTGAGAATGAGGGTATTCCTCCATCTTACATGGCGCCATGACGCGGGTAATCATAAAAGTGACATTGGTTTTGTAATCGGTCTCACCAATCCATTCCATAGTAGGCCAGGGTTCCGGTTTCGTCACCGATTTTCTTATTACGTACTTGCCATATTTAGTTTTTTCCATTTATTAAACCTCCTATCAATCTTTCATAATTTAGGTGAAATTTCTCCGGTTTCCGTTCTTTCGCCAGAATATCATGTGCCCGGCTTCTTTCGAGATTGTTTTTACCGCATCAACAGCAAATGGGCCAAGTTTTAAGGCCTCTTCCTCCGTAAAAAAACCAACAATTGTGACGTAACCAATCGGGTAGCTATTTTGGTCTAATATCGGGGCCGCTACAGCGTTCATCCCCTGTTGAATATCTCCCAGTTCCAGCGCAAATCCG
>MGNQ01000029.1:1241-5612 GCA_001796865.1 Chloroflexi bacterium RBG_16_56_11
AAAAGCCGCGATTGCTTTCCCATGAGCACCATATGTGATTGGAGTGACATATCCAATAGGTGAGGAAACTCCGATACCCGGCGCTCCCAAATACTCGGCAACAATATACGTTTTATCGTCGGAAATCACTCCCAGCGTCACCGTAGCTCCTACTTTTTTTGCGAGGTCATAAAGTACCGGTTTAGCAAGACGAGGGAGACTCAAATATTCCAGCATCTTCCCGGTGAGTGTAAGTAGCCCAGGCCCGAGTACATAACCCCCTCTATTAGGATTCTTTTTTACAAAACCGTGCTCATTCAGAGTGTTCAGAATAGAAAAAGCTTTACTACGGTGAATATCTACTTCCTGGCAAATGTCCGTAAGGCTTTTAGGATTACTCCCGCTATCAGCCAGGCAAATCATTACACGGATTGCCTGTTCAACGGCCGGAACTGTATACACCGTTTTTTCGAGCTGATTATTACCAGCAGGCATAATAGTTTTATCCTTAGAACTTAAGTTTTGTGGATAGAATAACAGAGTTACAATTTGTTGTCAAGTTATATATTGCGGCTTATTGCATTTATAAAAGAATCTTAGGAAGTAAATATCGATCTGGAAGGTTACTACTAATGCTCTTCTCTGTTTTAATAGGCTTAAATAAAGTCGATGAGATGGACTTCGACAATAATAAATAAGCTCCTGGGTATAGATCAATGCTCTAGAATTCGCTGATTGTGGTAGGCGGAGCTCGGGAGTCCGGCTCTTACATTCACACAAACTGCACTGCGAAGGCTTTGCGTCTTATTACCAGTTCAGTTATGCTATGTTTGGGTGGAGTTCGATTCTCCCCCGTCTCCACCAGACCCTTAATTTTCAGACTCCACCAGTGAGGAAGAAACTGGAGCGGTAACCCTGTACCGTAACCCGCGGAAAAATTAATTCTCGATTGTTCTTCTTGAAAATATAGGTAGCAATGCCAGTACCGCGATTAGCATGACCAGGAAGGCTGCCAGGTAGAACACAGTAGACAGGCCTGCTCCGCTACCCAGGAATCCGGAGGCCAGTGGGCCTGTCAACATCCCGATGGCATATATCGCTTGATAGACCCCCATGGCCGTTGCCTGTTGTTGTCGCGGCAGGCCCCGAATACTCAGGACCATGAATAGCGTCATCAGCACCCCGTTTCCCATCCCGCAGCTCGTCTGGACAGCCATCAGTAAAGGTGTTGCCTTGATGAAAGGTGTGGCCAGTAGGCTGGCACCGATGAGCACTGCGCTCAGGATAATAGTCACCCGGTAGCCTAACCTCTCCCATATCCGCGCCGCCATCAATGCCCCGAGGGCCGAAAACCCCAGGTTTATCATGGTAATCAGGCCTAGTTCGCTATCGGATGCCCCGATTCCTGCTGCGTATATGGGCAGGAAACCGAACACCCCGGTAAAGACCGCGAAGTGCAGCAATATCGCCATCATGGATATCATCAGAAGCAAGGGGCGAGTCGCTACATGCAGAGAGCTTCGCCGCGATGGAGTTAGCGTGCGGCTCATCGGCGATTCCTTCGTTGACGTCAAAGCCAGCAGGGCGAGTACCCCCAGCAGGGCTGCCAGGAAAAATGGCCTGCTTAGACCAAATCCTTCGGCGATGAATCCGCCACCGGCGGTGGCTGCTATCAGTGCCATGCTTGCGACGGAGTTAATCAGTCCGATGGCTTTGCCGCTGTCATGTGCCGGATAATAAGCGCTGAAATAGAGAGGAAAGACTACCCAGGCGGCCGCGCCGATGCCGGTGACCATCCTTGACAGGAACAAAAGCCCGGGAGTTGTTGATAGACCGAGCCCGAGCGCCCCCAGCGATGTGAAGATAATACCCGCTGCTACCAGGTGTTTTCGCCTGCCCAGTCTGTCCGACCAGATGCCGATGGGAATGCGTAACAGGACTTGGGGCACGGCGTATGCCGAGAGTACTGCGCCCACCGTATCAAGGCCGGCTCCGGTCCTTTGTATGTAAACAGGCAATATCGGAACGTACAGGTAAAGTCCTATCCACCAGAGGAAGTTGACAATACAGAAGAAGAATATTGACCTTCGGTTTGAACCGGTTATTAACGTTGGAGAAGGTGGTTGGCTAATGTTGATGGTGGCTCCTTTGAAAATATTTCAGGCATGTGCACATTCTAACATAACCGGTGTGCCATTTGACCTGCCTTAGTTAAACGGCTCCGGAAAAAAGAGGAGGCACAAATGGTATATCCGGGGACTAATATGAAAAAGCTTTGAGGTAAGGTTCGATACTCTTGTTTTTCCCTTGTTAATCGACTATAATCACATCCAACTATTGCTTCATTAGCCGCCACATCGTTAAGCCATTATCCTGGCGATGATGGATAGGTGGCTGTCACTGATGGCGGCGGGTCAGATAGCGGAGGTAAAGGATGTCGAAAATAAAAAAAAGCCTTATCTTGTATCAAACGATGACCGGCAATACGGAGAAAGTGGCTTTCAGGTTTAAACAGGTCTTTGAGAAAAAGGGCTGGGGATGTGACATCATCAAGGTCGGCAAAGACATGGACGTCGATAATCTTCCGTTTGACTTTCAGGACTATGATTTCTTATGCGCGGGGTCGGGGGTATATGCCGCGCTGCCGGGTAAAGAGTTGGTGGATATCATTTTTAAGACCACACACCGCACCAGAAGGGCGGGGAAAATAGTGCATGTCCATCAGAAAATTAAGCCCGGCCCGAAAAAGGGGGTGGTCTTTGTGACGTACGCCGGAACGCACCTGGGCCCTAAAGAAGCGGAACCGGCCCTTAGTCTACTGGACCTTAATATAGAGCATCTTAGATTCAGGTGTGTCGGCCGATTTTCTTGCCCGGGTAGTCTGGGGAAACGGCCGACACCCGGACAATGGTTCGGTGATATCACCGGAAGACCCAACAAAAGAGATTTGGTAAAAGCCGAGATATTCCTGGAAGAAATACTTGAGGAACCTTACTAGCGTTGTAAAAAAGACACTTTCAAACAGCCTATCATCGGAGGAGGATAACGACCTCGAGCCGGGTTTTGTTATAACACGCCTCTCACGCTCCACAAGAAAATAAAAACGAGCCTTGGGGCTCATCTTAATAAAAAAAAGAGGGAAGCGGGCGTGTTTCTCAGTGACTGCCCGCTCTCCCCCCCGCTTATTCCTATGTTTCAGTTCAATCGCGCTTGACCGCTATTGAGGCGGACCGAACGGCGGACCTTTCTGTGGCGGCCACAGCTCAGCGGCGATATCGTTCAAGCCGAGGTCCATGAGTTTTTTCTTGCTCGGCTTTGTCGTGTTCATGTCCCAGTCGAGAGCGCCGAGACACCAGTAGACCTGGGCCTTCTGGTTTATCGTCACGCCCGCCAGCGGCCCTTCCTTCTGCGGCGGCTCGCCGATTAACCTGGGGTGCGGCGTCCATTTTAGCTCGTTGATTCCCTCCCGCAGGTTAAAGGCGTGTCTCAGGTTGGCGATTCTCTCCCCTGTCTTCAGGACATCTTCAAGCGTGTAGTCCCGGCCGGTGACCGCGTTGAGAAAGTCGGTCAGTTTTTGCGGTCCGGCCCCGAAGCCGAATCCGATCAGGCACAGCCCGGTGGAGTTGACTACGTGGCCCGGGAAACTGCCCGGCCCGAAACCCTGCGTGTGCCGGCCCGGGGTAGCGTCCATCTGGTAGCGGGCCCCCGCCGTCATGCCGAATCCTGACAGCTTGGGGTCGTGCATCCCCACCTCCACCCCGCCGACGTGCACGGCGAACTTCTCCGCTCCCCTCCCGATTTTCTCCGCCGCCACTTTCACGCCGTCGGCTAGTTTATCGCCGACATCTTCGCGCCTGGCCATCTTCTCGGTCATGGCCACCAAGGCTTGGTGGTTGCCCCATTTTAGCTCGATGCCGCCGGTGTCCTTTTTATTGATAATCCCGTTTTCATACAATTCGATGGCGAAAGCCATGATGCTGCCGGCGGCTATCGTGTCCAGGCCGTAACGATTGCAGATGTCGTTGCACATGTTTATCGAGCCGAGATTGCTGTTGCTGCAGTTGGCCCCGAAGCTGCCCTGGGTCTCGTATTCCGGCCGCCGGATGCCGGCCGGGTATTTATACTCGCCGGTACCCTCTTTGAGGATAGCCTTGCAGGCTACCGGGCAGTGCCAGCAACCGGTGAGCTTGGTTACATATGTCTCTAATACCGTATTCGTTAAGCCTTCAACGTCCGGCAGGTCCTTGATACCGATACCTCCCCAGTTCCTCACCGGGGTGTCGCCGCTGTGGGCCGAACGGTGGGTCATCGCGGAGGTGCCGTATTTATGCAAACTCTCAAGGCCCCCGAAGCCTTGTGCCTGTCGGAGCGACTGTACGTGCTCTTTTCTCA
>MGNQ01000029.1:5690-6576 GCA_001796865.1 Chloroflexi bacterium RBG_16_56_11
CGGACCGGCCGGCCGCCGAACCCTTGTCCGTCATGATGGCCGCGATAAGGGCCAGCTTTTCTCCTGCCGGGCCGATGCAGGCGACGCGGCAGTCCTTTCCGTATTCGGCCTCCAGCGTTTCCTCAGTCTCGTAGGCGTCTTTTCCCCAGAGGTGGCTGGCGTCCTTCAGTTCGGCTTTGCCCTCGTCGATGAGGAGATAGACGGGCTTCGGAGATATCCCCGTGAAAAATACCGCGTCAAAACCGGAAAATTTCAGGTACGGGCCGAAGAACCCGCCTGAGTTAGCGTCCCCCCACCCCCCCGTCAGCGGCGATTTCGCCACGGCGGTGAAACGTGCCCCGGAAGGAATGGGCGTGCCGGTAAAAGGGCCGGTAACGAGTCCCAGCATGTTGTCCGGGCCCAGCGGGTCCGCACCGCCTTTCATGCGGCTGTAAAGGATTCTGGCCCCGAGTCCGTAGCCTCCCAGGAAGTCCCTGTAGAGGTTATCATCAGGAGTTTCTTCGGCGATTTTTCCCGTTGTCAGATTCACGAACAGGAGCTTCCCCATGTAACCAATCGGCATGTTATCCTCCGCTATTTATTATACTTTCCTGGACCATTTCCATTTTACCCTTGGTGCAAACCTTAAGTCAAAGCCCGCCATGGGGCAGGTCACTCTGGCTATGGTGACCCGGGGCGTAGCCGTGGAGATTCGACATATCGGAACAACCGAGCGGGTGTACTCCTCTTGTTTTTATCATCTTAAGGGAATATAATTGCATCTGGTCTTCCTGCTGTACTAAATTATTATTCCGAGTGGTCATTAGCTATGGCCGGGCTTCCTTACAAATTTAACGTAGGCGACGAAGTGACCGTAGTGTCTATGTCTCGTCATCAAGGCCTGACG
>MGNQ01000029.1:6614-6958 GCA_001796865.1 Chloroflexi bacterium RBG_16_56_11
AGTCGGCTGGCTGGAAGCCGCCCTCGGAAATATACCGCCCGAAAATGTCTATTATGTGGTCTTTGAAAAGGGCGGCGGGAAACACGTCTTCGGAGAAGGTAACCTGATTCCACCTTCTAAATAATAGGGTTCCATGAGTGTCCCGGAAGTAGAGTATGTGTATCTCTAAAATTTTGTCGCTATTTAAAAAGAAAGACGTCCCGCCATCCGGCTCCCCTTCCGGTTCTGGTCCAGCGCCGGCCACCATCCCCTCGACCCTGCCCCACCCGGAAGAGCCCGTCGACTATTCGAAGACTCTGGAGAACACGGATGTGACTGTCGTGGTGCACGACTGGCTTGTCTCG
>MGNQ01000029.1:6972-22185 GCA_001796865.1 Chloroflexi bacterium RBG_16_56_11
AACACTGGCAACACTGGGTAGACTACGATATCATGATTTCTTTGCAGTATCCGTATCCCGCGGCGACGATATCTGAGACTGACCAGATGTGGGTTAGACCAGAGTGGGCCAACCCGGGAGTTATTGCCCACGAGCTGGCGCATGAAAGCTATTCGTTATTGAGCGAACAGGAGAAGGCCGACTTTGAATCGGAGTATCATGCTTTTCTGGCCACCGACAGCCTGATGATTTATCTCGACTCGGTGAACAGCTACATGGACACCAATATTATTGAAGCCCATGCCGAAGTGTACCGTTATCTTGGTGACAGGATGCCTGCGGCACTCTGGAAATATTATCCGAAATTATTATCGTAGTTATCTGGTATCGGTTAATTTATATTACAGGAGTGAAAAATGGATCTCTGCTTCAAAGGTAAAGTGGCCCTGGTCAGCGGGGCCGGCAGCCAGATTGGTTTCGGGAAGGCCATAGCTCTCCTGCTGGCCAAGGAAGGGTGTGATACCGTCGCCGTTACCGATGTTAATCTGGAGGACGCCGAAAAAACGGCTGATGCCGTAAAAAAGCTCGGCGGCGGCTCCCTGGCCGTCCGGGCGGATATCACCAGAAAAGCGGAAGTCGACGCCATGGTGAAGAAGGTGCTTGAAAAATATAGCAAAATCGATATTCTCTGCAACGTGGCCGGCGCTATCCTGCACAAGGACAATGTCCCTCTGGACCAGCAGGACGGCGAGGTCTGGACCAGGCAGATGGACCTCAACCTCTTCGGCACCATGAACGTCACGCGGGCCGTGCTTCCCGGTATGCGCGAGCGGAAGTACGGCGTCATCGTGAACATCGGCTCGGGCAGCACCCACCAGTACTCCATGGGCGTCGGGATGTACGCCATGTCCAAGTTCGCTATCGACCTCTTCACCAAACAGCTGGCCACGGCGGAGTCCAGGTCCGGCATACGCGTTAATTGCGTCGCCCCGGGGCCGGCGCCGACCAATTTCGGCGCGGTCCTCCGGGAGGGGCTGCCGCCGCCCACTCCGGAGCAGGCGAAACAGATGCGGGAGAGAATGCTCAGTACCATGCCTCTCGGAAGGATAGGCACCGCCGCGGATATCGCCAACGCCACGGTCTTCCTGGCGTCAGACGTCACCAGTTATGTCACGGGTCAGGTCTTTCACGTCTCCGGCGGTTCGGTAATGTAGTTTTCGGGCGCCGGCTATATCGACAAACATCTATTAACGAAGGAGGCGTATATGTTGCTTCAGCATAAAGTGGCTATCGTTACCGGGGCCGCCAGGGGAATCGGCCGGGCCACGGCCATTATGTTCGCCGCCGAAGGGGCTTCGGTCGCCGTCGCTGATATCAGCCTGAAAGAGGCCAACGATACCGCGTCCGAGGTCCGCAAGAAGGGCAGGGAAGGGATGGCTGTCTTCTGCAACGCCACTGACGGTAAACAGGTAAGCGACCTGGTGCAGAAGGTCGTTGCCAATTTCGGTAAGATTGATATCCTCGTGAATAATGCGGGCGGGCTGCCTTCCACCGCACCGGTTGAGGATATGTCCGAGGAAGAGTGGGATAGCGTCGTTGACCTGAATCTGAAGAGTACCTTTCTGTGCTGTAAGTACGTCGTGCCGCACATGAAAGCGAGAAGGTCCGGCGCGATAATTAATATATCTTCGCTCGGGGCGACCTCTCCCCCTTCCTCGAATGTCCACTATCACAGCGGTAAGGCTGGTGTCCTGGGCATGACCGTCGACCTGGCGGTTGGGCTCTGCCCATTCAACATCCGCGTCAACGCCATTATCCCCGGGCCAATCCGGACGGCCTTCTTCGGCTCGCGGTTAAGTGATGACGTGTTTTTCGCCGAGCTCGGCAAGACCGTGCCGCTGGGCAGGGTCGGCGCCCCGGAAGATATTGCCGGGGCCGCCCTGTTTTTGGCTTCGGAACTTTCATCCTTCATAACCGGGGAGTTCATCAATGTCACCGGCGGGCTTCCTCTGGCGCCGCCGCGCGCCCGGTCAGTACCGGCGAAATAACAATAAGAAATACTGGACAGAGACTATGGTATCCAAACACCAGTAACGACAATCTCTGTAAGGGGGTCCCCAACATGTCACTATCGCTTTCACGGCAACAGTACGAGCAGGAGAACCGGCGGCTGAAAGAGGAGATTGAGGCTAAGACCGGTAAGTCCACCGCGACCCTGTATAATGAGCGCGAAAAGCTGGTCAGAGACGTCATCGAGCTGCGAGAACCGGACAGGGTCCCGCTTTCGGTTAACGTCAATACCTCCCTTTATGCCGGTATACCCAACTCCGCCGCGTATTACGATCCCATTGGCTGGAAAAGGGCGATGCGGCAAATCACCCTGGACCTGGAACCTGATATGTGCAATGCCGGTTTACCGACCTCCGGCGCGGCCCTTGAAGCCCTCGATGTGAAGAACCGGCTCTGGCCGGGCGGTCCGATCCCTCCCGATTATGAGTACCAGTTCGTCGAAGGGGAGTATATGAAGGAGGACGAGTACGACCTTTTCTTCAACGACGCGTCGGATTTCATGGTCCGCCGTTACCTGCCCCGGGTATACGGGGCCATGTCGCCGCTTTCCAGACTTCCCTCCCTTGGCGTTATCTTCCAGGGTTTCGAGGGCATTACTCCCTTGTTTGCCACCCCGGAGTTTATCAAGGTTGCCCGGTCGCTCTACAAAGCCGGGCGGGAGATGGCCAGGTTCAGGAAGACCATCGGGGATGCCTATGAAGAGCTGGCTTTGCTGGGTTTCCCGGCCTTTGCCCCCGTCAGCACCGGCGGTGTCGGCGGCGCCCCTTTTGACACCGTCTCCAGCTTCCTGCGCGGTATGGAGGGGTCGATGATTGACATGTTCCGCCGGCCGGATAAGCTGCTCCGGCTTTGTGACATGATACTGGAGAGGCGGATTGCCGGGGCGGCTCCGGCCGACCCCAAAAAGAGGGGCAATCCCAAGAGGATAGGTATGCCGCTCTGGCGGGGAGACAAGTCCTTTATGTCCGAAGCACAGTTCAATAAGTTCTACTGGCCGGGACTGAAAAAGGCGTTGCAGGCCACCATCGACCTCGGCTATGTCCCGATTCCGTTCTTCGAGGCGGAGTTTGGCGACCGCCTTGAGCGACTCCTGGAGCTGCCGAAAGGTAAAATCGTCGCCTCTGTCGAGTACATGGACGTCGTCCGGGCCAGGGAAATCCTGGACGGCCACACGTGTGTTTTAGCCCGCGGTCCTTTATCGTCGAAGCTGTGGTCACTCCGGGAAGTGGAAAAATATTACAGGGAGCTGATTGACAGGTGTGGCCGGGGAGGCGGGCTCCTCCTCAATATCAGGCTCCCGGATAAAGGTCCCCCCGCCGCCATGAAGGCCGTGCTCGACTCCATCAGGGAATACGGCCGGTATTAGTCCAACAGAGGGCTTCCCTTCCCCGTGTTTCTGGGTAGAGCGTCCACCCTGGTTGACATAACACTAATAACGATTCACGAGTAGCCAGCTTCGATTCATAACAAACTCCGCTGGATACCCCTCAGCTTGCTGAGGGGAGGAAAGCGGCCTCGTAGATGACCTGGTGGTGGGGTCGCTTCCTTACCCGAGATGCCCCCCAGCTTGCTGGGGGGTACGTCACTTCCAAATAATTTTTAAATCGTATTTTTGAGACTGAGTGCGACTTTAATCATAGCCCTTATCTGGTTTTGAATATAAACTTTTCGGTAGCGGAGGTAATAGGTGACCTCGAACCTGGACCGGGCCAAACCCAAACCGGATAGAAGGGCTAAGACCAATAATGCCCAGTGTACTTTCTGCCGGAAGTGCTACAATTCGGGCTTATGCATGATGCCCTGGCCGGGGTTACCTGTCGTGCCTTCAAAAGAAGTGTTCAATATCGGCCACCGGCGTCGCCGGAAAAATAAAGATTGACATTGTAATAGGAAGCGCCTCCCCGTAACCGGTTCAGTCCTTCACGGTAAAATACTTTAATACTTCCCTGATATCTTCGTATCTTTCCAGTTTCAGTATCGCTTCCATGGCGCTCTCTGCCTGGGTCTTCGTGAGAACGCGCGAAGCGTTATGCTTGAATTTTTCGGCTATTTCGTCTATCGTTAATGCCAGTGTTGTGCCACTCGTACCCCGCGAATGGGTCCGTTCTTCTTGATAAGTCTCAAGCCCGGCGGTGACCTCTACCCTGCTTAGTTGGCTGGACGGGTCTTGTCGACTTATTCTGGCATAGTCAGGGTGAGCCTGGAAGCTGACTTTTTTGGAGAATTCGATTATTTCTGGTTCTTTTATTTTGTCAAGGTCCTGCCACTCGGCGCCGATTTTTACGCGGAATGCCGCCAGACTGATAACGTAATGCATCCCGAATTGCACATCTACGACATTGGCCAGTTCCCGGTTGGTAAAAAGGGGTAATTCGAGTACCGGATGCCCCATAATTTTTACGCTTGCGATATCGGAAGGTTTCAAATCATTCCGGTCAATTATGTTATAGAAACAGTCCAGAGCGGTATGGAGCATTCCGCAGCACGGGTATCGCTTGTAGTTCACCCGGGGAGTATACCAGGTTTTACCCAGTTCCGCGGTTACCAGTTCGGGTTTCCATCCAGAATAGCCGCAAAATTTCCAGAACCCGTATTCGGGGTCCAATACGTCAGTGTCTCCGGCATAGCCCATCCCGGCCAGTAGCGCCGCAGTAACGGCGCCGGTGTTCTGCCATCCGGCCACTCCGTATTTAGCCATGTGCCGGTGGGCGCCGAATGTGAATTTCGTGTTGGTGAGGACCTGGCAAAGATGTCCGGCCATACCCAGTGCATTCGTCATTTCACGCAAGTCTAATCCAAGTATTTTTCCCGCTCCGGCCGCTGCCCCAAAATTGAAGGCCGCCCCGCCGCCGCGTGTGCCTACCTTGAAACTTTTCACGTCAGTCCCCGTGAAAGAAAATCCCCCGCCTTGCAGGCCCTTTGAAATCCTGGCTGAAATTTCAAAACCTATTGCGAGGGCGAGGATGAGGTCCCGCCCGGAGGCCTTTTTGCTTTCTGCGATCGCTAGCGCCGGTGGTATGACGTAGGGCGGCGAATGACCGCCGGTTGGCATAGCGTCGTAGTCCAGGGCTCGAATTAGCTCGCCATTAGCAAATGCCGCATTTATGCAGGAGACCTTCTCGCCGGTTCCGATTATCGATGACTCACCGGGCCCCCCTAATCTCCTGGCCAGAGACACAGCCATCTCTCCCGGCGCGACCGATATTCCCGCCAGCGCGCATCCGATAGAGTCTATCAATATTAATTTTACCTCGTTTGTTACCGATTCCGGCAGGTCTTCCCACCGGGTTTTTTCCGCAAACCTGGCGAGTTCTTCATTCGGATTTTTCACCGATGTCACCTCCTGGATAGTCGACCGATAGTTATCAAGGTCATGAATTATATTTAGCGCTTCTTCATTCGGCCAGTCAACACCGCGTTTCTGCCCCGCAGCTTTGAGCCTTCCACGAAACGGTGCTACAATGGGCATAAAATTACCGGGAGGAGAAAATTTATGAAAATTCTCGCCATTTCTTGCAGTCCGCAACGACATGGTAACACTGAAACGCTGTTGAGTGAAGCGCTCAAAGGGGCACAGCAGGAAGGAGCTGACGTAGAGCTTTATAGTGTTTCGGGCAAGACGATTCAACCCTGTGATGCCTGCCGGACATGCTGGAAGGCCAGGAAATGCCATATTCAGGACGATATGCAGGACCTCTATAAAAAGATGCTGGAATCGGATGGTATCGTCTGGGGCGCCCCGATATACCTCTATTCCATGAATGCCCAGGCCAAGACTATCATGGACCGTACCTTCGCTCTGGACCACCACCAGACGGCCCTGGCGAATAAGGTTGGGGGAGCGGTGGTAGTGGCTGCGAGTTTAGGGCTATTGGATGCATTGAAAGATTTGTACTTCTACTTTGTATCGATGCAAATGCTCCCGGCGAATTATGTCGCGGCTTACGCACACATCAAGGGCGACGCCGAAAAGTTGGAGAATTGCATGAACGCCGCCAGGGACCTGGGAAGACAGATGGTGTTGATTGCCGCCAGGAAGTTCGAATATCCCCGGGAAATCGAAGGGTCGCATAACGCCTACGGGACCTGGGTCAAGTAGTCAGCCGCGTAAGACTTTTGGTAAGTACGCGGATAGCCCAGCGGAGTAAAGGACCGGGTAAAGGCATATTCAGGTTTGAAGCCGGCGCGCTTTATCAAATAACGAGATCCTGATAAAGTGGGAGTACTATATGAAGCGGGCTGGCATTTACTACAATGAGGAAAGGAGAATAATGGCAAAGTCGAGATATGAGAAATATATTGTCAGAAGGCCGGTGCCCCCGGCCCACGCCGGACCGGATGAAGGCATCAGAGCCAAAGACTGGGTGAATACCGGGGCGCTGGTGCTGTGTGATAAGAAGCTGTTCAAGGGGTCTTCCTCAATCGTCGAATACGGCATGGTGATAGGCGATAGTCCCCGGCAAATCGTGTCGGGAGGGCCCCAGCCACACACACACGACTACGATGAACTATTCATTTTCCTGGGGACAGACCCGAAAGACGTTTATAACCTGGGGGCAGAAGTCGAGATGTGGCTCGGCGAGGGGAAGGAACTGGAAAAGATAATAATCAACACCTCGTCAAGTCTGTTCATACCGGCCGGATTAGCCCATTTGCCACAAATCTGGAAAAACGTGACAAGACCGATTATTTATCTTCTGGTCATGTTCGGTTCGACCGATTATGTTTTCAGACCGGCGTCTGTAGAAGGTAGGCCGATGGCATGATGATTTATCAACCCCCGCTTTCCCGGGTTTATTTTTATCACGGATTATTGTAGTCTATAGAGAACGCGTGCCTTTTCCGTTTCCGGTCCGCATCGGGATTGGCGCCGTCGCCCCATATTGATAACTAACCAGCTCGAAAGCTATGTCTTACGATATTATTAAGTCTACCTGCCGGGGATGCCACGGCGTATGCGGTGTCCTGCTCCACCTTAAGGAAGGCCGGCTCGTCAGGGTCACCGGGGACCCCGAGAGTCCCACTTCACGCGGCTATATTTGCGTCAAAGGTAAATCCGCTCCGGAGCTACTGTATCACCCGGACAGGCTGAAATATCCCCTGAAGAGGGCGGGCGACCGCGGCGAGAATAAATGGCAAAAGATTACCTGGGACGAGGCACTGGACACCGCCAGCCGGAAGCTGCTCGAGGTGAAGAAAAAATACGGGGCGGAATCGATTGTCGGGGCCAGGGGAACGGGCCGGCCCTACTACGTCATGTTCCACCGGTTCCTCAATAGCCTCGGCACACCAAATCGCCTGGGTTTCGCTCATCTCTGCTACGGGCCCAGGTTGAAAGCCTCGGCGATGACCTGCGGTGAACTCCCCGTATGCGATTACTACGGGTTTGGCGGCGTCAAACCAGAATGTGTTCTTGTCTGGGGCAGCAACCTGACCGAAGTCGGCGCCGCCGACGGCATGTGCAGCTACCAGCTCAGAGAAACGTTGAAACGCGGCGCCAGGCTAATCGTCGTCGATCCGAGGCGGACCGGACTGGCTTCACAAGCTGATTACTGGCTGCAGGTCCGTCCCGGGACGGATGCCGCCCTCGCCCTGGGAATGCTGAACACGATTATCCGGGAAGGGCTGTATGACAAGGATTTTGTCCGCACCTGGACAATCGGTTTTGGGGCACTGGCGGAAAGGGCCAGGGAATATTCTCCGGAAAAAGTAGCCCGGATTACCTGGGTCCCTGCGGAGACTATCGAGGCCGCGGCGCGACTCTATGCCACCACCCGGCCCGCCTGCCTGCAATGGGGCGTCGGTATCGACCAGGGAGTGAACAGTTTTCAGACCATCCGCGCTCTGCTTATCTTGTCCGGCATTACGGGCAACATCGATATCCCGGGTGGAGACGCGTTCTGGGTACCCCCGGCAAACGTGCTCGTACAGTCCCCGCGCGTCAACCCGGATATAGAACTGCCGGACAGGCTATCACCGGAATCAAGAGCGAAAAGGCTCGGGGCCGGTAAATATAAGCTAAGCGCGACGATTCAACCCGGTGAGTTTATCAATGCGGTCCTCACGGAGAAGCCATATCCCATCAAAGCCCTGTTTATCATGGGCAGCAATTTACTCTTGAGTCATAGCGATTGTCTGAGAATGGTGGAGGTATTGCGGAAGATTGATTTCATCGTGGCGGCGGATTTATTTATGAATCCGACGATTCAATTCGCGGACATTGTCCTGCCGGCCGCAAGCTGGCTGGAAACCGATGACGTGCCCGATTTGCACATGGTCTGGTGCGTGACACCGCGAGTGAAAGTGGAAACGATTGAAGAGTGCCGCGACGACAAGGAAATCATCTTCGATCTGGCTAAACGCATGGGGATGGAAGCTGATTTTCCCTGGCGCAGCACGCGGGACTATTGCGATTGGCTGTTAAAGGGCTCCGGGATGGACTTTGAGGAATTTAAAAAAGCCGGCATACTCCAAGGACAAATGCGCTACAAGAAATATGAGACGGGCGGATTCAAAACGCCTTCCGGCAGATTCGAGATTTACTGTACGGCACTGAAAGACATGGGCTACGACCCGTTACCCGGTTACGTCGAGCCGCCCGAAAGCCCGTACTCCACCCCGGATATCTACCGGGAATATCCGTTTATCATCACGACCGGAGCCAGGGTCCAGGCATATTTTCATACCGAGGGCCGGCAGATAGAATCACTCCGCCGCCTGAATCCTGATCCTACGGTTCAAATCCATCCCGTCGCCGCCGGCAAGCTGGCGATAAAAAACGGGGACTGGGTCTGGATTGAAAGCCCGCGGGGCGGGAGGATAAGACAAAGGGCAAGCCTTACCGATGACATCGCGCCCGGTGTTGTCAGCGCGCAGCACGGCTGGTGGTTTCCCGAGAAAGGACCTCCCGAATATGGTTTCACCGGCTCAAATGTTAATCTGCTGACACACGGTATGCCCTGCGACCCTCACACAGGGTCGGAACCGTGGCGCTCTTTCCTCTGCAAGATATCTAAAGCGGTAGATTGAACTGAAACAACAATATTTTTGGTCAGGAGCGAAGGGTCAATGATGGAAAAAGGATTTCACTACGACGTGGGGGAATATAAATGCGTGGTCTTTAGCGACGGGACGCTGGTGAACGACAAAGAGGTGTTCGGCTTGAACTCCCTGCTTATCGACGCGGCGGACCACAAGATACTAATCGACACGGGATGCGGGGACGGATTCCAGTCAACCGCCGGGCACCTGGTCCAAAATCTAGAGGCGGAAGGAATAAAATGCGCGGATATCGATAGAATCGTGTTGACCCACGGTCATATCGACCATGTCAGCGGCACATTGGATGCGGCGGGCGGGGCGGCCTTTCCCGGCGCCCGTTTCATCACGTCTGAAAAGGAGTGGGAGTACTGGGTGGCCCGGCCGGAGAAAAGCGAGTTCCAGACCATGCTTTTTAGTTATGCCAGGAAGGACCTTCTGCCGCTCAGGGATAGATTCGACCTGGTAAAAGAGAATACCGAAATACTGCCGGGCGTCAAACTCATGCCTGCGCCCGGTCATACGCCGGGGAACATCATCGTGGAAATTTCTTCCCGCGGGCAACGGCTCGTTTGCATCGGGGATATCATCCATTCGCCGGTCGAACTCGTAAACCCTGAATACCTATCTCTATTCGACGTTGAACCGGAACAGGCACTGAAGACGAGGTCCCGGGTGTTGAACGGTCTGGCGCAATCCGGGGCACCTGTTTTTGCCTGCCATTTCGCCTTCCCGGGCCTGGGACATATCAACCATTCCGGGGGCGTCCTGGCATGGCAGGCTTTCTAGAGTCCCTTTCTATTTTACGGTGACTTTACCGGCTAGCTCGATACGCGTTTCGTGGGAAAGATTGCCGGCGTCCTGCCTCAGGAAAATCACCAGGTCATACAGGCCGGGCTGGTCGAGCTTGCCCGCCGTTAAATTAAGGGTGACCTCTCCGGTAGCGTTGCCTTCGAGATTTACCGATTTAGCCGGAGCACGGGCCGTCCAGTATCCATCAGGGCCGCCTGACGGCTTCAGCAGGCAGGATACGCTCCCGCTAACGGCGGCACCGTCAGTATTGGTCACACCGACCGTAACCACCGGCGTCGCCCCGGGCTGGTAGCTGTCCGCATCGAGAGACACCGAGGTCAATCCCAGGTTTTTCAGGTCCGGCGCAGTCAGCCCGTTTTGAATCGCCACGATGCCGTTCACGATTCCCTCGGTGTAAATTTTCTCCGAGCCATGCCACAGGTGGTTCGGGTTCTGCATCTGCTCCCGGGTGAACAAAGTCCCGGGCACCTGCTCAACAACATGGACATACGCATCGTCAGTAAACCGGGATAAATACTTTTTTTGCGCGGCTATCTGCTCGGTCCTCAGGCCTGCCTTGACGGCTTCATCCCACTCGACCTGCAGCGTGAAATACAGCTGGAAACGATGTTCCCGGGCCAGGTCGGCCATGTGTTTGATGGCTTTGGTGGCATCGGCACTGGGGTAAAAATTTTTAAAATATGAACCCGGCGTGCGGGTATTGATGTCCATATCCTGCTTTTGTTCCTTATTTCCGGCAATGTAGCTGTGATTATAGATAGAAGCGGGGTATTTGTTAGCATCACTATTGAACAAATTTGCGGGCTCAAGGAGGCGTTCCCGTAAAACATCGGCGTTGGAATACAGCACGCCGTATTTAGCAATTAACAGGTCCGCTATTTCGCCTTCCTTCCATTCCGGGGCCAGATTGTAGGTATCCCAGTAGCCCCAGGGAAGGGGGACGTTCGCCATGAATTCCGTGCTGTGCACGGCCCCGTAACCTGATAATATGCGAGTTACCACCACGGACCTGGGCGGGCCATGTTCGCTGATATAGGCGGAGAGCATCCAGGCATCCATTAATAATGATGTGCCGGCATTATTACCCAGGTTAATGACATATCCCCCGAGGCGGTCAGACACGGCGCCGGGTGCCAGATTATTAAGGCAAGAGGAGTCTCCCAGTAAAAGAAAGTCAGCTGGTTCAGGGATCTTTTTAAGACCGAGCCAGGCCCGATTTACCATGATTTGCGTATCGGTGTTGATGGGTTGAGCCTGCACATATTTATATCCCGCGAAATTACAGACTGTGATAAAAACAATGGCTGTTATTATGGAAACGAGTACCCCCTTCTTTCCGCTGGTGTAACGGGCCGATGCAACCAGTGACCGGAATGAAGCCATTTCACTTAACCGCGGTAAAGAGCCAGATACCTCTTCGAGCCTGGCTAATGCGCCCCTCTTTGAGCCATTCCTGACCCTTTCGGCAACCTCGGAGAGCTTACGAACATGTCCGGCCAGTTCCCGGTTCTCGTTGCCGGCAGGGTCGAGTCCGGCGAGATGGCTGGCAGCAATGGATGCGTTCAGCCACTCTCCGGCTTCCAGATAATACCAGACTTCCCGATAGGTCTTGCTTAGCTCTTCTGGCATTTCCTTTTCCATATTAAAATCCCTGGTAGATGAACCGGGTAATTTCCCTCTGGCTGAAGATGATGATGCCAACAGCGATTGCTCCGTAGGCAAGCCCGCGCGCGTATGGATTAAACCGTGCCAGGAAAACCGGGCTGGCGGCGCGCAACTGGAAAATCTGGACGACAATCATGGGAAAGGTAAAGTAGAGGAGCCGCCAGAAAGAATCGAAGGTGGTTGCCGACGTGGTGAACCCCAGGTGCGTGAACAGATAGGCCAGTTGGTCGAAGGAGGTGGCCCGGAAAGCCGTCCACCCAATGGCTACCAGGGCCAGCATCAGCGCCGTCCGGCTTATCACGCTGAAACCGGATGTAAAATCACGGATGGTCCGGTCGGTGCTCTGTCCGGCTTTCCCGAACAGCCGGTACACAACCTGTAAAAGGCCGTGCCAGGCGCCCCAGATAACGAACGTCCAGGCGGCCCCGTGCCAGAGACCCACCAGTACCATGGTAACGACCAGGTTCAGGCCCGTCCTCCAGCTACCTTTGCGGTTGCCCCCGAGGGGTATGTAGAGATAATCGCAGAACCATTGTGAAAGTGATATATGCCAGCGCGACCAGAAATCGGCCGGATTGATGGCGAAATAGGGGACATTGAAATTCAGGAGAAGGTCGAATCCGAACAGCCGCGCCACGCCGCGGGCGATGTCTGTATACCCGCCGAAGTCAGCCAGTATCTGTACCGTGTAGGCCAGTACGGCGATAATGATATCCAGCCCTTGATACTGGGTATAGTTATTGAATATCTGGTTCACGATAAGGCCAACGCTATCGGCGATGACCAGTTTCTGGAAAAAGCCCCAGGCGATGAGCCACAGGCCTTCATTGATTTTATCGCTGGTCACCTGGCGCGGTGCCTGTATCTGGGGCAGCATGTGCGATGCCCTCTCCACCGGCCCGGAAACGATTGTCGGGAAAAAGGCCACGAAGAGCGCGAAGTCCGGGAAGCTCCGGGTGTGCGCCAGTTTCCCCCGATATATATCGAAGGGGTAGCTGATAGCCATGAACGTAAAAAAGGAAACGCCCAGCGGCAGGATTATTTTCAGGCTGACGGCGTCGAGATGGATGCCGAAGGAGGAGAGCAAGCCGGCCAGGCTATCACCGAAGAAGTTAAAATATTTGAACAGCCCCAGTACCAGCAGGTCTACGGCTACCGCCGACCACAACCACAGGCGTTTTCTTTTCTTTCCGTCATCAGCATCAGGCTGGCGGCTGATTTTCCAGCCGGCCAGATAGTTAACCCCGGTCATCCCGGCGAGCAGGCCGAGAAACCGCCAGTCCCAAAAGGCATATGACACGTAGCTGGCCAGTAACAGTACGATGTTCTGCCAGCGCCAGCGCCGTCCCAGCAGGTAATAAACAGCCAGCACTGCCGCCAGGAACAGGATAAATGCCCAGGAAGTGAAAATCATGAGATAATATCAACCTCCGACCGGAGCGACTATGAATGTCACGAGAAATTTAGATATTATGAAAGCTGGTAGTTGCATCTTTCTTTCATATATTTTTCAGGCATGTATTTTGATATTAATTTGGCTATACTTTACCGTCAATAGGTCTAACTTCACCTTTCCTCCCGATTTTGGTACTTTATTCCTATGACCTATGGTAAAGGACGCGGGACAAAGAGGTATTTTACGGGTCGGCCCTCTGACGACTCCTTCAGGTTTGAATAGCGGCCCCGATTTTATTATTATGGAAATAGATTTTGCTACTAGAATTGCCTGACACTCAATTAGTCGGCCTCTTGGCTGCGGATGCCGCCGGTTAAGTTAACGTATGAGCAAAAAGACGTTTCATATAGTCTCTCTCGGCTGTTCAAAAAATACCGTCGATTCGGACTCCATGGCGCAGCTCTTAACAGCTTCGGGCTATGAACCGGTCGCTGACCCGCGCCGGGCGCATGTCCTCATCGTGAACACCTGTGGTTTCATCGGCCCCGCGAAAGAGGAGTCACTCAGGGTGCTCGCGGAGCTTGCGGCGGAGAAAAAAAGCGGCCAGATGCTCGTCGCCGCCGGGTGCCTGACCCAGCGCTACGGGAGTGAAATCGCCCGCCAGGTCCCCGGCCTGGACGGCAACCTCGGCACGCGCCGCTGGATGGATATCGTCGATGTGGTCGAGGGCCTGAACAGCGACCGGCGGGCGCTGCAATACAAAATTCCGGAAGCAGCCCCAGTCCTCACCGATGGCGGCGTACGGCGCGTCTCGGTGCAGGGCGCCAGCGCCTATTTAAAGATAGCCGATGGCTGCCGCCGGCCCTGCGCTTTCTGCGCCATCCCCCTCATCAAGGGCACCGCCGTGAGCCGCCCGATAGCGTCCATCCTCGATGAAGCGCGCTACCTGCAGGAGAAGGGTGTGCGTGAGATTGTCCTGGTCGCGCAGGATACCACCGACTACGGCCATGACCTGGGACTGAAAAATGGCCTGGCTTGTCTTCTCAAGGAACTGACCGCTGTGGCGCCGCAGATCGATTGGATTCGTCTCATGTATGCCTACCCCGGAGCCGTCACCGACAAGCTGATTGAAGTCATGGCCAGCTGTAAACAGGTGGTAGCCTACCTTGACCTCCCCCTGCAGCACGCCCACCCGCTGACCCTGCGCCGCATGTGCCGACCATCCGATATCGACCGGGTGCGCCGGACATTGGCCGGGATGCGAAGGGCCATTCCCGACCTGGCCTTGCGTACAACTTTCATCGTCGGCTACCCGGGTGAGACCGCTGAAGAGTTCCAGACACTGCTCGATTTCATCGGGGAGGTCTGCTTCGACAGGGTCGGGGTGTTCAAATTCTCCTTCGAACAGGGTACCGCCAGCGAGTCGCTGGGTGACCCCGTCCCGGAAGAGATAAAAGAAGAACGCCTGCAGCGCCTGATGGAAAAGCAGCAGGGTATTTCGCTCGAACGCAACCGGGCATTCATCGGCCGCCGCCTGGACGTACTAATCGAGGGGGAGGGGCAGGGCATCTCCATCGGTCGCAGCTACCGCGACGCCCCGGAAATCGACGGCCTGGTCCTGGTGAAGGGAGAAATACCCGCCGGACGGATGGTGCCCGTACGCATCGATGGCGCATCAGCCTATGACCTCAGCGGCGTCGCAAACAACGGGGATTAATACCCGCTTACAATCTTAACTTATTTCAGCGTTGCGCGATATCCACGAGGCATGGTTTTGACCTCAGTCGTGATACGACATAAAAAATGTCCACGCGGCGGGGCCGCCCCGTTGAAAAGCAACTTGACAACGGCGCGACAATTAGCATACTATCTCGTAGGAAAAGTCTCGTCCGGACAATAATCCCTTCGTAACTCACGATAATAAGCTCCGAGTTGGTTTTAAGAGGATAAATCGACAAGGCTAAAAGCCAGAGGGGGTAAGCTATGATCGAAAGAGATAAGCTGGTGAAGATTGTCGGGGCCGGTAAGGTCAGCACCGAGGCGGCGACTCTGGAAGAATATTCCAGGGATATCAGCTTTGTTAACTCCGTGAGGCCGGCATGCGTCGTCAAGCCCCGCAACGCCGACGATATCAAGCAGCTGGTAGCACTGGCGAACGAGACCCGCACACCGCTGGTGCCGGTCAGCTCGGGACCTCCCCATTTCCGGGGCGACACGGTCCCCGGCATCGGGGGAGCCGTTATCGTGGATTT
>MGNQ01000029.1:22235-36744 GCA_001796865.1 Chloroflexi bacterium RBG_16_56_11
GTGACTTTCGGTGAGCTCATACCGGCGGCGGAGAAGGAGGGCATCCGGCTCAATATACCGCTCCTGCCGAGAAAGTCGAAGACGGTTATCGGCAGCCTGCTCGAGAGGGAGCCGGTAATCATGCCCAAGTACCAATGGGATATAACGGACCCGCTGGCCTGCGTGGAGGTCATATTCGGGACCGGAGATGAGTTCAGGACCGGGCAGGCGGCCGGGCCGGGTAGCGTCAAGGAACAATGGGCGGTGGGGGGCGTGCAAAAAGCGCCGTACGGACCCGGCGTGGCTTCCTGGCACCGGCTTATCCAGGGCTCGCAGGGGACTATCGGCATCGTAACGTGGGCGTCGATGCGGTGCGAGCTTCTCCCCGCCCTGGAAGAACCCTTCGTGGTCAGCTCCGCCAACCTCGGCACGCTGCTCGAGCTGGCTTCCTGGCTGATCCGACTGCGCATGGTCAACGAGTGCTTCATCCTCAATAATACCAACCTGGCGGCTATCTTTACGAAAAAATGGCCCCGGGACTATCAGAACTTAAAGGATGCCCTACCACCATGGACACTGTTCTATACTGTGGCTGGCTACGAGTTTTTCCCGGAGGAAAGGATCAGTTCCTATATTAAAGACATCACCAGAATAACCCAGCGGCTGGGAGTGGATGCCGTAAAAGCGGCCGGCGGGATTTCCGCCAATGAAATATTGAAAGCCGTCCAGCAGCCTTCCGCTGAGCCTTACTGGAAGCTCCGTTACAAAGGGGCCTGTGAGGATGTTTTCTTCTTGACCATCAACGATAAGCTGGAAGGCCTCATCAATGTGATGAATGGCGCGGTCGAAAAAGCAGGCTATCCCGCTTCGGACATGGGTGTTTATGTCCAGCCGGTAGTGCAGGGTACCGGCTGTCACTGCGAGTTTAACCTGTTCTATGATTCCGAAAACCCGGGCGAGGCGAACCGGGTCAAGGATTTGTCCACCCTGGCCGTCAAAAACCTGGTTAGTAACGGCGCGTTTTTCTCCCGTCCTTACGGGGAAACTGCCAGGATGATTATCAATCGGGACGCGGCGTCCGTCGCCGTTCTAAACAAGCTTAAGAAGATGTTCGACCCGAACAACGTGATGAATCCGGGGAAAGTGTGCTTTTAAAGGACGGTTGTCAGGAATACTCCACACGGCAAGCTGAAAGCTAAAAATTCAGGAGGTAGCGAACATGGGACTGGAACAGTATAAAGGCGATATGGAAATGTGCTGCCGGTGTTCGGCTTGTAAGTTTATACCCATGCAGAAGGTGAATGGCTCGCAGTTTTCGTACGCGTGCCCCAGCATCTCGAGATATAACTTCCACAGCTACTCCGGAGGTGGGAGAGTCAATATCGGGGCTGCCATGTTGAAGAACGGCTTCAACTACACGGACAAGCTCCTCCACATAGTCTATAACTGCCAGATGGACGGCGCCTGCGGCGTCTCCTGTAACTACGCTATGGACATGGAAGTCCTCCAGCCCATCCAGGAGTTCAGGATAAAGTGCGTCCAGGACGGCCACACCCACCCCGCCCTTGATAAGGTAATTGCCGGCCTGCGGAAGACAGGCGCCATGGTGCCGGCCCAGGGAAAGCGCGGCGACTGGGCGGCGGGGCTGGACCTGAAAGACGCCACCAAAGAGAAGGTGGACGTGCTGTATCACGTCGGTTGTCTGACCAGCTATGATAAAGACTACCAGAAGCTGGCGAGAGCGACGGCGAAGATACTGCAAAAGGCGGGCGTCGATTTCGGCATCGCCGGCAACACCGAGACGTGCTGCGGCGGCCGGGCCTACCAGATGGGCTACGAGGCGGACTTCCTCAACCAGGCGAAAAAGAACATGGCCATGGTCAAAAAATCGGGCGCCAAGACCCTGGTGACCGGCTGCGCTGACGGCTACCAGGCGTTTAAAGTACTCTATGATAAGTACGACCTGAAGGGCAGCCTGAAAGTGCTGCACATCTCGGAATACATCGATAAGCTGATAAGGGATGGCACGCTGAAGCCGAGGAAAAAGGTAAATCTCTCGGTTACCTACCATGACCCGTGCCGACTCGGCAGGCTGGGCGAGTCGTGGGTTCACTGGACGGGGAAAAAGGTCCCGGGCGATAAGTTTGTTTTCGATCCGCCCAAGGAATACCGGCGTGGTACCAAGGGTGTTTATGAGCCGCCCCGTGATGTCCTCAGGAGCATTCCCGGAGTCAAGCTCACCGAAATGACGCGGATAAAGGAATACTCCTGGTGCTGCGGGGCCGGTGGCGGCGTCAACGATTCCAATCCCGACTTCAATCTCTGGACCGCCAAAAAGAGAATCGAGGAAGCTATATCTACCGGCGCCGAGGCGATTGTTACCGCCTGTCCCTGGTGCGAAAAGAACTTCAACGAGGCCATCAAGGAAAGCGGCAGCGGCCTCAAGGTGTACGATATCGTCGAACTCGTCGAGAAGGCGCTCTAAGGAAGGAGGATACGAAGATGGCGTTAAGTAAAGAAGTATATAAAGAATTCGAAGACGTGGTGGGAGAGGAGAATATCTGCGATGACCCGGCGATCATGCCTTCGTACTACAACACCGAGTTCGCCGCCGTGATGCTCCCGGGGAACACGGCGGAAGTCCAGGCTTTAGTCAGGCTGTGCAATAAGCACAAGCTAAAGTTCCGGCCTATCTGTACCGGCTGGTCGGGGATGTTCCCGAAGGGTATCATCCTGATGGACCTGAGAAGGATGAACCACATCATCGAAATCAACGAGAAAAACATGTACGCCGTGGTTGAGCCGTACGTGATTTCGTCAGAGCTGCAGGCCGAGTTGATGAAACGGGGCCTGAACTTCTGCATCAAGGGGGCCGGGACCACCTGCTCGGCAATGCTCCGCGGCCACGGGCACATGGACCAGACCACCAGCGGCGACGACCGGAACCATCTAGCTATAGAATGGGTCACCCCGGAAGGCGAAATCGTCAGGACGGGCGCGCTGGGGTCTTCGGACGAGTGGTTCAGCGGTGACGGGCCGGGGCCTTCTTTGAGGAGCATACTTACCAGCGCCGTGCCGCCGGGCGTAACGCCGGGCGTCTTTACCAAGGCCGCCCTGAAGCTTTATCACTGGCCCGGGCCGGCAAAATTTCCGGTGGTGGGACATTCGCCGAAATACGTTCTCAGCGAGATACCGCCCAACATGATGGCGCGGTATTTCAGCTTCCCGTCCGTGGAGAAAATGTGGCAGGCGGAGCTTAAGCTTGGTGAGGCGGAAATATGTTACGAGCTGATGGGTTTTAACGCGGCCATGGTGGCGGCGAATATCACCACCTGTAACGAAGAAGACGAGAAGATGTTCAACCGCCTGAATAAAGAGGTGCAGGGCCCCGGGTTTTTCGTGATTATTGCCGGCAACTCTGCCGAAGATTTTACCTACAAGAAGAAGGTGCTGGAGAAAATAGTCAGTGACGCCGGCGGCAAGTCCCTGAAAACGGTTGAAGACCCGGAGATCGAAGGTATCCTGATGTGCCAGTGCATAAGAATCTCCGCATCTATCCGGGAGACGTTCCGCCCCGGCGGGGCCTTCAATTCAATTCCTATCATGGGCCAGAGAGACCTGACCATAAAGTGGGCGATCGGCGCCGGCAAGGCGAAAGAGCCCCTGATTAAGAAGGGTTATATCGTGGACGACGGCGGGGCCTTCTTCGGATGGGGTGTCGAACAGGGGCACCTCGGCAAAACGGAAATATTCTGCAAATTCGATCCGCGGAACGCCGAGGCCAAGGCGGCCGTAGAGGGATGGCAAAAAGAGCAGACCGCGAGGGCATTCAAGGAGCATTATTTCGCCAGCACGATGGGCCCGCAAGATGAAATCGGCCCGGCCCTGTCCAACTACCATCTCTGGTGGCGGAAGCTGGTGAGGGCAATCGACCCGAATGGCGTGTCCCCGGAAGGAGGCTCGCTCGTCTAGTCCCTGGTGGCAGAAATGAGAGCTATTACTGTCCGCTCGTGGTGAGCTTGTCGAACCACCCTTCGACAGACTGAGGGTGAGCGGCGCAAAATGACCTCATTGATTATGAATAAAATAGGGGAAAGTGAAAATGGGTAAATACGATAAATATATCTGCACGACGCTCCAGAAAAGGGACATGCTGCCCGGCCCCACCCCGGAAGAAAGAGACAGGCTGGCGGCCGAGGGCAAGCGTATCGGCATGGAGCATGTCCTCTGGATCGACGACGAGGTTATTCCCGGCGCCTACTATGGCGAGTCTACCTGGATATGGCCATCTTCTTATCCAAACCAGATAACCATGCAGGAGCAGATGAAACGAACCGCGAACCCCAAGCCGATGTTCCCCCATGCCCATGATTTTCCCGAGTTGCTATCCTGGTGGGGCACCGACCCTGACCATCCCGAGGACACAGGTTCCATGGGGATGTTGATGGAAGATGAAACAATCCCCCTGGATAAAAGCTGGGTGTCCTATATCCCGGCCGGCATGATACATATGCCCACCCGAGGCAGCGGGGGCAAGGTCACGACCAGGCCCGTTTGCCACTGGACATCCGGTCCCGGAGTGTACACCCGCGAAAAAGACCACTCTGCCGAAGAGAAGGGCGTGAAACAAGCTGAACCCGGGAAACAGGCGGCGAAGCCGGGTGAACTAATAAACGCTAAATACTTTATCTACGGAACCAGACCCAACCAGAGCCGTAAATATTACATGCTGCCTTACGACCCCAAATACGTGCGCCCGATGGCTTATGTCGATGATACCGTTGTTCCCGGCGCCGAGTTCGGCTGTGAGACGCTGTGGCTGCTGCCCGGCGAAAAATCGAAAGCGGGCTTTCTGATGATGAAAGAACACGCGGTGTCGCACGGCACGTCCATCGTTTTCAACGCGATGAACTACGCGGACATCACCGACCTGTGCGCGGAGGTGGAGCTCTGGATAGGGGGCGAGAAGCACATTATCAACAAAAGCTTCGGGGCCTATATCCCCCCGGACGTAAAGCAGGGACCAATGATAATTCGCAGTGTTCAGAAACAGATATTCTACTTGATGTCCTACCCGGTCGGTAAAGGGGTCACCAAATACCGCGGCGGCAAATAACCGGGGATATCGGGGCGAACACTACCCCGCGAATACCCCTGTAAGTCAATCCGTCAGGTCCTGGTTGGTGCGTCGTCGCTTGATGATAGCGACGACGTTTGATTCCAGCGCAATTGCCCCGATGATGATAATCGCGAAGGCCAGGGCGCGTGAGGTCCCGCCGGCGCTAAACCACATTCTGAGCCCGGCTATCACGGCAAAGACATCGATGATGATGTTGGCCAGACTTCTTATCGTATTCTGAATATCAGATTCCTTTCCCTGTTTAGAGGATGCTGTACATCCTCATCCCCGTGATTCCGCCGCCCGGGTATCATGGTCAGGGGAAATTCAAACCGTTTTCTAACCGTTCTATAACCATCTTATATACTATCCGGGCAGGTAGTGTCAATGAAATTTTCCTGAAACATTGATGCACGTGGACTGGAAGGCGCCCGGAAAAGGAAATCCGCCGGAATTGGGCGGATATTATATAATGGTAACGAGCGCCCGCGCGCCGGCCGCCGTACGCGCGGAGATATGCTGGCCTGGAAGAAAGGGACGAAAATTTTTCTGCGTAATCTGAAGACTCTCGATTCTTTCCGGAGTGCCTCTTTCCGCTTTTACTTCTTCGGTATGATGGGGCAGTGGGCTTCGGTAAGCATGCTGATGATTACCCAGTCCCTGCTCGTCTACCGGCTGACCGGATCGGCGGCTATCCTGGGGATACTGGCGCTGGCCACGGCCGTACCGCAGATGCTGCTATTTATGGTGGGCGGCGCCCTGGCGGACCGTTTTCCCAAGAAACGACTGATTCAAATCGGGCAGAGCGCCGCCGGGGCCATGGCCCTGGTGGTGGCTATCACCTTATCGACCGGCTACATGAGCTCCGAAAACCCCGGCTCGTGGTGGGTGCTGATGGTCACCTCGGTAATCCAGGGGATTTTCGGGGCTATGGCGATACCGGCCCGCCAGGCGATTATCCCGGAGCTCCTCGAAATCGACATGGTGATGAATGCCCTGGCCCTTAACACCATGGGGACGAATATTTTCCGACTCGTCGCCCCGGCCGTGGCGGGGTTCCTCATCGATACTCTGGGATTCGCCGCCGTTTTTTATATCATGGCCGGGCTTTACCTCATGGCGATTATTCTGACCGCCTTTATCCCCTCCACCCGCCGGGCCGCCGCCGGGGGCCGCAGCACGCTAACCGACGCCCGCGAGGGGCTGAACTATATCCGGGGACACCGGACCATTTTCCTCGTCCTGATATACGCCATTTTCTATATCGTGCTTTTCATGCCCTACCAGATGATGCTTCCCATTTTCGCCGATACAATTATCAAGGTCGGGGCGACCGGTCTCGGCGTCATGCAGAGTGTCGCCGGCGTCGGGGCGCTGGTCGCCTCCCTCGCCATGGCCTCTTTTCCGAACCGGAAACGCGGCTTCATAGTCCTGGCCGGCGGCATGGTCGCCGGTATCGGGCTGGTCATCCTCGCCTTCTCGCACTCCTGGTACCTGTCCCTGGCGGCCATGTTTATCATCGGCACGGGACAGGCGAGCCACTCCACCACCCTCATGACCACGCTGCAGACCCTCGCTGACGCGGAATACCTGGGGCGGGTGATGAGCATCCTCATGATGAACCAGGGACTGAGCGGGCTGGGGACGTTTTTCGTGGGGCTTTTGTCTCAGGGTATCGGGATACAGCGGTCGATTGGCGGGTTCGCCATCGCCCTTATTCTCCTGAGCTTTTCCTTCCTGGTGTTCCTGCCCAGGATACGCCGGCTTTAGAGTCTTACCGGAATCTCCGTGAACCTATCTCCCAACCGCGTCGCGGACCGCCTGCAGATTGGCCTCCGGTGTTTCCGGGAGGAAGGTGCAGCCCGGCCCGAGCATCCACCCTCTTTTCCCCATGGCGGTACGCAGGCCGGCTATTTCCGCAGCCAGGAGCGCCGGCGTCGCCATAGCGAGGTCACGGTCGTGGCCTATGCCTCCGACGACCGCCTTGCCGCCGACAATCCTTTGACCTTCGACGAGAGATGGGTTCCCGGCGGCCCTGGCGTCCCAGCTGAAGGCATGGACCGGGTAGTCCGCGACCACCCGGAGCAGGTTATTCGCCCGGCAGACATGGAGCACGTGGAAATCGGCGGGCGGCAGTGCGTTGAGCAGCTTCAGGTCATAGGGCCGGGCAAGTCTCCGGTACTCTTCTTCGGACAGGCGGTCGCTGGTAGCCCAGGCGGTGGTGGCGTAAAAAAGCCCGCTGGCGCCCCGTTCCAGGCACGCCCCGGCAAACTTGATAAAGGTCTGGCTGATGGCCTCGAGGGCATGGTTTACCAGCGGCGTCTCCTCCCTGAGTTGTTTTAAAAATATCTCCTCTGAGCCCACCAGCCTGGCCGCGATCGCCAGGGGGGTGAAAACGGTCATGATAAAGGGTACTTTACCTTTCAGACCCCGGGAGATGATTTCCAGGCAGGCGAGTTGTTCTCCCAGGGCGCCCTTATTGACATCCAGCACACCGATTTTTTGCCAGTCGGCAGGGTTTTTCACCGGGGTAGATACTACGCGCGGGGATGCGTCGCCGTCATAGCGTGTTTTCACTCCCCAGTCTTCGACATGGTAAGAAGCGCGCGGATTGACCTTCATGAAATCCCAGTCGAACCGTTCCTGGAAACCGCGCATCGCCTCCGCCAGCTTCTCCGCTGAGGTCTCGCTACCGTAGAAATGCCGCCACATGCTTACGGGTACTCGGTCGACCTCCTCCCTCTTCAATGTCGCCGTGACACGCTCCCGTTGGGTCATTGCTGCCATCATCGTCGCCTCCTTGCATTATATTATATGGTAATGCATCTTTCTGACGGCTGTAAAATAATAATCGAATTGAGGGTTTTCAGTAGTGATGTAGGAAAACGGGGCTGGCGCTCATTCTAAGCCTGTCGAAGGGTGAACTTAAGCCGCCCATGGTTCGACAGGCTCACCACGAGCGGTCGTAAAACACCCTCCCGGTATTCCGTTTGACATTTCCGTGCTGACTATCAATAATACGTTTATCGGCTATCGGCGCTGCGCAAGCACCGCCGGGAAAATCCCGCCGGAATCTATCATCGATGAAAGGAGACCATGAAACCACCGTACCAGCTTAAAATCGACGCCTATGCCCACATCGTTCCCCCGAAGTATGGAGAGGTCCTCCACAAGGTCGCCCCCCAGATATACGAGAGTCAGGTGCTGGTCAGTCCGGCCCTGTATGACCTCGATGCCCGGTTCCGGGTCATGGACAAGTTCGAGCCGCTGCGGCAGGTGTTGACGCTCGGCCGGATCCCCGTGGAGCACGTTACCGGGCCGGCCAAAGCCGCCGAGCTGGCGGAGCGGGCCGACGACGAGATGGCAGAGCTGGTCAACAAGCACCGCGACCGCTTCTGCGGGGCGCTGGCCACCCTCGCCATGAACAATATGGACGCTGCCCTGAGAGAGACGGACCGCGCCATCAAAGACCTGAAGTTCAAGGGCGTCTACCTCCACACGCCGGTAGACGAAAAACCCCTCGATTCGCCGGAGTTTTTACCGCTCTACGAGAAGATGTGCCAGTATGACCTGCCGATAGTCATCCACCCCATGAGAAAGGTCGACCACCCGGACTACCTGACCGAAAAGACGTCTAAATATAACATGTTCAGTCTTTTCGGCTGGCCTTACGATACCACATCGGCGATGGCCCGTCTGGTGTTCAGCGGCATCATGGAGAAATTCCCCACTCTCAAGGTAGTCACGCACCACCTTGGGGGCATGGTGCCTTTCTATGCCGAAAGAATCAGACAGTTCACGCAGATGTTCTCCCTGAACCGGGAGGCTGAAAGCAGCGGGTTGTGGCTGAAAAAGGATATCGTCGACTACTTCCGGATGTTCTACGCCGATACGGCCATCTACGGCAATCCGACGGCGCTCGCGTGCGGCCATGCCTTCTTCGGCCCCGACCACATCCTGTTCGGGATCGATTTTCCCCTGGGGGACATCGAGCACGGCGACCGCAACTACCGGCAGACCATCAACGCCATCGAAGAGATGGATATCACCGCCGAAGACAGGAAGAAGATTTACGAGGACAATGCCAGGAATCTAATGCGTTTACCGGTATAGGGAGAAAGCGAGGATAACATGGCAAAATCGAAGTACGAAAAATACGTCGTGAGGAAACCGGCCATCGTCACCGACGCGTATACCGACGTGGTCCCGGAGACCGATGAAATCCCCAACCGGAGCCCGGCGGATACGGGCCCCCGGGTCATCTTTTCCAAGGACTTCGTGAATGAGGCAAACTCCATCGTGGAATATGGCATCATCTCCGGTGATATCGCCATCGGAGCCGACAACTATGTCACCGAGCCGCATAAACACAACTACGAAGAAATATTCCTTTTCCTGGGCACGGACCCGAAAGATACCCGTGACCTCGGCGCGGAGGTCGAGTTCTGGATAGGCGAGGGAAAAGACCGTGAGAAGATAATTTTTAACACGTCTTCCAGCATCTATGTCCCGCCGGGCGTGGTGCACTTTCCCCAGTACTGGCGTAAAGTCACCCGGCCGGTGATAACCGTGGTCATCATGCCGACCACCGGGAAACGTGTCCTGGAAATAGCTTCTTCGAAGGGCGGGAAAAAATAGTCCGGGATTAAGTCCGTCGCACGACAAACCGGAGCTTGAGAATCTAGGTCAATTTCCCCTTCGTGAGGTTGACGGCCAGTTTGATGGCCTCCACGAGGCTGCGGTGGTTCGCGATACCCCGGCCGGCGATGTCGAAGGCAGTGCCGTGGTCCACCGAGGTGCGTATGAAAGGCAGGCCCAGGGCCACGCTCACGCTCTTCTCGAAGTTGTGGACCTTTATCGGGATATGTCCCTGGTCATGGTACATGGCCAGGACGACGTCGAACTCTCCGCCGAGGGTGCGGATGAAAACGGAGTCGGCCGGTAGCGGGCCGCGGGCGTCGATACCGGACGCTACAGCGACCGCGATAGCCGGGCTTATCTGCTCGATTTCCTCCCGGCCAAAGAGGCCGCCCTCGCCGCCGTGGGGATTGAGGGCGGCCACGGCGATACGGGGCCGGGTAATGCCCCACCTTCCGAAACTTTCCTGGATCAGTTTTAGCCTGGCCGTGATTCTTTCCCGGGTCACCAGCGAGCAGGCCTCTTTCAGCGAGTGGTGCGTGGTCAGGTGGACTACCCGCAGCGGGTCGGAGACCAGCATGGTCGCGTATTCACGGGTTTTTGTCAGCCGCGCCAGGTACTCCAGGTGGCCGATGTCCCCGTAGCCCGCCCGGACGGTCGCCTCTTTGTTTATCGGTGTCGTGACCATGGCCCGGGCCTCTCCTTTGATTGCCATCTCCGCGGCCGCGGCCACGTATTCCATTGAGGCCCGGCCGCACGTCTGGCATACCCTGCCGATGGTAAAATCGACCGGGTCGAGATTATGGAGGTCGATGATATCTATGGTCCCTTTTAACCCCCGGACATCGCCGGCGCCGCTGACGGGCCTCAACTTCACCGGACTCTTTAACATATTGATGACCCCGGACATCACGGCGCCGGAACACACCAGAATGGGACGGCAAATAGCGCTGATTTCTCCCAGGGCCAGGGCCCTGGCCGCTATCTCCGGCCCGATGCCCGCAGCATCGCCCATGGTAACGGCGATAATGGGCCTTCCCGTGGCGTTCATTTTCCCGTCCTTCATCTGCTTTAACAATGCTATGATATCTCTAAAAAGTCAAGCAACCCTATAGACGAAATGTAATATTTTTGTCATAATTAGATTAAGGAAGATATTTCATTTTGATGAAAAACAGGATATCATAGTAAATGTAACTGCCCCACATAATATAAGGATTTTTTATTTCACACCAATAAAATCGTCGGGAGAAAAACCGGCGGGAGGGGAAAGCAACATGGCAGAAAAGGGTAAATATAACCGGAAAAAGGCTGCGGATGACCTCGGCAAAGTTATGAAGACCTTCGGTGAAACGGTCGGTCAGATTTTCAACGATCCCGAGCTGCGGGAAAAGGCCAAGGAGTTTTCGCAGAGCATTGTCAACTCTGCCGCCAAGGTCATTGACAGCCGCATCAAGGATAATGAAGTAAAGGCCAAGTTCCGGGACGTGGGTAAGGCCGCCCAGACCCTCGGCAAGTCCATCACGGACAATTTCAAGACCGCGGAGTAAAGACCGCCGGACTGCCGGGCCAGGCGCCATCTCCCCTCGTTATCTCGAGCGCAGTCTGGCGCGTGGCCGTTAACCGGTCCTGGTATCAGGCCTGGTCCTGAAATTCTACCCGGGCGAGAGGGAGTGATATAGTTACCACAGTTACACGCCGGCGGAGCCGTCATTTCCACAGGTACCGTGTAATTACCATGGTCCTGGTCAAGCACCGGCTCGGTGATTTCATCCGCATGTTCGGCCTGGAAAAATATTTACCGTTTCACTGGGTGCCACCGGGCAATCCCTGGCACAAGGAACTGCACACCAGATCGGAGCGCACGCGCATGGCCATGGAGGAGCTCGGGACCACCTTCGTGAAGATAGGGCAGATCCTTTCGACCCGCACGGATATGTTGCCCTCGGACTATACCCGGGAGCTGTCCAAGCTGCAAAGCTCCATGGCGCCGCTGCCCGTGGCGGTGATTGAGAAAGTCATTTCCGATGAGCTGCACAAGCCCGTCAGCGAGCTGTTCCGGTCCTTCGACCAGAACCCTCTGGGTGTTGCCTCTATCGGGCAGGCACATGCGGCTACCCTTCTGGACGGCACTGATGTGGTCATCAAGGTGCGTAAGCCCGGGGTAGTTGAGCAGGTAACTGAAGACCTCGACATCCTGCGCCAGGTAGCTGAAAACGCCGCCCGGCGCTCGAACTACTCATATCAGTATAACCTGCCCGGGGTAGTCGAAGAAATCGCGGACACTATCACGGCCGAGTTGGACTACGTGCGTGAAGGCCACAGCGCCGAGCACTTCGCCCAGTTTTTCCAGGAAGACCCCAAAATGCACGTCCCCAAGATTTTCTGGCAATATACCACCCCGCGAGTGATTGTATTGGAGCGCATCAGGGGCATCGGGATACACGATATACCGGCGCTGGAGAAGGCCGGTTTTGACCGCAAGGAGTTGGCCGGCCGCGCCGTGGATGTCTGGCTGCGGATGGTCTTCGAGGACGCCGTGTTCCATGCCGACCCCCATCCCGGCAATCTATTTGTCGAGCCTGACGGACGCCTCGGCTTAATCGATTACGGCATGGTAGGGCTGGTGGACGATGACGTCAGGGACCACCTGGCGACCGGAGTGAAAGCCATCCTCGACCGGGACGCCGACCTCCTGGTGGAGTCGATTACCGACCTTGGGGCGGTGGCCCCGATAGGCTCGCGGGAAAGCCTGCGGGTCGACCTGAAGCATGTCATGGGCCATTATCCCCAGATGGCCGAGTTTCACCTGGCTTATAACCTGGGTGAGCTTTTCACGGTCGTGCGCCGCAACGGCGTCCAGTTGCCCGCTAATACGTTTCTTCTCCTCAAGACTATGGCCATGACGCAGAGCCTCGGCCGCGGGCTGAACCGCGACTTTGATTTCTTCAAGGCGCTGCAACCCCACATTGAAAAGGCGGTCGATAAGAGGTATTCCTTTTCCGCCACCCTCCGCCGCCTTCCCTCAGCCTTAACGGACCTGGCTATTTTCGGGGTGGGACTGCCCAAGCGGCTGCTCCGGATTGTCCGGTCCCTGGAGCGCGGTGAGCTGCTCGTCCGCACCGATGTTTCCGGACTGGAAATCCACATGGAGCACCTGGAGCGGATTGTGAGGATGCTGGTGGTGGGCATCGTCGCCGGGGCTGTTATCCTCGGGGCGACCGTGATATACCTGGCTTCCCGTCTCAGCTAACTTGCCCCGCTTTGGCCGTTCTAGTTGCCTGTCCTGTTTTCACAGCAAGCCTCTCAGCCTGGGGTCAAGCGCGTCCCTCAGGCCGTCTCCCACCATGTTGAAGGCGAAGACCGCCAGCATCAGTGCCAGTCCCGGGGCGAAAGAGAGGATGGGCAGAACCAGCAGGTATTCCCTGGCCTCGCTGACCATGCTGCCCCAGGCCGCTGTCGGCGGCGTGATGCCGATTCCCAGGAAGCTGAGTCCGGCCTCCGCCAGGATAGTTGCCCCCAGCATCATGGTAATCTGCACAATTATTGGTGAGACGCAGTTGAGGGCGATATGGCGCAACATCAAACGGAGATTGCTCGCTCCCATCGCCCGCCCCGCCATGATGTAGTCGTTTTGCTTGACGGAAAGCACCTGCCCGCACATGAGGCGAGCATAGCCCGGCATCAGGGCGACGCCCAGGGCGATAATCAAGTTCCTCATGCCCCCGCCCAGCAGGGCTGCCACCACCAGGGCCAGCAATATCATCGGGAAAGACATGAGGGCATCGACGAATCTCATGATGACTACGTAGACCCACCCCCCGTAGTATCCGGCGAGCGTCCCCAGCGTTATGCCGACGATGCAGGCGACGGAAACCACGATAAGGCCTATTTCCAGGGAAGTCCGGGTGCCGAAGATTATCCGGCTCAGTGTGTCCCTTCCCAGGGCGTCGGTCCCCAGCCAGTGGGCGCCGCTAGGGTTCTCCAGCGTGTGTCTGAGGTCCGGCTCATAGGGACCGTAAGGGGCTATCCAGGGGGCTAAAATGGCCACCATGATGAACAGAAACAGGACTATCATGCCGAATACCACCACGCCCCGGCTGAGAAATACCCTCCGGAAGCGGCGCCACTCGCTTACCCGGGGTGGCAGCCCCATCAGCCCGTTTTCCATCAGATTGGAGGCAACCTGGTTCGCCATTATTCCACCTTTAATCGTACCGTATCCGAGGGTCCAGCCACCCGTACCCCAGCTCGACTATCAGGTTCACCAGCAGCACGGCGATAGAGACTATCAGGACGATTCCCTGCACGTAGGGATAGTCCTGGTTGAGCACCGAGGTCACGGCCAGTCGGCCCATGCCGGGGATGTTGAAGACCGTCTCTATCAGGACCGTCCCGCCGACAATCATCGGAACGCCCAGCCCGGCCAGGGTGACGATGGGTATCAGGCCGTTTTTCAGGGCATGCCGCAGGATGACCGACCGTTCCCTGACGCCTTTAGACCAGGCGGTGCGGATATAGTCCTGGTGCATCACTTCCAGCATGCTGGAGCGGGTCTGGCGCGTCGTGGAAGCGATGGGGAAGACCGCCAGGCAAAAGACCGGCATGATGAGCTGTTTGGAACTCATCCATAAGTCGGTAAAAGGCGAGGTGTAGCCCAGGACCGGCAGCCATTGTAGATATAGGCCGAAGAGGTACATGAGCAGGATACCCAGCCAGAAAACGGGAACCGTAATCCCCAGGTTGGAGAGCGTGGTGACCGGGGTGGCCAGC
>MGNQ01000029.1:36773-40581 GCA_001796865.1 Chloroflexi bacterium RBG_16_56_11
CGCTGATGATACCGGCGGGAATGCCCACCAGTAGCCCGATAATAAAAGACAGAATGCCCAGGTGGAAGGTTATGGGAATGCGCCGGGTAATTTCATCGGAGACGGGGACTTTCTGCAAGATGGAGTTGCCCATATCCCCGCGGAGCAGACCTCCCACCCAGTCGAAATACTGGATGAACAGCGAACGGTCCAGGCCGTATTCATGCCTGACCTGGGCTATCTGCTCTTCGGTAAAGCTCTCCGTATTGCTGGCCGTTATTATCATGCGGATAGGGTCGCCGGGCAACAGGCGCATCGTCAAAAACACTAAGATGGTAACAATCACCAGTACTATTATCGACTGGATGAATCTGCGTACTAAAAAGGATATCATCTCGAGTCTCTTTACCTAACGCGCAATTTGCGCCATCATGGCACCTAGATTTTGAATACTGCTAAACCAAAATGGGATTACCACGCGGATAATCGATGGTTGTTGATATTCATCTATATCGGTACTGGATACGTAACCAGTTTAGCACGTATCGAACCTCTAAATAAATATCAACCACGAATCGCACGTAATACGTTTCAGCTATAGTCTTTGTTATTACAACGACAGGAGGCCGGGGATCCCCGGCCTCCTGTCCGGTTCCCTTAAACGACTATTTCTTTAACCAGACTCCGGCGTAATCCAGGGCCATGACCATGCTGCCGAACTGGGTTATTCTGGAATCCTGCACGTTAGGCGCCAGGACGAAGACGGAGGTGGCGTAAACCAGCGGTACGATGGTGACATTGTTATAGAAGCCGTCGGATATTTTCTTCAAAATCACCGGGTCCGGGGCGGGGGCGGCTAACGACGAGTCGAATAGGGCGACATAGCCCTCCGGTTTTTGATTGCTCGGGAGGTAGAACCCCTTGCCGCCGAAGAAAACGTTAAGGGTGGTATTGTAGTTCGAAAACTCTGCCAGTGGTATGTAAATCAACGAGTTTACCTTGGCCGGTTGAGTGGTAATCGCCTGCCAGGCCGCCGGTTCCGGGAACTGGAGCTCAGCATTGATGTTAATCTTGGTCAACATTGCCTGTATAGCGACTACCGGGTCGCGGTTAACCCCTGGCGCCACGAAAATCGTGGTGTTGAAGCCGTTGGCAAAGCCGCTCTTCGCCAGATACTCCTTGGATTTGGCTAAATCGAACTTGCGCGGCTCGAGGAGCGGGTCGTACGCCGGTGTTGCCGAAGAAGACATCTGGTAGGCGGCTTTATCAAAGCCGTAGCCGAAGCTGGCGGCCAGCGCTTCGCGGTCGATGGCGTATTCTACCGCCAGGCGTACATTCAGATCTGAGTAAGGAGACTCCGCGTTCTTGCTATCCGGTACGAGCATGGTAGAGCCGCCGCTGCGGGTGACGATGTTGAAGTTCGTGCCTACAAACCGGGCCGCCTGTTTGGTGCTTGAGGTCAATATCTCGGCGCCGCCGGCTTTCATCAAAGTTTCCCGGGCCGTCTCGTCAGCCACGTACAGTAACTGCACTTCATCCAGGTAGGGTAGTTTGTTGCCCTGCGCGTCTTTCGCCCAGTAGTTGGGATTTCTTGTCGCGGTAAAAGACACATCTTTCTGAAAATCCTTTTGCACGAAAGGACCGGTGCCGACCATATGCGTCCTCATCCACTCGATGCCGTTCTTGTCATAAGCGGTGGGCGAGACGAAGAAATAGTTTTCCCAGGACCTGATCAGGTGGTTGCTCCAGCTGGTATAGTTTACACGAAGAGTGTAATCATCGAGGATGTCCCAGGACGCCCAGAAATTGGTCGTGCCGGTGAACATCCCGGCCGTTTTAAACATATTCAGGTTCCAGGCAGCCGCCTGGGCATTCCAGGGTGTTCCATCATGGAAGGTAACCCCCTTCCTCAAATGGAAAACGACGGTGACGTTACCGGTGGTATTCACGTCCCAGGTCTCCGCCAGCTCGCCCTTCATGGAACCGTCTTGCTGTTCTCTCAGCAGGCGTTCCAGGACCCATTGCTGGGTGTTGTACGTGCCCAGGTTGCCTTCCCATTCCGCTCCGAGCGGGGCTCCCGGTGCCACGATCTCGATAACTCTCAAGGTGCCCCCGACTTTATTCACCGGGGGCGGGGGTGCCGTTGTGGTAACGGTTGCTGTCGACGTGGTGGTGGCGGGGGTGGTGGTCTCGGTGCCGCAACCGATGACTACCGAAGCTAATACCAGGATTAGGACCAGGGTAACCATCAATTTCTTCAAATTTCTGCCTCCTCTTTATTTTTGTTTATTGCAGCGGTTTTCCGCGTATTGTTTTTATAAGTCTGAACGAATGATACCTGGTCGTTGAAAATGATAGGAACAACTTCACCATTTTATCCCTGTGGAACTACCACCTGTAGTAAATTATAATATAATAAAGCCATACTGTTCAAATTATTTGAACATTTCATATATTATAACATCGCTGTCAATGGGCATATCAAGCTGGAATTTAATTGTTACGGGAGCGCCCGGTAAATTTTTCACGGTAAGCTAAGTAATTTACTCAGCTTGTTCGAGCATGTTGCATCTCAAAATAGCACGGAAATATCCAGCTTTTCATCGAGGGGAGCTTCGGACCGGTTTATCGTTACGAGCGGCTCTATTTTGTCTCCCCAGCCGGGGCCGACATAGCCGAACATGCGTATCATCACCTGGTCCCGCACGCGGTCGAAGTCTTTCCCGGGTGCCCGGTCTGGCCGGGGGAAGGGCCAGCGCATTCGTTTATGCGCCTGCCCGGCATTAACACCCGAGCCGTGAATTTCCGCGGCATGAACGATGCAGTACGACAGAGCCGCTCCGCAGTCCTCCGGCGGCATCGGACCCCCGTAGCCGACGACGTTCGGCGTGGACATGAAGGCCGGCCGGGGCCGGGACGCTTCCGCCGGCTGCGGTCGAGTCCTGCCCACGAAAGTCGGCACGAACATGAAGACCGCTACACCGCTATCTTTTACCGGGCCCAACTCGGCGGCCAGGGACATCATCATCGAACTGGTTGCCGCTTTGGTCGCGCAGTAGTTGCTGGGGCCCAGGGGATAACGGAAAGCGGTGGCGATATACGTGACCACGCCGTGCTTTCGCTCTTGCATCCCGGGCACGAACGCCTGTATTCCCAGCAGCGCCCCGCGCACCGCCACCTCGTATTGCCTGTCGAGGGACGCGACCGGTGTCGATAAAACAGGCGCCCCGAGGGACATATCCATGGCGTTATTGACCAGGATATCCACCTTCCCGAATTTATCTAATACTTTTTTCGCCATGATTTTCATGCCGGTCTCATCGGAGACATCGGTTTTCACGAACAACGCCATCCCCGGCCTGCTCTCGCGGTTGATGAGGTCCATCGCCGCGGTCCCGTTCCGCTCATTCCTGCCGGCGATTACCACCCGGGCGCCGAGCCAGGCCAGGCACCTTGAAACTCCCAGTCCTATGGTACCCGCGCCCCCGGTCACTACCGCCACATCGCCGGCCAGGGCGTCCCGCGCCAGGCCGCTCCTCTCCATGGCGAGCGGGGCCGTGTCCAAAATATTGTCGGTCATGTTTTCCTCCTTGAAGAATACTCTCGCAGCCCGGGCGTGAAAACCGGACTATTGTGTTTTATGATAAGCCGTCGCGTTTTCTGAGTCAATGACGCTCCGCCGGTTACGTTTGACGCCGGAATTTCTCCAGCTTATAATACCAGCGTTTGGCGGCTTTTCATGATGGCAGGCCCGCCGGGAGGTATATATGAACGTACTGGTCATCGGGGGCAGCGGGCTTTTCGGGGGGAAGACGGTCCTTCATCTGCT
>MGNQ01000029.1:40588-42603 GCA_001796865.1 Chloroflexi bacterium RBG_16_56_11
GAGGGGGTATCGCGCGTAGTTTCCTTTGACGTAGTCCCTCCCCGCCCCTGGCTGATGGAGTCATTCCGGGGATACGCCGATAAATTCAAGTTCGTTCATGGAGATGTATCCCAGATCGAGGATATTTTGAACGCTATTAAGTCGTATTCAATCGACCGCGTCATAAACCTGGCTTTTATCCTCCCCGGGGCGGTTGAAGAGGAGCCCCGTCTTGCCGTGAAAGTCAACCAGATGGGCATGTGCAACGTCTTCGAGGCCGCCAGGCTCATGGGTATCAACCGGGTGGTCTACGCCAGCTCGGAGGGAGTTTACGGGCCCCAGGACGAATACGGGGACAGGGAGGTCACCGAGGACGATGCCATGCATCCCCAGAGTGCTTATGCTATCGCCAAGCAACTCAGCGAGATTCTGGCGGAGCAGTACGCACGTAAGTACGGGATTAATTTCACGGCCTTGAGGCCCCCCATCGGGTACGGGCACGGAGGGCAGCGACCGAATATTATCAAGTGGTTCTCGGACATCATCTCGCTCCCGGCGGCAGGTAAGCCTTTTTCCGTGGAAGTGGATGGCACGAGCCTGCATTCCCTGGCCTCCGCCGATGACGTGGCGGCCTTTATCCGGCTCCTGATCAAGGCCCCTTCTTCACCGTACCCCGTTTATAACGTGGGCGGCCCGCCGGCCACTCTGAGAACGGTCGCCGGGGTCGTGCGCAAATATCTCCCCGCCGCCAAGATTGAGTTCGGGCGGCAGCCGGCATCGCTGGACTCGGCGCGCGGCGGGCTTCCCTACCGGCTCAGTATGGCCCGCGCCCGGGAAGACTTCGGTTTTTCCTGTATGGCGCTGGAAGAGGCCGTCCTGTTACACATTAACGACGCCCGGCGCGATGCCGGACTACGGCGGATTGACACTTGAAACGACGTGTGTATGCGGCAGATGTTTAGCCTATCCTGCTGCGGTCCGGCATGATCCGCATCGAACTGGCGTTTATCGGCGGAAATTTGCCGGTCATATTAGTTCCCTGCCTGGTATAGCCAGCGCCGTATTTTCTAAAAAGATAAACTCTTGACATGCTCGTATTTCGTGCCTGCTATATCACGTATCACTGCTTTAAAGGGTTTTTGCCTACTATGGTTGAGTCAAAAGTGGGTGCGAACATAATATGGCCGAACATAATCGGTTTATCCACCCTCTTGAAATTGAGAGGGCAATGCAGCACATTCCCCGGGACATACACCCAGGTGGTGTTAGTGATGATGTGTGTTTCTGCCTCTCCACCCTCACCCATCGTAAACTCGACCTCAGCCCCGAATTCTTTAAAATTCATGGGATTACCGCCAATAAAATACAGGATTTCAGCGACGGAATGTCGATGCCCTTCAGGTATCATTTTAAAGGCTCGATAAATGGGGCGCAGGACCTGTGTAAGAGGCTCATCCCACCCTTCTACGGGAGCCTTCTGCCCGAGCCCGATATATACCGGCGCACCAGGAGGAGTCCCCGGGTGAATGACTCCCCAAGGTTCTTTTAAGAAATACTTATCATATTTTCCTTTAGCCATTTTTATCTCCTTCCTTCGTTTTCTCAGATAATATTTGTTGCTGTTATTTAAACACAATATGTTCTCAAATTCAATTGGATCAATATATTACGTTGTCGTCACAGGATCGAAAAATCGTCTGATAATTCAACAATTTGAGTAATTGTGGCACCTGGATAATTCTTTAGTCGTGGCATTACCAATATACCGAAAAGAAAAGGGAGGAGCCGATTCTGGCTTCGTCAAACAGATAGACGTGATCGGAAATGAGGTTACCTTGCACTACTCAATACCAATGGTTCCTGAGAAGATCTACCTCGATGAAGGTACAAAAGAGCTTTCCGAAATTGAGGGTGAGGTTCGAACCTAAGTCTGCGAAAATATCCTTCTTTTTCAGGTGATCCGTTCTCAAATTCAAATTTAGCTGTCTGTGTAAAATTTAAACCCTTAGCGAGCCACGGAACGCCCTAGCGCCATA
>MGNQ01000030.1:0-13950 GCA_001796865.1 Chloroflexi bacterium RBG_16_56_11
ACGGCGTCAGGATATGCCACATGGGTGACCTCGGGCACCTGCTCACCGATAACCAGGTCGTCGAAGTGGGCAAGGTACATGTCCTGCTCCTGCCTGTTGGCGGTTTCTTCACCATTGACGCCCGGACCGCCCAGGAGGTCGCCGACCAGGTAAGGACGCGGGTCATCATCCCCATGCACTACAAGACTGATAAACTCAGTTTCCCCATCGCCGGAGTGGAAGAGTTTATCAAAGGCAAGGACAACGTCGTCCGGGTAAACGGCAGCGAGGTCGAGTTCCGGGCGGGGGAGATAGCCGCCGGCCCTCAGATCATGGTATTGAAACCGTCGCTGTAGGGCGCGTCGAGATTAATGATAAATCCCCATCAGGTGGGCCTGATTATTTTCGACCTGCACGGGACGGTCTCATCGTCCACCAGGGCGGTCTATGAAGCTCTGAAAAGTGCCTACCGCGAGCTCGGCTGGGACATGTTTTTCAGCCAGCAGGAGATGGAAAAACACCTCGGCGAGACTTCCGACGCGTTTTACCAGCAGATGACCCCCGCCGAAAAACGCTCGCAATGGAAGGAACTCAGGACCAGGGTACGCGAACAAAATATTAATGTCTTCCGGGAGTACGGGCAGACCTTTCCCGGAGTAACAGAGACCCTGAAAACCCTGAAAGAAAGAGGCTTTCGTCTTGCCCTGTACAGTACCAGCTCGAGGCAATCTTTCAACGCGGCGATTGACGCCCTTGAAATCACGGACTTTTTCGAACCGATAGAATGCGCTCAGGAAAATAATCTAACAAAGACGGAACTGGCCCGGAAATTCAAGGTGAAGACAGGCACGGTTGCGGCAGCCATCGTCGGTGATAGCCTCCAGGATATCGAGGCGGCCCGGGGAACCGATTCTCTATCCATTGGCGCGTTATACGGCTATGGTGGGAACGAGCCGCAGCAAGCTGATATTACCATAAAACAATTCGATAAGCTGCTCACCATCTTCGATAGAAGGTTGCCAATATTTGAAAATATACTGGGTGAAATAGGACGGAAAAAGGCCGCCGGAAGGCCATACGTCGTCGGGATAAGCGGCATCGACTGCTCCGGGAAATCGTTATTCGCGGGGGCATTCGAAAAGTTCCTTCAAGCGAAAGGCCATCAAACACAGCTCATCAGCCTGGATGATTTTCATAACCCGAAGGAAATCCGTTGTGCCGGGAAAGACCAGGCGGACAACTATTACAATCGCAGCTTCAATATCAATCTAATCAAAGAAAAGCTGCTGAAACCTCTGCGGGGGAAAAAGGCTTTTTCTGTCAGAATGACTCTCCTAGACTGGCGTACAGACAGGTACGAAATCGAGAGAGAATTTTCTTTCAGTCGGGACACTATAGTCATTTTCGAAGGGGTTTTCCTGTTCCGGAACGAGCTGGCGCCACATATCGATTATAAAGTCTTTCTGAGTATTACCTTCGAAGAAAGTAAAAAGCGGGCGAAAGAAAGGGACGCGGAAGCGGTTATTAAGAAATACGATAATAAATACCTGCCTGCCCAGCGTAAATACCTGGAAGAATACCCTCCCCGAAAGACCGCCGATATAGTCATCGATAACACCGATTATCATCGCCCCCATATTATGTAAATCCATGATATCCGGCGAATCATCCCGCGCTGGTCTTTCATATATTTTTCTCCAACCCTCTAGCGCGAGTTGACCTCCTGTGATAGAATTATGTATAGGGGGTAAAGTCTCGCAATAAAGGCCCGTTCACGTTGGAAATAAACAGCATCATCCTCGCCGGCGGAAAAAGTCTGCGTCTGGGCCATGATAAAGTCCTGGAAAAAGTGGGAAACACGAGCCTGCTCGAGCAGGTTATATCCCGCATCGACACACTGAGCAAAGAGATTATCATCGTTACGGCGAAAGAGAGAATCTTCACAGAGTTGGTGCTCCACCCGAAAGTCAAAATCGTACCCGATATTTTCCCCGGCCAGGGCTCGCTGGGTGGCATTTATACCGGATTGGTCGAGTCGAACTCATTTTACAATCTCGTCGTAGCGGCAGATATGCCGTTTTTAAGCAGGCCTCTGTTAAGTTATATGATCGATGTTTCGGACGGTTACGATTTTGTGGTACCAAAGTTCAAAGACTGGTTCGAGCCGTTGCACGCCATCTACTCCCGGAACTGTATCGGCCCCATCGAATCTATCATTAACCAGGGGAGAAGAGTAATCATCGATTTAATACATTACGTTAATGTCAGGTATATTGAGCCCGAAGAAATGGACCGGTTCGACCCGCAGCGTTTGAGCTTTTTCAACATCAATACCAGGGACGACCTGGAGCGGGCGAGACAGATAGCTGGAGGAGCCAGTAACCCATGCTGAGCGTCGAAGAAGCCCTGCAAAAGATATTAAACGAGGTGGACACCCTCGAAGCAGAGTCCGTCCCGATAACGGAGTCGCTGGGGCAGGTCCTGGCCGAAGACATCAGGTCGGAGATAAACGTCCCGCCGCTGGACAACTCGGCGATGGACGGCTACGCGGTGCGCTGGGAGGATACCCGGGGGGCCAGCGTAGCGTCGCCGCGGCAGCTGCGCGTCATCGACACAGTGATGGCCGGCTCGATATCCGGTCGGGAGGTATTACCCGGGACGGCCATCCGCATCATGACCGGCGCCCCCGTGCCCCGTGGGGCCGATAGCGTGGTGCAGTTCGAAAACACCGATGAATCCGGGAACAAGAACCGGGCGGCCGGGCAGGTAGGGATTTTAAGCGAGGCCGGCCCGGGCTTAAATATCCGGCGGGCGGGCGAAGACGTCGCCAGGGGCACCGTCGTCCTCAGGAAAGGCACCGTCATCCGCCCGGCGGAGGTCGGCGTATGTGCCTCGCTGGGCTATCGACAGGTCAAGGCAATCCGCCGTCCGCTGGTAGCCGTCCTCTCTACCGGGGACGAGCTGGTGGAGGTCGGCGAGCCGCTGCCCGCGGGCAAGATCTACGACAGCAACGCCTACAGCATCGCCAGCCTCGTGAAGCGCTACGGGTGCGTCCCGAGAATCCTCGGGATATCCCGCGACGACGAGGCCGAGCTGGTAAGCAAACTGAAGCAGGCCCGCGATACCGATATGTTGTTAACCACCGGCGGCGTCTCCATGGGCGATTATGACATGGTGAAAGACATCCTGGCCCGGGACGGGCAGATGGTGTTCTGGCAGGTGAGGGTCAAGCCCGGGAAACCACTGGCCTTCGGGAAGATAAAGGGCAACCGGAACGGGCGGTCCAGGACCATACCACACCTGGGACTGCCCGGCAACGCCGTCTCCTGCATGGTCAGCTTCGAGCTCTTCGTCAGGCCGGCCCTGCTCAAGATGATGGGAAAAACCAACATCGCCAAACCGGTGGTCGAAGCCATCATGGAAGAAGGCGTTAAAAATAACGCCGGAAGGCGTCTCTATGACCGCGCAATCGTGGAAAAGCGTAATGGCCACTACTACGCCCGGCTGACCGGGCCGCAGGGCTCCGGTATTCTTACCTCGATGAGCCAGGCCAACGGGCTGGTGCTCATCCCCGAAGAGCGGAAAGAGATAAAGAAAGGCGAGACCGTCCAGGCGCTGATGCTGGACTGGAATGAGGAAGTCAACCTGCAGCGGTAATTACCGGGGGAAATATGCGTTCGATAATTTCGTTTGTGGGTAAATCGAGCTCGGGGAAGACCACCCTCCTGGAAAGCCTCATCGCCGAGCTCAAAAAGCGCGGCTACAGGGTGGCTATCGTCAAACATTCGCACCATGCCGACGACCTCGACAAGACGTCCAAGGATACCTGGCGTTTCACGCAGGCCGGTAGCGCGCTTTCGGCCATCAACTCCCTCGACCACCTGGCCATCTACCGGCGCATCGACCATTATTTCGACCCCCAGGAGATATCGAACTTCATCCTGTGGGACTATGACCTCATCCTGACAGAGGGTTTCAAGGGCAGCGATTATCCCAAGATAGAAGTGCACCGGGGTGAGCAGGGTAAAGAGCTGCTCACCGACCCTGAAAAACTGGTCGCGGTGGTCACCGACCAGCCGCTCGACATCGGCGTCCCCCAGTACTCCCACGAAGACGTGGGCGGAATCGCCGACCTCCTGGAAAAAACGATAGTCGAACGGCGAAGAGAAACGGACATCGACCTGGTCGTCAATGGAGAATATATTCCCCTCGACCCGGCGTTAAGGGACCTGCTGTCCAGGACGCTGGCGGCCATGATTCCTTACCCCGGGGGCGACGGCGTAGTCAAAAGCCTGCACATTTCCCTGAGGAGGAACGCTTGATTTTCGAATCCGAAGATTTCGAATTCAAAGTTCCGTCGGTAGTATCCCGGGCGCGGCGCGTGCTGATTAAGCCGAGCGCTTCCTACCCGCTGCCGTACCCGGTGACGACCAGCGCCGATATGCTGGCCACCATTATCGCCAGCATCCGCCGGGTCAGCGACGCCGACATCATCCTCCTGGAGGGCACGCCCGGGGGTATGCCCACCCGCGCCATCTACGATGCGCTGGGCTATAATTTCCCGCGGGTGCTGACCCTGGACGTCAAGGACTGTATTTTCGTGGAGGTGGATAATCCGCTTCCCAAACCCTTCGCCATGCCCACCTTCTGGGTACCCAACGTCATTCTGTCCAGCGATTATCTGATAACCGTGGCACCGCTGAAGACCTATAACGGGACGGGAAGCTTCACCATCATGAACCTACTCTCCCTGCTGCCCAGCAGCAAGTACCACGGCGAGTCATCGAGCGGCGGCTGGGAAAGCCTGTACAGCCTGGGAATAGATAAAGTCCTGGCCGACCTCTATTTTACCCTCCCGTTCGACCTGGGAATAGTCGAAGCGAGGCAGAAGTTTTCGGTCCGGGAGGCCCCCAGCACGGGGGAGGTGGAGGAATACGACAAGGTGTTCGTCGGCGAGCCGTACGAGGTCGACCGCGAGGCGGCCGACGCGCTGGGTCTGAAGGTGGGGTATCTCGACCTGATAAAGTCCGCCAAGGTCGAGCTCGGGGCCTAGCAAATATCCTTCGACGGGCTCACCCTTCGACAGGCCCGGGGTAAGCGGCGCCAGCTATAGAATCGAGCGTCTAGTACATTACGGTGAACCCGGGGAAATTCCCGGCAGGTGGCGGCCAGTCCACGGTCACCTCTTCCACCCTGGCAGCGGGTGGTCCCGCCCGCAGATATCCGACAAGCTTCTCCAGCTGCTCTCGGCCGCCCTCCGCCCTGACCTCGACCGAACCATCGGGGGCGTTACTCACGTAGCCGCTGAGCTTGAGTGATTCGGCCTGCCTTCTCACGAAGTCGCGGAAAAAAACGCCCTGTACGCGGCCCCTAACCTTAGCTTGAAGCGCTGCCAGGTCAGCCATCGACTACCAATCCTCAACACCGCCGGACCGACTGTTTAGGTCTCCTCCTCCTCGACCCGACCCTCCCGCTGCTTCCCCTTTTTAATGACCTCGACCTCCGTCGGCGTTGTCGTCAATATCACCTGGGGCAGTTTTTTTAAGTCCTTTTTGGATTTTTTCTGTTCACGGTGCCGGTAATCGCGACTACCCATAATCACACCTCTCAATACTGAGGTACTTTAATGTAGTTTAGCAAATAGGGGCTAATCCGTAAAGTCTGCCTCTAGACCTTCGAGCGCCTGCCGGGCCGCCTCCATCTCCGCTGTTTTCTTATTTTTACCGGTACCCGTGGCCAGGACTTTTTCCGCGGCCATTACCTTGACGGTAAACCTCTTATCGTGGTCCGGGCCGGTCTCGGCCACCAAACGATAAACAGGCGTCACCTGGAGCCGCGACTGCGTAACTTCCTGCAACCTCGATTTAAAGTCGACGGCGGTGCCCTGCCGGGTTACCCTCAACCATTCCTCAGCGAGCAACCTCGACACGACATCGGTGGCGGCAGCCTCGCCCAGGTCGAGGTAGATCGCGGCGATGACTGCCTCGAGTGCCGCTGCCAGGTTCGGCGGTTTATTCCTGCCGCCGCTGGCTTCCTCGCCCTTGCCCAGATACAGGAACCCTCCAAGTCCAATCCCCAGCGCTACCCGCGCGAGGGTATCGCGGGTGACCAGGGCGGCCCGGAGTTTTGTCATCGCCCCTTCGGACAGGTCGGGGAACTCCCGGTAGAGCTTCCCGGCGACAATCAGGTCGAGGACGGCGTCACCGAGGAACTCGAGTCGCTCATTGTGGCCGGAAACAGCCGTGGGATTCTCGTTGACATAGGAGCTGTGCACCAGGGCTTGCTCCAGCAGGGCGGGGTCTCGGAACGTGACCCCGAGGACTTTCTGCAGGGCAGCCGCGTCAGACATGTCAAAATAACAATAGCCTGTTATTCAGGCGGTGTCAAACACGCGCGATTGTCCCTGAGCGTGGAAGGTGCTATAATTTTACCTGTCACTGGGGAGTCGTCTAGTGGTAGGACAGCGGACTCTGGATCCGTATGTGAAGGTTCGAATCCTTCCTCCCCAGCCATGTTTAAATAAGGTAACAACACTACACGTTTTTAGCCTCCGGTCTTTTTTAGTCCCAAATGCTCTGAATTTAAATCCCGGTAATACTTTGACCGAATCACACATAACTTGATAAGATTAAAACATACTCCGCGTTAAGTCGGAATGATTTATGACGAGACTGCCTCAAATCAAAGGTGATGACTTATAAGAGCTCTGCAGAAAGAGAATTGGTTTATCGACCGGACTCACGGCAGCCATGTAATTATGAGAAACAGTAAAAAACCGGGTATTAAGATTGTGATACCCGTGCATAGTAAATCGATTAAGCCAGGAATTTTGGGTAACATTTTAAAAACCGCGGGATTAACAATAGAAGAAATCAAGGGACTTCTTTATGAGGTGGAGGGATGTTAAAGTACACGATAATTTTAGTGCCTGAAGAGGAAGGGGGGTATTCGGTCGAGGTGCCCGCCCTTCCCGGTTGTTTTACCCAGGGGGAGACCAAAGAAGAAGCAATAGCTATGGCAAAGGAAGCCATCGAGTTATATCTCGAATCCTGCAAAGCTCACGGCGAATCGATACCACAAGAAACCGGGATAGAATCCTTAACCATAGCAGTCAAAGAGCCGGTAGCTTAACGAGTGATTCATCATTGAAATGGTCGATTATCATTGGCTGGTATGACTATTCCCTCGTTTTTTAAGTAATTCACGCAGTCTTGGAATCAAATCAGGACGTAAAAAGTTCGATATGTGTCCTGAGTGGCCAGCCAAGAGTAATCCGGCTGAAAAGACCGTTTCTACCAATTATCTACGCTTTATGTCTACTTATCAATAAATTACCTTATCATCTTTAAGTCGGGCTATCTCCGCGGCGGGGATGCCCAGCAATTTACCAAAAACGTAGTCGTTGTCCTCGCCCAGCAATGGCGGGTAGCGATAACCGGCCCTCTTCCGGCCGGCCGGCCGCCAGGGCAATCCCGCCAGCGTCAGCTTACCGATGACGGGGTGGTCCATTTCCACGAAAAACCTGCGCTCTTTCAACTGGGGGTCAGTTACGAGGTCTTTGACATTCAGAGAGGCCCCGGCCGCGACCCCCGCCTTTTGTAGCCTCTCCATCACCTCATACTGCGTATAGCCGCGAGTCCACGCTTCCACCAGACGGTCAAGTTCATCCTGGTGGTGCCACCGGCTGAGCTCATCAGAAAATTCTTCCTTTTTCGTCCACGCCGGGCTGCCCATGGCCTTGACCAGGGCCTTCCATTCCGCCTGGCCGGAGACGGCAATGGCCACCCACTCGTCCTCTCCCCGGCAGCGGTAGCAACCGTGCGGGGCCATGGTTTTATCGCGGTTCCCCATCCTCTCCCCGAGGTCACCGTTGATGGTATACCCCATCACCATTTCCCCGAGGAAGTTGCTGCTGCCCTCAATCATCGCGGCATCGATATATTGTCCTTCCCCGGTCTTATTACGGTGATACAGCGCGGCCATAATGGCGAAGGCCCCGTGCATCGCCTGGGTGGCGTCCGTCCAGGGGGAAACTCCGACCGTGGCCGGCTCTCCGCCAGGATAGCCGTTAAGGTAGGTAGAGCCGTCATAAGCCTCGACGATTTCAGCGTAGGCCGGGCGGGCTTTATGCGGGCCGCTACGCCCGTACCCGGAACCCGCGTACATGATAAGGTCAGGCCTGATTTTTTTCAGGTCCTCATAGCCCAAGCCCCACCGCTCCAGTATCGGCCCGCCGAAATTTTCCGTGACGATATCGCTGATTTTTATAAGGTCGCGGGCCAGCTCCAGCGCCCGGGGCGCGTTCATATTCAAAGTGACGCTTTTCTTCCCGAAGTTGAGCGAGGCAAAGGCGGTCCCGGCGTTAAAATCGCTCCTTTCGAACCCGGGCGGAGTCCCCACCATTCTCATGAAATCTATCCTCAGGTGGGTCTCCACCTTGATTACCTCCGCTCCCATCACCGCCAGCCACTGCGAAAGGTGCGGACCCGCCCACATCTGCCCGAAATCGGTAATCCTGATCCCGTGGAGAGGTAGATTCCGCATCGTTTGTCTCCGTCCCGTCCTTTTAGACTATGCCCGCCTGCCTCATCCTCACCAGGTCCGGCCGCGAATAGCCCAGCATCCCGCAGTAAATTTTCTCGTTGTGTTCGCCCAGCAGAGGCGCGGGGATTTGTATTTCCCAGGGAGTGGCTGAGAGCTTGTATGGTGCCCCGGGGTACTTGAGTTTGCCGGCTACCGGGTGGTCGATTTCCACGAAGAAGTCGCGGTATTCCAGCTGCGCATCGGCTACGAGCTCTTTGACGGTACGTACCGGGGAGAGAGGAACATCGAAGGAGATGCCTGCCCTGTCTATCTCCGCCGTGGTATGTTCACGTGTCCAGAGCTCGACCAGCATATTGAAATCATCCATGTGCTCTGCCCGTGTGGCCGGATTCTGGAATATCTCCGCCTTCGCCCAATCGGGATTACCCATCATGGCGACGAGTTTTTGCCAGTGGGGTCCCGCCCAGATGCAGACGTAGCCGTCACGGCAGGGGTAGAGTATGCCGCCGCGCCGCTTCCGGCCTTTCTGCCGGGTTGGACAGAGGCCTTCGCACAGGCAGAAAGCCAGTTCCTGGCGGACGACCGAAGCCAGGGACTCCTGGGCGGAAATATCGATGTGCCTGCCGGAGCCATTCCCGCCGCGGGAAACTACCGCTGACATCGTGCTTACCGCCGCCGATAGACCGGTCATAAAATCGGCGGCATGCATCGGGCCTTTCAAGGGGCTGTACCGTTCTATATCGTCGACCCCTTCGGCAGGATTGCCAAAGGCCTCGCTGCTGGTATGCGAGCTGACCAGGTCATTCCCTTTATAGTTTTTGTAAGGCCCGGTCTGCCCGAAAGGGGTAATCGATGTAACGATTAATGCGGGGTTCAGCTTTTTTAGTCGGCGGTAGTCGATTCCCAGCCTGACCGATTCACGTGGCAGGCGGTCTTCAATAAGGACATCCGCCCAGGCCGCTAGCCGGTGGAATATCTTCAAGCCGAGCGCACTTTCCAGATTTAAAGTTATTCCGGACTTGTTGGTATTTAAGAAAAGGAAGAGGCCGCTCTTCTCGGCGTGGGGAATATCACCGGGGAACGGGCCCCAGCTCCTGCCCCGGTCCCCGAGACCGGGTTTTTCTACTTTAATGACCTCCGCACCGAGGTCGGCCAGCAACTTGCCGCAGTAAGGCCCGGAAACAAACTCGCCGAATTCCAGGACCTTCAAGCCATTAAGCGCTCCCATATAGCACGGGCCCCCTCCCGGTGTTCGACTCAGCGAAACAAATTCCCGTTTACAATATTAAAGTTAAATACCCCGGCCGCGCAAGTGGGAACCGGATACCCTGGTGGAAACCAGCCAGAAATCCGGGAAATGGCCCGACCGCAGGTCCTTATTGAAAATTTCAGGCGTGATGTAAAAGACAAGGCTTATCCTGAAAGGAGCGGTGCTGATTGAATGATGGCGAGAAAAAGCAGCTCAATCAAAAAAGGGATGATGAGTGGAGGGGTTTGGAGCGGGTGACGGGACTCGAACCCATGACGACCTGCTTGGAAAGCAGGTACTCTACCACTGAGTTACACCCGCTCAATTCACGCTACGGGCCCTGCGGTCCTTTACCGCAGCATTATCAGTATAGGGCTTGCAAGGTTAAGAAGAGGTTAAAATACAGTCGAAGAAAAGTTGGAGTTTTACGCCACCACCGCGAAAAGCCGATAAAAATTAGTTACAAAATTCTAAAGTTTCATGTGAAATTCATCAGATTTATTGACCACAGTGAAAACACCCGGTTAGAATTAAGTTAGAACAAGGTTATAAATTTGTAGGAGTTAAGGTTAGAAACAGGTAAGAATCCGGTATAAAAATGGTATACGTATCGAACGAATTTACCGTTTGTTTATCTTCGGCGCGCATATATTTATGATTCTTTTACCGGCGCGAAGATATTTTCATATTGCGGCACGGCAAGTCTGGAGAAAAAGGTTTTACCACCGGCAAAAATGGGAAACAAAAAGAAAAGACTCATACTGCCCCTCATAGTGGCGCTGGCTCTCACGTTGTGGCCGGCCCGGGTCATCAGTGTCGAGGCCAACGAGACGGCACGCCTTTCCCCACTGGCAGTCCCGGTGCGGAATCTCTGGGGAGCGCCTAAAAACGAAAGCGTCGGGCTGACGCTCACCCAGTCGGACAAGGTGGTAGGCTGGAGCTGGACCAGAGAGTGGCCGCTGCAACGGCCGGGAGTCAACTATATCCAGCCGATTTACCCGAACGCCAGGATAACTTTGAGCCCGCCGGTGACGGTGAATGATATCGAGGCTTTCCAACTGTTCGCCGAATATAACTACACCAGGCAACCGGAGGGTTCTTATAACCTGGCTTACGACGTTTTCCTGAGAGAGAAGGGTCCGGCCAAAGACAACCGGAAGGCCGAGATAATGGTCTGGTTTGACTGGACGCTGGAGCAGTCGGCCAAAACTTTCAAAGGCACCTGCTCCGACGGTGTAAATACCTACAAACACTATTCCTGGACAAGAGCAAATAGCTTCGATTACCACTCATTTTTACTGGAGCTTCCGCCAGGAAAGGTCCCGGGCCCGGTAAACCTGAAGGCCCTGATAGACATCGTTCAACCGGACATAAAATGGTACATCTCCGAAGTTGAGCTGGGCAACGAGGTCTGGAGCGGCTCCGGGGCAATTGAGCTGACTACTTATTACCTGGAATTGAACGGGACCAGGATGTAGGGACGGAGCGGGAACAGGTTAGCGATATTAATACCCCTTGAAAATCATTTCCCCCCATCCCGCGAAGGAAAGGGGGGAAATGATCAAGGAGGTACTGCCTCGAGAAATCCATTCACTCGTTTTTTGGCTATTTTGCCGTCACCAGTACTTTGTTCCTCTGCTCGGTTGATTTTTTAACCAGCCAGGAGCTGGACTGAATCTTCTCCCCGCCGACGCCGTAGACTATTTTGCATCCGATTTTTTTACAGGTCGTCTTTTCGATTTCCGGCATGTTATCCTCGGTCCTGTCGCCGCCCTTGGCGAAGATATCCGGACGATAGTACTTCAGGGATTCGTTACTGGTAATACCGGCATCGACATTCGGAACGACGATGTCCACGCCTTCGATGCTTTCGAGTATTTCTTTTCGCTCTTCGTAGGGCATGAAACAGTAGCCCTTTTTCTGTATCAGCTGGTCGTCCCGGGTCAATATTACCATGAACTTATCGCCGAGCTTTGCCGCCTCCTTGATACTCCTGAGATGGCCCACATGAAGCGGGTCGAAACCACCACTAACCGCAACAACAATCATACTCCCACTCCAGTTAATTTTTTCTCCTCAACCTCGACCGGTATCTCGCTCATATTCTTTTCAGTTATTTCAAAGGTCTTCGGCGGGTTCACCAAGGCCCATATCGTGGGGAAGGTATTCATGAAGTCTATTATCCACGTAAATGGAACGTAGCCGATGTGGAACAGTATCTTTTTAGTAGTACTGAACTTGGTAAACTTCAGGTTATAGTATAGTCCGACCTGCGGTCGCGCCCAGTGCATGGCGGTGATAAAGCCGCCGGTGAGTCCGGTGAGTAAAAACAGGTCGTTACGATACACGCCAAACCAGGCTAACGGCGCCATCACGAGCAAGAAGAAGCTGCTGGCCCAGACAACGTTGGAATAAGAGCGGTAAAACCAGACTCTCCAGTACATATACCTCAGCAGGAAGAACCAACCCGCATACCATCTCCGCCGCTGACGCATGGCCGACATAAATGTTTTAGCCGGTTTCTCGATAGTCAAGCCGCCGTGCCAACCGAAGACCCTGCCCAATTTTCTCCCGGCCTCCCAGGCGAACCTCGAATCCTCGCTGTAGGGACAATTCGGGAAATCCCAGCCGATAAGGTGCTCGATATCGCTCCTCATTAACATGTTGGAGCCGTTCATCCAGTGAACGAGGCCAGTCCTCATCTGGTCTTTGACCCAGAAAAACGTCCAGTATCTTTGGGCTTCAAGATAGAAGGTGAATATGTTCTTGTCCCAGGGGAACATCATGGGGCCGTTGGCGATTGGTTTCCCACCGTTCTTTATATAGTGGAGTATGCTTATCACGGTCTGAGGTATTATTTTCGAGTCCTCGTCTTTATGTAAAATCCAGACGTCCTTGGAGTTGTCTAAAAACTTCAGGGAATAGTTGAGCGCTCTCGCTTTAAACTGTGATTTGCACACATAATCTTCGGGTACCAGTATCAGTTGCGCGCCGGTTAAACTCACGCCCTCATCATCAGCCACGACATCGATATCATAGTTGGTGAATCCGGCCCCCCGGCAGGCGTTGTTGATGGAATTAATCGTCTCCTGGACTATCGATGAAGGTTTCCTGGTCGCTATCAGGAAAACTATCTTGGGAAGCGGACCCGGGGGTAACCCATCGTATTCCGGGATATATCCTTTCCGGCTACGGAAAAAGAAGAACCAGCTCGCCAGCGCAATCGGCAGAACGATTAGCCATAAAATTTCATAAGGTGTCATTGAAGTCCTCCTTGGCAGTCACTTTTTTCTCCTCCCTGTTTCCCCCCTGGGGCACCTGTATTCCGGTTGAAATTCACACGTTCCCTCCCTGTTTTAAAAGCCTCCTCTGAATTGTAAGCGTGATTACGGACGAAAGTTCGTGAGTACTTCGAGCTCCGTGTTAAGCTCTTTGATGGTATCGAATAATTTCGGCGTCACGCCCTTGGAGTGGCATAGCGTCAGGAGCTGGTCGAGGTCCTTGGGCAGACATTTGCCGCCGAAAGGCCTCCCGAAGAAGGCCGTCCCGTAACCACTGACCCGTTCATCGTTTCTCACAATTTCCGCGACTTCCCTGGTGTCAAGGTTGAGAGTCGCGCAGATTTTATCTACCTCGTTCCAGAAAGTAATCAGGGTAGACAGGTAGTTGTTGAGGACGATCTTGGCCATCTCGGAGGTGTTCGGCCGGGTGCGGACGATTTTCGCGCCCAGCGGGCGGTACATCTCGGCCAGCATGTCCCCGTGCTCGGAGCAGCACTCGCCGATGACCACGAACCTCTGGTTCAACGCATCTTCGACCGATGTTTCTTCGCGGAGAAACTCGGGGTTATGGCAGATGTGGACGCCGTGCTTGAGCATGGCAGCCTGGGTGGTACCCGGAGGGACGGTGCTCTTAATAACGTAAGGATTATGCACGCCCCCTGTCACGAGATTCTCGACGACACCGGGGACTACTTTCTCGGGCGGGCAGATAAAGGTTAAATCGGCGTTTTTCACCGGCTTATCGGATACCGGGATGCCATCGTAGTCCTGCGGCCTGACATCACAACCGGTTACCTTATGCCCGAGCTTCTGGATCACCTTTGCCTGCGCCCTGCCAACTACTCCCATTCCTATGATTTGTACATGCATATTCTTTCTACCTCTCCTCTCCATTTT
>MGNQ01000030.1:14001-24203 GCA_001796865.1 Chloroflexi bacterium RBG_16_56_11
TTTTTCATGCATTTTGATGATAATTTGCAGAAAAGAGATGGTCAAGAGGGTAGACATAACCTATCCTCCCAACTTAGTACTTTATTCCTATTACTAATTCTGCGGGCGGATAGTACTAAAGATGTATTCACGAACAAAATGACACTGGGGTTACCAGCTTGCCGGGGACAGCTCCGCTCATGATTAACTTTCGGGACAGGCACTCGGGTTTCAGCAATCGACCATAGAACGACCATTGTTCCAACAGTTTTCTAACCTTTAACTAACCTATATTTAACTCACCGCACTTATATAATATTAGGTATGTAGTGGGGGCTCAGGGATAATCACCGACCACTAATCGAATATTTTTTGGAGCTAGATTATGATTTTAGACCAGGTTTCAATCAGGTCGGACTTCAGGAAAAACGGTAAAAATAGCCCGGACGAGCTGGGGTACCTGCTGTACCACTGCTGGGACCTGCCCGTCCTGCAGACCAGCGACATGGTGCAACTGCCCCCGGTCCTGAAACGCGCCGAGGAGGAAAGACACGGCCTGGAGCTGGCCAAGGCACTCCGCAAGGAGCTCATCGCCTGCGCTGAAGAGATTACCCAGCGCCCCCGCTACCCCATCGAGGAAATCGTGGCCGCCATCGAGAAGGAGAAAATGAAGCTGGGTAGCCAGGATCTGGTGCGCATCCAGAAGGCTATCGGCGTGCCGTTTTCCCGCAACAAGCTCGACCTGGCGCGGTACTATACTATCCGCCTGGTGATGCAGGGCATCGATCAGCAGGCGATAGCCGAGTTCCTCGACGTCGACTTGAGGACCGTGGCGAACTATGTCGCCCAGGCCAAGGAGCGCATCCGCCTCGTCCTGGAGACCAGGTCAATCCTGGCCTAGCCGGTGACAATCCAGGCTCCCGCCGATGAATAGCCCCGACGACAAACTAGGCCGGCATACCCTTGTTTCCATGCCACAAGACCGCATCTACCAACCGGGCAATTTACTTTTTACAGACTTTCTTTACCGGAAAATGTTTACGAATCATTTATAAAAACTACGAACAAGTTTAGGGATCATTTACCGTTTTGCTTTTAAAATTTACGCTGATATACCCGCTAACCAGCGTGGGCCAACCGCGCCCCCTCCAGTCCCGCGGTGGCAATAGCCGGGACTTACCAATAATGGAGAATAAATTGGAGGACAAATGGTAACTCAGACTGAACCACTAGCAATGCTGACCGTCAAAGATGTAGCCCGCCTGTTAAACGTCCACGTCAATACCGTGAGGCGATGGAGCGACAGCGATATTCTGAAATCGCTCCGTATCACGAAACGCGGCGACCGCAGGTTCCTGCGCGAAGATATCTCGACGTTCCTCTCTGGCTACGAGGAATTCAACACGACGAAAGGCAGTTTCCGGGAGCCCGTCGGCCAGAGATAGGACTAATAACCCGACCTGTCCACCACCCCGACCGCCCGGCGGCCCAGGGCGGCCCCGAGTACGGCGATTAACCACACCACTGCTCCCAGCCAGGCCATCTTTTTACCGCGCCGGTTCCTGGAATGGACGAGCAGCATCTGGCTTAATGTCTTCATCATCAGGCTACGGACGGCCGTCGCGGTTTCCATCCTGAGTTTAGTCAAATTCATCCCGGAAACCAGGTACCTTCTATCCATCAGCAGAGCGAACAGCCCCCTTCGCCAGGCGGCAACCTTCAGATCCGCGAACACATACGCCGGCACCGGCGCTCCCAGAAGCTCCCATGCTCTTTGCAACGCGAAATGGGCCGCCGGAGCCACGTTCCACTCACGGGCAGACCTGATGACATAATCCCAGTCCAGGGTCTCCCGGTATTTCTTCAACAACTCGGCGATATCACTCAACAACATCAGCAGGCGAGTCGAATGCTTGGATAAATGGTCGGCCAAAAACAGCAGGTTGTCTTCCGGCGAGAGCACCGTGACCGGCGCTCCCTGAATCCTGACAGTCACGGCACGCCCCCAGATCCGCTGCCGGGGGATAACCACCAGGTTCTCGTTGTCCAGGTTACGGTGCAACTCTACCATCAGAGGACGCCGGGCCTGCCGGACAAACGGGGCCTCGTGGAAGGGATGGTCCCAGTCCTGCGGTGAGACCCGCTGCTGGTATCCTAACTGCTGGAGAAGCGAACCTGCCGTATCGATATTTTCCGGCGGCACGAGAATGTCCATGTCGGAGGCGGTACGCAAGGCGAGGTTCCCGTAAAGCTCCTCGGCGAGCGTGGTACCCTTCAACACGATGGCCGGTACGTTATTCTTGCCAAAGGCGGCCAGTAACCTGGTCAACTCGTTAGAGAGTATGACATTGGAATATAATGTTCCGTGTACAATCTGCTTCATCCGCTCCAGATAAGGCCGCGGTATTTTCCCATCCAGACCGTGCGTAATGAGGTTGTGGGAAACGAGCGGAGCAACCCCGTGGCTTCCCGCCAGGCCGATAAAATACTCCCAGTCAATGGGGCCGGACAATGCCCCGGAAATTTCTTTCTTCCTCGCCGGGGTCACGGTAGCCGTCGTACAGAGCACCAGCAGGCGGCGCGTGTCACGGATTCCGCAAGATGATGTCGCGGCGCTTTCCGCCGTCTCCGTTTTGACCGGTTTTAATATCCCGGGCCTGGCAATTATTGTATTTCCCTGGCGGAACGACATAGTCTCACTCGATATCGCAAGGCGGCCCGACTAATAGTGGATTAGGCTCCCTTCCATTTTGGCCCGCTTCAACGCTTTACGGAAGACAAAGAAAGAGAAAGGCGTCAGTACCAGGGCAAAGCACACCAGCACGAGAAGGTCGAAACGCACCTGATACAGGGTATAGCCCTTGAGCATGGCCAGCCTCATGGAATCGAGGGCATAGGTCATGGGCAGGACGCGCGAGAGCGGCTCCAGCCAGTCCGGCAGCACTGCCACCGGGTAAAACACCCCGGCCAACAGCCCCGAGAGGCTGCCGTAGATGGCCGTGATGGGATCGCCTTTCTTCACGAGCAATATGACCGCTGCCGAGATGATACCCACACCGCTGAAGCTGACAATCGAAAGCAGTAGCACGACGATAGCCGTCAGGAAGTTGGCCTGGCCGATGCTGAACCCGAAAATCAGTATTCCGACGATGAAATACGTCACCACGTTGAACGTCGTGAGCAAGTAAGCCCACAAAGAGGAGGACAGCAGAATAGAGCTCAGCCGCGTGGGGCTGAGGAGCATTATTTCCAGCGTGCCCATCATCTGGCCTTCCCGGATGCTCTGGGCGAAGCTGGTTATGGACAGGCTCAGGTAACCGGTAAAAGCCAGTCCGATAAGAACAAAAGAGAAATAGTCGCCTCCGTATTGATTCAACTGGGGTACCATCGCGCTGCCGAAAAGGCGGGAAAGAAAGTAAAAGGATGCCACGCTAAACACGATACCGAATATCTGCGTGAAAAATGAAAGACGATAGCTCAGGGAGAGCGAAAAATCACGTTTTAAAAATGCGGTAGCGACGGACATTTTGACCTTCCCTCTTTCCCCACTAGTTATCGCTCCGTAAAGCGTGGATAAAAATTTCGTCGAGCGGGAGCTCGGTAAGCTGGCAGTTACATACCTCGACGCCGTGTCCTATCATGGTCTCCAGCAGCCGCGGCAGGACCGTGGCGCGGTCGACGATTCTAAATTCGAGATCCATAACGCCGTTGTGCCGGCTGGCCTGGCAGTCCAGCACCCCCTCGATGCGGCCCAGCTCGGAGATAATCGATTCGGAAAAATGCCTTACCTGCAGCTCGCACTTTTCCTGCTTCTGGAAAAGGGAGCGCAGCTCTTTCACCGAGCCGAGGGCCTTAATGTTCCCGCGGGCCATTATCGCCAGGCGGTCGCAGAGTTGCTCGGCTTCATTTAAATTATGGGTGGCCAGCACTACCGTTTTGCCTTCGCCGGCCACTCTCTCCTTGAGAAAGCGGCGGACAGCCTGCGCACTGACGGGGTCCAGGCTGCGGGTCGGCTCGTCGACGAAAAGGACGCGCGGCTCCCTGAGCAGTCCCCGGGCGATGGCCATTTTCTGCCGCATGCCCGTTGAGTAGTTCTGGAACCTCACATCGGCCTTATCGGTCAACTCGACCAGCTTCAGCAACTCATCGATTCGTTTATCGGCAATCTTGCCCGGCAGGCTGTAAAGGGACGCGAAAAACCTGAGGTTCTCCCGGCCGGTGAGACGCCAGTAGAAGCTCCTCTCTTCGGCGCTGACGAGCCCTACCAGCTTTTTGACCACATGCTCCTTCTTGACGACATCGTGGCCGAAAATCTGCGCCGTCCCCGAGGTCGGCAGGACCAGGCAACAAAGCAGCTTTATCAGGGTTGTTTTACCAGCCCCATTAGGCCCCAGCAGGCCAAAAAACTCCCCTTCCTCTATTTCGAGGCTGATGTTTTCCGCGGCGACGACCCATTGCTTCTGGCGGAAAGGCAACAGGTCGCGGTAACCGGCGGTCCGCGAGTATTTCTTGGTCAAATTAAAGGTACCGATTGCGTTCATCTTATTTCTTCCATCAGCGCCGGGGGCGGCCCGGGGAGCGGAGGCGTCTGACCAGCCTGATGAGCCTCACCTGAATATGCCGGCGCTTGCGGCGGCTAAAGGTATCGAGCCACTTAAGCCTGCCGAACGACATTTTAGCTCTTAGTGTATGCCATGTTGAATCGAGACGGACTTCACGACCTTCCTTTTCGATGGCCGTCACTTTACCGATGAGGTCAGGCCCGGCGAATCTTCCCGACGTCCTGCAGGCGTCACCCATGTGACGAAAGACCCACCGCCCTTTCGACCGTCTTTTACTGATTACCCGGTGTACCACGATATTACGTCCGTCCCGGAACACGGCGATATCACCGTGACGAATCCGGGACGAATCCGCCCGGCTCACCCTGACCACGTCACCTACTTCGATAGTGGGCCTCATACTGCCGGAGATTATCCTGAAAGCGAGACTGTTCCCCCGCCGGAAGGCTTCCCGCCACATTTCGTCGAGGGTATCCTGGCTGACAAAGTCCGACACCCTATTGGCTACCAAAGCGTATTTCTCCATCAAGCTCTCGGGTTGACAGCGGCTCCTCGGGACCATCGTCAGTGTTCAATCCTCTCCAGCGCTGCCGAAAACTAGGTTTTGTTTCAAGTTGTGCTCTGTGGTATACTAATCAGAGGTTTTTGCGAAAGCCCTAGCATTCGAACGTCGGCCACTCGTACCCGTACGCGTTACCGTAGTACCAGGCCGATGAATTGGCGAGCTTTATGTCGCAGCTATTCTGGTTGTTATCGCCCAGGGCTTCCGGCAGGTTAAGCCGTTCCGACTCGATAGCGGGGCTAATGTAGGTTCTCTTTAGCTCTGGCATCTCTCACCTCCTTTATGGCACGCGCCACGCGGCAATTTACTGACGATGGCCCCGAGAGGCCGCTGCCTTCTTTCTCTAAATCTACAAAGCCCGGACACCGGGCGCAGAATTTCACGAACTCACACGAGACGCACGTGGGCATATCTTTGGCGGTAACCGACCTGACCTTCCTGGCTACCTCCCCGTTCCATATCTCGGAGAACGACCGCTTCCGTAGATCGCCCATGACGAGGCGCCAGGACGTGCAGGGGATTACCTCCCCGGAGGGGGAAATGGCGCACCGCTTTCTCCCGGCGGTGCAGATTATATGCGATTCCACACTGGACTTGGCCGTAATCTCTTCGTCGGGTACCCAGTTACGCTCGGCGACAAGGGTCTTCAAATCCTCGTCATCAAGCCTTATCAGGTCGCCCGAGCCCGGCTCGCCCACCTTGGACATGATAAATGGATCGAAGTTACTGGACGCATTGAGCTGGTTGGCGAGCGCCTCAATCTGCTTATGTTCCTTTACGTTGCATTTCATCATGGTGGTATTAAACCGGACCCGTATCCTCCGCTCCCGCAGCATTTTCGCGGCGCTTATGGTCTTTTCGAAGGAGCCGGGTATTTCGGTCACGAACTCATGTGTTTGCGGCGTCGCCCCGTAGAGACTGATGTGGACACCGGACACACCCAGGTCTTTCAGCTTATCGGCGACCGTCTCGTTAATCATGGTAGCGTTGGTCTTCAGACCGAAAAAGAGTCCTATTTTCCCGGCGTGGGCCATGATTTCGAAGATATCAGGCCGGCACAGGGCTTCACCACCGGTGAAATCGACGAAAAAGGTACCGGCTTCGATGAGCTGGTCCAGGACACCCTTAACCTCGTCCGTGGTAAGCTCCCGATTCTTTGAAGCGTCGCCGTAAGTATAAGGCCCGAGATAGCAATGCCGGCACCTCAGATTGCACCGGAAAGTTATCTCCATGGTAATGATGCCGGCGATCATTTCGCCGGCGCGGCGCCGCTCCGCCTGCCGGATGGCGTAATTTTTCACGGACCGGGAATCAATGACCATTAACGGCCGACCTCCCCGCTGACGAGCGGTACCATCTCCACCAGTTTCATGGCGGCGAGCTTGTTGACGAACTCGGTGATTTCCCTTTGCGCCCGCTGCGGCTCGACGTCGTACTCATCACAGATGGCGTCGATTATCTCGGAGACAGTAGCCTCCTCCATGATGAGTTCCCAGACCCGGCCGCCGCAACCGGTCAAGGCATGAATCGAGATATCAACCGGGCTCAAAACCACGACCTCTCCATCGATAAGCCGCCAGACGGCGCCCTCGCAGTGCCTTACCTTCATCGTACCGTTATCGGCCATAAATTTTTTACCTCCATTTGTCCTGTTGAGGTTTCCTTTTCAACTGAATTTTTAACGGAGTCCCAGAAACCGGGCTCCTTCCTGAAATGTAGTTCATAGCAGGGCACGGCTCCCGCCAGCGCGAGAAGCTGCTCCAGGGACGGCCCCTGCTCGGGGGACAGCTTGCCTCCGGCCACTCTCAACGGCGGTATAAGACTGTAGCATAGCAGCTCGGCGGCCTTCCGGCTGCTCAACCCCACGGTAAAATTCTCCCGGTCCTGTTTCAAGAAGAACACCGCGCCCAGGGATCCGCCCCGGCTTGCCGTCAGGCCCAGTTCTCCCCGGAGAGGGGTACTCCAGGCAGAGAAACCCTTTTCCGTCCGGCCAACCGCGTTAACTTCATCGTGAAGAATGGTGAAAGACGGGTCCGGCGACAGCAACTTGCAGACGGTCGATTTGCCGGAACCGGAGTCCCCGGTAAAAAGATAGGCCTGGCCGCCGTGCACCACGCCGGACGAGTGCAACAGCAGGTCCGGAGGCCTCCGGGCGATAAAGGCGCAGCGCAGGCATACCTGCAACATCACGCCGAAGAAGTCAGCCGGTTTACCGCTCCTCATGCTGAAGTCCACCTCACCGGTAACCGGATTAAGCTCCGCACCGGTGACGGAAAGACTGTTGGCGAGCTTGCCATCCCCTCTAACCTCCAGTTCCAGGTTAAGCCGCAGGTGCGGCTCGTCCCCGGAACAATAACTACCGTATTTCTCCTCCAACCAGCTCCGGAAAGGTCGATAGCTGCATCGGATAGCAAATACGGTCTCCGCCACCTTCAATACGGTGTATCCGCTCATGCCCGGTTCCCCGGTATTCTTTAATTTCATTTTTCAGTTTCTTACAATAAGTTCGTCAAAGCTAAAGCAAAAACCTGACCGGCGCATCCGGCTAAGGTCCTGTCTTTCAGCCACATTTATCGTGTCCGGGTATGGCTTGCCAATATTTCTATATGTAATAATTTTAGAAACGCCTTGTTAGAGAACGGTTGAACAATTGTATGAATTTGGTAATAATGGGCGCCCCTCCGACATCAGTAGCTATCCAGCCAGCGGACCAACTTCGGGAATCGGTGGCCTATCCAGCCCTGCACCACGTCTTCATAATATATGTAATACCTTTCGGGGACGGGTATTTTCCAGAACCGGTACCAGGTATCGAACGGTGAGTCCACCTGGAGACGCCACCCGGAGCCATCCCCCCGCTGCTGCATGATCTCCACCCCTTCAAGCAGAGTCACTACTTTAATTTTACCGTCCGCCTGCTCCTCCGAGAGAAAGGCCGCCAGCGTCCTGAAGTCGTCTACCGTGATATCGGGATGGGTCTGCCATGGCGCTATCTCCCCGATGGTGTGCCCCGCCAGCACAACGAACATATCTTCATCACGGTACTTATCGATTTTCTTCTCCAGGAAAGCTACCCCTTTCTCCATACTGAACTGTTTCAGATGGTAAGGATTTTCTTGAACATCGCGCGGGGTATTGACGCCGTCATGCATGGTCCTGGCCGCCACGAAATACCTGGCGGTGATTTCCATGGACTCAGAATCGTGCTTCCCGGCGGGATAGGCGAAAGTGGCGGGGGCCGGTAGTCCGTGCGACTCGAAAAGGGTCTTGCTGCCGGCGAAGTCGTCTTCGATAATTGAGCTCGCCGCTACGTCGACCTGGGTGTGCTCCACCGTATGCCAGCCGATTTCCCACCCGGCGTCATACAGCGTACGGACGTCTTCCCAGGTAAAATTCTCTCGGTATTCGGGTGGCCGGATATAACCGGTGGCAGTCAGACCGTATTCGGCCAATATCGGCATCGCCTCGGAGACCCAGCTGTTATAACCGTCATCGAAAGTCAGGGCCACCAGGGTAATATCCTCATCCGTGGAGTAAACCCGGGCCGGATAAACCGGAGACAGCGAGACCAGCAGGAGCGCGCCGACGGCCAATATTAATATATGGAACCATCTTAGTTTACGTAACGCGCCGTTTTTCATGCAATCAATCTTTTATCCCGCCGCCATGCGGATATAGTCATTTTTTCGGTAAAAAAGCATGCCCCGTCATTCTCCCACCACCCCGTACATGGGCCCGTTACCAAGATTATTACCGGGGCTATGTTAGATTCCGGTTGGTGATACGTTTGAATTTGGTAGCAGTAATCTGCGGACGGGCCGGGACGATTTTCCGCCGGGGACCGGCTCCCATTTAATTCTAACCTCCAAACAACTCAGATATTACCGAATTCCAACCTGACAGCTATATTCTGACATAAGAAACCGGAAAACATCGGTAAAAGAATTGCATATTGAAAATCGGGAAAAAGATCGTCCAGGCGCCTGCCTGGATTTTTCTGGACAAATTCGTTATATAAAGCCCGGGAGAACGGGCGAGGAGAGCTCTATTGACTATCGTCGATAAGGCCGGGGAATACGTGCGATTCCTCACGTCATATATATGGTGGAAGGACGTCATGGACCGGTGCCTGGCACTGGTATTGCTCATCGTGCTTTCACCTTTCCTGCTGATTATCGCCATGTTTATCATGCTGGACTCCCCGGGGAACCCGGTATTCAGCCAGGAGCGTATCGGCAAAAACGGGAAAACCTTTATTTTATATAAGTTCCGCAGCATGCACAAAAGGCACGACGACAGCAAGTATCTGGCCTTTATGAAAAGGTACGTAGAGGAAAACTCCTTTTCCATGCTGGATGAAAACGGCGATGATAAATACGGCCTGATTCAAGATACCCGGGTTACCAGGTTCGGATACTTGATACGCCGTTCCAGCCTCGATGAGCTTCTGCAGATAATAAACATACTGAAAGGGGACATGTCCTTCGTGGGACCCAGGCCGGATATCCCCTACGCCGTACAATTTTATAAAGAGCACCATAAAAAGAGGCTCGGGATGAAGCCGGGCATTACCGGTCTCTGGCAGATATTCCCTAGCCGGAGGCAAATTACTTTCGAAGAGACGGTGCAGCTCGACCTCGATTATATCCGCCAGATGTCTCTGGCGCTGGATACTAAAATCGTCCTGATGACAGCTTTCGAGATAATCTCCTTCGGTCATCGACAGAAGGTAACGGATGACGCAACAATAGGTAAGGACGTAACGGTGGGTGAGAGCATCAAGAACGGAATCAAAGCATGAGTGTTACCAGGACGATCGCGAGGAATACGCTGTACGGTTTCGTTGAAATCGGCGTAGACTTCATCATAAGTTTTATCCTTGGCATCGTCTTAGCCAGGCAGCTGGGAGCGGAACAATACGGTATTTACGCTTATCTTACCTGGCTGTTCGGCCTGGTCACCATGCTGGCGGACCTGGGCCTGTCCGAGATGTCCAAGCGGTTCATCGCCGAGGCCATAGGACGCGGCGATACCCGGCAGGCGGCCGGCATCGTTCGGCTGACGTTGGTACTCAGATTCGGGGCAGCCATCTTTATCGG
>MGNQ01000030.1:24235-26365 GCA_001796865.1 Chloroflexi bacterium RBG_16_56_11
TCTCCGGCCACATTGATAGCCGGATTTTCTTCGTTATCATCGCCGTGACGGTTTTACCGCACGGCCTGAATTACGCCTTTATCAGCATCTTCCGGGGATTCCAGAAATACGAGCACGCCGCCTACATCACGACCGTCACCGCTCCCATCCGGCTGGTGCTGGTAGTCGTCCTTTTGTTCACAGGGTCCGGCGTGAGAGATGTACTGCTGGTACAGCTTGGAACGTACTGCTTCGGGGCAATCATCGGACTTTTATTGCTGCGGCGTATCATGCCCCTCAAAGCGCTGCTCTGGCCATCCCTGCTGGACAAGGCCATGAGAAACAAAGCGATCAAATACGCCTTCACACTGGCCGGTATTTCTATCGTGAACTACGTGGCTTACAACCAGCTGGCATATTTTTTCCTGGAGCTGTATGCCCCGGTCGACCAGGTGGGTTTCTGCCGCCTGGCAGGACGAATGGCACAAATGCCGATGGCGATAATTCCCATGGCTTTCAGTTTCGTGCTGACACCGGCTATCGCCGAGCAGTTCGGCAAAGGTGACACAGGTAAAATCCGGGCAATTTACCTGACGTCGATACGGTTCCTGATGATGGTAGCTATTCCGCTGGAAATTGGCATGATAGCGCTGGCGAATCCCATCATAATGCTCCTTTACGGCCCTGAATACGCACCGGCCATCATCCTGATGCAAATAGCCTTGATACCGGCCGCCGTGGGCAGCATCAGCAACGCGGCCAGCGCGGTCATGTTCGGGACCAACCGGCCCAGCTTCATGTTTTTCATCAATTTCCTCTACTCCTTTGTCAGTATCGGCCTCATTCTCTGGCTCGTGCCGCGCTATGGCGCAATCGGGGCGGCCATGGTCAATATCGTGCCCGTAACCTCGATACTGGTTATCTGGTTCGTAAACAGGCAGATCGGGGTCACCTTCCCCTGGAAAGACACGCTTAAAATAAGCACGGCCTCAATATTGATGGGGGCAGCCGCTTTCGGGGTGCAGTCTCAACTAGGCCCCGGCCCGAGCCTGGCTATCGGCGTGCCGATGAGTGTCACCCTTTACGTGGTATTGATATTCTTGATGAGGATACCGCACCGGGATGACCTGGCGATTTTCAAGAACGTACAAAAATCGCTGCCGAAAGGACTGCGTAAATACTACCGGCGCCCGGCCGGAATCGTGGAAAAAATAATACTGAGCAAAAAATATGCGACAAAGTAAACGTTATAGCTTAAAACATATTTTCCGGGGCAGCGACCTGGAGACGACGCGATGAACACACCCAAAGTCACCGTGATAATGCCGGCTTATAACTACGCCGAGTACTTGGGCGAGTCCATCCAGAGTGTCCTCGACCAGACCTTTGCCGATTTCGAGCTTATCGTCGTGGATGACGGCTCTACCGATAACACCCCGGGGATCGTCGCCAGTTTCAAGGACCCGCGTGTCCGGTACGTCCGCCGGGAGCACCGCGGTGTAGCGGCGGCGGTGAATACCGGGTTTTACATCGCCAGGGGCGAATATATCATGGGCATCGGCGCCGACGACATTCTCTTTCCGAGGAACATCGAGCTCAAGATTAACCTGCTCCAATCCCGACCGGATGTCGCGGTCGTCTGCTCGGACGCTTACCTCTTCGATAGCCGTACCGGTGAAAACACCGGCACATTCTGGCGGGATAACCGCGCCCACTACTGGGTAGACCCGTTCGAGGCGATGCGACACCCGATAAAAGAGGTGATCGTCCGCGGCTGCTTTATCGCGCCGCAGACATACCTGATACGCCGCGAGGTGTTCGATAAAATCGATTACCTGGACGAGTCCCTGCCCTCATGTGAGGACTGGGACCTGCTGTTCCGCATCTGCAAACACTTTACCATAGAAATCATCGACCAGCCTTTAAGCCGGCTGAGACGCCATGAAAAAAACCTGTCCAAGGACAACGAGAAGATGTATACGGGACTGGTCTTGGTCCTCAATAAGGCCGCGCGGGAATATTCTCTTTCGCACGATGAAACAAAACTGGTGAGGAAAAGGCTATTCCGGGAGCACTTCTCTTACGGGCTAAAGGCAGTGGCCGGCGGACGGGCGGTGGCCGGCAGAAGAGCGCTCACCACCGCTATCGGGG
>MGNQ01000031.1:0-4724 GCA_001796865.1 Chloroflexi bacterium RBG_16_56_11
GGCGGCGATTACCCCGACCGCCTGCGGGCCCGGGCGGCGCCTTTTACCGCCGTTTACACCACCCTGTTCAATCTCGTCCGGCACTATAACGGCTTCCCGGCGCTGGTCGTCCGGGACATCGGGCCGGACGCCATCACCGAGCTCCACCGCCTGGCCGGTCCGGCCGGTCTGATACTGCAGGGGAAATCGCCCGGCGATGAAGACCTGGAGCATCTGCAAAAACTATCCGGTTCCCTGAAGCTGTCCCTCGGTCTGCCGCTGCCCGTCCGGGACGCGGCCGCCTTGAGCGACCGGTTTACGGCCATCAGCCGGCTCATCGGCCGGAATATACCGACGGGACTTTTTTACGTGAGCGACGGGGAGATTTCTCACGACACCCCCGCCGAGGTTCTCCACGATTTGATAGCCAGGATACAGGGCGCCTGAATCGCGCCGCAGGAGGCAAAAGGATGGGATACACCGTTAACGTCGATGTCGGCGGCACCTTCATGGACTTCTTTGTCACCAAGGGAGAAAAATACGTCACCACCAAGGTCCCGACCACGGCCTACGAGCTGGGGGTCGGGTTTATCCGGGGACTGGAAGAGTGCGCCGAGAAAGACGGGCAGACCCTGGAGCGTTTCCTGGCCGAGACAGAGGTCATCAAGTACTGCACGACCATCGGCACGAACATCCTCATCGAGCATACCGGCCCCAAGCTGGGACTGATCACGACGCGCGGCTTCGAGGACACCATCTTCATCGGGAGGGGACGGCAGTGGGCGGACGGCCTGCCGTCCGCCGATGTCCAGGATGTCACCTCCATCGAGAAGCCGGTGCCCCTGATTCCCCGCCGGCTGGTGGTGGGCGTGCGGGAGAGGATAGACTACGCCGGCAATATCGTCATGCCGCTGGTGAAAGAGGACGTCCTGGAGCAGCTCCGCTACCTGGTGGACCAGGGCGTGAGGGGCTTCGTGGTCAGCCTGCTGTGGTCCTTCATCAACCCGGCGCACGAAATGCAAATCCGGAGCATCATCGAGGAGGAGTTCCCGGAGGTCTACCTGGGCAACATGCCCGTCATCCTGTCGTCCGAGATATCCCCCAAGGAAGGCGAATACGTGCGGACGATGACGGCCATCGTCAACGCCTATATCCACGTCGGTTTCGTCGAGCAGATATCCGCGCTGTGCAGCGACCTGCTGGACCGGGGCTATAAAAAGCCCCTCCTCCTCTGCGATAACGTCGGCGGCTGCGCTAAGGTCGCCCGCACCAAGGCCATCTCCACCTACGGGGCCAGCCCGGTCAGCGGCCTATGCGGGGCGGCCCGCCTCTGCGCCGGCGTCAACCTGCCCAACGTCGTCTTCACCGATGCCGGCGGCACCAGCTTCGATATCGGCCTCATCACCGACGGCAGCATCACCCACTACGACCTTTACCCCACGGTGGACCGCTGGCGCACCCAGATAACGGCCATCAAGATTACCTCCATCGGCGCCGGGGGCGGGTCCATCGCCTGGTTGAACCCCCTGCTGGGCAACCGGCTGGAGGTCGGCCCGGCCAGCGCCAAGTCCCTGCCCGGCCCGGCCTGCTACGACCTCGGGGGAGAGGCCGCCACGGTGACCGATGCCGATGTCGTCCTGGGCTACGTCAACCCGGACTACTTCCTGGGCGGCAAGTTCAAGCTGAACAAGGAAAAGGCCGTCAAGGCCCTCAAGGACCTGGGCGGCAAATCCGGACTGGACGAAGTGGCGGCGGCCATGACGATTAAAAAGGTCATCGATGCCAAAATGGGCAACGAGATATTCAAAGAGGTGGCCCTCAAGGGCTACGAGCCCTCGGAGTTCACCGTTTTCGCCGGGGGCGGCGCTGGCCCGGGCCACTGCTGCGGGGTGGCCGTCGCCGCCGAAATGAGCAAAATCATCGTCCCGCCGATATCCTCGGTGGCGGGGGCCTACGGCGCCTCCACGCTGGACATCGTCCACAGCTACGAGAAATCGAAAAATACCCGGCTCTTCGACTACGCCAAGGGCACCTATTTCTCCGATTTCGAAGCCTTTAACGCCATCATCAGCGGGCTGAAAGAGCTGGCCATCCGGGATATCATCCTGGAGGGATTCAAAGAGGAGCAGGCCACCTTCCGTCTGGAGCTGGAAATGAGGTACGGCATGCAGTGGCGCTCCGCGCCGGTGGAATCGCCGCTGCTGACGATACACAGCACCGACGACGTCAAGAAGGTCTGCGATACCTTTACGGAAGTATTCAGCCGCATGTACAGTCCGGAGGCGGCCTTCCCGCAGGGCGGCGTCGAGGTGGAGACCTACCGTCTCTTCGTTTATCTCCCCCTGCCGCACTTCCTGCTCACCCAGCATGAGGACGCCGGCGAAAAAACCCCCCGGGCCGCCCTCAAGGGGCAGCGGGACGCCTACTGGGAAAAGCTCGGCGGGTTCCGGCCGACCGATATCTACCAGTGGGACAGGCTGCGGGCGGGGAACGTCATCCCCGGCCCGGCGGTGATAGAATCGGACAACACCACCGTGGTCATCGAGCCGGACTGGACGTTCACCATGGCCCCGGAGCTTTACGGGATGATTACCCTGAACTCTTGATTTTCCACCCCCGAACCAGGAGAGGAGGACAACCATGCCAGGTGCCATAGATTACGAAATCAGCAAACGCCTTCACCCCGAGCCCCCGACGGAGGAAGAGCGGCGGTACATGAAGGACATCGAGCCCACCTCCGCCGGCATCTTCCTCCACAAGCTGCACACCATCACCTCCGAGGGCAACGAGACCCTGGTCAAGCTCGGCGCCAGCACGGGGTGCCGCTGGGGAGATACGGCCTGCGCCATCTATACGCAGCTGGGGGACAGCGCCGTCTGCGCCTCGGGCCTGTACTTTCACTCCGTGCTCGGCTCGACGGACATCAAGTACATCATGAAGTACTGGCTCAACGACCCCAGCGTGGGGGTCAAGCCGGGCGACGCGTTTTTCTGCAACTCGCCCTATATCCGCGGCACGCACCCCCCGGATATGGGGATATACGCGCCGGTATTTTACAAGGACAAGCTCATCTGCTGGATCGGGGCGGTGGTGCACACCGGGGAATGCGGCGCCTGCGAACCCGGGGGCATGCCCACCGGCTCCCGGAGCATGTACGATGAAGGCCTGCAGGTCCCGGCCCTGAAAATCGCCGAGAACTACCGGCTCAAAGAGGACGTCCTCAACTATTTCAACCACATGGTGCGGGACCCCCGGGCGATGACCCTGGACATCAAGGCGAGGATGGCCTGCCTGCGGGTCGCCGAGAAACGCTTGCGGCCCGTGATTGAAAAGGTAACACCGGAGTACTTGATGGGACTCCTTAGATACGTTATCCAGCTTACCGGCGATGCCGCCCGGCAGCGCATCAGCCAGTGGACGGACGGACGGTACAACTTCGTCCAGTTCATCGACGCGGTGGGCGCGCTGCACCGGCTCACCAAAGTGGCCGTCACCCTGGAGAAGAAGGGTGACCACCTTTACTTTGATTATGACGGTACCTCGCCGGAAGTGTTCGACCGCGTGGCCAACTCCCCGGGAGCGGGGGTCATCGGCGTCAATACCGTCTACCTGCTGGGCCACCTCTTCTATGATTTGCCCCATAACTCGGGCATACTGGAGCCCATGTCTTTCCGGTTGCCGGAAGGCACTATCGTCAACGCCAGCCGCGAGTCTCCCAAGGCCGGCTGCGCCTATGTCCACGAGGCCGGCTCCCTGTCCGTGCAATACGTGCTGCAGAACCTGATCTACGGCGCCGGCCCGGACCGCACCGAGGCGGCCGGCAACCGGGGTTTCGATACCCTTTCCTACGGGGGCATCAACCAGTACGGCGAGCCGTTTGCCGATGCCGGCGCCGAGATGAACGGCATCGGGTTCGGGGCCAGGAGCTATAAGGACGGGGTGGACGTGGCCGGGGCCTACTTCGCGCCGTTGACCTCCGAGCCGGGCGAGGTCGAAAGCCTGGAATCGCACCTGCCTTTCCTTTACCTTTACCGCGGCTTCCACCAGGACAGCTGCGGCCACGGCAAGTTCCGGGGCGGGGTCGGCATGGACTACGCCGTCAAGATACACGCCGTCCCGGCGGCCGCCCTGGGCACCTGGGGTTTCGGCTCCAAGATAACGCTATCGCAGGGGCTTTTCGGCGGCTACGGCGTCCCGGCGCTCCCCTTCATCGCGGTGAGCCGGTCCAACATGGACGAGATGCTGCGCAACACCGACCCGAAGGTGCCGAGCTCATCCCGGATGCTCTACCAGGAACAGGGCGTCAACGGTCGTTACGTCCTGCGGGGATATCCCGCCGTGGCCGAGATGACCAAGGAAGGCGACCTGGTGGCCGGGGGCACGGGCGGGGGCGGCGGCTACGGCGACCCCATCGGACGCGACCCGGCGCTGGTGATGAAAGACCTGGAGAACGGCACCATCTCGGCCTGGGCGGCCCGGAATGTCTACAAGGTCGTTTACGACGAAAAGAGACTGGCCGTGGACGAGGAAAAAACGAGAGCCCTCCGGGAGCGGGAGAGAAATGATAGAAAGTCGCGGGGCAAGCCCTTCGCGGAGTTCGAGAAAGACTGGTTAAAAAAGAAACCCGGCGACGAGACCCTGGAGTTTTACGGCGTGTGGCCGACGCCTAAATACGAAACGTTCTCGTACTTCGGCCACTGGCCGGGGATAGCGGATAATGAATAAAATCGTCGCCAGCGCCGGGG
>MGNQ01000031.1:4746-5154 GCA_001796865.1 Chloroflexi bacterium RBG_16_56_11
CGGGGCCGTCATCATGTGCGGCGGCTTCGGCTGCGTGGGCGGCATGCCGTCAATGCTTTTCCGGGCCCTCTCCGAGCTACCGGTGAGGGACCTCACCCTCATCGGCAATGCCCCGGTGCTCGGCCTCGAGGCCCAGAAGACGGCCGCCCGGACGATGACGGTGCCGGAATCTTTCGCCGACGGCTCGCCGCTATTAAAAAACCGGCAGGTGCGCAAGCTGATCGTTTCCGTCCCGGCCATGGCCATCTACCGGCTCAAGGAACCCTTCCCCATCGTCAAGGCTTTGCAGGAAGGGCAGGATATCGAAATCGAACTGGTGCCGCAGGGAACGCTGGCGGCCAGAATCAAGGCGGCCAAGGGCGGCATCCGCGCCTTCTACACGCGCACCGGCACGGGGACTTTTCTGGA
>MGNQ01000031.1:5202-5575 GCA_001796865.1 Chloroflexi bacterium RBG_16_56_11
AAGGCCGATTTCGGCATCATCCGGGCGCATAAGGGCGACCGCCACGGCAACCTGGTCTACCGGGGCACCTCGCGCACCTTCAACGCCACCATCGCCGGGGCGGCGGCCGTCACCATCGCCGAGGTCGATGAAGTGGTGGAGCTGGGCGAGCTGGACCCGGAAGCCGTGGCGACGCCGGGGATATACGTCGACCGCGTCGTGAAGAGATAACGGAGGCCGGGCATGAACACGCCGAAGGACCGGATGGACGAGCAGACCATGGCAATGCGCGTCGCCAGGGAGTTCCAGGACGGCATGGTCGTCAATCTGGGCGGCGGCATCCCCACGCTGGCCGCCAACTTCGTGGCCGAGGGCCGGGAGGTCATTTTCCACA
>MGNQ01000031.1:5588-6647 GCA_001796865.1 Chloroflexi bacterium RBG_16_56_11
TCTCGGCTACGGCCGGCTGGCTACGACGCAGGAGGCGGACTGGGACATGTTCAACGCCAGCTTCCAGCCGGTCACCTACGCGCCGGGCATGAGCTTCTTCAGCCACGACGAGGCGTTCGACATGATACGGGGCGGCCACATCGATCTTAGCGTGCTGGGGGCCATGCAGGTGTCCGAGAAGGGCGACCTGGCCAACTGGGCCATCGGCAACCTGGCCGATTACCACGGCGACGTGGTCGCCTGGATACGGACAGGCCGGTTCCCGCCGGGCATCGGCGGGGCCATGGACCTGGCCGTCGGGGCGAAAAGGGTCATCGTCGCCATGACGCATACGACGCGGGACGGCAGCCCCAAAATCGTGAAAGAGTGCACCTACGAGATAACCGGTCGGCGCTGCGTGTCGCTCATCGTCACCGATATGGCCGTCATCGAGGTAACGCCGGCCGGGCTGGTCCTCAAAGAGCTGGCCCCCGGCCTGACCGCCGCCGACGTCCAGGCGGCCACCGGACCGGAATTGATCATCGCCGCCGACCTCAAGGCAGTGGAATTATAACCCGGGGAGGAAAAGTGAGGAGTATTTCATGAAGAGCCGAGTCCCCTTCCGCCAGGGGCTGTTCGAAGAGGCGGACGGGGAAGGGACCTTGCTGGGGGCCAGGTGCCGGCAGTGCGGGCAGATAATCTTTCCCCGGCGGGAGACCTGCCTCAACTGCCTGGGCAAAGACCTGGAGCCGGTGCGGTTGAGCCGCCACGGCCAACTCTACTCCTATACCATCGTCCACATGCCCAGCGAGCACTTCCCGCCCCCCTACGCCATCGGGTGGATTGAGCTGGCGGAGGGGATAAGGGTGTTCAGCCAGATACGGGGCTGGCAGGAAAGCCCGTTAAAGACCGGCCGGGACATGCGTTTAACGATTGAAAAACTCTGGGAAGAGGCCGACAGGGAAGTGACCGGGTACGTTTTCCGGCCCGCCGGAAAGGGAGGCGCCGGATAATATGAGAAAGGTGGCGATCATCGGGGCGGGGAGCACCGTTTTCGGGAAGCTCCCGGAAAAGCTGCCT
>MGNQ01000031.1:6676-9319 GCA_001796865.1 Chloroflexi bacterium RBG_16_56_11
GCGGAGGCGGCCGCGGCCGCCCTGAAAGACGCCGGCATCTCGCCGAGGGACGTGCAGTTCGCCTATTGCGCCAACCTGTATGGCGGCATGGTCATCGGGCAGGCGGTCCTCGGGGAGGTAGGGATTACCGGCATCGAGATGACCAATATCGAGAACGCCTGCGCCGGCGGGGCCACGGCCGTCAGGAAGGCCTGGTGGGATATCGCCTCCGGCCTTTACGATGCCGGCATCGTCATCGGCGTCGAATCGATGACCAACAGCCCCATCGCCGGCAAGCTGATACCCCCGGCCCGGGGGGACATTACCGGGGAGCTGGGCATGAATATGGTGGCCCGGTTCGCCATGGCGCAGCGCCGGTACATGGACACCTTTCACGTCTCCCTGGAGCAGATTGCCGGGGTATCGGTAAAAAACCACCGCTTCGGGTGCCTGAACCCCTATTCCCAGTACCGCAAAGAGCTGACGGTGGCGGAAATCGTCAATTCACGTCCCATCTGCGAGCCCATCACCCTGCTGCAGTGCTGCCCGTCCTCGGACGGGGCCGCGGCGCTGGTGCTGGTCTCCGCCGCGCTGGCCCGGCGCTACAGCCTCCGTCCCGTCGTCATCGCCGCCTCGGTTTTAAGAAGCGGGGACTACGCTTTCCGCTGGGAGGATATGACCTTATCGGACATGACCTGTAAAGGCGCCGGGAGCGCTTACGAAATGGCCGGCCTGGGCCCCGGGGACATCGATGTCTGCGAGCTCCACGACGCCTTTGCCGTCAACGAGCTCATGCACTACGTCGAGCTCGGTTTCTGCGCCCGGGGCGAGGAGGTGCACCTGCTCGAGGAAGGCGCCACGGACCTGGGCGGCCGGATACCGGTGAATACCAGCGGCGGCCTCCTTTCCAAGGGTCACCCCGTCAGCGCCTCCGGCGTGGCGCAAATCGCCGAGCTGGTCTGGCAGCTGCGGGGGCAGGCAGGCGGGCGCCAGGTAGCCGGGGCGAAAGTGGGCCTGGCCCACGTGGTCGGCGGCGAGGTCACCGGGTTGGAGTCCGGGGCGGTGGGGCTGCACATCCTGAAGGTTTAAACGGGTTACCGGTAACCCCCGGTCATTATTTCCCGAGGAGGTCTTTCATGAACGCGGCGGCACTGGAAGCCAGGATTGAAGCGCTGGAGAAGCAGGTCGAGGCCCAGGCGAAACAGCTCGCCCGGTTGAGCGACATCGAGGCGATAAAGAAGCTGCAAAAGGCCTACGGCTACTACGTCGAACACATGATGTACCAGGAAATCATCGACTGTTTTTCCGATAGCCCGGAGGTTATCCTGGACTGGCTGGAAGGCAAGTACCTGGGCAAAGCGGGGGTGAGAAAATACTTCGAGCGCATGAAGACGGCGCCGGCGGATTTTTACCACCAGGTGATGCAGATTGCCGGTATCGTGGATATCGAGCCGGAAGGCAAAAGGGCCAGGGGGCGGTGGTACGCCTTCGGCGGGATGTTCTTCCCCCGGGAGGGCACCGTCCGCCGCTCGTTCGTCAGCGGCATCTACGAAATGGGCTATATCAGGGAGAGAGGCGTCTGGAAGATACTCTCCATCAAGTGGGTGATACCCTACGCCATCCGGATTCCGGAAGGCTGGGCCCTGCCGGAGGACGTCAACCGGCCCTACCTGGCCGGCGAGTGGCGCGGCCCCAGGCCCGATATCGATATCGACCGGAACGACGGGCGCTACCTTACCGGCTATATCTTCCCCTTCCACTACCGGCACCCCGTCACCGGCAAGGCGACCTCCGAGGCGGAAAAGAACGCCCGGTTAGCATCCCGGAAAGAGTGAAGAAACCCGGTATTATTCGGTTTTGGTTGGTAATGTCATTGCGAGCCGAAGGCGAAGCAATCCGCCGGTAACGCCTGATTTAAATAACGGATTGCTTCGTCGCTACGCTCCTCGCAATGACGGTTTAATCAACCAAATGCCAACAGAACCAAAAACTCGATAGTTAAAAGGTTAGGGGGAGCGGTGACGCCCCCCCCTTTGTCGGGCTATTTGCGGTGTTTCTGCGGCGTCACCAGCAAGACGGGGCGGCCGGCGTGTTTCAGCACGAACTCCGCCGTGCTGCCCAGCGCCATCTGCCGGAACCCGGAGTGCCCGTGGGTGGCAATGGCGATGAGCCCGACGGCGTTATCCCCGGCATAATCGATGATGGCCTCGCTGGGGACCCCCTGGAGGACGACGCATTCCACGTCCAGGCCCTTTTCCCGCAGCGGCTGCGCTTTTTCTTCCAGGTAAGCCGGGGTCTCCTCCAGCTCTTTCTGGAAACGCTCCAGCCTGCCGCGCGTCGGCACGGCTCCCCCCGTTTCCCCGGGCACGCCCAGCGGCACGTTGACCTCCGGAGAGGACACCACCTTGACGAGTATCACCTTGCCCAAATGGCGGCTTTCCCCGGAGATATAGGGCAAAATCTCCTCCGAGAGGGCGGACCCGTCCAGGCAGACTAAGACTTTCTCCAGCATGTCCTTGGCTCTTAACGTGAATTCAACCGATATGAAAATGATAACACAGTGGACCTGGCCTGGCAACCGGGGAAGGAAAGCCGGACCGGCCCCTTTGACACCCCCCCTAGGCGATGTTATCATTATTCCGTTGGAACGGCTTGGACCGAGCG
>MGNQ01000031.1:9383-10997 GCA_001796865.1 Chloroflexi bacterium RBG_16_56_11
CTTTTCCGGCTCGGAAACGGCCTTCATCTCCCTGCAGCGTTTCCGCCTGGAGCACCTCGTCAATACCGACGTCAGGGGAGCCAAAAAGGTCGCCGGGCTCATCGAGCGGCCGGAGCGGTTCCTCTCGGTGGTGCTCTTCGGGAACACCCTGGTAAACGCCGCCGCGGCGGCGCTGGCCACCGCCATGGCCGCGTACTGGTGGGGGGAAAAGTGGGGCATCGTCATCGCCACCATGGCCCTGACGGTGGTCCTGCTCATCTTCTGCGAGGTCACCCCCAAGATCGTGGCCGCCCAGCATGCGGAGAGGCTCTCGCTGCTGCTCCAGGGTCCGATACGGGTGATTTCCTGGCTGTTCACGCCCTTCGTCATCGCCCTTAGCTGGATCGGGGCCGGGTTCACCAAAATCGCCGGCGGGACGCCGGTGCCCCGCTCCATCATCAGCGATGAGGAAATCCGCACCATGATTTCCGTGGGGAGGGAGGAAGGCACCGTGGAGGAGGCCGAGGCCAGGATGCTGCACCGGGTCTTCGACTTCGGTGACCGCCCCGTGTGCGAGGTCATGATACCGCGGCTGGAGGTGTCCGCCATCCCGCAGGGGGCCACCATCGCTGATTTTCTCAAGCTTTATACGGAAAAACCCCTTTCCCGCTTCCCGGTGTATAAAGAGAACATGGACAACGTGGTGGGCGTCCTCTCGGTGAAGGACGTGCTCATGGCGCGCGCCCGCGGCACCATCCGCAACGAGACCACCATCGACGACCTGGTGCGCCCGGCCTATTTCACCCCGGCGACCAAGCACATCAACGACCTCTTCTTCGAGATGCGCGATAACAACTACCGCATGGCCGTCGTCGTCGACGAATACGGCGGCACCGCCGGCATCACCAGCCTGACCCGGCTGGTCGAGGAAATCGTCGGCGAGGTCGGCGACGAGATGGCCGGCATCGAAAAAGACTACGAGGTCATCAACGACTACACCTTCCAGATTGACGGCAGCATGCGCCTCGAAGACGCTAATAAAGAGATGGAATTAAACCTGCCCGAAGGCGAGGACTATGAGACGGTCGCCGGCTTTATCCTCCGCCTGCTGGGGCACATCCCCCGGCGCCACGAGCAGCTGCGCTACAAGGGCCTGAAGTTCGTGATAACCGAGATTAAAGGGCAGAAAATCGAGAAAATCCTGCTGACCCGGGAAAAGCCGCCGCAACCCGGGCCCGGGGCGGCAGCGGAGTGAGGCTATGGGGGGACAGGAAATAACCTTTCTGGTGCTCATCATCGTCTTCATCGGCCTGACCGGCTTCTTCTGCAGCTCGGAGACGGCCTTTCTCTCCCTGCAGAGAGTGAGAGTGGAACACCTGGTCAGCACCGGGGTGAGGGGCGCCAGGCTGGTGGCCGGCATGATTGAAAAGCCGGAGAAGCTCCTTTCCGTGGTCCTGCTGGGCATCAACGTCTGCAACACGGCGGCGGCCGCCCTGGTAACGGCCATGGCGGTAAAGCTCTGGGGGGGAGAGGGCATCATCTTCGGCACGATTATCATCACCATCGTCATCCTGATATTCGCCGAGACCACCCCCAAGACCTTCGCCGCCCGGCACCCGGAGCGGATAGCGCTTT
>MGNQ01000031.1:11036-12465 GCA_001796865.1 Chloroflexi bacterium RBG_16_56_11
CGCCCCTCGTCGCGGCTTTGAGCTGGATAGCCTCCGGGTTCGCCAGGGTACTGGGGGGAACGCCCGTCGCCCGGACGCTGTGCAGCCCCGAGGAAATCCGTATCATGATATCGGTCGGCCATAAAGAGGGCACCGTGGAGGAGCACGAGGCCAGGCTGCTGCACAAGGTCTTCGAGTTCGGCGACCGCCCCGTTTACGGGGTCATGGTGCCCCGCCCGGAAGTCATCGCCATCACGCCGGGCTCCCGGCTGTCCGACCTCCTGGCGCTCTACGCCGAGAAGCCCATGTCCCGCTTCCCGGTGTATAAAGAGAACATGGACAACGTGGTGGGCATCCTCTCGGTGAAGGACGTGCTCATGGCCCTGGCCAGGGGCACCGCCACCGAGGACAGCACCATCGACGACCTCGTCCGCCCGGCCTATTTCGCCCCGGAGTCCAAGCGCATCGACGAGCTCTTCGCCGAAATGCGCGACGATAACTACCGCATGGCCATCGTCGTCGACGAATACGGCGGCACGGCGGGGATCGTCACCCTCACCCGGCTGGTGGAGGAAATCGTCGGCGACGTGGGCGACGAGCTGGCCGGCGTGGAAAAGGACTACGAGGTCATCAACGATTATACCTTCCAGATTGACGGCTCGATGCGCATCGATGAGGCCAACGAGGAGATGAAGCTGGGCCTGCCGGAGGGCGAGGACTACGAGACGGTGGCCGGCTTCGTCCTCTCCCAGCTGGGACACATCCCCCGGCGCCACGAGCAGCTGCGCTATGACGGCCTGAAGATGGTCATCACCGAAATGAAGGGAATGAAAATCGAGAAAATCCTGCTGACCAAGGAACGCCAGGCCGCCGCGGCGCGGAAATCACCGGGACAGAAAAACGAAGGGGCGGGGAAAAAGCCCCCGAAAAACCGGGGCGCCTGATGGTGCCCTGCGATGTTACTACCGCCTTGGAGAGACAATGCAACGCCTGCGTATAAGGTTCAGCCGGGGAGAAGCGGTCAAGTTCATTTCCCATCTCGACCTGATGCGGCTCTGGCAGCGGGCGCTCAACCGCGCCGGGGTCGCCCTGGCGTACTCGGAGGGATTCAATCCTCACCCGCGCATGTCGCTGGCGGCACCGCTGGCCCTGGGGGTCACCAGCGAGGCCGAGCTCATGGATATCGTCCTGGAGAAGTGGTCCTCCCCCCACACCTTCACCGCCGCCGTCGGCCGGCAGCTGCCCCGCGGCATCGAAATCAGCCAGGTCTACAATATCGCCCCCACCCTGCCCTCGCTGCAATCGCAGGTCCACTTCGTCGAATACAACGTGACGCTGGCCACCGAAAGGTCGGCGGAGGATATCACCGCGGCCATCGAGGCCCTGCTGGCTAAAGCCAGCCTCCCCTGGCAGCACCAGCGGGATACCGGGCCGCGCCATTACGACCTGC
>MGNQ01000031.1:12513-13464 GCA_001796865.1 Chloroflexi bacterium RBG_16_56_11
CCACCATCGGGATGCGTCTGCGCTGCGATAGCGGCGGCTCCGGGAGGCCGGAGCAGGTGGCCGCCGCGCTCGGCTTCGAGACCTACCCGGAAGCGATACACCGCGTCAAACTCATTCTCCAGACCAGTTAGGCATCATCTTTTTCCGGCAATGCGGAGGATACCAGTGCCAGCCAGAAGCGAGACGACCGCGGAGCAGCGGGTGCTGCGTTTTATCCGGGAACATGGCCTTGTCCCGGGGGGAGAGAAGCTGCTGGTGGCCGTGTCCGGCGGGCCGGACTCGGTCTGCCTGCTGCATATCCTGGCCGGACTCCGAAAGGAGCTGGGTATGGAGCTGCACGTCGCCCATCTCAATCACCGGCTGCGCGGCGCCGCGTCCGGGGCTGACGCCACGTACGTGACCGGACTGGCCCGCCGCCTGCGTATCCCGGCGACGGTGGCCTCCCGCGATGTCAAAGCCTACCGCTCCCGGCATCATCTATCCCTGGAAGAAGCCGCCCGCGAGGTCCGCTACGCCTTCCTGGGGGAGGTCGCCGACGCTATCGGGGCGGCGAGGGTGGCGGTGGGGCATACCGCCGACGACCATGTCGAGACCGTCCTCATGCACCTTATCCGGGGCAGCGGCACGCGGGGTTTGCGGGGTCTTTTGCCGCGCGTTCGCTGGCCGGCCGCCGGGCATGACCTTACGGTCATCCGGCCACTGCTGGAGCTCACCCGGGCCGAGACCGCCGCCTACTGCCGCCGCTACCGCCTCCGGCCCCGCGCCGACGCCTCGAACCTGGCGCCGGAGCCGTTCCGCAACCGCATCCGCCACCACCTGCTGCCCGAGCTCCGGAAATACAATCCCCGGGTGGCCGAAGCCCTGATGCGCACGGCGCGCCTGGCCGCCGATGACTTCGACTTTATCGATAGCGAGGCCGCCCGACTCCAGGACGAAGTGGCGCGCCATGAA
>MGNQ01000031.1:13657-15602 GCA_001796865.1 Chloroflexi bacterium RBG_16_56_11
AGCCTGACCATCGAGTACGACCGTTACGTGCTGGCCCGGGATGCGGCCGCCCTCTGCCCTTTCCCCCCGCTGGAGGGCGAGGTAAGACTGAAAGTCCCCGGCCATACCCGCCTCCCCGGCTGGGATATCGAGGCCGCCATCGTACCCCCCCACGAGGCCGGGGAGACGGGGCAGCCGTCCGCCGACCTCGCCGCGCGGTTTGATTTCGATAAAGCGGGGGGGATTTTAAGCGTCCGCGCCCGCCGTCCCGGCGACCGCTTTCAGCCGCTGGGCCTGGGCCGGGCCAAGAAGCTCAACGAGTTCATGATCGACGCCAGGATACCGCAGTCGTGGCGGCGGCGCCTGCCCATCGTCGTCTCACCGCAACAAATCATCTGGGTGGCTGGCTGGCGCATCGACGAGCGGGTCAAGGTCACGGAAAACACGGAAAAGGTCCTGGTTATCACGTTCCGGCGCCGGTCGTGAGGAAGGAGGCACTATCGATTAAACTCATTATCCATCGCCGGGAGCCGGCCAGTAATGTTGCGTATGAAGGAGGAAAGCCATGTTAGACCAGACCAGCCAGTGGTATAAACTGCAGTACCCGGAGTGCTTTGTCAACGAAGAGCAACGCATGATGCAAAAGATGTTCGCGGACTTTGTCGATAAAGAGATTATGCCCGTCCGCGACAAAATCGACGACGATGTCACCCATGAAAAAATCATCAGCCCCATCCTGAAAAAACTCCAGGTCGACCTCGGCTGCCAGAAGAGCATGATACCGAAAGACTACGGCGGCGACGAGGTGCTTTCCATCGTCACGGGGGCCCTGAAGCAGGAGCAGATGGCCCGCGGCGACTACGGCATCAGCATGCACAGCGCCGTCACGGACTGGGGATGGACGCCGGCGACCCTGGCTTACCTCATGGCGCCCACCCCGGAGGCCAGGGCCTGGGGAAAAGCCGTGCTCGACGAGTTCGCCCCGATGTTCACCGGCCGGGAGCACCGGGCGGCCTGCTTCAACATGAGCGAGGCCGAGTCCGCCTGCGATATCGAAAACCTCACCAACGAGGGCCGGACGGTAGGGGTGAGGGCCAGGCTCCAGGGCAACGAGTGGGTCATCAACGGCACCAAGTTCTGGGCTTCCAACTCCGGCGTGGCCGACCTCAACTGCGTCATCTGTAACCTGGACCCGAGGCTGGGGAAGGACGCCTTCGCCCTGGTTTACGTGCCGGAACCCTGGCCGGGGGTCTCCCACGGCAAATTCGAGGTCAAATGCGGCCTCCAGGCCGATAGGAACACCTCCACCTATTTTGATAACGTCCGGGTGCCCAAGGAGTGGGGACTGGCGGGGCCCGTCGCCTGGTCCATCTTTGAAACCGCCGTCTCGGCGCCCATGCCCCTCAATTCGGGACACGCCATCGGCATTCTCCAGGGGGCCTTCGAGGTGCTGCTGGACTATACCGGGCAGCGGGTGGCCGGCGGCCGGCCCATCAACCAGCACCTCTCCGCCGCCATGATTCTGGGCGAGATGGCCTCCTTCATCACCGTGGGCCGGGCCGCCTTCCTGGAGCTGGCCCACGAGTACGACCACATGGAAATTTACGGCCTGTGGAACACCACCAGCATGGTGGCCAAGGGGCACGCCGTGCACGCGCTGATTACCCGGACGGCGCCGCAGCTCATCCTCAAGGGGATGGAACTGATGGGCTCTTACGGCTATGTCCGGGAAAACCACTACGAGAAGTATTACCGCGATGCCCCCATCGCCAAGATCGTCATGGGCGGCTGCCACCTGGGCTATTTCGCCGCCTGCCGGCAGTTCTACGACCTGGACTACTCTTCGTTCGGGCCGGGCAAGCTTAAAATGCCGGCTTGAGGCCAAAAGTAGAGTACCATCGCTTGATGTCTGCAACGTCTCCTCAAGAACAAATGGCGGCGCCCGGCAAGTTCTTTTACGGCTGGG
>MGNQ01000031.1:15636-17822 GCA_001796865.1 Chloroflexi bacterium RBG_16_56_11
CACCTACGGCCTGATGTTCAGCTACAGCGTCTTTTTCAAACCTCTAGCCGATGCCTTCAACTGGGACCGGGCCACGGTGTCCCTGATATATTCCGCCTCGCTGATTATCCGCGGCGCCGTGTCCGTCGGCACGGGCTGGCTGGCCGACCGGTACGGCCCGGTGAAGCTGATGGTCTTCTGCGGTTTCATGATCGGGCTGGGACTGGCCCTTTCCAGCCAGGTCCAGACCCTGTGGCAGCTCTTTTTCACCTACGCCGTCATCGAGGCCATCGGCTTGAGCGGGGCTTTCGGGATAGGGACCGCCATGGTCTCCCGCTGGTTTACCCGGAACCGCGGCCTGGCCCTGGGGATTATGGCGACGGGTTCCGGACTGGGGACTCTGTTTATCGTCCCGGGCGCCGAGCGGATGATTAACGCCTTCGACTGGTCGGCGACCTTTCTGGTGTTCGGCATTACCGCCGGGGTCATCATGATGGCCTCGGCCCTGTTCTTGGGACCGGTCCCCCACCCCCCCCCGCCGGGTATCACCGGCTCCGCCAGGTCGCCCGGGGCGGGGGAGACCGACCCCGCTCCGCCGGCGGAGGCGACCCTGGGGCGGGCGGTGAGAGATCCCCGCATGATACTGCTGCTGGGGGCTTTCCTGCTGTTCTTTTTCAGCATCCAGATTATCATGGTGCACCTGGTCAATTACGCCACGGATATGGGGATTAACCCGCTGGTGGCCGCTACCTTCATCAGCATCATCGGGGCCGTCAGCATCGCGGGCCGGCTCACCACCGGGGCCGGGGCGGACCGGGTGGGCATCCATAACACCCTCATCCTGACGCGGGTCTTGCTGGTGATTTCCTTCATCTGCCTGATATTCACCCGGTCGCTATGGGGTCTCTACCTCTTCGCCGTGCTGTTCGGGCTGCCCTACGGCGGGGAGATTCCCCAGATTCCCCTGTACATCGGCCGGTATTTCGGGACGAAGGCCATGGCGACGCTGGTGGGGCTGGCCATCTTCATGACGAATATCGGCGGGGCCCTCGGTCCCTGGCTGGCCGGGAAGATTTTCGATACCAGCCAGAGCTACCAGGGGGCCTTCATCGCCGGAGCGGCCTCCGGCGTGGCCTCCCTGGTACTGGTCATGATACTGAAAAGGAAAAGCGGGCCCCCGGTTTAAAGCCGTCCGGAGCGCCCTTTACCCTGACCGGCTGGCCGGGCCGGCAATACGGCCTAAATTTCTACCTCGGCCGGCTCAACCGGTCCCGGTGGTTCTTCTTCCGTTGTCCACCAGCGCAGCCACAGGGCCCACGCCGTTACCAGGACTGCCAGTATGGCGGCGTAGATTTCCAGCTGGGTCGAGGTCAATACCTCTTTTTGCAGGAGAATGGCGCTATAGTTCAGTACGGTGTGCAGGCCGGCCGCGATAAGGTAGAACTGCCAGCCCTTGCCCCTGGCCAGGCCGTACCCGGCCAGCGCCGACATGCCGATATGAACGGCGATGGTAAAGAACCGCTCCCAGAACCCGGCCAACATGATATACCCCCCCCTCTCCACCAGTTGCCAGGTCCAGCCCATGCTGAACATGCTGTTATGCACCCAGACCGCCTCGAAGATGCCGAAGCCGGCGCCGGCTACCGCCCCGATGGCCAGCCCCATCCTGGGGTCGATGTTCCGGCCGCCGCGCCACCACCAGGCGACGATCGGCAACATCTTGGCGCCTTCCTGGACCAGCCCGGTGAGCAATACCAGCGGCAGGCCGGCCAGGAGAAACCAGTCCTGGAGTACCTGTTCCGGCCAGATACGCAACATCGCCTCCCCACCCCATATCTGGAGCGGAATCTGGACGAACACGACCGCCGCCAGCGTCAACAAAGCGCTGGCCACCGCCACCGCCCAGAGCCAGGGTTTTTTGAAAAGCGGGGGCCAGTGGCTGCTTAGCCAGATTGCCCCGAAGATAACCGCCAGCCCGATGCCGAGGAGCATCAGGTCCAGCCCGAGGTCAGGAAAGATGAACCAGGACTTTAAGAAGGCCATCATTTGTTCCCACATATGCTTCTCCCGATTTAAAATACACGTTTTAATCGCGGGTTGGGCGTGATGCCCGGTATCCGCCCCCGCTTGGCGACGGGCCGGCCGTCGACCTCGTGGAGGTCGGCGGTAAAGTCGATGGGCCTGGCGCCGCTGATATAGCTCCCCAC
>MGNQ01000031.1:17857-18155 GCA_001796865.1 Chloroflexi bacterium RBG_16_56_11
CAGGAAATAGGTAATCCGCTCCGGGTCCAGGCCGCCGCTGACAAAAATGCCGACCCGGTTAAACCCGGCCAGGTCCAGCCGGGCGCGCACCTCCCGGACCAGCTCGGCGGTGACCCGGCCGCGCTCCCCGGGGGTGTCCAGGCGCACGCTCTGGAGCTTTTTCCCCAGCGCCCGGGCCACCCGCAGGCTTTCCTCGGCCTCGTCCTTGAAGGTATCCACCAGGGAGACCCGGGGCACGTCCGGCGGCATGTGCTTATCGAAAAGCCTGGTAGCCTTGACCGTATCCCCCACCACGATA
>MGNQ01000031.1:18173-18736 GCA_001796865.1 Chloroflexi bacterium RBG_16_56_11
GTGCCGGAAGGCGCCACCCCGGCCAGCCGGGCGCCGGCAATGCTGGAGCAGCCGGTACAGCCGCCCACCACCGCCGCGTAGTCCATCACCCCGGCCACGGCCGGGTGCACGTGGCGGGCGCCGAAGCTGATGAGCGGTATCCCGCGGGCGACATCGACGCACTCACGGGCGGCCGTCGCCCAGCCGCTGCCGTGGGCCAGGATACCGATGATGGCCGTCTCGTAAACGCCGTAGCTCCGGTAAGGCGCGGTGATGCGCAGGACCACCTCTTTGGCGGCCATCGGTTCGCCCTCGGCCAGCGCCCAGACCTCGCGGCTATCGGTCGGCAGGACCCCGGCCAGCAGGGCCTTGACCTCCTCGATGCCGCAGAGTATCCCGGCGCGGCTGGTAAAGACCTCCATGGTGGCCACCGGGTCCAGCCCCTCTTTTTTCAAAATATCCATCGTGCGGACGAAATAGACATCGGCGGTATCCCCGGAGAGGACCTCGGGGGACGGCCGGAACTTCGGGCGCGGCATTTCCTTGACGACGGAACTGGTCAGCTTGGCCCCCAGCACCTTTTC
>MGNQ01000032.1:0-939 GCA_001796865.1 Chloroflexi bacterium RBG_16_56_11
CCCGGACCCGTAGGTATAATAGGACCAGTAGTGCGCCCCGGCCGGGGCCGGCTCGTACCACATCCCGTTCGTGTTCTGCAGGAGATAAGCCAGCCAGTAGTATGTGCCCTGCGTCACCGAAAGGCTAAGCCCACTGATACTCACCCACCCGTTGGCCACGTTGACCTCACCGGCATCCAGCAGACGGCTGCCGGGCTTGCCGGCGTTATCGGCGTAGACCCCCAGCCTCACCTTGCCGCCCTGTATAACTGCGCCGATCAGCAACTCCAGCTTCGTCAACGTGCCGGTGCCGGCCGTGTTCTGGAACCTCATGGCATTGATGTAGTTCGGACTCTCGTCCTCGTAGCCGTCACCGTCGTTCAGCCCGATGGTGCCCTGAGAATCGGTAACAGAGATAGTCACCACCGCGTCGCCGGAGTAGGCCTGGCCGTCATAGGCCCGGTACGTGAAGCTGTCGCCGCCGGTGTACCCGGAGGCCGGACTGTACGTGAACGAGCCATTTGAGTTTAACGTCAGCGTGCCGTGGCTGACCCCGCCGACCAGGCTTGAGGTCAGGGCATCGCCGTTGGCGTCAGTATCATTACCCAGCACTCCCGGGGCGCCGACAGCGAGGGTATTGCCCTTCGAGGTGCTGTATTCATTGCTGCCTGCAATAGGCGCCGCGTTCGAGCTACCCGGGATAGGCTGGTCCATTTCGACAGCCTGTAAAGCCGAGGTAACATTGTTGTATGTCGCGGAATTAAGTCCGTATAAATCGCTGCAGGCACTCCGGATGGCAAGATATGAAGCATAAAAGTCCGACCCGCTGGTCAGATAAGTTGTCAAGGAACGATAGAAAATTTGCTCGGTATATTCACGGCCGATGCCGGTGAGTGTCCTTCCGTTATAGCTGCCACCTTCAGCCATAAGATAAGCGGCGTGTCCCGGTATAGTGCAATT
>MGNQ01000032.1:952-13661 GCA_001796865.1 Chloroflexi bacterium RBG_16_56_11
CCGTTATCCGAGGAAGTCACCACGAACTCACTTACCTTGCCCGGCCGGCCATACGCGGCCGGATTAGACAGGCTGCGTCCGATGCCGACCGGCGTATCTTCACCCATATCCCAATCATTACGGTCTATCATGCAGGCGAAGATATCCGACACGGCCTCGTTCAGGGCGCCGGATTCATAGCTGTAGATAAGGTTTGCGGTGTTCTGGGTCAAACCGTGAGTCCATTCGTGGGCAACGATATCTTTTTCCGAGAATCCCGGGCCGAACGCTGTCTGCTCTCCGTTCCAAAGGGCATTAGCCACGGTCCCGTACCTGACACTGGCATACAGCGCCGCGCCGAGATTATCGAAGCTGTCACGCCCGAAAACTGAATAATAATAATCGTAGGTATCGCCGGTGAAAGTGTAGGCCTTGGTGGCGTCCGCCGATGGCGTTCCCAGAGGCCCTGATTCGAGATAACTCACCGGGCCGGGAAGGGTCGTTGAACCATCAAGGTCGTAGATGGTACGGTTTTTGAAAGAAGGCCAGTTGTTATAACTGTGGAGCACCTCGCCGTTTGAGGCGTCGACAAATACTGTACGCGAGTCCGGTGGTGAATCCTGATTAATAATTAACATATAAGCCAGATGATTTTCACCACCCCCGCTAATACCGAGAATCGTCGGGTTAAAGACTGACAGACTCTGTCCACCCAGTTGCGTATTATTCAAGCCTATTTTTTGGATGGCCACTTCATAAGCTCCGGAAACGTCCAATGCCGGTTCAGTGGATAACTGTATTGACGATAAATATTCGCCGTTCAGGGCTATTATCCGGCCCTGCGAAATATGCGCCAGAATTTCAGACGCGAAGACAGGTAGACCTTCATAATACTGTTGCAGACGGACGTGTGATATACCCAGACTATCTGTCACGGATGAGTCTACTTTCCATTGAGCGGCACCCACGTCGATGCCGAGAGACGCCTGATTAGCCTGAAGAAATGCCGCTGCTATAATTTCTGGCTGCAAGGCTTCGGCGGACGTTAGGCCCAGGCCCGAAGCCGTGGCGGCGTCTCCCTTTAACAGGTCAGGGAGTCCGGCGGACTCGTGCCAGAAAAGCTGGACGACACCGGCTACCGATGATGCGGCCGCGCCGCCGGGCGCCACAACGATAGCTCCTACTACGCTGAACAGGACCAGCAGCACGACTACCAATGAATGTAAAAAATTTTTCAAGACTATCACCTCTCAATGATGTCAAATTGAGATTAACTAATAAATGATAAGCTAGGCAAGAAAGTAACTCATGCCGCGTGATTGTTACCGGATTTTGAAAATATTTCTACTCGTCCGTCTTGATTCCGTTAAGATTTTTCCTACCATTTTCTAACGGTTTTCTAATTTGTTTATAACATAGGTTCCACAACGGGTCAATGAAAGAAGAATGAAACTCGTATGCAACACGGCAAAAACCCGGGAAATCGGGACGGTAATCCGAAAACTGAGAAAAATAAGTATTTATACTTATTGACTATCGGTATTTATACTTATTTTTTATTGACAAGCCTTATATCCATAAGATATACTGGTTTACTGGTTATGAGTGTATTCCCGTTTATTCTCGAAATGGAGTCTCGTCCGGGGGAAGAGGCTCTTTTTTTATGCCCGGATTACAGGATTTCCCCCCTGACCGAGTTCAAAGCTACTTTACGCTAATCTAAAAGGGAGGCACTATGGAGCTAAGCCGGAGAGATTTTCTCAGGGTGTCCGGGGCCGGAATAGGAGGGGTGTTGCTGTTCAAGGCCATGGGAGACGGGGTTGCCATGGCGACGCCCATCAAACGTATTCCCCTGACAAGGAGCGGCCAAGAAACCGCCACGATTTGCCCTTACGATGGCTCAGGCTGCGGATTCATCGTTACGGCCCGGGACGGCAAAGTCGTCAATATCGAAGGCGACCCGGAACACCCGGTGAATCGCGGGGCGGGCTGTGCCAAGGGGGCGGCGTTACGCCAGATATCCGCCGATAACCCCTGGCGGCTGAACAAGGTCCTCTATCGTCCGGCCGGCAGCGGGCAGTTCGAGGAAAAGACATGGGACTGGGCAATAACCGAAATCGCCGACCGTATCAAGAAGGCCAGGGACGCCGGCTTTATCGAAAAGGACAGCAAGGGCAATACCGTCAACCGGACCGAGACCATCGCCAACATCGGCGGCGCCGCCCTCGATAACGAGGAGTGCTACCTGCTGGCTAAATTCGCCAGGTCGCTGGGCATCGTTTACCTTGAACACCAGGCCCGTCTCTGACATTCCCCTACTGTCGCCAGTCTGGCGCAGAGCTTCGGACGGGGTGCCATGACCAACCACTGGGGCGATATCGCCAACTCGGACGTCGTCATGGCGCTGGGGGGCAATCCCGCCGAGAACCACCCGGCCGCCTTCGGACATATCACCATCGCTAAAGAGAGAGGGGCGAAACTCATCAGCGTCGACCCCCGTTTCACCAGGACTTCATCCAAGGCCGACGTTTATGCCCCTATCAGGTCGGGCACGGATGTCGCCTTCGTCGGCGGCATGATCAAGTACGTCTTGGATGACATCGAGGCCAATCCGTCCAACTACAACATGGTCTATATCACCGAATATACTAACGCCTCTTATCTGGTCAATACAGGCTTCAAAGGCCCGGCGGAACTGGAAGGCCTGTTTTCCGGCTATGCCGGCGGCCTGAACGAGACCGATGGGACCAAGAGAAAATACGATAAAGCCACCTGGGCTTACCAGGTCGATGACAAGAGTATCCCGAAGAAAGATAAAACGCTCCAGGACGCCAATTGCGTTTTCCAGATTTTGAAGCGTCAGTACGCCAGGTATACCGTCGATAAGGTCAACGCCATCTGCGGCACACCCAGGGACGCCTTTCTCGAGGTATGCAAGACGTTCGCCGCTTCCGGCAAGACAGGTAAAGCCGGCGTGATACTTTACGCCATGGGCACGACCCAGCATACCAACGGCGCCGAGAATATCCGGGCTTATTCCATACTCCAACTGTTGCTGGCCAACATGGGCGTTGCCGGCGGCGGCATCGATGCCATGCGGGGCGAGTCAAACGTCCAGGGCTCGACCGACTTCGGCCTCCTCTTCGACAGCATCCCCGGCTACCTGGGTATGTTCACCGACGCCGATACTTCACGGCAGAAGTACCTGGATAGGGTCACCCCCAAAAATAACGATCCCACCAGCGCCAACTGGCTGCAAAACTACCCCAAGTACATCACCAGCCTGCTTAAGGCCTGGTACGGGGATGCCGCTACCAAAGACAATGATTTCGGCTTCCACTACCTGCCCAAGATAGAGACCGGGAAAAACTACTCCTGGATTTCCCTCTTCGAGGCAATGGCGGCCGGTAAAATCAAGGGTATGATGGCCTGGGGGCAGAACCCGGCCGTGGGCGGGCCGAGCTCTAACACGGAGCGGCAGGCCCTGGCCAACCTCGACTGGCTGGTGGCCAGCGACCTCTGGATGACCGAGACGATGGAGTTCTGGAAACGTCCGGGCGTCAATCCGGCAGACATCAAAACCGAGGTCTTTGTCCTGCCGGCACGCGCTTCCTTCGAAAAAGAGGGCAGTGTTACCAACAGCAGCCGGTGGATGCAGTGGCGCTACAAAGCCGCCGAAGGCCCGGGAGAAGCCGAGGACGACCTCTGGATGATTAACAAAATCATGCTCAGGCTCAGAGAGCTTTACGCCAAAGACGGCGGCCCCAATGCCGAAGCAATCACCAAAACGAACTGGAACTACGGTGACCCGCCGGATGTACATAAAGTAGCCAAGGAAATTAACGGCTACGATACCACCACCGGCAAACAGATCGATGGTTTCGCCAATCTCAAGGATGACGGCACCACGGCCTGCGGCGAGTGGGTCTATTGCGGCAGCTATGTCGAGCCGGACAAGGAACCGAATGCTCCCGTGCCGGGAAACCGGGCCAGCCGGCGTGACCTCGCTCCGGACGCGTTCAATACCGGGCTTTATCCCAAGTGGGCCTGGTCCTGGCCGGTCAACCGCCGCATTATCTATAACCGGGCCTCGGTCGACCTCAACGGAGAGCCGTGGGACAAAGAGCACCCGGTGATAAAGTGGAATCCCACTAAAGGTGAAACCGGCGGCTGGGATGGTGATGTTGTCGATGGAAACTACCCGCCGATAGCTGTCGACCCCGTAAAATCGAGGTATCCCTTCATCATGACATCGGAAGGAGTAGCCCGTCTCTTCGCCCAGGGCATGGCCGACGGACCGATGCCCGAGTTCTACGAGCCCTGGGAATGCCCCGTCAGCAACCAGATGTCTTCACAAACGAGCAACCCGGTGGCCAAAGTCTGGCGGCCGGACGAGCAGGGGAAACCCGACAAATATCCGATTGTCGCCACGACCTACCGCGTCTGCGAGCACTGGCAGGCCGGGCAGATGACACGGAACATGCCCTGGCTCGTCGAACTCATGCCCGAGCCGTTCGTCGAAATGAGCAACGAGCTGGCGGCAGAAAAAGGCATCGCCAACGGGGACAAGGTGACCATCGAATCCACGCGCGGCAAGGTGACGATGGTGGCCATGGTAACCGGCCGATTCAAGCCCTTCCAGATGAACGGCCGCCGGGTCCACGAGGTGGGGCTGCTCTGGCACTGGGGTTACAGCGGGCTGTCCACGGGCGACAGCGCTAATATACTCACGCCCCACATCGGCGACGCTAATACCATGATTCCTGAATATAAAGCCTTCCTGGTGGATGTTAAAAAGGCTTAGCCAGACAAGGAGGAGATGATGGCAGAAAAAGCGATTCTATATGACGCATCGAAATGCACCGCCTGCCGGGGCTGCCAGGTAATTTGCAAACAATGGAACGGGAACGACGAAATTATACCCTCCCCTTCGAGCGGCGATAGAGTGGCGGTAAAAAGCCGGGGCACCTATGAGAACCCTCCTGACCTCGCCCCCGATACCTGGATAAAGATGAAGTTCACCGAGGCCGAGAGCAGCGGTAAAATGCGCTGGCTCTTCACCCGCCGGTCGTGCATGCACTGCACGGATGCCGGCTGCGTCCGCGCCTGCCCCAACGGCACCCTGTATCACAATGAGTTCGGGACCGTGTCCTATAATAAGGACACCTGCATCGGATGCGGCTACTGCATCCCCGCCTGCCCGTTCGATGTGCCGCGCTTGAAAGGTAACAGAATCACCGGAATCGCCAAGGCGGACAAGTGCACTTTCTGCACCACCCAGGGACTCGACCGCATTGTCGAAGGAATGGAACCCGCCTGCGTCAAGACATGCCCGCCGGGGGCCCTGGCCTACGGCGAACGCGAAGCGATGGTGGTCCTGGGCCGTCAGAGGGTCGATTTACTGAAGTCGCGCGGAGTGGGCGGGGCTAACCTTTACGGTGAAAACGAGCTGAACGGCCTGCATGTCCTCTACGTTCTGGAAGACTCGCCAGGCGCGTACGGATTGCCGGTTAATCCTCGAGTTCCAGGCGCGACTATCGCCTGGAAAGACGTCATTCAGCCGGTGGGCTGGGCCGTGGGCGGCCTCACCATCCTGGGGCTGGGAATGAACTGGCTGGTGGCCCGCGCTAACGCCAAGAAGGAGGAAAAATGACCAATCAGGAAGTTGAGAAGTACCGCCGGCCGGTCCGCATATTACACTGGGTGCATTCGGGCGCTTTCGTGGTGCTGTTTCTTACCGGCCTCGTCCTCTTTATTCCCCAGCTGGCGTTCCTGGCCGAGGACAGCTGGACACGTCTTATTCACCGAATCGGGGCGGCTATTTTCATCATCGTACCCCTTCTTTACCTGGTCATAAATCCTAAAGCGGCCGTGCGCGGCGTGAAAATGGCTTTTACCTGGGGCATCGCAGACATGGAGTGGCTCCGGGCGGCGCCGCGCTACTATTTCCTCGGCGATGAAAAGGCAATGCCGCCGCAGGGTTCTCTGAACAGCGGCCAGAAGATGTGGTGGTTCCTGACCATAGTGTGTGGCGTGGTCTTCATTTTAACGGGACTGGTGATGTGGTTCGCCAGGACGGCGGCCCCGGCGGCGCTGCTGCAATGGATGATATTTCTCCATGCTGTTGTCTTCATCGTCGCCGGCGCCATGTTCTTCCTCCACCTCTACCTCGGCGTTTTCCATCCGCTGATGACCGAGGCCTGGAAGGCCATGGCTACCGGAAAAATCTCTGCCGAGTACGCCCGTGAACACCACGGCAAATGGTACGAAGAAGTATCGAAGTCTAAGGAACAACCGGCTAAATAATGGCGGATGTTGATAAAGATATTCTCGCCAGCCTGGATACCCTCGAAAAGGAGGAAGGCTCCCTGCCCCGGCTTTTACAGTTTTTCCGGGAACTTCTCAATATCCAGGCCGGGATGAAGGAAAAAGTCCGCGTTCCCCGGATTGAGAACGAAGAAGCCTTACGCCAGAGACTGGAACAGGGACTTCCCCTGCTGGACTTCAACCATATAATCATCGATATGCCGCTATTCCAGGAGCATTTCGCCAGGGTTGTTTCCATTTACAGCAAATATCCGGACCTGTTCGGGGAAATACCGGCGGCCGTGACCGAAGCGGGGAGACTGATTAGCGGGGAGGCCGTCATCGCCTGGCTTACGTCCGGGGAACTGCCGGCCGCTTTTAGCTCCAGTCCGGCGCTGGCTCAGTCAGTATTCCTGGCCGTGCTCAGGCCCTGGCTGGTGAAATACGCGACCAGCCTGGCATCACTGGTCGACCAGGACCGCTGGCGCCGACGGGTCTGCCCGGTCTGCGGAGGCGTGCCGGATTTTTCCTTCCTTGATAAAGAACGGGGATCGCGATGGCTGGTGTGCTCCCGGTGCGATACGGAATGGGCATTCCAGCGTCTGGAGTGTCCCTGGTGCGGCTGCCAGGAACCGGGGCAACTGGCCTACCTGGCTGACGACCAGGAGCTATACCGTGTCTATACGTGCCAGTGCTGCCGGAAATACGTTAAAACTATCGATTTGCGCAAGACCGAACAAAAAGTGCTCCTGCCGCTGGAACGTTTACTGACGCTCGACCTGGACCGGCAGGCACAGGAAAAAGGCTTTACGGCCGCCTAGCCCCGGTCACCAGCGTACCTGGAAAACATCATTTATAGTGCCCCCGGTCTCAGGGGCATCAGCGCGCCCTTGGCGTCTTTCTTGATATACTCCCCGCCCAGGGTGATATTTATCAGCATTATAGGTTTACTGATGCGTTTATAGTTCATCGGGCAGTGCAGCAGTCCGGCCGGGACGTGGACGATGGTGGCCTGGGTGATGGTGTGTTTAACCTTCTCTTCGCCCAGCCATATCTCCACCTCGGCGTCAAAGTCACTTACGTCTTCCGGCGTGCCCAGGAAGCACAGGAACTGGTCGTAGTCATGTTTATGCGGGACCTCGAACTGGAAGGGGGGCCCGTAGAAGAAAGAGTACCGGATACCGACGTTGCCGGAGCCGCCGTTGGTCAGGCCGTCATAGACCATGCGATTTGCCAAAGGGGGAAAGTCGCCTTTAACGGTCAGCGCCTTGATGACGTACTCGCTGTATTTCTTCCTGGCCATCTAATCTCCTACTCCTTCACGTAAACGTTTATTCTCGCCTAGCTCCTCCTGATGGGCCGGCCCGCCAGCGATGCGGGAATCAGCGTGCGCTGCGTCGCCCGGGGCATAACGGTGATGAGGACAAAGGGTCTTTTAAGGTTTTTCACCTTCAAAGGAAAGTGGGCAAGCCCGATAGGAATATGGACGCATGTGGACGTTTTGAACTCGACCTTCTCCAGCTCCTTGTCCTCGCCCAGCCAGAACTCGATTTCCGCCCCGAGGTCCAGGGGATCGGCCGGGTCCGTCCCCTGGAACAGGAACATTTCCTCATAGTCGTGCTTGTGGGCCGGCCAGTCGACGCCCCTCCCCACTACCGGGTCCTTGTCCTCAGGTCCCGCAATAAGCGTGCGGGGCGGCCATTCCGTGCCCCGCCCCACGAAAATGTCCCCCGATATGATGGTGAGCTCGATGATGGATTGGGCGTTCTCCACCAGCGTTTGGGAAAACCAGGTAATGGATCCCGTGTCGGCCCGTCCTTTTGTCTTGATCGCGTCGACAATCATCTCTGAGCCGTCGGGCTTGATGACGGCAGGCCTTCTTATCACGTTCTTCTCGTATCTCGATTTTGCCATCGCTGTTTCCTTTTTTTGTATTTGCTCTTATTCAAAAACCAGATTATTTAATGGCTTTCCTGCCTGTACCGGGATTATCAAAGTGGAAGGGACAAATGAAACCGGATGGGTACAATGTCTCCTCAGGGCCTCCGTCCGGCTTCAGGGCGGGGTTCCGTTTGTACGGGCGGTCAATTCTCAGGTCCAGCCGCCTGGCCGGGTCGACGAAGCTTTCCCCCCAGGGCGCGTGGAAAGTCATGCACCAGTGGACTTTCTTCAGCCTCCATCGGCCGTCCTGTTTCACGTACTCGATTTCATACACACCGTTCATCCACCCCGGATTTATTTTACCGCCCCCGGCCGGGAAGGCGTTGGCGCCGAACCCGTACCACCGCCCCTTCGCCGTTTTACCGTCGGGGTCGACATGAACGACGCCGGAAAGCTGCATCACCTGGTGCAGGAATTCCGGATTGTCCGATTTCCTGGATTCGATGACTGTGCGGCCATGGTGAAAAAAGTCCCTGATGTTCTCCTTACCACGGTACTCCCCGGCGGCTACCAGCAAAACGGTATCTGGACCATCGGCAAAGCAATCTATAATGTCCTCGGCCATCCAGTGTTCCAGGTAAAAACCGTAAGCCCTTTGCAGTTTTTTTATCTCCTCGATGTCTTCCATGGTCTGGATTCTGCCCTCCAGTGCTTTGACTTTCGCTTCCAGCTCTTTTACGTTCATCACAACTCCTTTTAAAATATTTATTATAGCGATTCGTTTTTGGTAGTCATTGTCAGACGCCCGCCGTTGTTAGAGGCTAACATTCCGGGCGGGCTGAATTTCGGTCAGCTATATCATATATATCATTTTTTCCCGATGTCAAATCGGCCTGAAGACCATGAGCGGTGGCGATACAAAATATGTTAATATTGACGATGGTATCTAGAGGGCAAGGGGGAACTCTCCAATGTCAAAGTACGGAAAATATTTTTTAACGGAAGCCAACGGAATTATCCAGCCCGGGATGAATGTAGCCATAGAACATCCCATAGTCAAGGCTGATAAGGGTCTTTTAGGGCCGGATTTCGGCATAGGGTGGCATCCCGTTACCCGCGCCTTCAAGATGATAGATGAATCCCACAAGCATGATTACGCCCAGGTATTAGCTTTCATTCCCGGGGACATCACCAGGCTCGGTGAACTCGATGCCGAGATAGAGTTCTACATGGGCGGTGAGAAGCACATTATCACCAGCACAACCGTAGTATTCATACCCGGCGGAGTGGTGCACTGCCCCCTTTACATCAACCGGGTGGGCAAACCTTTCCTTTTCAACAACATGTATTTCACCGCCGAGTATATCGCGACACTGGTAAATAAATGACAGTTCGAACTATTGGAATAGGCCCACCGGGAACAATCAGACCGGTAGCCAACCTGACTTGACACCGGCAGACTCAACCTATAGACTCTTGTTACCTGCCGGATTATCCAGCCTGGAATATCATTTACTATTTTGCGGAGAGACATGAGAACAACTGGAGATTCCGTAGGTATCTTGTTCCCCTACATTCGCTACATTCGTGAGATATTATAGGAGGAGTTAAAGCGTATGGCGGGTAAAAAGTATGAACAATATGTCGTGCCGAGGGCGATGCGGCCCAAGGATTTCATGGACGAAATGGCCGCCGGATTCATGACCATGCCGCCCCTGATTTTTTTAAACGGTGACGTCCCCGTCAAAGGGTCGAACCAGTTTCTCGAGGTAGTCTGGATCTGGGCTGAAGGCGCCGCCGCCACCAATCCTGATAGACCACCACATTCGCACACATTCGATGAACTGTTTGTTTTCCTGGGCAACAATCCCGAAGACCCTGACGACCTCGGAGGCGAGGTGGAGTTCTGGCTGGGAGAGAAAGAGGACACGGAAAAGTACCATTTCACCACCTCTACCTCCATTTTCGTTCCCAGGGGACTGGTGCACCTGCCGATGATTTTCAAAAACGTCAAAAGGCCGTTCCTCCTGGTAACGGTAGGAATAAATATGGGTAAAGAATGGGTCAGGGCCAGGGCCCCCAGGTAGACCCGCGGCATTGAAGGTAACAGAGAGCGGATATTACTTCCGATTGAAACAGGGCGTTCGCATAGCTGGAACAATTCACCGGATAGGGCGATGACCGCCTGTGGTATAATCCATTTGCCGGAAGCGCGGGGCCGACACATTTTTATTTATTTACCACAAGGAGGGCTGAACAATGAACCAGGTCTGGATTCCCCCGGAGCTGAAGCTGGTGTCCACGGTGCCTTTCCCCGAGCATCTGTTCGTCTGTCTCGCAAAAATCCAACCGGAAGCTGGGGGTGTTTTAAAAGGTATCTTTGAAACGGGGAAAAATCCTCCGAAGAAGCTTCAGTCCGTTCTCATGGAACATCTTGTTTACAACTATGACCTGGGGGAAAAGGGACTCTACTGGGAAGCGGGGCCGTCCGCGGACTTCACCGAGATTCTCTATATTTTTACGGCACCGGGCCTCGAGGAGGCCCGGCGATTGATGCACGGCGACCCCTTTTATCGGGACGGTATTTTTTACGATGACTGGTGGTTCGAGTGGCACGTTCATGTCCCTATCTGGAAAATCAAGCCGGCGGACCAGGGGATGATGGAAGGCTTGATGAGGGCCGTGAATATCCTGCCGACTTACCCGCCGGGGGTCAAACCAGATATTATCGAGTTCAAAGTCGAGCCGGTGACGCCGCTGAGGCTTTTCGTTTCCATCTCAAAAGCCCGGGCCGAGGCGATTAAAAAGCTGGAACGGGACCAGCAGGCCGGTAAACCGGTGCCGTCTTTTTTCATCAACCACGCCTATTACCGGCTCGGGCCGGGCGGGACAGTGCCGATGGGCTTCGACTGGGAGGCGGGGCCTTCCATGGACCAATCTTACGACCTGACCGTGATGTCAGTCGGTTCAATGGAAATGGCCCGTTTGCTGAGGGAAAACGACCCCGTTTCCCAGAACGGGCTGTTTTACGACCACCGTTACTTCGAGTGGTGTATTCTGATGCCCTGGAAAAAAGCTTCGCCGACTTACAAAGATAACCTTAAAAAACTCTTGAAGACCGCCGGCATAACACCGGCCGTAGACTGACCCCCGGGATTACGATTAACAGCTCTCCGGGGGGAGTTTTTTACATTCGGATTTTATGCGCCTGCCTCTCCCAGGGCCCCCCTTCTGGCTGAGAACGCCCCGGGGCGATTAAAAAACGTAGACCTCCCGATTCTCCTGGAAAATTCCTCCCGAAAACACACTAAACCTTCATCCATCATTTATCGCGTAAATGTGCTTCGTAATAAATCGGCGGCAAATTTTATAACTAGTCCATAAACGGGATGGTACTCTCTAAAAGGCTGGGCCCGTTCGACTCCGATAACGACCAGGCAAGGAGCGGTAATAACGAATTTCCGGAAAAAGGACCAGGAAATGCGGGCTTTTGCCAATGGATCTTGCGCACCCTACCCAATAGGGAATCGGACATCAGCCTTTCCGCCTGGTTGATATACCCCGGCGTCGGTATTATAATCATATCTATTGCCCCGATTTTCAGGCCGGGGAGAAAAAGTGTGATGTATCAGGCCACTAGATATCACGGGAACGGACAAAAGACTATTTTATTTAGCCGACCTGTGTTATTATCCAGATAACTCGGAGGTACTTTCTGTGAGGTGTCCAGACCTCCAGTATAAGACTCGTAAAAGCGCCGAATTCCGGGGAAAATACGAGCGAAAGCCCCGGCGGGAATTTCGTTTCTCTCCACACTCTGCATTTATATCCTCAGAACTACCCTGTCCAGTCCAGTCTACGACATTTCCCGAATTTCCACGTGTCCCGTTTGTTCCGGAAACAAGCCCGCATCGACATCGATACCCCGCAGAAGCCACTCAAAGTAACCGGAGAACAACGAGAATTTTTAGTCTGATTCACCAGAAAAGAAAAACCAGGATACAACCATAATGAGGGCCTTTAGCCAGAAGGAAAGGAGTATATGAACAAGTTGTTCGGCTTACTGGTCGTAATCGTGATAATCTTCACCGTAATCGCTTCAGCAGGCGCGGCAGGTGCTACCTCCACGTTTGGACTTGACAACGGCAACGGCTTTTACCTGGAGGAAGCCAACTACATCAACGCTTTGAGATTTCAGAACACCGCCGGCAGCGGCTACCTGACCAAACTCGAAGTACAGATGGGCCAGGTGACACAGGGCGGCCGGATGAGGCTGGGGGTATACGCCGACAACAATGGCGTTCCCGGCAATCTCTTGCTCGACGCGGGTGAAGTCACTTTGACGGCCAGCGGCTGGACAGGCAGGAGCGAACTGGGCTTTCCTGTTACCGCGAATACGTACTACTGGCTGGCCCTGCTACTGGAGAAATCGAACCAGGTCGGATACTACCCTGGACCTCAAAACTCGCACTGGTGGAGTCGTCAAAACTACGGACCCCTGCCGACCCAGTATTCGCTCAACCAGAACTCTCCGAACTACGCC
>MGNQ01000032.1:13781-14956 GCA_001796865.1 Chloroflexi bacterium RBG_16_56_11
TCGGTGAACGGGACCGTCGAGTTCAAAGGACCGCAACGCATCCTGAAAGTTTGGGGCACAAACTACGAAATGGGCTACGCCCACGGATACCTGCTCGGCGACATGATCAAGTCCCACCTGGAGACGCTGGCGGGCGGGTCGAGCTATCAAAGCGACCTGGCTTGGGCCAACCAGTACTGCGTCATCTATCCCGAGTACCTCGAGGAGATAAACGGCCTCATCGCCGGCGTAATGGCCAGCGGCCATGGCTACATCGCGGCGTTAGGCAGGAACGTCACGGCCGGCGATATCAAGCTCATGCAGGAAGAGGTGGAGATGCATGACTTCGGCTGCTCTTCTTTCGGGGTCTGGGGAAATACCGCGGATACCAAGAGTATCATCGGCAGAAACTATGACTATGACGTTAACTGGTCCGTCCGGCAGATGATGATGGTGCGGGAGCCCGCCGTCGGGCCCAAGACCGTCTCCTGGGGATGGCCGGGCTGCATCGGGATCCAGGCAGGCATCAATCAGGACCGGATAGTGCTCACCGGGAACGAGGGAGGAGGCAGCCAGTACGGGAACGGGGCGTTCTACCCGGCCATCGTGGTGATGCGCTACATGCTCGAGAAAACTACACCAGTGAACTTCATGACCGAGCCCCTGGCCATCGTGAACGGGGTCACGGGAGTCCGCGCCATCAACTACGAGGTCGGCTCACCCGACACGGTTTACTATATCGAGGATGCCCCGGTCAACGTCATCCGGCTGGCCGACAATCCCTACCACATCGTGGCGACGAACCACCAGTTCACCAGCAATCTCGGGCCGCCATGGGACGAGTCCGTCCGGCGCTATAACTCGATTTATAACGGGCTGAACAACCTTTACAGTACCGGCAACCACCTGGTTGACTCCACCGAAGCGATGGGACTGCTGCGGGGAGTGGAATCCACCGACCCGGCCTTCACCACGATATCCAGCTTCATCATCAGGCCGGCGCAGCTTTCGTTCGATGTTTCTATATCCAACGGGGTGACACCGGCGCCGGATATCGCGCCCCTGACCTATACCTGGGACGAGCTGTTCGGGGAGATGCCCCCTGTAGCCGTTGTTGATTCATATATCACGCTGAGGGACACCGGGCTTAACATCGCGGCCCCGGGTGTACTGGTGAACGATACCGACGCCAACGG
>MGNQ01000033.1:0-799 GCA_001796865.1 Chloroflexi bacterium RBG_16_56_11
CCCATCACGGCGATTTCCGCCTGGGGCCAGGCCAGCGTATAGTCCGCCCCCAGCCCCTGGCTGCACATGGCGATGTAGGCCCCGCCATAGGCCTTGCGGGTAATCAGGGTAATCTTGGGCACGGTGGCCTCGGCGTAGCACCACAGCAGCTTGGCGCCGTGCCGGATGATGCCTCCCCACTCCTGGTGGCTGCCGGGCAGAAAGCCGGGGACATCCGCGATGGTTAAAAGCGGGATGTTGAAGGCGTCGCAGAAGCGGATGAACCGCGTGGCCTTGTCCGAGGCGTTGATATCGAGGCAGCCGGCCAGGTAGTTGGGCTGGTTGGCGATGATGCCGACGCTGTGCCCGTTGAGCCGCGCGAACGCCGTTATCAGGTTCTGGGCGTACTGCCGGGAAGGCTCGAAAAACTCCCCGTTGTCCACGATGGCCTTGATGACGTCCTTCATGTTATAGCCCTTGCTGGCGTTCTCCGGCAGGAGGTCGTTGAGGGAGGTCCCGGCGCGGTCGGGGGAATCGGCAGGGGTCACATCGGGAGGTTTCTCCTCGTTATTCGAAGGTAGATAAGTCAGCAGCTTCCTGATTTCCGCGATGGCCTGCTGGTCGTTATCGCAGGCGAACTGGGTGACGCCGCTCTTGGTGCCGTGCGTCACCGCCCCGCCGAGCTCTTCGTTGCCGATCTCCTCGCCGGTGACGGATTTCACCACGGCCGGCCCGGTGATGAACATGTAGCTGGTCTTCTTCACCATGAAGACGAAGTCCGTCATGGCCGGGGAATAGACGGCGCCCCCCGCCGCCGGCC
>MGNQ01000033.1:913-1414 GCA_001796865.1 Chloroflexi bacterium RBG_16_56_11
GCTATCGATAAAGCCGACCATCGGCACCTTCATCTTCATGGCCAGGTCCATGACCCGGCAGATTTTCCTGGCGTGCATCTCGCCCAGGGTGCCGCCGCGGGCGGTGAAGTCCTGGGCGTAGGCGCAGACGGTGCGCCCGTCGACCCTGCCGTAGCCGGTGACCACGCCGTCGGCGGGGATGGACACCTTTTCCAGGCCGAAGTTGACCGAGCGGTGCTGCACGAACAGGTCCGTCTCCTGGAATGTCCCTTTATCGAAGAAGAGGTCAAGCCGCTCCCGCGCCGTCAGTTTGCCGGAGTCGTGCTGCCGCTGGACGCTCTTTTCCCCGCCCCCGGCCTTCAGCTCGGCCTCCAGCCTGGCCAGTTTTTCCAGTTCCTCTTTCAAATCGTGTCCACCTCGCTGGCAAAGATTAAAACAAGTTAATGATATCATAACGGTTTTTCACGGGCAAATGAGGGGGCCTATTTTTGATTTTGAAAGAAGCCTTTGCCTCACCCCCTG
>MGNQ01000033.1:1420-1560 GCA_001796865.1 Chloroflexi bacterium RBG_16_56_11
TCTCCAGCCTGCATCATAGTGCCCGGCCCGTGTTTTATCTGGCTGGAGAGGGGGAAATAATAAAGAGGGGTAAAACCCCTCTTAAATGCCCTTGCTTGTTATGAGTGGGTTTCACCCCCTCTTAGACGCCCCGTTGGTTT
>MGNQ01000033.1:1592-1934 GCA_001796865.1 Chloroflexi bacterium RBG_16_56_11
CCTCTTTCCAGGGGTCGCCGTGCAGGTGGTAACCCGCCCTCTCCCAGAACCCCGGCTCGTTCCGGCTGGTGAACTCGATACCCGTCACCCACTTGGCGCTCTTCCAGAAGTAGAGCCGCGGCACCACCAGCCGCACCGGGCCGCCGTGCTCCGCCGTCAGCGGTTGCCCGTCGTGTTTCAAGGCCAGCAGCACGTCCGGCTGGAAGAAGTCCTCGGCGGACAGGTTGGTGGTGAAACCCCCGCCGCCGTGGACGAGGACGTACTTCGCCTCCGGCTTAATCTTGACGATGTCCCGGATGGCCCCGGTGCTGACGCCTTCCCAGAGGTTATTGTAGCGGGACC
>MGNQ01000033.1:2204-2532 GCA_001796865.1 Chloroflexi bacterium RBG_16_56_11
GAAACTACCTGATTTCAATAGAGCACAGGTGAGCCGGTCCGCAAAATTCGCCGGGGAGTTTCATAAAAGCCTGATGAAGTGCTAGAATATGTTTGAAAAACGGCACCATCAAGGACAGGATGATGAACACGACCCTGCCGGCCACGCGCTGCGGTAATACCGTCTTCCACTGGGGGGAAAAGACCTACGTCATGGGCGTCTGCAACCTTAGCCCGGACTCTTTCTCCGGGGACGGGCTCGGTAACGATATCGAGGCGACGGTAGCCCAGGCTAAACGTATGGTGGCCGAGGGCGCCGATATCATCGATGTGGGAGGGGAGTCCACCCG
>MGNQ01000033.1:2539-2606 GCA_001796865.1 Chloroflexi bacterium RBG_16_56_11
ACCAGGCCCCTGTCCGCGGACGATTTCGCCGAGGAGCTGCGGCTGGTCATCCCGGCCATCGAACGGC
>MGNQ01000033.1:2724-3102 GCA_001796865.1 Chloroflexi bacterium RBG_16_56_11
CCCGACTCTGGCTAAGGTGGCGGCGGAGGCAGGCGTCCCCATCATCCTCATGGCCAACGAGCGTGACGCCCCGCCGAAGGTCGGCATCCTGGCGAAAGTGCTGGCCGATTTGCAGTCCGGCATCGATATCGCGGCCGAGGCCGGCGTGCCCGCGGAAAACATCATCGTCGACCCCGGTGTCGGCTTCGGCAAGAGCCTGGAGCAGAACCTGGAGCTGGTCAACCGCCTGGCCGAGCTCAAGCAGCTGGGCAAGCCCATCCTGCTGGGCACCTCCCGCAAATCGATGATCGGCCAGGTGCTGGACCTGCCGGCGGACCAGCGCCTCGAGGGCAACCTGGCCGTGACGGCCATCGGCATCGCCAACGGCGCCGACATGGT
>MGNQ01000033.1:3134-4628 GCA_001796865.1 Chloroflexi bacterium RBG_16_56_11
TCTGCCGCATGAGCGACGCAATAACGAGAAGGGGGATAATCGGTGACTGATACATTAACGGTTTATCTCGGTCTTGGCTCGAACCTGGGTAATCGCCAGGACAACCTGGACATGGCGCTGAAGCTGCTGGGACAGCGCATGAGGATAGGCAAGGTATCATCGATTTACGATACCGAGCCCCTGGGCAATACCAGCCAGCCACGCTTCCTCAATATCGCCTGCCAGGTCTACACCCGGCTCTCGCCGGAGGGGCTGCTGACCCTGGCCAAGGGCATCGAGAACAAGATGGGCCGGCACGGCAGGTCCGGCGAGCCCCGCCCCATCGATATCGATATCCTCCTGTACGGGGATACCGTCATGGAGACCCCGACGCTGACGATACCCCATCCCAAGATGGGGGAGCGGTCTTTCGTCCTGGTGCCCCTGGCGGAAATCGCCCCGGACGCCGTCCACCCGGTGACGAAGCAGACCGTCAGGGAGATGGGGGAAGCCGTCAAGGAGAAGCAGGGCGTTTTCAAGTGGGAGAGCAAGTGAGGCCGGATGTACGAGATTACCGTCGAGAAGCACTTTGACGCCGCCCACTATTTGAGGGGCTACCGGGGCAAGTGCGAGGCCCTGCACGGGCACCGCTACCGCGTGGTGGTGAAAATCGCGGCCTCCGGGCTGAACGATATCGGCCTGGCCTATGACTTTACCGATTTGAAGCGGCACCTCGGCGAAATCCTGGAGCGTTTCGACCATACCTGTCTCAACGACGCGCCGCCCTTCGATAAGATGAACCCCTCGGCGGAAAACATCGCCGCGGAAATCTATAACGAACTGAAGAAAAAACTCTCTCCAGACCCCGTCACCATCACCGCCGTCGAGGCCTGGGAGACCCCCCACCAGGGCGTCAGCTACAGGCCGGACGAGCCTGTTTAGCCTCGTCTTGCATCGCCGCAAAGCTTTGCAGTAAAATGGGGTTAGCTTGGTGCCGGGGGGATTTCCCAGTGATGATTAACTATCCGGTATTGGTCTTGAACCAGAGCTACGAGCCGCTCACGGTGTGCCGCGCCCGCCGCGCCGTCGTGCTCATCTTCCAGGGCAAGGCCGAGATGCTGGAAAACGGCGTCGGCTATATCCACACCATACGGGATACCGTCGAGCTGCCATCCGTCATCCGCCTCGGACAGATGATAAAAAGGCCGCGCCGGGTAAGGAAGATGACCCGCTACGAGATATTCAACCGCGACCGGTATACCTGCCAGTACTGCGGCGAGCAGAGCCGGCACCTCACGCTGGACCACGTCATACCGCGCTACCGCGGCGGAAAACATACCTGGGAAAACGTCGTCAGCGCCTGTGTCGCCTGCAACCGCCGCAAGGCCGGACGCACCCCCAAGGAAGCCAATATGAAGCTCATACGGCTCCCCCAACGCCCCACCGGCGGCCCCTTCTTCACCATCCCCTACCAGTACCTGAACAAGCGCGACGAGTGGCGCAAGTATCTGCCCG
>MGNQ01000033.1:4661-6301 GCA_001796865.1 Chloroflexi bacterium RBG_16_56_11
CAGCTCCACCGTCGCCTCGGTATCAAGCTCCACCATCACCGTTTCCTTGAGCGGGTTATTGCCCACCACGGTGGCCTCGCCCATGCGCGTGGAAATGCGCTGTCCCACCCGGGGCATTTTCTCCTTCATGGCCCGGTACTGCTCGCCTTCGTAGGCCAGGCAGCACATCAGCCGGCCGCAGGCGCCGGAAATCTTCATCGGGTTGAGGGGCAGGTCCTGCTCCTTGGCCATCTTGATGGAGACCGGGGTGAACTCGGTGAGGAAGGACGAGCAGCAGAGCTGGCGGCCGCACCGCCCGAAGCTGCCCAGCAGCTTCGCCTCGTCCCGACTGCCCACCTGGCGCAGCTCCACCCTTACCTTGAACTTGCCGGTCAGCTGCCGTACCAGCTCGCGGAAGTCCACCCTCTCCTCGGCGCTGAAGAGGAAAGTCAGGCGGCTGCTGTCCAGGTTGTACTCCGCGGTGAGCAGCTTCATAGGTAATTTCAGCTCGCCGATTATCTTGCCGCATTCGATGAGGGCTTCCTCCGCCTTGGCATCGAGTTCCTCCGCCTTGGCGATATCCTCGGGTTCCGCCTTGCGCTCCACCGGGCTCAATGCCTCGTCGGTGCCGCCGGCCAGCACCTGCCCGGGGGCAATCACCACGTGCCCCAGCTCCACGCCCCGGCTCGTCTTGACGACGGCGTAGTCGCCGGCCGCCAGCTGGATATCGGCGGCATTGAAATAGTAGATTTTACCGGCCCTTTTGAAACGTATACCAACGATGTTAGCCATATCTATATCAGGCCCGGGCTACCGGGTCCCTTTCTCCCTCCTTTTTTGGTATGTCGAGCATCAGCACCTCGAGCGCCAGCCGCGGGTTGACGTTCTTCCGCAGCTGCTCCGCCGCCGCTTGCAGGCTCGCGATAAAAGCCTTAATCTGCGCCAGGCGGTAGTCCCCGGCCATGGCGACCAGCTCATCACGGCGGTCGATATTGGTAATCATATCATGGCAGCCCAGTTTTACCAGCATCAGGTCGCGCCAGTAGTCCAGCCAGACGTCCAGCACCCCGTAAACGGCGCCCCGGTTCTGGTTGAAACCGGCGGCCAGCCGGGCAACGTAATCGAAACGCCCTTCGTAATCGGACCGGATAACCTCCAGCAGCCTGGCGAGCTCCTCGTCGCGCCGCTGCAGCGGGCTGGCGTCGGCGCTGGCGGCGACGGCCCACCCCAGGCAGCCGTGAGAAAGTCCGGCCAGGAGCCGGGCCCGCTCCGGCGCCAGGTTCCATCTCTCCGCCAGCGCCGCGGCTTCCCCGGTGACGGACAGGGGCGGCAGCTCCAGGCGCTGGCACCGCGAGACCACCGTCGCCGGCAGCCATCTGTCGTTCTCCGTCAGCAAAATGAAGGTCACTTTATCGGCAGGCTCTTCCAATGTCTTGAGCAGGCGGTTGGCGGCTTCGATGGAGAGATGCTCGGCCCCGTCGATAATAAATACCTTGCGCTGGCCCTCGAAAGGGGGAAGGCTGGCCAGGTGCTGTAAATCTTTTATCTGCTCCACGCCGATGAGCTTGGCCTCCGCCGCGTCTTCGTTCTGGAGCAGCCGGATAACCTGGACATCGGCATGGTTCCCGGCGGCTATCTTCCGGCAGGCGGGGCATGCCTGG
>MGNQ01000033.1:6345-6666 GCA_001796865.1 Chloroflexi bacterium RBG_16_56_11
CAGGGCCAGGGTCATCTTCCCGACGTGCTCCGGCCCGACGAAGAGGTAGGCGTGGGACAGGTTGCCGGTTTCCAGGCCGCGCTGCAAAAGGGAGACCGCCCGCGTCTGTCCGATTATCTGCCACATGGAGAGTCTCCTCTTAGTCTAAATCACACCGGATCAGGTCTTCCAGCGTTTCCCGGCGCCGGACGAGGCGGGCCTTCCCATCATTGACGAAGACCACCGCCGGACGGAACGAAGCATTATAGTTGCTCTGCATCGGGATGCAGTAGGCGCCGCTGCCCGACGTCGCCAGGACATCGCCGGCTTTGAGCTCCGGCA
>MGNQ01000033.1:6715-6851 GCA_001796865.1 Chloroflexi bacterium RBG_16_56_11
TATAGTCACGTTCCGGGTATCTTTGGCCGTGACGCGGTTGGCCACCAGCGCTTCCTGCCTGGCGCCGTACATCGGCTGGCGGATGTTATCCCCCATGCCGCCGTCCACCGAGACATAGCACCGTACGCCCGGTATG
>MGNQ01000034.1:0-1449 GCA_001796865.1 Chloroflexi bacterium RBG_16_56_11
GCGGCGTGGCACCCGGCGACGCCGCCCCCGACAATCAGGACATCGGAGGTGACTTCATTGACCTTGCCGTAGTTGATGGGATAAGGCCAGGGGGGGAGGACACCGGTCCGTTGAACGTAATTGTGCCAGGTAGACATATCAATTACCTCCTTCTCAATAACCGTGGCCGCTTTTCTGATATTTAAAAATGGCCTTAAAAGCCGATAGCCGGACGGTAAAAAAGCCGGGTGCTCTAAGAGAATAACAAAAAATCGGCGGCAATACAAATGGGAGGAAAGCGGGTGACGAGATTCGAACTCGCGACCTTTTGCTTGGGAAGCAAACACTCTACCGCTGAGTTACACCCGCGTAAAACGTTATCATTTTAGCCCAAAAAGAAGGCATTGTAAAGACGGCGTCAGGCTAGGATGGCCGTGAGTATCGCCGCCGCGCGGGTTTTTAAAATCACGACATTTGACTTTTCATCCGGGCATTGTTATACTCGCCATAAACAAGTGACCGCCCGTATCGAACGAGATTAACTATATTCAGCTTCAGTTATACCATTAAAAAACTAAGGAGGATAGAGGTATGTCCGAAGACTTCGTCAATCTGCTGGCTGATTTGAAGGAGGATGAGGTCCTCAAGATGACCAGGAAGAGGATCGAGTCCAAGGAAGACCCGTTGAAAATCATGGAAGACGGCCGGAAGGGCATGGAACTCGTCGGCAAGCGCTTCGCCGACGGCGAGTACTTCCTGCCGGAGCTCGTCTTCTCCGGGGAACTTCTCAAGCAGGTCACCGAGATGGTCAAACCCCACCTCACCAAGTCGTCGGCACAGGCCAAGCGCAAGGGCAAGGTAATCATCGGCACGGTGGCCGGTGACATTCACGATATCGGCCTCAACATCGTCGATTTCATGCTGGATGTCAACGGTTTTGAGGTCTTCAACCTGGGCGTCGATGTCCCGCCGCAGAAATTCGTCGACAAGGTGAAAGAGACCAAGGCCCCGGTGGTGGGCTTGAGCGGCTTCCTGACCCCCGCCTTCGACTCGATGAAAGATACGGTGGAGGCCCTGGAGAAAGCCGGGCTGCGCCAGAATGTCAAGATCATGATCGGCGGCGGCCAGATGGATGAAGAGGTCCGGAAATACGCCAAGGCCGATGCCTTCGGCAAGGACGCCATGGCGGCTGTATCGCTCGCCAAGCGGTGGATCGGTGTGAACTAAAATGGCCAGGGAATGGGCGGAGTTATCTCCTGATGAAAAGCGTCAGGAACGCTTCAAGCGGTGGCTTGCTCCGCCGGGTCTGACCTTCTCCGGCCCGTCGGCGGAAAAGCTTTACAAAGAGCGTGTCACCAGGTTTAGCAAAGCCCTTAAACTGGAGGTGCCGGACCGGGTGCCGTGCATCCTGCCGGCCGGCCTTTTCGCCGCCTCTTACGCCGGCACCAACCTCCATAAGGTCATGTACGA
>MGNQ01000034.1:1466-1849 GCA_001796865.1 Chloroflexi bacterium RBG_16_56_11
GTGCCTGGCTGAAGTTCCTCCACGAGTTCGAGTCGGACACCTATTTCGGCCCCATATTCGTGCCCCCGGGCCGGGCCCTGGAGGCCGTGGACTACAAGCTGTACAAGTGGCCGGGCCACGGCCTGTCCACCAGGACTTTATCCTACCAGGCGGTGGAGGGGGAGTGGATGAAGGCGGACGAGTACGATGCCCTCATCAAAGACCCCACCGATTTCTGGCTCCGCATCTACCTGCCGCGCGTCTTCGGGGCTTTTAAGGGGTTCGGCCAGCTGCCGGCCCTGACCACCTTCGAGGAAATCGCCACCATGTCCCTGGTGCCCTTCGGCCTGCCGGACGTCCAGGCCGGGTTCCAGGCCCTTTTAGAGGCCGGGCGGGAAAGCCTG
>MGNQ01000034.1:1873-2469 GCA_001796865.1 Chloroflexi bacterium RBG_16_56_11
GTCACCCAGCAGGCCATGGCGGCCGGGTATCCCGGCATCGCCGGCGGCCTGGCCAAGGCGCCCTTCGATACCCTCGGGGATACCCTGCGGGGCACCCGGGGCATCATCAAGGACATGTTCCAGCGGCCGGCCAAGCTCCACGAAGCCATGGCCCGCATCGCCCCCCTGACCATCGATTCGGCCATAGCCTCGGCCAACGCCTCCGGCACGCCGATAATCCTCATGCCGCTGCACAAGGGCGCCGACGCCTTCATGTCCGTCAAGCAGTACGAGACCTTCTACTGGCCGACCCTGAAACAGGTCGTCATGGCCCTGGTCAACGAGGGCATCTCGGTGATCCTCTTCGCCGAGGGCAGCTACAACCGGCGCCTGGAGATTATCAAGGACCTGCCCCGGGCGGCCGCGGCCTGGTACTTCGACCAGACGGACATGGCCGAGGCGAAAAGGGTACTGGGCAAGACCTCCTGCATTATCGGCAACGTGCCCACCTCGCTGCTCATGACGGGCCGGCCGGAGGAAGTCAAAGAGCACTGCCGGCAGCTCATCGAGACCTGCGGCAAGGGCGGCGGCTACATCCTGGCCGGCGGCGCCAACAT
>MGNQ01000034.1:2479-4042 GCA_001796865.1 Chloroflexi bacterium RBG_16_56_11
AACGCGGATAACCTGCGCGCCATGATGGCCGCCGTCAAAGAGTACGGCGTCTATAAGAAATAAGAGGAAACCGGCTTTTTGACCGTCGGCGGCGCCTTTCCGGCATTATTTCCACCATTCCGCTGGCACGAAGGCTATCCTTACTTCAGGGGAAGAAGATGAAGAAGCAATGGGCGGATATGTCCCGGGAGGAGAAGCGGGAGGAGCGCTTCCGGGAGTGGCTGGAAGCCTCCGATACAAAGTTCGATAGCCCGGCGGCGGCTATATCCTCACCGGCGGGGCCAGCGCCACCGAGGTCAAACCGGAAAATCTGCGCGCCATGATGGAGGCCGCTAAAGAATACGGGGCCTATTGATTTCATCCAGCCGGGAAAGAGGGGTAACTGAAATGGTCACGAAAACGGAAGGCACCAAAAAAGCCTGGTCGGAGATGACCTGGCAGGAAAAGAGGGAGGAGCGTTTCCGGCGCTGGCTCTCGCCAAAGAAGGTGAAATTCGTCAGCCCGGAGGCGGAAAAGCTTTATAAAGAGCGAGTCACGAGATTCATAAAAGCGATTAAAATGGAGGAGCCGGACCGCGTGCCGGTCATCCTGCCGATAGGCTTCTACCCCGCCTCCTACGCCGGCGTCAGCTTTCACGATATCATGTACGATTACGGCAAGATGCGCGACGCCTGGCTCAAGTTCATGTACGAGTTCAAGGACATGGATACCTACAGCGGCCCGGCCCTGGTCACGCCGGGAAGGGTGCTGGAAGGGACCGGCACCCGCACCCAGAAATGGCCGGGCCACGGCCTGGCCGAGGACGCCTGGTACTACCAGATTGTCGAGGGCGAGTACATGAAGGCCGACGAGTACGACCTCTTCATGAAAGACCCCTCGGACTACGCCGTCAGGGTCAACCTGCCCCGCACCGGCGAGCTCTTCGAGGCGTTCAAGGACCTGCCCCCCCTCCGCACCTGGCAGGGCGGCGGCCTGCGCCTGGTGGCCGCCTTCGGCAACCCCCGCATTCGCCAGGTCTTCCAGAAACTCATCGCGCTCTCCGACGAGTACGAAAAATGGCGGAAGGTCGTCGAGGAGGTCGGCGATACCGTCCTGGCCGAGGGCTACCCCAATGTGCGGGGCCGGCTCTTCGCCGGGGCGCCCTTCGATGTCTTCGCGGATATGCTCCGGGGCACCCACGGCATCGTCATGGACATGTACCGCCAGCCGGAAAAGGTCATCGAGGCCACCGAACACCAATGCTCCCTGACCATCGATATGATCGTCAAGGACAGCGCCAATATCGATTGCCCGGTCATCATGATGCCCCTGCACAAGGGCGACGACGTCTTCATGTCCGATAAGCAGTTCGAGAAGTTCTACTGGCCGACCTTCCGGAAGGTCCTCCTGGCCATGATTAACGAGGGGCTGGTGCCCTTCCCCTTCGCCGAGGGCAAGCACAACCACCGTCTCAAGTATTACGCCGACATGCCGAAAAGCGGCGTGCTCTGGTACTTCGACCAGACGGACATGGCCGAGGCCAAGAAGGTGCTGGGCAATACCGCCTGCATCGCCGGCAACGTG
>MGNQ01000034.1:4105-5595 GCA_001796865.1 Chloroflexi bacterium RBG_16_56_11
GGCGGCGGCTACATCCTTACCGGCGGCGCCGGCATCGATAAAGGCGACCCGGATAACCTGCGGGCCATGATGGCCGCCGCGCGCGAGTACGGCACTTATAAATGACCGGCGGCTTTGCCCGCCGGACAGCCGTTCTTCCCTCGAATAATCACGGAGGCTGAAAAACGAGTGTTTACCAGACCGGATAACTGGGCGGGGCTTACCTGGCAGCAGAAGCGGGACGTCCGCCTCGACCGGTGGATAAATCCCGGGGACGTCAGATTCGTCAGCCGGGCGGCGGAAAGGGACTACCGGGCGCGGGCGACGCGGCTGGCCAAAGCGGCCAAACTGGAAATCCCGGACCGCGTGCCCTGCATGGTGCCGGCCGGTTTCTTCCCGGCGATGCATGCCGGCATCACCTTTAAAGAAGCCGTCTACGAACCCGAAAAGATGCGGGCGGCCTGGCTGAAATTCCTCGACGATTTCGATACGGACACGTTCGACGGCACGCCGTTCTTCCAGGGGCCGGTGGCCGACCTCCTCCAGCAGAAGACCCAGAAATGGCCGGGGCACGGACTCCCGGACGATGCCCGCTCCTACCAGTTCGTCGAGGGCGAGTACATGAAGGCCGACGAGTACGACCTCTTCATGAAAGACCCCTTCGATTTCCAGTTGCGGCGCCTGCTGCCGCGCACCACGGGCATCTTCGAGCCGTTTGCCGGCGTCCCCTCCTTCACCTGGTACCAGGGACTGCCCCAGCGGCTGATGAACATGTGCCAGGACCCCGCCTTTGAGCCGTTTTTCAAGTCTATCCGGGCCGCCAGCCGGTACCAGAAGGTCTTCCGGCAAGCCGCTGACAGGACAACCCGGCAGGCGTTCGCCAGGGGGTTCCCCATGTTCCGGGGCGGTATGGCTGTGGCGCCTTTCGATGTCCTGGCCGATAACCTCCGGGGCACCCGCGGCATCGTCATGGACATGTACCGCCAGCCGGAGAAAATCCACCTGGCCATGGAGTTCGTCCTGCCGCAGCTCCAGAAAAATGCCGTGGCCATGGCCGATATGTCCGATTGCCCGGTCATCATGATGCCGCTGCACAAGGGCGACGATTTCTTCATGTCCGATAAGCAGTTCGAGACCTTTTACTGGCCGTCCTTCCGCCGGCTCCTCCTCGGCATGGTTGACGAAGGCCTGATACCCTTCCCGGTGGCCGAGGGGGCCTACAATCGTCGGCTGGAATACATCGCGGATATGCCCCGGTCCGCCGTGGTGTGGATGTTCGACCAGACGGATATGGCCAGGGCTAAAAAAATACTGGGCCAGACCTCCTGCATCTGCGGCAACGTGCCCGTTTCCCTCGCCTACACGGGCACGGCGAAAGAGATGAAGGAGTACTGCCGCAAGCTCATCGAGACCTGCGCCCCCGGCGGCGGCTACATGCTTAGCGGCGGCTCCACCTTTGACATGGCCCGGCCGGAGAACCTGCGCGCCATGATGGAAGCCGTCAAGGAGTA
>MGNQ01000035.1:0-291 GCA_001796865.1 Chloroflexi bacterium RBG_16_56_11
AGTGAGACTGGCGGTGATACCCACAACCTTGCCGTCGGCGGGTACTCCCATACGCCGCCTTATATCGGCCACCGCCACGGGGTCGGGCGTCAGCCGGCGTAAATTGATACCGTTATAGATTACCTTGACCCTGGCCGGGTCGATACCGCGGTCTTTAACATAGCTTTCCCCGGCCCGGCTGTTGGGGACGACCCAGTCAGCGTAGCGGGTAAAATAGTCCTCTATTTTACGGTACAGGGCGCTGCCCAGGCGCGGGTTGGACCTGACGCCGCAGCGCTCGGTGACCACTTT
>MGNQ01000035.1:378-11169 GCA_001796865.1 Chloroflexi bacterium RBG_16_56_11
GCAGTCGGTAGATTTTGTATAAAACGGAGAAGTCGAACTTCCCCTTTCTGTTCAGGCAAATAAGCTCGACGCCCGGCACCGCTTTAACTTCCGGCTCCAGGGCGCCGCCGGGATAAAGAGTCACCACGATAGGCTGAAACCGGTCCTTGTCCATTTCACGGACCAGCTCGAGCAATTGTTGCTCCGCGCCGCCGATACCCAGCTGATTAATCGGGAACATTACCGTGATACGGGTGTTTTTCATCTTTTCACCTTAACGGGGCGTTTTTCCGCCGATGCCAGCTTCAGCGTAGCTATGGAAAGCCCGGCCAGGATCCATATAAAGACCACCTGGTCCATCACATTATGCGTGGCGGCGTTGATGATATAGGTAATCATCGCCGCGAAACAACCGAGAGCGATGCCCATCACCAGCGGATTGGAAGAACGACGGTACGCCTGGAAAAAGTTAACGAAAATACTTATCAAGAGCAGGAGAAAAGCGATAAGCGCCGGCGTTCCGTAGGAAATCCAGACCCAGATTATGTCGTTATGGGGTTGTTCCACGCCCAGGACTTCGGTGGCATTCACCACCTTGGGATCGTACTCAATGGTGCTAAGATAGGCCTGTGACATCTCCTTGAAGCCCCGGTGCCCGATACCGAGGACGGGGTAGTCCATGGCGATACTGATGCCAGCCTCCCACAGGACGAGCCGGCTCGCGGCGCTATCTTCCTCGGCAAAACCTTTGGAATACCTGTTTTGCTTGATATCGCTGTAAATCACGAAAGAGACGCAGACCAATATCACCGCCAGCACCATTTCCTTTTTAACTTGAGACCTGATAAAAAAGAGCATCACCAGCAGCCCCGCCCCCAGCGAATACAGGCCGGACCTGGTCCAGGTGTAGTAGGTCGCTGCCGTCATGACAAAAATGGCGACAACCGCCCACAGGCGGAACCTCGGGTTGAACCCTTTCAGCAGGAAAACGGCCGTGATCGGGATTATCAACATGGGTAAAGTAAAGGACAGGTCCACGGGACTATCGTTGAGGCCCATCACCCTTCTTCCGTTGAAGTTGCCGCCGAGAATGGTATTGGCGATCGGCAGAAACTTGAAGTGAAAATGCTGCGAGAGGGCAAACAAGCCCGACGCTGCCCCGGTAGCGAAGGCGACTATCCCGAGCAGCTTGAGGTCTTGTTTGTTCTTTATCACCGCCGGGATGATGATAATGATAATCAACGAGGTCGCCACCTGGCGTACGGACTCCAGCGTGTAGGCCATGTCCGTGTTGACGATGTTAGCGATTATCGAGATAGCCAGGAAAATCACCGCCGGTAGCAGGATGCGCCTGGCGCCTTTGCCTAAAACCAGGCCCCCTTCCCGGCGCACCAGAGTCATCATCATTAACAGTGCCAGCACCGCCCAGGTGAAACGGATACTGACGGGCGTGGCGGAAATATAGTACATGAAATTGCTGGCCGTAAGCTGTTGTATTATAAGCGCCGCCACGGCCCACACCGGACGGTAAAAAGCGAGAAACAGGCACACTATCTGGGCGGCGAGTATCAGCGAAAGGATGGTGGTGAACCCGATGACGGTCAATATCAGGGTCAGACCGATACAGGCGAACAGGGAAACGATTAGCCGTCTCTGTTGTATTTGGACTGCCGGATTAATGACTGTTTCCATATCTCTACCTTACTTTATGTAAATTACTCTAACCGTTCTTCCCACCGGCCAGGTGGTCAAAAACTTTCAGGTACTCCTGTTGCATCACGCTCCAGCGGTACTTCTGGTAGACCGCCGAACCGGCGGCGGCCAGGGACACCCTTCTTCCCGGGTCGCGGTAAAGCTCGAGGATGCACCGTGCCAGGTCGCGGGCGTTTTCGGGTTCGTAATACATCACCGAGCTATCATCGAAGTAGTGCTTAATAATGGGTATAGCTGTTACCACGGACGGTTTGCCCAGGGCCAGATATTCGAATAGCTTATTGGGCAGCATCGGGTTCCTCTTTTCGATAATGGACACGACGCCGACATTGGCCTGAGCGATATGGGCGACCACCTCCTCCGGTAGCACCCAGCCGGTGCATTCCAGATGGTCGCCGACACCCAGCGCTTTTGCCAGCTTTTCCAGCTGGGGTCGGTACTCGCCATCCCCCACCAGCTTGACCTTCAGGTTGGGGATTTCGCTTATCAGGGAAGGCATGGCCTCTATCAGCGTCTGGACCCCGTATTTTTCCAGGAGATTGCCGTGGGTTATCACGCAGAAAGTGCCGTTAGCCGGCACGGCGGCCGGCGGCTGGTCGAAGATGCCATCGGGCACATTGAGTACTACCGATATCCTGGAACCGGGGACACCGTGTCCTTCGATGATTTTCTTATTCATAATCTGCGTGCCGAGGCAGTAGTCCGCCCAGCGGACGCTCGCCTTTTCTACCAGGCGCAGCATCTTAATTAACGGGTGCCGGGTGCCGGTTTTAAAGCTGTCGGCGAAGACTTCGGGGGTGTGGTCGAGAATCTGAAAAATTATTTTAACGCCCAGCAACCGGGGGACCAGCGTGGTAAATACCAGGAAATCCGGCATATTGTCGACTTCGACCACGCGGTATCTCCGTGTCAGAGTAAGCCAGGACAGCTTCCAGAAGGCCAGGAAAAAGAAGGCGTTGTATTCGAAAATGTACCTCAAGAAACCGCCGCGCCGGTGCTCCACGGGGAGCCGGTAAACGTTCACCCCCCGCACGACCTCGCGACTCTTCTCTCCCTCGCCCTTCAGGCAGATAACATCGACATCGTAGCCGTGCGCTACCAGCGTCTCGGCGTTGCGCCGCGTGGGAACGCCGCGGGGATAGTACTTGTGACGGACGATGCACACCCGTTTCATAGCTCTCTCCTCATCCGGCGCGGCACCAGAGATTTCCAGGACACCGACTTTTTCTCGTCGAGCACGTCCCGGTAAAGACTGATAATCCGCCGGGCGATAACGGCTTCATCCAGGGACCTGACCTTCTCACGTCCCTGCGTCCGCCCGGGATGCGCCAGGGCCAGCAGCAGCTTATCAGCAACGTCGGACGGGTCCTGGGAACACAGGTAACAGCCTTCAGTGTCGCCGATGACCTCGGGCACATCTCCCACCGGCACCGAGACCACCGGCAAGTTGCAGGCCATGGCCTCTTTGATTGCCATGGGAGAGCCTTCCGCATCCGACACCAGGAGAAGCACGTCGCCGGCATTCATGTAGCCGGGGACGACCTCATGAGGCAGGCCGGATACCAGTGTCAGCTCAATCGCCGGGTCTTTCTCGCGGGCGATGGCCACGGCCGCCTCGACAATATCGAACCGTTTTTCCGGCCTCCTGTGGTTCCCGACCCACAGGACGAGTTTTTTATCAAGCGGTAAATTGAATCGCCGGCGGGCTTCATCCCTGGGTTCGGGCTTGAAGAAGGCCAGGTCGACACCGCAGGGGATGATTTCCACGTTGCGGCATTTGAGCTTGCGTTTCTGCTCTTCCGATACGAGAATAGCCCGGTCGACCAGCGGCGTGAGGAACCTGGAGGGAAAACGCTGCCACGTGGTGAAGACCTCGAGGCCGTGGTGCGTCAGGACTACCGGCAAGAGAAACTGGGCACGCGCCACCATGCCGGAGAGCACATAGTGGGCATGAATAATGTCATATCGCCGGTGCGAAATCTGCGCCCAGAAACGGAAATAGGCCTTGACATAGTTCATTTTATTCTGTGTGCCGTCGAAGAAAAAGACATCCACGTCAGCGCCTTCGCGCCTCAGGGACTCCACCTGTTCCTTGACGAATGTCCCGAACGCCGGCTTTTCCGGGGAGGGGTACATATTGGTTACTACCAGCACTCTCATGACTGCTCCCGATTCTCTGGATTAAGCTGGCCGGGATTAGAGAGGAAAAGGCCGTTGAGGAGCGTGGGGTAGACCTTAAAGTAAGGTTTGGCTACCTCCCGTACTATCTCGTCGGCATTCTCCGTGAAGTCGCGGTCCGTCCGCTTGATGCGGAGGCGATAGGCGTTGACCATGACCGCGTAAACGTCGCGCTGCCGCCGCAGATATTTGAGATTCGTGTTCTCGTCGCGGCGCTCCGTGCTGATTTTCTCCGGCACGTCGAGGAAATAGGCCGTGTCCGGCCGGGGCGCCAGCGCCAGCATCATCTTGATAGCGAAACGGTTGTATTTATCAACGGCGGGCAACGAAGACTCCATCTCGGCGGCCGCGTCGTAGACATAGCGGTCGCAGATGACTATTTGCCCGCAGAGCAGCGGCAGTCCCACCCGGAAGAAATTGGAGATAATCATGTCCAGGGCCGTCAGGTAAGTCCAGAGCAACCGGAAAGCCGGATTGCTCAATCGCTGCCTTCGTACCGTGACATCCGTTCCGGCATTATTTCCGGGTCCGGTCCGGCGCCAGAAAAGCGCCTGGCTGACGACACTCAGGAGCCGGGTCAGGCCGAAGGTAGCGCAGCGGTTCCAGCGGTAGCTTACCCGGAGACCGTAGTGCCTCAGGCACTTTTCCAGGACGCGGGCGTGCTGGGTCTTCCCCGACCCATCAATGCCGCTGAAGGACACCAGGAAAGGCGTCTGAGGCCGGAGACCCGACTTCAACCTGATACCCCTCAGGAATGTCCTGATGACCTGGTAGAGTCGGCTTGAGAGGCCGTCCCGCCGGTCGCCGAGTATTTTTTTATAAAAGAGGTATTTGCTGAACATGAACGAGATTGAAAAAGGCAGGGCAAGAGGACTCCGCCGCCTGAGGCTGCGGTAATAGCGGTACAGGATAGAGGATTTTTTCAGCTCTTTACGGCATTCGCCCAGGACTTTCCCGGGGACGGCGGTTTTCCCGAACACCGCCCTCTCCAGGTAAGCGCTGATGGCAACGCCGAAACAGAGGCCGTCAAGCCAGCCAGACTGACTGGCGGTCTCTTTCATGTACGCCCAGTCGACATCATCCCGCCAGCATCCCTGCATCTTGACCAGGTCCGCCAGTTTCAGTTTCTTGTTTTCATACAGTCCGTGCGCCAGAGTAATCAGGATAGCGTCCTCCGGCGACGGGACGATCACGGCCTTGTCCCCGGGAGAGACTCCGGCCCTGGCCCACAGCGAGCCGTCATCCATAAAACCCACGCCCCAGCCAACACGCGTGTGCAGGTGGATATCGGATGCCAGTTCGCCCCCCCGGAACTTCCGGAAAAGAAATTTCCTCGGCTCTTCCAGGTTTTTTAATTCCACGTAGCCCAGCTGAAGCAAAATAGCCCGGGCGGCCGCCTCGTGGTGCGGGTTCACCAGTATGTCCAGGTTATCGCTGGTATAGGGAAACGGCAGGAAAGAGCCGCCCGATTTTATCATGATGCAGGGGATGCCGTGCCGCGCCCAGCGGTCCCGGACGAGCAGGTACTCCGCGCGCATGTTCTTGAAAAGCGTAGCCTGACGCTCGCGCGCCACGTTATACTCTGCCGAGGCGAAAAATGCGTTGCCGTTACGTCCCGCCTTAAAGGCGAGCATGGGGTATTTATTCTTTTCATAGAACTTGAGCAGCGTTGCAGCGTCGACCGTCTTACCGTTGGTGTGAGGAGAGCCGGTAACGATACGGACGCCGCTGGCAGTCAAGCCCGCGATTCGATTTTTCATCAGTTATTCCCTGCGCCTAGAGTTTGTTCCAGGATATACCTGGCGACAGCCTGCCAGGAGTAAGGCGCTACCTTCTCCCGCGTGCGACAATTACCGTTGAGATTTTTCACGGCCTGGAGACCCAGCAGTAAACCTTCAGGGTTATCGGCATAAACCAGCCCCTGTCCTTCTCCGAAGATGCCCGGCAGGGTGCCGTAACGCACCGAGACGACCGGCAGATTGCAGGCCATCGCCTCGAGAACGGAGAGCGGGACGCCAATGCACGATTGGTCGGAGAATACCGGGAACAGGTAGCAGTCGGCTAGCTGGTATATCTCCTCGATATCGGGGAAATATTTATCGAGAACGATTACTCCCTGTCGGCGCAAATCAGCCACCAACTCCTTCCCGCCGCTGTGGCGGAGACTGCTGCCTACGAAAATCACCTGCGCTTTACTCTCCCGGCGGACAAGGTTGAGGAAGTCGATATTTCTGCCGGCGGCGGCATGGCCGACGTGGAGCACGGTAAAAGCCTGTGTGTCCAGTCCGTACCTGGTCCGCAGCTCGACCTTCCGCGACGGGGACACCGGGACGAACTTCTTGTTGTCGACGCCGCTGGGCAATAACCTGGCGCGGCAGCCCGCATCGCCCAGACGCTTCATGGCCGTTTCATTCTGCACGAAGACCGTATCCGGCGATATTAGAGGCAGAAGGCGCCGGGAAATCCATCCGAGGTTGCGGGGCTGCAGGGCCACCATCACGACCTTCGTCGCGGGGCGGTTGAGCTTGAGGACGCGACTGCGCAGGAAGCTGGAAACGGTCGCCGAGGCCGAGGGCACGTAGCAGATGATTTCCGGCCGGAAAGCCCGGAGCCGCCGGCTCAGTCCGGCGTCGATGAATGTCTTGTTCACCCTGAGAGCCTCGGTATGCGGCCCGTCAATCCGACCCGTCGTCCGCAACGAAAGACCGAGCACATCGTGCTCTTCTGACCATGACTCGATAAGCGAGTGGGCGAAGTGCTTGATGCCTTCGTCCACGGGCTGGGATAAATCTTCTGATATAACGCAGATTGGCTTTTTCATAGTGTTAATTAGTGTGACCTGCTACATTTCCGGCTAAACGGGCTACCGACTGGCGGTACCACCGTACGAAAAGCTCGACGCCGCGCTCGATGGGCACGGCCGGCCGGTAACCGAGATCAACCCCGGCCCGGGAAATATCGGCATAAGTGATGGGGACGTCTCCCGGTTGCTGGGGCAGATTCTTCACCCGGGCTGTTTTACCCAGCGACTTCTCCAGAAGTCGAACCAGGCTCATGATGTCGATGGGACTGGAGTCCCCGAGGTTATAGATCTGAAATCCCGGGTCGCGGGATGTCAATGCCCCCATGATGCCATCGATAATATCGTCGATATAGGTATAGTCCCTTTTCGCCGTACCGTCCCCGTAAACGGGTATCTCTTCCCCTGCCTCGATTTTCCTGGCGAAGGAATGTATGGCCATCTCCGGCCGCTGCCGGGGACCGTAAACGGTAAATAGCCTCAAGGCCTTTACCGGGAGTCCGTAAAGATGATGATAGGTCCGGCAAAAAAGTTCGCCGGCCGACTTGGACGCGGCGTAGGGCGAGGTCGGGTAGTCGATTTTATCATCCTCGCGGAAGGGCACGCGGCTATTCAGGCCGTATACCGATGACGAGGACGCGAAGACGAACTGCCGGACGCCCGAAGAGCGGCTCGCCTCCAGCATATTTATCGTTCCCCCGATATTCACATCCTGGTAGAGGAGGGGCAACTGCAGCGATGGCCTGACTCCGGCCCTCGCTGCCAGATGCGCCACCAGACTGATACTGTTTTCCGAGAAGATACGGTTCAGAAGCTCTTTATCACGGATATCGCCCCGTATCATCCGGAAACTACTGTTATCCTCGAGCGCCCGGATGTTTTCTCTTTTTATTGCCGGGTCGTAAAAACTGTCCAGGTTGTCCAGCCCAACCACGCTATAGCCAAGACGGAGCAGACGTTCCCCCAGGTGTGACCCGATAAATCCGGCCACCCCGGTTACCAGAACGGCCTCCTTCATTAAGCAACCCCCTGTTCCCCGGCAGGCGTGGAAGAAGACAGCATACCGCCAATCCACTTGAAGTTCAGGGCGACCCAGGCAATCGCGACACCGACGATAGCCCCCATCATCAGGGCGTTCCGTACCCTCATCCTGTCAGGTAATTCAGGCACCGGCATGGACGGGTTCCCGGCGACCATATAGTCGGTGACCGTGGATAGCTGGGCATTTATTCCGACGAAAGAACTCAGGCTTTGGGTTAACTTCGCCAGCTCTGTGTTCAGGTTCTCGACCTTAGCTTTGGCAAACTGATAGTTCAGGTTTTCCTCGATGTAAGAGCTAGCCGCGGTCTCTTCAAGCGTATTTAGCTGGCGTTTGGCCTCGGCAAGGGCCGCGCTTATCCTGTCAAAGGCGGCCTGCGTCGCCGTATCGGTACCGGCCGCGTCAGCGATGGGCGATAGGACCGAGAGCTTGGCTCTGATCGAGGTAATCTCCAGATTCAGGTTATCGACCTTGGCCCGGGCCTGGGCGAGCTGATATTCGTCCTCGGTAGACACCCTGGTGGTAGTTTCAGCGCTATTCTGCATCGCGGTGAGCTTGTTTCTAGCCTCGACCAGCGCCGCTGTGGTCCTGTCGACGAGCACCACGGCGTCTTTATAGTTCTGGGTATCGGTTAGGCCTCTGGCAATCATGGTAGCCAGTCCCATATTCACCCCGTCGCCCATCATCAGCACATCGAGCTCCACCTCCAGCGCTTTGACTTTGGCGGTAAGAGTAACGTATTCGGCGCTGATGACGATATTGTTTGCCGGAGCAGATATCTTGGTTGCCAGGGCTGTCACTTCACCTTCGGCCTGGTATAACTCGGCGGTGACGGCCAGTATCTCCTGCATGGTATCGTCATATTCTTTTTGCAGCGTGGCCGGGTCCTTGTTGGCGTTACCCGTGACGACCATCCCGGCCAGCATACTGGCCTGGCGGTCCAGTTCATTCTGCAATGCGGTCACCTTGGAGCTTAGCGAGACGTATTTCGGGTCGTTGGCTAACTGATTGGTGTTAGCGTTCTGCCTGATAACATTCATCTCGTGTTCGGCTTCTACGATAGCGACCTTGACGTAGTCGATTTTTGTCAGCGTATTCTGGTATTCCTGGTTCTGCTTGTTTACCTCTTCGTTGACAAGGTATTTTTTGAATACCTCCGGGATGCCGGCAGCCAGGAATGTCGCTTCCTGAGCGCTCTTGGCCGTTACCTGGACCACGATAGCCGGCTGCTCACTGTTGTAGTTGTAGCCCGTCTTAATCATCTGGTCCAGCTCATCAACGGTATGACTATATTGCGGTTTGGTTGTCTCCAGCTCCTGGGAGAGGAACAGTAAGAAAGGCAGACTGCTTGTCTTGGCGGCGTAATATTCGCCGGTGGTCTGCAGGTCCCGTAACGCAACCGAGGTGGTGCCGGGATTGACTACCTGGACATTGACTCTACTCGTCCAGGGTACGTCAGAAGGCATGCCAACGTATTGCGCCAGCGAGCTTGGCTCGCTGCTGTTCGCCTGGTCATCGGTGGATAATGAAGGGCTGATTACCCAGTATCCAAGCCCCAACCCCGCACCGATGATTAAACCGACAGCCAATATCAACAGCGAGCGTCCGCAGAAGAGAGGCACCATAACGCGTGGCCTTTTCTGCGTGGTTTTCTCAGTTTCATACGTGGCCACTTTAAACCTGGGCGCCTCCTTGACTTGTTCGAAAGTTTGTTCCCGGGCAGCCTCGGCTGCTTTTCTGGCCCGTAGCACGGCCTCGCGGGCCCGCCGTGTTTCGTCAGCTTCCAACCTGGCTTTCTCCCTGGCCTCGGCTTCGGCCTCTTTCTTCGCTAATATGGCAGCTTCTTTGGATTTCTTAGCTTCTTCGACTTCCCGTTGCGCTTTGGCCCTGGCCTCAGCTTCGGCTTCTTTCTTGGCTAATATGGCAGCTTCTCTGGACTTCTTAGCTTCTTCGGCCTCCTGGTGGGCTTTCGCCCTGGCCGCCACCTCGCCTTCTTTCTTCGCTAATATTGCAGCTTCTCTGGACTTCTTAGCTTCTTCGACTTCCTGTTGTGCTTTCAATCTGGCGGCCACCTCGGCCTCTTTCTTCGCTAATATGGCAGTTTCTTTGGATTTCTTAGCTTCTTCGACTTCCCGTTGCGCTTTGGCCCTGGCCTCAGCTTCGGCTTCTTTCTTGGCTAATATAGCGGCTTCTCTGGACTTCTTAGTTTCTTCAGCCTCCTGGTGGGCTTTGTCCCTGGACTCGGCTTCAGCTTCTTTCTTCGCTAATATAGCAGCCTCTTTGGCTTTCTTGGCTTCTTCGGCTTCCTGGTAGGCTTTCAATCTGGCGGCCACCTCGGCTTCTTTCTTGGCTAATATGGCAGCTTCTTTAGTTTTCTTAGCTTCTTCGGCTTCCTGATGTGCCTTCGCCCTGGCCTCGGCCTCGGATTCTTTCTTCGCTAATATAGCAGCCTGTCTGGCTTTCTTGGCCTCTTCAGCCTCCTGGTGGGCTTTGTCCCTGGCCTCGGCTTCAGCTTCTTTCTTGGCTAATATAGCGGCTTCTCTGGCTCTCTTAGCTTCTTCAGCCTCCTGGTGTGCCTTCGCCCTGGACTCGGCCTCGGATTCTTTCTTCGCTAATATGGCAGCTTCTTTGGCTCTCTTAGATTCTTCAGCTTCCCGTTGCGCTTTGGCACTGGCCTCGGCTTCGGCCTCTTTCTTGGCTAATATGGCAGCTTCTTTGGATTTCTTAGTTGCTTCGGCTTTCTGTTGCGCCTTCGCCCTGGCCTCGGCTTCAGTCTCTTTCTTGGCTAATATGGCAACCTCTCTTCTGGCTTTCTTGGCCTCTTCGGCTTCCTGTTGTTCTTTCGCCCTGGCCTCGGCTTCGGCTTCTTTCTTGGCTAATATCGCAGCTTCTTTAGTTTTCTTAGCTTCTTCGGCCTCCTGGTGGGCTTTCTCCCTGGCCTCGGCCTCGGATTCTTTCTTCGCTAATATTGCAGCTTCTTTGGCCTTCTTGGCTTCTTCGGCCTCCTGGTGGGCTTTCGCCCTCGCCTCAGCGTCAGCCTCTTTCTTCGCTAATATGGCAGCTTCTTTGGCCTTCTTGGCTG
>MGNQ01000035.1:11300-21698 GCA_001796865.1 Chloroflexi bacterium RBG_16_56_11
TCTTTCTTCGCTAATATAGCGGCTTCTCTGGTTTTCTTGGCCTCTTTGACTTCCTGTTGTGCCTTCGCCCTGGCCTCGGCTTCGGCCTCTTTCTTGGCTAATATAGCAGCCTCTTTGGCCTTCTTGGACTCTTCGGCCTCCTGTTGCGCTTTGACCCTTGCTTTTGCCTCTGCCTCTTTCTTGGCTAAAATCGCAGTTTCTTTGGCCTTCTTGGCTACCTCGGCCTCCAGCCTGGCCTTCTCTTTAACCGCAAGGGCTTTCTGCCTGGCCTGCACTCTGGCGGCCATCTCGGCCTCCTTCTGTGTCGTGGCAGCAGCCTCGCGAGCCCTCTTCATTTCTTCAGCGTCCCGCCGGGCCTTTTCCCTGGCAGCCTCGGCTTCTTTTCGCTCATTCACTCTAACCATTTTTTCCTCCTCCCCTGCCTTTGTCTTCATTCTTTCCAACAAGGGGTAGGGACGATAAGCTTTTTATCGTTTAATAGGTAAGCCTATTCTCGACTCACTGAATTCGATGATGCTATCGCAAATGTAGCCGACTTCGCTTTCGGTCAGCTCCGGGTATATAGGGAGCGACAGAATCTCTTTGACCGTTTTTTCCGTGACCGGTAACGAGCATTCTGCCCCGCCGTAGCGGCGCCACGCTTCCTGCATATGAACCGGAACAGGGTAGTGCATGCCGGTGCTAACTCCTTTACTCTCCAGCCATTCTTTAAGCTGGTCCCGCTCCGGAGTCCTTACCACGTAGAGATGGTACACGTGTTTACCCCAGGGCATTTCCCGGGGTTTGATAATCGATGAAGGGAGCCGGGCCGAGTAGGCACTCGCGATATCCCGCCTCATCTCCGTCCATTTATCGAGATATGCAAGCTTGACCTTGAGCACCGCGGCCTGGACTTCATCGAGACGACCGTTAATGGCCATCACGGCATGGTAATACTTGGCGTTCTGGCCGTGGTCACGTATCATGCGGCAAGTCTTGGCGATATCCGGGTCGGAGGTGGTGATGATACCGCCCTCGCCATATCCGCCCAGGTTCTTGGTAAAATAAAAACTGAAGCAACCGATATCTCCCAGCGAACCGGTCCGGCGTCCCCTGTACTCCGCACCGTGGGCCTGGCAGGCGTCTTCGATGACCTTGAGCCGGTAAGCCCCCGCCAGGTCGAGAATCGGGTCCATGTCCGCCGGATGACCGTAGAGATGGACCGGTATGATGGCCCTGGTGCGGCTGGTAATCGCTTTTTCTACCTGGGCCGGGTCCATGTTGCAGGTGACGGGGTCGATATCGACAAGGACTGGACGGGCGCCGGCGAGAACGATCGCTTCCACCGTGGCGATGAAAGTATGGGCGACCGTGACGACCTCGTCGCCGGGTCCGATTCCCAGGGCGCGGATGGCGATGTGCAGGGCGTCCGTGCCTGAACCCACCCCGATGGCGAATTCCGTGCCGCAAAAAGAAGCGAAATTCGACTCCACGGCCTGGACGTTTTTACCGAGAAAAAGTTGCATCCCGTCCAGTGCCTGGCCGATTTCCGCCATCACTTCTTCTTTGATTCCCTGGTACTGTGTCTTAAGATCAACCAGCGGTATTCGCATTCTATATTCCTTTCCCAATATTATCGTACGGTTTTTCCCTGCGTCCGGACGTACAGACCAGGTTACCGATTTCGCAGACAACCTTGGCGGGGTTGCCGTAGGCGACTACCCGGGGCGGAATATCCTTGGTAACGACGCTCCCGGCGCCGATGACGCTAAACTCGCCGATGACAACGCGGGGAAGCAGGGTTGAGTTGATGCCTATCTGGGCGCCCCGCTTGATATGCGGGCCCTCCATACATTCGTGAGAATCCGGGCATCCGGGGTGCATATCGTTAGCCAGAGTGACCCCCGGAGCGATGAACACCTCATCTTCGATAACGGTAAACTGGGCCACATATACTTTGTTGTGAATCTTGACGTTATTGCCGATGCGGCACCCGTAATCGATGACAGAGTTATTCCATATCCGCAAGCTATTGCCGATGATGTTCTCCTCGCGGATGACCACGTTGTGGCCGGTCTCGAGGTTTGAGCCGATGCGGCTGCCGCCATAAATGATGGTGCCGCGGCGCAGGTGCGCCCCCGGTCCGACACTCAGGAACTGGTCGATTTTCCGGGCCGAAGCGTATCCCAGGATTACCTCATCGTCAATGACGGCCCCTTCTCCGAGCTGTACCAACTGGCCATTTACCTTCAGTCCAACCGGAGAACTCAAACTCTGTTTCATACTCAACCTCTTCTCAAGTTTTCGTCGGGTCTTATACGACTGCCATGGAAGCTAAGTCCAGTTTAACCCTCTGGCCAGCCGTGGCCAGAGACTTATCGGCGGCCTCCAGGACACTGGTGACCCTGAGTCCCATACGGCCGTCGCTCTTGGGTTTTATTCCTTCCGTAATGCACTTGATAAAATGGCTGCATTCCACCTTGAGAGGCTCGGCATTGGATATGAACGGGATAACGACATTTCCGTACCGGTAGTTCGGCGGCCAGGCCGAGAAACGGTTATGGCCGTTACCGTTGCCGTTACCGTTGCCGTTGCCCTCGTTAGGGACGGCGACGCCTTTATCATAAATATGTATCTTCTCCGTCTCCGAGACATCATCATAAACGGCCATCTTCTGGCTGCCGACGATGGTAATCTGGCGGATTTTGCGGGGGTGGAGCCAGCTGACATGTACATGCCCCATCGTACCGTTAGCAAAAAGCACCTCTATATAGGCGACGTCGCACACTCTTTCATCGATGTGGTGGGTGCCCCGCGCGCTCACCGCGATGGGATCGGAATTCACGAGGGTGAGCATAATGCTGATGTCGTGGGGGGCCAGGTCCCATATCACGTTAACGTCCGGCCGGAACAGACCGAGGTTAAGGCGGTCGGCATCGATGCCGTAGAGCTGCCCCAGCTCACCGCGGCCGATAAGGTCTTTAAGGTAGTCCACCGCTGGATGGTATTGGTAAGTATGACCGACCATGAGCACCAGTTTCCGCTTTTCGGCCAGCTCAATGAGCTCGAGCGCCTCCTGGCTGTTGGACGTCATAGGCTTTTCAATCATGACGTGCTTGCCGTTGAGAAGGGCTTCCCGGGCCAGCCGGTGGTGGGTATGGACGGGCGTGGCGATGACCACGGCATCGATGTTGTTCCTGAGAAAATCGGAGAAACGCGGCGTGGTCTTGACGCCCGGATATTGTATCTGGACCTGCTGGAGTTTTTTCTCATCCAGGTCGCAGACGGCGGATAGCTTCGCATTAGACATCTCGTGACAGACCCTGATGTGCTTCGGCCCCCAGTAACCGCAACCCAAAACGCCGATATTAATCATCTTACTGCTCCTTTCCGGAGTCACAACCTACCGTCCGCGACGGAACCCCGGCCCGAAAAAATGAATTTGATATACCGAAGATATGTGTTGCTTTTCACTAGGCTTAATCTACACGGATTTACAGAAACAACCGTGCCTTCCTTACATATAAATTGCATCTCTTATGCTAAATATTAAGACCTTTAGGTATGTACAAGGTTATATAATGGTTAGTATTGAGTTAGAACATTTCGTTCTATCTCAACGGTTAGTTGGTTCCTCCGCGAGGGCAGTTTTACGGCGGGCCGCCCGGTTCCGGCCGGTCCGGGGCCTGGAGGGCAAAATCCCTTCCAGCTTTTTATACCCGAAGCCACGCCGGCCAATGCCCTCATAGACGAAACCGGCCTCGAACATTGCGTCCGGTTGTAAGACGTTGCGGCCGTCCACGAAGACAGGACGTTTCATCATTGCAGCCAGCTTCTTCATGTCGAGCTCTTTGAACTCATCCCACTCGGTGACCAGCACGAGAGCATCGCAGCCGCTGGCAACTTCATACGCGTCCCGGCAGTACACGACCCGCGGTAAAAGCCTGGCCGACCCTTCCATGGCCGCGGGGTCGTAAGCCCGGATACGGCAACCTTCGTCCTCGAGGCGGGAAATGACCAGTATCGAACGCGCCTCTCTCATATCGTCGGAACCGGGTTTAAAAGAAAGCCCGAGAATGCCGACCGTCTTTCCTTCAAGCGAACCGAGCAGGCGCTGAAGTTTCCTTATTACTATATAGGGCTGCTGCTGGTTGATGCGCTGGACCGCCCGGATGATGTGCAAAGAAATACCGCGGCTCTTGGCCATGTATAGGAGTCCCCGGACATCTTTCGGGAGGCAGCTTCCGCCCCAGCCCAAACCGGCGTTCAGGTACCCGCTGCCGAAACGCGGGTCCAGTCCCATGATGCTGGCGACTTTGACAATGTCGACATCGTATTCATCACAGAGAATCGCCATCTCGTTCATGAAGCTGACCCTGGCGGCGAGGAAGACGTTGGAGGCGTATTTCGACATTTCCGCGGTCTTGTTGTCACAGATTACCAGCGGCGAGCCGAGTGGCTTGTAGAGTTTTCCCACCGCTTCGGCGGCTTTATGGTCGGACGAGCCGACCACCACTCTGGTGGGATTAAAGAAATCATACACGGCGGCGCCCTCACGCAGAAACTCGGGATTCGATACCACCGGGTAAGCATGCCCGTTTTTACGATAGCGCGCGAGAATATCGGCGACGAGAGAGGCTGTACCTACGGGCACCGTGCTTTTCAAGGCCACGATGAGGGGACCGCTGGCGGCCTCGGCGATACTTCGCGCGGCAGCGCGCACCCACTTCAAGTCGGGTTTACCGTTGCGCGTGGAAGGCGTGCCCACAGCTATGAATACAAAATCGGAACCCAGGAGGCCCTGGATATAGTTGCCGGTCACCGTTATCCTGCCCTCGGAGTGGTTTCGCTGCCAGAGGCGGGGCAGGCCCGGTTCTTTAATCGGTATTTCATTACGCTCCAGCGCGCTCACTCTGGAAGGTGAAATTTCCAGGAGCTTAACGCTGTGCCCGAGTTCAGCAAAACCGGTGGCCGTAACGAGTCCGACATATCCCGCACCGATAACACTGATATTGCTCACTTGAAAAGACCTCCTATAGTCATTCAGGCAGCTGAGACCAGCTCCTGACTCTTCCATGCCAGCATAAAAGCACTCACGACGTCGGGGTCAAAAGAAGTACCCGAGTCGCCGGCGATTTTTTCCACGGCCAGCTGGGGCGTTAACTTTTCCCCTGTCGCGGCGCCGGTAATCATCGCTTCAAAGGTATCAGCCACCGCCAGTATTCTCGCCCCCAGTGGAATGCGGCTACTGCTCACACCGAACCGTCCGCCCGTGCCGTCGAACCGCTCGAACCGGTAAAGAATCAATGAAAGGGCGTTGTTAAAGAACGGGACCGTGGCCAGGGCCTTCCATACCGGATTAAAATGGTCCCGGACCTTGGTTGCTTCCTCGATAGTCGGCACGACATTTCTCTCCACCAGGTCGCGGGCAGAGAGCACCAGTCCCAGGTCCTTGAGCAACGATGCGTAGCGGATTGCCTGCCGCTCGTTTTCATTGAGTTTCATTTCACCGGCGATTATCTGCGTGTTCCGGGCTACCCGCCGGGCACTTTCCGCATTAAAAATGTTGGTGTGCGTCAGGATGAGACGGGCCATTTCACCACTGATAGTCAAAATAGATTCCAGCGTAGCAACTTGGTCGATTTCCTGCTGCAGCCAGCGGTCTTGCTGGGTCTCCAGTCGACTGTGAAAATCTTCAGCCAGATAGAGCGAGCGGTTACAGAGTATCCCCAGCTCCTGGACGCGGTGGCGGAGTTCCACCACGCTGTTTTCGAAATCCGGCGGTATCTCGCCAAGGAGTGACGAAACGATACTATGAATATTCCTTATCTCGGCGCGGGCCTGTTTCCGGCTGATGTCCGTGGCGAAGAGCAAGGCATTTACCTCGGGCATCCAGCTCTGCCACCGCCGGGGCACGATTACGTTGTAGACGGTGCCTTCCGTTTTCTCACTGGTAACGGCCAGCTTCCCCCCGAGTCCCTGAATGAGCAGCCTGGCCGGATAGAGATTATTTCTCAACGCGCCTAAAGGAGCTCCCCCGGTATGGTCCTGGAGCAGTCGGTGGAGAGTACGGGCCGGGATATAACGCGTGCTTTTTATCTGAAGGGTAACGAACTCGTCGTTCCGGGCTGAGACACCCAGATGTATGCTGTCTCCGGCAGCGCCGGCTCCTATCTCCGCCCTTACCAGGTAGAGCAGGCCCTGGGCCAGGGTCCGGCCGTCCAGGAATATACGCTCGTTACCGGCGACGCCCTTCATTTCGACGGTAATTTTACGCCGTCCGGCCAGCCCGGACACCTGCTCGATAATCCATCCCAGGAGTTTTTTCAGGTTCAATTCATCCGGGACGGTGTTTACCATGGGACAATCGACAACGAGGTTTTCCAGGACATCCGCGACATCGGTGAGCCGCTCTAATTTTTCTTTGATACCGGCCGCGACGGTCGTTTCAATAGCCCCGGACCCGGCCGGCCCTGTTCTCAGGTCCTTCAAGTACTCACCTATGTCCCGGGCTGGCCCTTTGATTTCATTCGTGATAGAGGCAAACCAGGCCAGCGCACCCTGCAGGGCCTTGATTTCTTCGTATTTCTCGCGGGACACGGCCTCGGGCAGGCCTCCGGCACCCGGCTCCATGCCGCTTTCCCGGAGGTCGTAGAAGCAGGTGACTCCCGGGAAACGGCTCAGGTATTCCAGCTGTTCCGCGGCGGCATCGATCACCTGAAGGTAGTGATGGTACACAGATTTTTCATTGGTCACCACGGCGGCCCGCAGGTTCATGATGGGGGACTGCTCCTTGACCCCCAGCGCGCTCTCGTACTCGATATAGCCCCTGGCCAGGTCATCGTGGTTGAAAAGCATCTTCTTTCTACGGTCGAACTCGGCGATTGTCCTCCGGCAGATGGTCCGCGACTTGCGGACAGTGGTAATGATAAGGAAATTATCCCCGCCCAGGTGCGCGACCAGGTCTTCCGTGCTGCCAGAACGTTGCACGGCCTCGGTAGCGATATCGGCCAGCAGCCTGATCGCCTGGTCCCCGTGGTCGAAACCATACGCCCTGTTAAAGACCTTCAGGTTATCTATATCCAGATATAGCACCGCGAAGGTTTTTTCCTGGTGGATGAGGCTACCGATTTCAATACTCACCTGGAGCAGGTTCGGCAGACCGGTGAGAGGGTCGATATTTTCCTCTCGTTTCTTTTTTTTCAGGTAGGTCAGTACCAGGGAGACCACCTCCTTGGGTTCGAAAGGCTTGGCGATATAACCATCCATCCCGGTGTCAGGTCGGGTAGCGCGGCCCTTTGGCGGCGCTTCGGTACCGATGATAATTACCGGGATTTGACACGTAACCGGCGAGTCCTTCAACTGCCGGGAGAACTCGATTCCGTCAATATCGGGGAGGGTAGTATCCAGCAGGATGATGTCCGGCTTTTCAGCACGGGCTTTTTTCAGAGCCTCGGCGCCTTTCCTGGCCGAGATGACCTCGATGTTGGCCTGCGTTAAATTGGTTCGCAGGATATCGCTCAACTCAGCGTCACAGACGTCCAGGACCTTTCCGGCACCCTGGCTTAGTATTTTTTTTGTGAGTGTTGTCATGCATCTCTCTACAAACGGGACTGACTGAATGCCGAGAGCACATCAATATGATAAATGCCGCACAGTTAGAACCTTGGCGGGGACAAGTTAGAAAAGGGTTAGAATCCTTGCCGGGGAGAAAATCACGTGCCAAAAATGGGCTTAGTAAAAAGGGAAATGCTCCGGATTTTTCATCCCGTGGTCACGGCGGTGGCCGGTGGCGGTCCGGAAAATTTCGGTAATAAATAGGTTAGATGTTGGTTAGAAAAAAGTTAGAAGGTGGGTTTTGTTCGTGAACTGTGAATATAAAACGAACATGTACATTTCATCCATGATTCATTTCACGTTCAAAACAGGACTAAACTCCCAGGTACTAAAAGACAAATTGGGGAGGAAAAGGTAGGAAAAGGTAAATTGACACTGGCCAGATGCCATATTATGCTTTTAGTAGTCATGAAATATCCGGTCCGTTGTTCAAACCAATAAGACCATTAATCTTTCAGCCGGCAGGAGACAGGAGAGTAAATTCGCATGAGTACCAGAGGGAAAATACTGATTATTGATGATGATATCGAATTTTCTAAAATGGCGCAAATGTGGCTACAAAATGCGGGGTACGAAGTCCTGACGGCCGAGGACGGCGTTGAGGGAATGCGACGCATCTATAGCAGCCGGCCCAACCTGGTGCTGACTGATGGAGTCATGCCCAAGATGGACGGGTGGGAGGTATGCCGCCGCGTCCGGGATATGAGCGACATTCCGGTGTTGCTGGTAACCGTGAAAAACCAGAAATCAGACCGCCTCAAGGGCTTCGGCCTCGGTGCCGACGATTATATTCCCAAACCGGTTGATTTCTCCGAGCTGGTGGCGCGCGTCCAGGCGGTCCTGCGGCGGGCGGGTGGAGAGACCCAGGAAAACGAACGGAGCAGCTTCCACAACGGAGAGATAGAGGTGGAGTGGAGAAGTCGCCAGGTCTGGGTACGCGGAGAACGCGTCAAACTTTCCCCCACCGAGTTCAGGATCCTGGCCTGCCTGATTAAAAACCGGGGCTGGATCGTGACTCATGACCAGCTCCTGGAAAAAGGCTGGGGACCCAATTATATCGGTGACAAGAGCTTCGTTAAATTATATATAAGGTATTTACGGCGGAAAATCGAAGCTGATCCCCAAAAGCCCCGTTTCATTCTCACGGAAAGGGGCGTGGGCTATCACTTCAACATCGAAGGCGATGAAAAGGATTCCCCCAGGAGAGAGCATCGTGACGAAAGCAAAGAATTCGCCCAGGCGGCCTAGCCACGGTTCGTCCGGCCGCAGGAACAGCCAGGCTTTCGCCACGGTATTACCGGGCGCGTTTCCCGGCCCCGGGGCGGCCGGCTCTCATACGGAGCAAAAGAGTCCTGCCGCCATCCGCCACCGGGAGATGCGACGGTCAAGCCCACAGGAAAAACCCGATGCCATATCCGTATTGTGGCACGAGCTTCTTTCTCCGCTAACTCTCATCAAAGGCTATACGTCAACCCTGCTTCAGCTCAATAATGCTATTACCGAAGAGCAAAGACAGCAATTTTTACGCGGCATAGATTCCGCGAGCAATCGCGTCGTCAACCTGCTGGAAAATCTCCGGGACATCTCCCGGCTTGAAGAGACCGAGATAACCGCGGATTATCCTATATCCATGCTCGAACTGCTCCGCCAGAGCCTGGCCGAGTTGCAGAACCAGACCACCCGGCACGCCATCAACTTTTACCCGCACGCACCCCTACCGCGGGTCAAGGCCGACCCCAATAAAATGCAACAGGTCATCAGTAACCTGGTGGGCAACGCCATCAAATACTCGCCAGATGGCGGAGATATCGATGTCGAGCTGCGTATTATCCGTACGGAGCAGGAGATGGAAAGGTTTTTCCCGGACGCTCCTTCCGTTAAGCTACCGTCGCTGGTCGTCAGCGTTGCTGATAGCGGCATCGGCCTACCCGAGGACGAGCTCGACCGTATCTTTGAAAAGTTCTACCGGGCCAGCACGAGGTTTACCCGGTCTATCCCGGGGGCCGGCCTGGGCTTATACATCTGCAAGTTTATCGTGGAGGCCCACCGGGGCAGAATCTGGGCGAGGAACAAGCTTCAGGGCGGCAGCCTCTTCAGTTTTGCCCTGCCGGTTATTTAAGACTCATTCGCTCGAATAAGCAACGGCATGTTCTGGTGAACATGCCGTTTCGTTTTATACGGGATAAATTAACCGGTTTTAACTGACCTTCCGGATAATGGGTAAGAACTGTTACGGCTCAGCGTCCGCTTTCCCGGCGGTTCCTACCCTTCTGGCGCCAGTTTTCCAGTACCCTCAGAGCGAAATCGATAAGAGTCGTCGCATCGATATCACCGGTGACGGACAGGGCGCTTCTCGCCCGGTCGGGCCAACGCCAGTACCTCACCAGGGGAGCGCCGGACCGCTCAATTTTTTCGACGAGCGGTTTCTCATCGGCCTCGCCGAATCGCTGGAGGTCGTTCAGATAGACCGCATGGTCGCCCGGTCCTTCAGCTGTTTCGGTAACGTACCCTTCCTGGCATAAAAAGGCCTCGGCCGCCGGTGCCGTATTCGGGGCGATGCCGATAACCGGCCGGGCCAAGCTCGCGAAGATAAAATCCCGCGAATCTACGCTTTTGTAATCTCCCCACCAGTTGGTTGCAGGCACGCTCGCCCGGCCGTTTTTAATGAGGACGGTGGCCCTGTCCGAGCAAGATGCCTTCACGCTGTACCGACCCGGGGCGTCACGACCAATTTCCAGCTTGAACCGGCTCTTCTCCCGCCACCAGCCGGCTATCTCTCTCAGCGTGGTTATCCAGACCGGC
>MGNQ01000035.1:21713-37356 GCA_001796865.1 Chloroflexi bacterium RBG_16_56_11
CGTACTACCTCCGTCATGGCATCTTCACAAAGGGCGATGCGCTCCGGGTGGAGCTGGAGGGTAAAAAGCTCGCCGCGTTCGTGTATCTTCCCGAACATCGCCCCCCACACCTCCGCTATCGCCTTGCCACTGGAAAAACCCAGCCGTTCCGCCAGGGCCTCGTCATCCGGGATGGAAACCGGTATCTGTATGAAGCCATCATCATAACGGTGCAGGGCGGTGTAGTCTCCCGACCGGCGCGATTGGTAAAATCCGAGCAGCCTCTCGTATTCCCGCCACATATCGTCCGGATATCGGGATGGCTCGAGGACGTCCCAGTGGATGGTGCGGCTGCTATCATAAGCGAACCCGAGCCGACGCAGCGCCTCGGGGGTCCTATCATTGGTGCGCAGGAAGGGGGCACGGAAACCGGTAAAGGGCACCCCACACTTCACAAAAGTATCTGCCGCACGTTGAAAATGCCGGGACTGCTGCTCCAGAGGCATCACACCGTAGTCCGTGTGGATATACCCGTGCACGGCGAACTCGACACCCCGGCGGCTGAGCTCCCTGGCAATATCTGGATTTCTCTTCAGGGTGACGGCGGTAATAGCGAAGGTTGGCGTACAGCCCAGCCCGGCTGTTACCTCACCGAACTTCCGCAGGAGTCTATCGAATTTCCCGGAGGTGAGTCCGAAACGGCTGACGATACTGATGATCCTGAGGGATAGGTTCTTGATTCCTCTCGACTTGGATAGAAAGCTCGTGGCACCCATCATGTCCATCATAATGCGCCACGGGTTTGAACGAGGTTAGAAACAGGTCGTCCCGCGGTGGGAATTATGTACGTTATCCGGTCTAAAATCACGCTCAATTTGAGTGCTGGCACTCATCTTTTTTAAATGTTATCCCTATTGCCTGTAAACGTAAGATAAAGTTACGCTTATTAATAAAGATATATGATTATATACCCAGAATAACGATTTGTTAAGAACATGTTAAAAAATGATAGCAACGATGCAACTCCCCCGCCGAGAATGCTCAATGTCTCCGAGGTGGCTCACATGTTGCACGTGCACCCCAACACTGTGCGACTATGGAGTAAAATAGGGGTGCTCAAGGCCTACCGCATCGGTAAACGCCGGGACTTCAGGTTCAATATCGTGGATATCGAGACGTTCCTTCACCGCGACGGAAGCTCTCCCTTTGAGCCGCCGGCCCAGGGTTGATCTCCCGGCTTCTATTTGTATCCGCCGTTGCCGGGTAATACCGCGTTACCGTCCAGTCCCCGGGAGCATATATCCTTGAAGTAATAGCTTGTCCCGATCCTCAGCAGAATCCAGGCTAAGTCAGCGTGGGTTATCTTATACCTCAGCTGATACCTCTCGAATTTGTCCGCCAGCCGTGCTTCAAAGTTTTCAAGGTCAATTAACTGGACGTTCATTCACTACCTCCTCAAAGGTGACCTGCGCGCCCTGCTTCCCGGGGAGGACAAGCTAAATGGCACGTATACAGTTTTAATGTTAGCGGGGCAAGGTATGAACTAGGTTAGAGTTCTGTTATTTTGCGGTTAGATTATAAAAATTTATCAGGAACAAAATTTATTAAGATTTCTTTAGAAATCTAACCGTATTCGTACATTATTTTAACCGTTGTCCTACCCCAGTCGTTTAGACTAACGATAGGCTTACACCAGATAATGCCGACTGATGTCATTGTCTGGCAGCAGGCAGCCGGGATACGTTATGCTCAACGACTCTCCACTCGACGCGAAGTCATTTTCCGGAAAGACCGGTAGATTCTATATTTCTATAGCCGGGATCAGCAGCGCCATTATCAGCCAGGGGACTCATTTCCTGGAGATGCTGCATGAGCGCTACCGTCGTTTCGAATCTTCCGGCCCGGCGGAGTACGAGATTGTACTACAGTTCCTGCCGCTGGAGGCCTTCCCCGCGGAAGACAACGGTCAGCCGGCCAGCCCGCCGGTAAAAAGGGTGAACTCGGGTAACAACTATATTATCAAACAGGCGGATAAACCGTTTCTGGCCGTTGTCAACACCGCTTCGAAAAAGGTACTGGTCAAGATGCGGTACAGTCAGAGCTGTTTCGACAATTTACTGCGCATGCTTTTCACCGTAATACTCGCCGAAGACGGAGGTCTGATGCTCCACGCTTCCGCCGTCAACGGGAACGGACGCGCCAGCATTTTCTTTCCTCCACCTGAAGATGATAAGGCAGCCATAACCAGTTTACCCGGGGAAAGCGCCGCCGCGCCCGATGAGCTTGTCATCATCAGGCCACACAACAACCGGTTCCGCGTCTACCGGACACCTTTCCGGGATGAACTTACGCCGGACCGCGGTAGCGGCCGGGCCGACCTGCGCGCCCTGTATTCCCTGAAAAAAGGTGAGACCCGACACCTCACCGCCCTGGACAAAGCGCTGGCGGTGGTTGCCCTGTACAAGCGGGTATCTTTTTTCACGGACGACGCCCTGCTGTTGGGCCGCGTATTCAATACCTGCTGCAATATTATCAATAAGGTCCCGGCTTACGAAATGCATTTTACTCCGGACCCCAGCCTCTGGCAATCTCTAAAGGAAAAGGGGCCGGACAACCTGCTTTTTCGGGCGCCGAGCATCTCGATGAATCCTTTACCGGGGGAGGTATAGCATGCGAATTCGAAAAGCGGTGATAACGGCGGCGGGGTGGGGCACCCGGTTCCTGCCGGTAACCAAGTCGCAGCCCAAGGAGATGCTGCCCCTGGTGAATAAACCACTCATACAGTACAGCGTCGAGGAGGCCATCGCCTGCGGCGTCGAGCTGATAGTCATCGTCACGTCGCTGGGGAAAAGGGCCATTGAGGACTATTTCGACCGCTCTTTCGAGCTGGAACAGGTGCTGATGCAAAAAGGCGAGACCGAGCTCGCCGAGAAAATCCGCCGCCTTTCCAATATGGTGGATATCACCTATGTCCGTCAGAAAGAACAGCTCGGGCTAGGACATGCGGTGCTTTCGACCAGGAAGATAATTGGCGACGAACCTTTTATATTGCTGCTCCCCGACGACCTCTTCGAGCAGGGCGAAATGGTCTTGAAAAACATGGTGAATATCTGCGAACAATACGAGGGCAGCGTCATCGCGGTAAAGCAGGTGACCGAACGCGAAATCAGCCGGTACGGCATCGTCGACCCGCGGAAAAAAGCCGACCGCGTCTATCAGGTGCTTGACATGGTCGAGAAGCCCCGCCCGGAAGATGCCCCCTCGGACCTGGCAGTGATGGGAAGGTATGTCCTCATGCCGGATATTTTCCAGATACTCACGGAAACACTTCCGGGGAGAGGTGGAGAAATACAGCTCACCGACGGTCTCAAGCAGCTGGCCCGGAAAAACGCCGTTTACGCCTACGAGTTCGAGGGAGAACGCTATGACGCCGGCACACCCTTCGGATGGCTCCAGACAACCATGGCCCTGGCATTGCGGGACCCGTGCCTGGGCCCCGAGCTGAGACGCTACCTCGACAAGCTCCTGCCGACCACCACGTACCAGTGACAAAATCGGCTGGAGAATCCGGAGGCCGCGAGTAGCGATTCCAGCGGGCCCGGCCGGGCTACCGCTTGTTTAACGACCGGTAAATCTCGCCGAGCCCTTTTTCCAGGCTATATTCCGGACGGTAACCGAAAGCCATCGCCCGTGAAATATCCGCCAGGCTGTGCTTGATGTCCCCGGGCCGCGGTGCCCGGTACTCGGGTGCGATAGATTTATCGCCCGCCAGCCCGATAATCAGCCGGGCCAGCTCACTGATGGTTACCCTCCGGTTACTTCCCAGGTTGAACACACCCGTGGCTTCGCTCTCGGCCGCCAGAATGTTGGCCCTGGCCGCGTCCCTGACGAAGGTGAAATCGCGGCTTTGCTCTCCGTCGCCGTAGATGACCGGAGACTTGCCTTCCATCACGAGCCGGAAAAACAGGGGGATAACGGCGGCGTAGGGCGAATCCGGGTCCTGGCGGGGCCCGTAGACGTTGAAATAGCGCAGGCAAACCGTTTTAAGGCCGTAAACCCGCTCGAAGATACGGCAGTAGTGCTCCGCGGCCAGTTTGGTCACGGCATAGGGCGACAACGGGCTGGGAATCATGTCCTCGGACTTGGGCAGAGTGGGGGTATCTCCGTAGACCGACGACGAAGATGCGTACACCACTTTCTTCACGCCGCAATCGCGGGCGGCGATAAGGACGTTCAGCGTGCCGGTGGCGTTGACTCTGTGCGAGCTTACCGGGTCTTTGATACTGCGGGGGACGCTGGGCAGGGCCGCCTGGTGAAAGACATACTCCGCCCCCGCAAATAATTTCCGCAGAAGCGCCAGATTGGTGATGCTGCCTTTGACTAGCTCGACGGCGCCGCTGTCCAGCAGCGATTTAATATTGGAAAGTTTACCCGTGGAAAGGTTATCGATAATGAAGACGCGGTAGCCGCGTCCGTATAAATCCTCCGCGAGATGGGAGCCGATGAATCCGGCGCCTCCGGTGACAACGACTTTCTTCATGTCACAACCGATTTCGCCGGATGATGCGGAATTATCCGGGACCGGTAAAACGTGGCCTGTCTTCGACTCTGACCGGTACCCGGGCATCGCCGGCAAAAAGGATTATACCATAATTCCGGCCCTTTATTCCCGGCCGTCCCACCAGGACCTTCATCAAAAAGCTGAATGCTTTAACAATCAACATATCAACCCCCTGCACTATTAGGTCACCCCGGTACCCTTGCTGATGGTTTCGAGCCCGTTTTGATGGTTGAGCTCGGCCAGGTAACGGGCAATATCCTCCTGCCGGAACCTTCGGTCGCCGCGACTGGTCACACGGTACGATTTTATGATGTTCTGATCGCTCCACCGCCTGACCGTGTTGACATGGATATTTAGGAGACGGGCTACGTCTTTTACGGTTAACATCGGCCGCATCTCTTCCAGACTTACCATATCTTGCCTCCTCTACATCTTTACCCCCTCCAAGATACGCAATTTGCCATAAACACAGGGTAAATTTTACCGAGGGCGGTATAAACAATTCGTAAAAACCAGAATCAGAGGTGATGGCAAGAGCCGATATGAAGACGGGATAGACCCGATGGCGAAAAGCGCGCCTTCGGGGGAACAATAACCGGAAGGAATATCCGGACTTTCCGGTCTATCCCCGGCTGTCGGGACCTGACTCTTCGCCGGAAGACCCGAAAACCGCAATCATGATGTTCGCCAGTTCATGCTGCAGTTCAGGCAGGTCCCTGAGCACGGTCCGATCTTCCCGGCGAATTTTCTTCTCGACGGCGTCCAGCAAGTGGAAAATCTTCGTCATGCTGGAACCCAGCCTGATATCGACCAGTTCGGCGTCGACCTTCACGGCGCGAGCGGGGGCGGTCAAACGCGCCACGATTCTTCTCAGTTCATCGAATCTCCCGGTTGCGCCGTCCCTGTCTACCGCTTGCTGGCGATATTGCGCGAGCGCGACCACGGCCCCGCTCGCCCAGTCATGTAGCCTTTTGAGCGCCCGGCCATGGTCACGTTTCCTCAGACTGATAAAAAACATCACGAGGGCCAGACCGATAACGACCCCGCTGATGACCTCGGTGGCGTCCACCAGGAAATTGAAGACGGTTCCGGTCACCGGCGAGTCGGTAATGGTCTCCACTAACGAGCTGGCGAATTGGCTGGCAGTACTCAAAGCCTGGAGCGTCGTAACGATGACGACGACTACCTGAACGCCAATAAGTACCAGAAAAGGCGCCAGGTATCTCCCGAAGATAGACTCCATCACCGACAATTATACCATCAATCCCGGCGGGTATTATTATATCCGTATGGTTACGCTCGCGCGCACGGACATGCGGTGTAATTTACAGAACCTTTAGAAGTATCGTAACCGTTTTTATTGTTTATTTACAGTATTAATGTCATCGTATCTATAGGTTAGATTCAGCGCAGTCTGTCCAGCCAGAGGTGAAAAAATGGCGATTGTCTTTCATAAAACGCGTGAGCCCGTCGTGGTCGAACAAGATACCAGGATTGACGTCGTGGCCGAAGAATATAAGACTCGCATCGAGCTCTTGTGTGAAATTGCCGAAGAAGCGAGCTCCATTACGGAGGTATCCAAGCTGCTGGAAAGAATTCTAACCGTGACCCGGCAGACCCTGGCGGCGGCAAAGGTCTCGCTATTCCTCAACGATGTCGGGAGACGTGGTCTCCAGGTTTCTCTTACCGTCGGCGAGGAGGACAACCATAGCGATGGGGAAGACATCACCCCGGCAGAACTGGAGATTGCCAGGTGGGTCGGTCAGCACGCCACGCCCCTGCTCATCGGTGACCTTTCCCGCGATGTACGCTTCGGTCTGAAAACAGTTAAATCGCCGGGCAAGGTGAGGTCAGTCATTGCCGTACCCATCCTGAGAGGGACCAATGTCATCGGGGTGCTCGAGGCCGTGAATAAAACCGATGGCGAGTTGAATGACGGGGACCTCCATGTGCTCAGGAGCTTTGCCTCGATAGAAGCGTTGATTTTGCTGGTATCGATGGCGGTTATCGCCAACAACAACATCAATTCCATCGCCCTCGACCACGCTCTGCTGGACGGGTACCGGAGCACGGCCGAAGCCTGGGCTTCTACAGCCGACATCAAAGATTCGTATGCCTACGCCCACTCGCGGCGGGTCAGGGAATACGCCCTGCTGGCGGCCAACTGCCTTTCGCTGTCACCTCAGGAGCTCCAGGCTATCGAGTTCGGCGCCCTGCTGCATGATATAGGGAAAATTGGCATCGACAGTGATATCTTATGTAAACCTGGCCCGCTGAACCAGGAAGAGTGGAAGATAATGCACGAGCACTGCTATATCGGCGCCAACGTCCTCGGGGAAATACCCTTCCTCAAGGACGCTAAAAATATCGTCCTCTATCACCACGAAAGGTATGACGGGAAAGGTTACCCGGAAAAGCTCAAGGGGAACAAAATACCGCTCGGGGCACGCCTGGTGGCCGTGGCTGACGCCTTTGACACGATGACCACCGACCATTCTTACCGCTCTGCACTGGCTGTCGGCGAGGCCCTGGACACTCTCATTGACGCCATCGGCACGCAATTCTGTCCCCAGTCGGTTGAGGCCTTCGTCTCGGCGTTTAAAAAATGCGACGGCAAGCTGCCCATGGAAATGGTCCACGGCGCCAGGATAGCTAAAACAAGGTCCCAGCGTGAAGACGAGGACCGTATCGTTGTCCGGAAGAAAGCGGCCAGCCTGGACAACGGCATGTATCAGGGGGAAGTCCGCCTCTTGGTCGCCTTTCAAGCCGACGTAAGAAAGCTGCGAAAGTTCCGGGAACAGCTGGCGAAGATAGACGGGGTCAAGATCGTGATGATAGGCAGCTCTGAGGAGGAGGGGCATTCCATCCTTCTCTCGCTGCCAGGGCCGCTACCCTTGATGTCCCTTATTGGCGAGATGCCGCTAGTCGCCCAGGCTGAGAAAAAGGGTAAGGACATCTCGATAACCCTGGGAAACATACCGGACTGAAGACGTAACCGGTCGCCATCCTTGCTCCGTCCTCCGCTTAATTCCTCGTTACCCGGGCAGACTTGCATTTATTTACCCGTAGTTATATCATTCATTTGGTAAAATATTTTTACCTGTTCGTATATTATTGTTTACTTTTAGATAATTTAAGAGTATATTATATAAAGATTTTTCCCCCGGAAGGCAACCGACCCGAAAATACGGGCGCCGGTTGAATTTCAGGAGGCCGTCGGGTGAGCGAAGGCTACCTGATAGTTAAATGCCAGCGTTGCGGTAGCACATCACATCTGACCATCAGCGGAGTCAGGAGCGAATGGTCGTTGTGTCCGGTTTGCCTCGAGGGAGAGATAGAGTGCCAGGCGATACAACCTGGAATTCAAATGTCCCGGGAAGTGATCAAGAAAATCCGTCGACTCAGCCCGTATGTGCTGCATAAAATCAGGTTCCGCTTCAACTAGTAGCTGAGCGCGCCGAGTCGAAACCTCGTTGAAAAGTTTTTTCCGTGTTTGTCCGCGTAACGGCGCATTCGTCTAGCGGCCTAGGACACGTCCCTCTCAAGGACGAGATCACGGGTTCGAATCCCGTATGCGCTACCAATACTCTTTTTATCCCCTATTTTGAAGCTAATGTTACCTATTTATAAAAGGCTATTTCTGATTTAGCTAATGGATAGCTAATGGATTTTTCAACAGACTTTTCGTTATGCCCATATTCATTGCAAATATGTATTGACAAACGGTATCATGGGTGATACCATATTATTAACTCTGTATTTCTTGAGCCGACTAGAGAGAAAGAGAAAGGAGGCCGAATATGTCCTGGAGGTTTGTGTTCAATGGCACGAGACAAAAAATCCCTAGAGGTTATCCGGCATAACCCTCGAAATGTAGCTTTACACGCTTTTGAAGGACTGATAAAACAGTACGGGTACATTGAAGAAGGCGCAAAGCATCCAAAAGCTATCATCGGAGCTTTTACATTAACCTATAAAAGAGAAAATCCGATGAAGTCCTGTTACGTGAAAGCTTTATTAGAAATTATCGATAGTCTGTAATAATACGATAGCAATTGCAATGGAGATTGAAATGGTAATCAAAGGCAATATTGAAAGAGACCTTGACTATTACACGAACTTGCCTTATACAGTATTGGTAGAACAATGGGATGATGGTAAGGGGCCATATTGGGTTGCCAGGGTTGCGGAATTACCTCATTGTATGATACATGGGGACACCCCAGAGGAAGCCATTAAGGAGATTGAGGAAGTTAAAAGAGATTGGATTAAATCTAATTTACAAAGAGGTCTTAAAATACCTGAACCAAAACCATGTAAATTTAGCGGGCAAATTAGACTTAGAATATCCCCATCACTACATAAATTGTTAACTCACCGAGCTGTAATTGAGAATGTGAGTTTAAATCAGTTTATGTCTATAGCATTGGCACAGTCAGTTGGCGTAAATGTTGTTCCAGCTAAAGCAAAAGCCAAGAAGCGTGTGAGAACCAAGGTTTAGTAAATAAAACAATCTAGTTTATCATGCCGGCTGGGTGTTCGCGCACCTGGCTGGCTTTTATTTATTTATAGAATCCTCTAATTGAACGCTATGAGTAATCACTTCGTCAAACCTCTTAGCTTCCGCCTCTTGAAGTCCAGGCGTAACGTCATTTTCTACTCACCCGCATACCGTTTCACTTCCCCCAGACAGTCTACTATCCGCGGCAGGATGTAGGCGGTGGCGTGGGGAGGGGCGTTGCAGCAGGTCTTTACAATCAGCCTGCCGCCGCAGGCACGGTCGGCCGTGTCCTTGATGATTTCCGCCAGCTTCGGGTAGCATTTTGAAGTCAACGCCCGCGTGCCGTAGCTATCCTGGTGGGTATCCATGCCGCAGATCCAGAAAAGCAGCTCCGGCTTGAACTCCCTGACCCTATCCGGCACCTCCCTCATCACGTTTTCAATCTCCGTTTCGTCGGAAGTGCCGTGGGGGAAACAGAGCTTGGTCTTATTCTCCACCAGGCTCCCGGGTGTGTCATCCCAGGAATAGTCCGCCCCGCAGAAGCAGATATGCAGCACGTCATCGTCGTCTTTAAAAATATGCCGGACGCCGTCGGCGTGGTGCGTATCGGTGTCCACGATGGCGAATCGCCGGGCGCCAAGTATTTCGCGGGCGTGCGGAATGGCCAGTCCGGTCACGCTGAAATAGCACCCTCCCCAGGCGCTGTCGCGGTGGGCATGGTGGCCCCCGACGCCGGCGATCACCAGGGCATTATCGATTTCTCCTCTGATGACTTTTTCTGTCGCCTGCAAGACGCCGCCTATCGAGTAGAGCGAGACCCGCCACCACTGCGTGCGTTTAACTTCCTCTATCCAATCGGGGGTATGAATCCGGGCGATTTCCCTTTCCACGGCCGGTCGGGACTCGAAATAGGTCACCCCGGTTCGCGAGAAAAAACCCTCATTTTTGATGGCGAGAAACCCATCTTCGACTCCCATGGCCAGGCTGCTGTAGGCCTCCTTACCACAAATGTCATGATAAAAAACACCCGTCCTCTTCATGTTTACCTCCAGATTCAGCATCACGTTAAGATAATTCATGTCTATTGTAGTTGAATTTTTAAAACCTGCCAAGCCGCGTAGACAAATGTGGCCGTCTGGACTATTATAAGAAAACACCTATAAGACATGAAAGACCGGGAAAGGAGTAACTCAAAAATGGCCGCGACGAAATACGGGAACCTCCTGAAAAAGCTGAAATACGAAGCCAGCGAGGTCAAATCGAAGGCCGGGGCCGCCGAATATATGACGATGGCGGGAGGGGTGGACCTGGAGGGGATAAACCTTAGCTTCGCCTGGGGTTACCGCCACTGGTTGGGGGGCTGGGGCTCCGATGGAGGTTTCGGGCACACGCACCCCTACGGTGAGTGCCTGCTGTTTACCGGCCTCGAATACGCTCGGCCTGATTACCTCGGGGCGGAGATAGAGCTGGCGCTTGGCAGCGAGAAACATCTCATCGACTCCCCCGCTATCGTCGTCCTGCCGGCGGGTGTCCCGCACTGTCCCCTGACATCGAAAAAAGTCGCCAGGCCGTTCGGGTTCCTGGCGGTCTCTCTCAGCGGCGAGCATAAAATCGCCAAATCGCCGCGTGCTGGGAAACCGGAGCAATCCGATATTAAGACCGGGGAGCTGGTTCAGAAAATGGAACTGCGCGATACGAAGCGTAAGTCCGGGGGGAATGCCGACTTTATAAGCTGGTGGAACGGGAAAGACAGGGAAGGGTTCAATCTCAACTTCACCTGGGCGTTCCATACCGGTCTGGGGGCCTGGCACGACCGCGACCCGCACGTACACCCTAACGACGAATGTCTCGTGTTCATGGGACTGGACCCGGGCAGACCCGATTATCTTGGTGCCGAGCTGGAGATAGCGATGGGCAAAGACCCGGAAATCCACGTATTCGATACCCCCACCGCCGTCGTCATCCCCGCTGGCCTGGTACACTGTCCTCTGGTAACGAGTCGGGTGGACAAACCCTACGGGTTCAGTGCCATTTCACTTAATACCGCCCACGAGACGACCTGGCTCGGTAAAGCCAGCTCTTGAGGACGTCGCTCGGGGAACGGCCTTTCTGGTGAGCGGCGTTTGCCCGACGGCGAAAAAGGTGTAAAATATAAATATGGGATTGAATCCCCGCGGGAGGTGGGATATGGTCAAAATGACTAGCTCGGTCGCCATCCAGAGAATAGCCGACGTACCTGATGACAAGCGGTTTTGGTGCAGTGACGGCAGGACGGTGAAAAATCTCCAGGAGCTGGTCACGGCCCTGGAGCAGATGTCCGATGAGACTTACCGCTACCATGCTAATGACATGAAGACGGACTTCGCCAACTGGGTGAGGGATGTGATCGGCGATGACAAGCTCGCCAGGGACCTGCTGAAAAGCCCGGCGCGGCTAGGGGCGGCCAGCGCCGTCTCCGAGAGGCTCGCCTGGTTTAAGGGAAAGGCCGGCAGCGCCTGACAATAATTCGGGAATTCCGGTCACCTCAAAATAGCATCAAAAACAGCCCGTAGACCGCCGCGTTGATGATGGTCAGCGGCGCGCCGATTTTCACGAACTCCAGGAAGGTCAGTGTCACGCCGCCCCTCTTTTCCGAGTTCTGAATGATAATGACGTTGCTGGCCGCTCCCAGGATGGTAAGATTACCAGCGATGGTGCTGCCGGCGGCCAGGGCCATCATACCGGGCGTCCCGGCCCCGGCTTCGAGCAGCACGGGCAGATATAATGCCACCAGCGGTACGTTGGAAAGAAGCTGGCTCATGACGACGCTCACGCCGATTATCATCCCGCCGGACGTCAGATTGAGCTCGGTGGAATTTATCGCTGATTGGAAATAGCCGGAGTCCCACACGCTCTGCATCAGGACAAACATCGCCGCGAAGAAAATCAGCGTAAACCAGTCCATCCTCAGGAGCAGGCCGGGCCTCCTCGGCAGGTAAACGATAACGGGCAATGCCGCGATAAGGGCGATATAAGTCAGCCTGAAATCAATGTCGAGTCCGGCCAGCGCCATGCCTATCTTGACCAGGATAAGCCCAACCAGCAGGACCAGCGAAATCCTGGACAGTACCGCCAGCCTGGCGTCCTTTATCGGCTCGACGGAATGCTCCAGGGGCCGACCCTGAAAATCGCCCCGATAAAAAACCCGCAGCAGCAGGTAAGCCAGGAAAAGATTCAGCAGGGTCGGGACAAAAAGGTATTTCAAAAAAGTCACGAACGGATTGGTCACGTTGCCGTGGATAGCTATCAGCAGGTTCTGGGGATTACCTATCGGGCTCATGACGCTGCCGATGGTCACGGCGAAGGCCAGAGCAAGTAACAGGACCCGGGGACGCGTGCCGGCCCTGCCCGCCAGGGAAAGGACGACGGGCGTGCCGATTATCGCCAGTGTATCGTTCAGCAGAACCGCGGAAAGCAGTCCCAGGCCGAAGAGGATGGAAAGAACCAGGGAATCGAGCGAGTGCGCCCTCCGGAAAAGCCGGTAGGCCAGATGGCCGAGATATCCGCTTTCTTCCATAGCCTGGCCGATGATAAAAACCCCGAACAGGAAAAGCATGACATCGGCGTTTACCGCCGCCAGCGCCCGGCCGGGCGTAATCTGGCCGGTCACCAGGACAACAACCGCCCCCGACAGCATTATCTGCCAGATGCGCAGCCTTATATTTCCGACCTGGCGGACAGCGATAAGTATGAACACGACGGCGAGGACGATAATCGAAACCATATGAAGGCAGCTTAATAATGTGTTTAATAATTACCCGGGCAATCATCCCGATGTATTGATAATCCCCGTCAGGTTAAGTCCACGGATAACCATGCTCACGGCGATAGCGGCCAGCAACAGACTGAAGACCCGGGAGACCGCCGTTAGTCCGCCATGTCCCATAAAAGCGGCGATTCTCTGGCTCAACAGAAAGATAATCCACGTAATCAGCATGTTCAGGGCGAACGATATGAGCACCATGTAAAGGGGATACTGCGTGGCCAGCAGCAGCAGCGTGGTGATGGTCGCCGGGCCTACGGTCAGCGGCGTCCCGATGGGTACCACGGCCACCATCTCTTCCCGGGCCGTGGTAACCATGTGTCCGGTGGACATGTACCGGATGGACAGTATCAGGAGGATAATTCCACCGGCGATGGCGAACTCGCCGACATGGATGTCCAGGACCATCAGGATGAACTGGCCGAAAAACAGGAATATCAGCCCCACCGCCGTGGCCGTGATTACCGCCAGGTGCACTATCTTGCGTTTTTCTTGCGGCGCCATGCCGTGACTGAGGGTAACCAGGAAAGGCAGGTTACCGAAGGCATCGATAACGATGAACAACGGCACGAACGTAAGTACGAAATTATTCCATTGTTCCGGCATGGCGCTATCCGCCTAATCTCAGCGGTGTCTCCGCTTTCAATGTCTGAACCGCTTTGTCATGATTATCATGTCATCACCCGGGGCATAGAAGTCCGGTATACGGCCGGCAATCTCGTAGCCCCGGTTCAGGTAAAACTGCCGCGTGTTATCGTAGAGAGGGGTCGAGGACGTCTCGATGATTATCAGCCGGCCGTGTTCCTTAACGATGGCGGCATCGACCTCTTCCGAAAGCGCTTTGCCGATACCCTGCCCTCTCTTTTCGGGGTCGACCGCCACCCAGTACACGTCCCAGGTGCCGACAGTGCAGGGCGTGGACCCGTAGCAGATATATCCCGCGACGGCGGAATCGACCTCAGCGACGAGGACGGCGTATCCCGCACCATTGATATCCTGGAGGTAGACGTCGATGACCTCTTCGGCCACCGCCACTTCGTGTGATTTAAATTCTGGCGAACTCTTCAGAATTTTCATCAACGCCGGCTTGTCCCGCGGGGACATCGGGCGGATTTTGACGACCATGGTTTTTCTTCTCCATCGCCAGTTTGATAACATAATCGACAAAATCAGTATAGCTCATTCCCGCGGCCACGGCCTGCCGGGCGGCGCCGGACTCCGGCGAGATATCCGGATTAGGATTGACCTCGAGGACGTTCAGCCGGCCGCTCCCGTCCATGCGCACGTCCACCCGGGCGTATCCTGTGCAGCCGGTCAAGCGGAAGGCGGCCAGGGCCGTTTTCACGATCTGGCCCCGCTCCTCCAGACTGATCTCCGCCGGGCAGACCACCCGCGTCCCCCGGAAGTAGACGCTGTCCGGCTCCCATTTGGCGGCGAATGTCAGGACCGGAGGCGTCCCCGGCTCCAGCGAATAGACTATCTCCGAGGCCGGCAACACGGTCAGCCGTCTATTACCCATGACGGTCGCGTTGAACTCTCTCCCGCTGAGGAACTCCTCGACCAGGGCGCTGCAGTTGTATGACCCGGTAACAAACCTGACCTGCCTCTCCAGCGCGGTGAAATCATTAACGACGCTTTCGTCGCTGATGCCATGACTGGCGTCTTCTCCCCGCGGCTTGACGATACACGGGTAACGCAACCGGAAGGTATGTACGGTTTCCGGCCGGAGCAGCTGGTAGTCCGGCGTGGGTACTCCGGCGGCTTTTAAAATGGCCTTGACCCTGGGTTTATCCAGGGCCAGGCGCAGCGCCGCTACCGGACAACCGGTGAAGGGTATTTTTAGCCCGGCGAGAAACTGCGGCACCAGGGCTTCCGACTGCGGCTCACCGCAAAATCCTTCGAACAGGTTGAAGACGACATCGACATCGAGGGCGGCCAGTTTATCCCTCGCCTCCTCGAAAGGCGGTAATAATGGCAGGAGCGTCATTTCATGACCGAGTCCCAGCAGCGATTGGCGTACCGCCGCCACGGCCTCGAGCACCCCGAGGACAGCCTTCTCCTCGCCGGCCCGGTCATAGCGCGATTGGAACGGCTCGTTATAAATAAGGGCTACACGCTTACGCACTGCGGGTACCTTTCGAAAGCGGCATTAAGCACCGCCCCGATAAGTTCTCCGTGTGTCCACCCGAGCTTGACCGCCATGATAACCAGGTCGCTATAGGAGCCCAGTCCCGGCAAAGGATTGATTTCCAGGAAGTAAGGCGTGCCGTCGGGGCCCACCCGGAAGTCCACCCGGGCGAAGTCGCGGCAGCCCAGCGTTGTAAAGGCCGTCAGGCTGTCTTCTTCCAGTTTCGCCAGGACCCGGGGAGGCAGGCAAACGGGCGACTCGTATTCCACCAGGTTAACGTAGTCCCTCTTGACTTCGAGTGAATAGATAAAATGTTCTTCCTTCCTCTTCGGTAAGACCCGCATCATACCCACGATACGCGACGGCGAGTTGCCGACGACTCCCACCGTCACCTCGTCGCCATCGATAAACTCTTCGATCATCACGGGCTGGGAGTAATCGCGCAGAATCACGCCCGCCAGTTCCTGCGCCTCCGGGATGTTATTCGCCAGAGAAGTTAAACGGATGCCCTTGCTCGAGCCCTCGAACGCAGGCTTCACAATCGCCGGGAAAAGAAAACCTCCCCAGGGAGAAACCGCTATATTTTCACTTTTGTCAATGACCAGCCATCGCGGGGTGCGGACGCCTTCGGCCATCACCAGCTTTTTAGTGACCGGCTTGTCCAGGCAAACC
>MGNQ01000035.1:37379-61874 GCA_001796865.1 Chloroflexi bacterium RBG_16_56_11
TGTATACGGTATATCCAGCATCTCGAGGACGGCGGGTATCTGGGCTTCCCGACTGCGATAGTTGCCGCGGCCCTCGGCTATATTGAAGACGATATCCACCTTTTCCCGGCGGATGTTATCGAGGAACTGGACGCCTCCTCCCAGCCGGATGACGTCGTGACCTGCCGCCTCGAAAGTGCGCGCGATGAAATCTACCGTTTCCGGCGAGTCGTATTCTTCGAGGGCGTCGTCACCGGAATGCGGCTCGTTTACTGACGATTTAAGATCGTAGGATAACCCTATCCGCATTCACCTCTCCCTTGTCTTCCGCTGGCCGTGAATTTTCCGCTAGCAGGCTTTCGACATGACCGCTCACCGGAGCCGCGGCCTCCGATTGGACCGGTACGCTGGGATTACGATACCGGAATATCTGTCCCTCGTAGTTTTTCAGCAGCAACTCATTTTCGGACATCGATAACACGTAGTTCGGCTGCAGGGGCACCTTGCCGCCGCTCTGGACAAGGTCGACGACGAACGTGGGTATAGCCAGGCCGGAGGTATATCCCCGCATTCCCTCGATTATCTTTATACCCGTTTCGACGGGCGTGCGGAGGTGCTCCGTACCCTGCACCTCGTCGCACTGGAAGAGATAATAAGGGCGGACCTTTATCTTCAACAGGCCATGGCATAGCTTCAAGATTGTTTCCGCGTTATCGTTGATGCCCTTGAGCAGGACGGACTGGTTGTTGACCGGAACGCCGGCGCGCAGCAGGCGGTCGCACGCTGCCGCCGATTCCGCGGTTATTTCGCGGGGATGGTTGAAATGGGTGTTCAACCATATCGGCCCGTATTTGGACAGCATGGCGCATAGCTCCGCATCGATACGCTGCGGTAATACCACCGGGAACCGGCTGCCGATACGGATGATTTCGATGTGTTTGATTTCACGTATCCTGGCTATTATCCGTTCCAGTTGCTGTGTCGATAGCGTCAGCGGGTCGCCGCCGGACAGGATGACGTCACGTATCTGCCGATTGCAGCGTAAATAGCCCAGAATCGCTTCGATTTCGTCATCGGGACGCACCCATCCACCGTGCCGCCACTCCCTTTTACGCGTGCAGTGCCGGCAGAGCATGGGGCAGATATCGGTCAGGACCATGAGCGCCCTGTCGGGATAGCGGTGCACCAGGCCGGGCACCACCGAGTCTTCTTTCTCCCCGAGCGGGTCTTCCAGCCCCAGTGAGCCCATGGTCAATTCCATAATAGAAGGAATCGCCTGCTTACTGATCGGGTCGTCAGGGTCTCCGGGGTCGATCAAAGAGAGATAGTAAGGCGTGATGGACAGGGGATAGCGTCTGGTGACAAGTTGAATTTGCGCTTGCTCTTCTGTTGACAGAGGAACCAGCCGGCTAAGCTGGTCAACGGTGGTGATGCGGTTACGGAAGTGCCACTTCCAATCGCTCCAGGCAGTATCGGGTACGTGCCTGAATAGTCTGTTCCTACCGGTGGCATTACTACTGGGAGGCTCTTCTTCCTCCACCTTATGGATAACTACACGTTTACCAGGGGGCTCTTCGTCAACTTCGCTGTTGACGTGACTTTCGATGGTGACTTTCTCGGTTCTGGGGGCAATCTGATATGCGGTGGCCACCGATGTCGTCTTCACTTTTTCTGTTTGTTGCACTCCTTTTTTCTTATTATTAAACCGGACTTAAGTCCGGCAGCTTAATCCACCATGTATTTGTAATAACTTGACATTCCTGTTATAATATACCGGAATTAAACTTCCTCAATAATGCATTTAATATAATTATACATTGTTGGTAAAAATTGTCAATAGTATTTTTTGTATATTTTCAGAAAACAAAACCCCAAAATCACGGATAAAAAAATAAGGAGGTAGGGATATGCCAGGGTGGAAATTCTTAACCAATCATGCCCTGGTACTGTGCCTTATCGCCCAGCAACCCCGCATCACCGCCCGCGAAATTTCTCTGACGATAGGAATTACCGAAAAGGCGACACGTAATATTATCAAAGACCTGGAAGATGATGGCTATGTCACCAAGAAGAAAGAAGGCCGTCGGATAAAATATAGCATCGACCCCGACCTGCCGCTGCGTAGCGAGACACAGCAGAATAAAGCCATCGGCGACCTTCTAGAAACCCTCGGCTGGAAACGGCGTCCAGGACGGGTTAAAAAACCCATCGCCGTTTAACCGGACATAATCCGGCTTCCCGTACTCCCTACAGAAAGGTCAATTAGCTTCCGCAGTATTGCGCGGTTTCTCTCCCCGGTAAATTATTCCCCCCCGGCGCTCTCCCGATATTATCTGATGGCGTTCCCTCAGCACTTGACAACCGTAGTGGCGTTATTATAAAGTTTTGCGAAACTGGTGTTAAAAATTCCGATAATTAGAACCGGCGCCCGACTCTGATGACTTATCTGCGCGTAATTAATACGAAAGTTTCAAGGACTCATATCGCTTGTTGATTCGGTTATTTATATTAAATTTCTCTATTAACTTATAGATAAGATATACAGCATGATCCCAGGAGGTAAGGTATGGAAGACACATGAAAAGGCATCTCCCCGGCATAATGAAGAAATACAGGAGGACCACTTATGTGGAGTAGGATTAGAAAAAATGTTTTACCACTATGCTTCTGCCTGTTAATTGTCATCACTATCCTGGCCACTTTTATTGGTTGTAAAGAAGAGGTGACAACAACAGCGCCGCCGGTAACCGCGACAGTGACCCAGACGGTCGCCCCACCTGCCACAACCACCGCCAAACCGGCACCCAAAGACAAAATCGTCGTGGGCATGTCCCGCTCTTTCTCCGGCCCCATCGCCATCATTGATGACTCGGCCTTCCGGCCGGTCTATGAGACGTGGGTCAAGGAAGTCAACGCCGCGGGCGGCATCTTTGTGGCTGAATACGGCAAGAAATTGCCCATCGAGCTCAAAACCTACGATGATAAGAGCGACCCGGCCACGATGGCGCAGCTTACCGAGAAATTGATTCTACAAGATAAAGTCGATTTCCTCTGGGGTGGCGGCGGCACTTCCTTTATTTACGCCCAGGCGCCTATCGCCAATAAATATAACTATATCCTGATAACGATGGAAGGCGGCGCCACGACGCTTCAAGAGATGCTTCCCAGCCTGCCCTATGTCTTCGTAACCTTACCCTTCTCTACCTGGTATGAGATGCCGGTGCTTGCCGACATGCTGGCTTCAAAAGGCGTTAAGTCGGCTTATATCATATATATTTCCGACCTTCATGGCGTCGAGTACAACGGCGCCGCCGGTATCGAATTTGGTAAGAAAGGAATCCAGATCCTCGGCTCAAAAGCCGTCCCGCCGGATATCAAAGACCTTTCGCCGGTCATCAAGGAAGCCAAGGCTTCCGGCGCGGATGCTTTCTGCGCCTTTGCCTATCCCGACCAGGTCTTCCCGGCCGTCGGTATGTCAATCGAGCTTGACTATAATCCCAAGGTCTGGCTGGGTGGCCCGGGCATCAACTTCGGCTTCTTCCACACCGGGTTCGGACCAATGGTTGAGGGCGTCATGGGCTGGGCTGGCTGGAACCGGAAATCCTCTGCCGCCCTCAATACGCTGGCGGATAAGCTCTACAAAGATAAACCTGAAGACGCCCAGGACTGGTGGGGCCAGGCTTACTACTGGGCCGGCCTGGATATGTGGAAAGCCGCTATTGAGAAAGCCGGAACTCTGGACAACAAAAAGGTCAGGGATATTCTGGCTACCGAGCGCTTCCAGACAGTCCTTGGAGAAACCTGGTTTGATAAAGGACTGCTGAACAAAGAGACCCATGCGGGCGAAGTCGGTCAGTGGATAAACGGTGTCTATGAAGTCGTAGGACCCTTTGATAAAGCTACGGCAGAGTGGGTTTATCCTAAACCTGCCTGGCCAAAATAATAATAAGGTATAAACAAACATAGTAACGGAAAGCAGGCTGTCTAAAGGGAACTTTACTTAAAATAGTATTCCCTTAGGAAGAGCTCATGTACCTTTAGACAGCCTGCCCGTATAAGCAAACCGGTTCTAAAAAAGAACACAGATATGGAAAGATTCCTTGATGTAGCCATCGCCGGATTATTGTTGGGTGGACTCTATGCCTTGATTGCCATGGGTATGAGTTTACAGTATGGTGTCGCCCGGGTGTTCAATATCGCCCACGGCGAGTTTATCATGCTCGGTGCGATGACTACCTGGACACTGTATACGGTCTTTAATATCAGCCCACTGGTGGCGGTAGTCATTTGCGGCCCGCTGGCCTTCGTCCTTGGTTTTATTATCCACCGGACGATGTTCAGAAAGCTCCAAAGTTTATCGGCCAATCAGGGTGTTTTTGAAAGCAACTCGATGCTGGCGTCCTTCGGGTTGATGTTCGTCATTCAGAACATCGCCTTTTTGGCCTGGGGACCGGAGATAAGAACGTATAACTATTTGATGGAAACGGTCAGTATCGGTGGGGCGCTCTTCGGCGCCAGGCGCCTGGTTACGCTGGGTTTTGCCATTGCCATTGGGGTGATATTTTATATCTTCCTGGCCCGCACCAGAATAGGCAAAGCCATCAGGGCCGCCGGACAAGACCCTTCTACCGCCGGACTTATGGGCGTGAACATCAACTGGGTGCTCGCTTTATGTTTCGGTCTGGGCGCGGCCATGGCCGGTATTGCTGGTGTTCTTATCAGCATGAGCTATCCCGATAGTGCCAATATGGGCCAGGAATACCTCACCGTCGCCATTATCGTGGTCGTCCTGGGAGGCCTGGGCAGTATCCCCGGCAGCTTTATCGGTGGGTTTTTGCTCGGCATTATCGGCAGCATTGTCTCGTTCTACGAGCCGGGCCTGAATATGGCAGCTTATTACGCCATTTTTGTTATTTTATTACTGGTGAGACCCAGGGGTATTATGGGCAGATAGGCGACTGTAACGATTATGCACCAAAGGTTTTAACTATGGAAGATTTAATGGTCATTATCAACCTGCTGGCGCTGGTTTATCTGGGCTGGTTTGTTGATTGGACATTGAAGCAAAATAAAAGTAAAATATGGCTCTTTTCGGGATTAGCCTTAATAATGCTGGCTATTTTATCCACGCTGCCGAATTACGGGCCGACGTATTCGTATATAATGATGAGCGGCATTTTGATGTATCTTATCCTCACGGTAAGCTGGACCCTCTTCTCCGGCCCGACCGGATATATATCTCTGGCGCCGGCAGCGTTCTTCGGGGTGGGAATATATACTTCAGCCATCCTGGGTAAAGATTTTCCTGTTCTGGTCGTCGTCATCTTCGGAGGTCTCCTCAGTGTTGTGCTGGCAGCGATTGTCGGCGCCTTAACCCTGCGGCTAAAGGGTATTTACTTCATCGTCTTCACCTTCGGGCTTGTCCTGTTGATCAGCAGTGTTCTCTTATGGTATGAAATAAGATTCACCGGCACACGTGGCAGATTCATCACCACCGCCAATAATGACCTGATATATTACGTCATGCTTGGTATCACGGTTTTGATGTTCATTACTTCTTATTTTCTAAAACGCTCCAAATACGGGCTGGCATTACAGAGCATCGGGCAAAACGAAGAAGCCGCTGCCCATATGGGCATAAATGTAACGGCGGTAAAAATAGCGGTTTTTTCTATCAGTGCTATTTTCATGGGTATGGCCGGTGCTATCATGGCGATGAAATGGATATACCTGGACCCTTACAGCGCTTTTGATCCGTTCCGCTCTTTCCTTCCCGTTTTGATGGCCATTTTCGGCGGTATGAAGCAATTCTACGGCCCGGTTCTTGGCGCCGTTATTTTAGCCTTCCTAGAAGAGAAGCTGTTGACGGAGTTCCCTTATTATTATAAGCTTAGTTTCGGTATTGTGCTGATATTGGTCATCATCTATCTGCCTGATGGGTTAGTGGGCCTGGGGCAAAAAGTACGCGCCTGGTTTTCGAGGGGTAAAATTGCACTTACTTGAAGGCGAAGGGGTTAGCATCCACTTCGGAGGGCTGGCCGCTGTATCTGACGTCAGCTTCTATATCGACCAGGGAGAAGTATTAGGGCTGATCGGTCCTAACGGGGCCGGCAAAACGACGCTTTTCAACCTGATATCGTCGTGTTACGTGCCCAGGCCGGGTATCCTGAAATTCAAAGGCAAAAACATTACCGGCATGTCGCCTTATAAAATCTGCCGCCTGGGCATTGCCCGCACTTTCCAGACGGTTAAAATTTTCGCCAACATGCCTGTAATCGATAATGTACGCATCGGCTCGCTCTTTGGGAACACCAGAAGCCCTGCCTCCGCGGAAGCCAACCAGCAGTCTATCGAACTGCTGGAATTCGTGGGGCTTTCCCGGGTCATGAACACACCCGCGCGGGACCTGACGCTGGCCAATCAAAAAAGGCTAGAAGTTGCCCGGGCGCTGGCTACCAAACCCGAACTCCTGATGCTGGACGAGTTGATGGCGGGGCTGAACCCGACCGAGGTCGCCCAGGCGATGGACCTGGTCAGACAAATACGGGACAAAGGCATTACGATTATCATGATTGAGCACGTAATGAAAGCTATTATGAGCGTCTGCGGTCGTATTATCGTGTTGCACCACGGTCAAAAAATCGCCGAAGGCACCCCGCAGGAAATCGCCAACAGCAAAACGGTAATCGAAGTCTATCTGGGGGAGTAGGCCCATGCTGGAAGTTAGCAATATCAGCACCTTCTACGGCCAGATTCAGGTACTCTGGGATATCTGTTTCAAGATTTCCGATGGAGAAATACTGGCACTGATCGGCGCCAACGGTGCCGGCAAAACCACGCTGCTCAACACTATCTCCGGTGTGCTGCGTCCCAACTCCGGGACCATCACCTTCCTTGGACAACGTATCGATGGACTGGCGCCCCATGCTATTGTCGAGCTCGGCATTTCGCATATCCCGGAGGGCAGAAAGCTATTCTCCGATATGTCCGTACAGGAAAATCTTGAGATGGGCGCTTATATCGACCGCGCCTGGAAACACCGGAGAGAGACCCTGGAAAAGGTCTTCGAATTCTTCCCCAGGCTGAAAGAGCGGGCCGGCCAGCTCGCCCGCACCTTGAGCGGCGGTGAACAGCAGATGCTGGCCATGGGAAGAGGCCTGATGTCAAGGCCAAAATTGTGCATCATCGATGAGCCGTCGAACGGCCTGGCCCCGAAACTGGTCCAGGAGGTGTTCCAGATCATAAAATCGCTCCGCGAGCAGGGCATCACCATCCTGCTCATCGAGCAGAATGTCCGCCAGACCCTGGAAGTGGCTGACCGCGCCTGCGTGCTGGAAAATGGCCGGATGGCCCTGGAAGGCTGCTGTGAAGACCTGCTCAAAAGCGACCATGTCCGTAAGGCATACCTGGGACTTTAACTCAAAATACCAGGGTTAAAGCTCAAAACTACGGCCCGATATTTAAAGCTCTTCAGTTTTTTACTTTTTAATCGTGGTTTTGACTTTTAAGCTTTGAGTTTTTAGTTAATCGATAGGAGGTAACATGGACCTGGGTTTTAAAGGTAAAGTAGCTCTGGTGACCGGGGCCGGCAGCCAGATAGGATTCGGTAAAGAGATAGCCCTTCTCCTGGCGAAAGAAGGATGCGACGCCGTGGCCATTACGGACATCAACCTGGATGATGCCCAAAAAACAGCGGACGCCGTTAAAAAGCTCGGCCACAAATCTATCGCTGTCAAGGCTGATGTGACGAACCAGGTCGAGGTCCAGGCGATGGTCAAAAAGGTCATCGATGAATACGGCAAAATCGACATCCTCGCCAATGTGGCCGGCGGCATCATGGGGGGCGGCCCCCTGGAGCAGCAGAAGAAGGAAACCTGGGACAAAGAAATCGGACTGAATCTCTACGGGACGATGTTCGTCACACAAGCGGTCCTCCCCCACATGAAAAGCCGGAAATACGGCGCTATCGTCAATATCGGCTCGGGCAGTTCCCACATGTACAGCCACGGCGTCGGGACCTACGCCATGGCCAAGGCGGCCATCGATACCTTTACCAAGCAGCTCGCCACCGTCGAGGCTAAAACCGGTATTCGGGTCAACTGCGTGGCCCCCGGCCCTTCTCCCACCAACTTCATCAAGGCCCCGGACAAACAGGCGGTGGTCGACATGCTCGTCAAGCAAATACCGCTGGGTAAAGCCACCACGCCGGCAGACATCGCCAACGCCGTGGCCTTTTTTGCTTCCGACATTTCCGGCGACATCACCGGGCAGGTGCTCCATATTTCCGGCGGCTCAGTGCTGTAATTCCGGCGGCGTCCCCGGGGCGTATAATGGAATATGCTTCGTTCGGTACCGGGTACAGCCTGCTTATACCGCCCGTTAAGTCCTCTGCGCCGAAAGCGGTTCTACCATGCAAAAAGCACGTAAAACGCATGACAGTTTTATTACGCATGCCCGTTCTTTTATACGGAATCTATTGACAGGCGCCAGGTTTTATGCTTAAATTAATAAGAAGCTCATAGACACAACCTGAGTTTGCTTCGGGAGGTGCACAGTGAAGCTTCATGGGTTATTCGGAGTTTGGCAGGTGGACTGTTGACGCCCTGCCGAGAGTGGGGCACAACAGACAGCGGACTCTCCTCCTGTGATTAAAGCCGGAGATTGTTCTGCTACGCAGACGCCCGGGATGAGGTGGTAATCACCGCAAGTGAGTTGAGTCCGGTACCGAACGGTACATAAAAGAGGAGGCACTTGATGTGCCTCCTCTTCGTTTGTGTGGAACCAGCCCTGCCCCTAGTCCGTCCCCGCCCCTGTTCCACCGAGTCCGGTACTGTTTATCAGCTCGTGGTAGAATTCCCTGATATCCTCATCGTAAATCTTGCTTTCGGCTTTCTTGAAAGGTAATGTCAGCGCCTGATTGTATATCTGTTCGATATCAGGGAGCAGCCCGGTCAGACCTCCCGTCGCGTTATCGCTCAACTCCCCGGAATCGTCAGTCCCCGCGTACGCTGATAAAATCGTCCCCGCCCCGAAAAACACCAGTCCGCAGACTGCCATCCCTGCGAAGAACCCGATAATCATTTTTACCATTTTTTCTATCCGTTAGAGATAATTCCTGAGAATAGTTTGATTGTGACACAGGGACATAAACTCTCATATAAAAACCGTAAATATTGCATAAAAGTACGGTAAATATTTCATAAAGGCCTGAAAAGCCGGGGGCAATAGTTAACAAAGAGTAAGTGGGTATTCGGCTTGACACGGTGTTTGCCCGCCACTTAAAATGTCGGCGGGCAATCCGGAAGAGCGCATTGGCTCCTGTTTAATCTCATGGAGGCAGCGTGAAAAAAGGCGTCAGCATCGTGCCGGCTATTCTTACCGACGACCCGGCGGCGCTGGAGAAAATGGCCCGCCAGGTTGAGACCTTCTCCCGGCGCGTTCAGTTTGACGTCATGGATGGCGAGTTCGTCCCCTCCCGCAGCGTCACCTGCCGGCAGATAGCCGCATTAAAAACAGGACTGACCTGGGAAGCGCACCTGATGGTGCGGAAACCCGAAGACTGCCTGGATGCCTTCCACGACGCCGGCGCTGCTAAAATAGTGTTCCACTACGAGGCGTGTCCTTCCCCCGAAGACACCATCCGCCGGATAAAGGACCTGGGGATGAAAGCGGGCCTGGCCATCAATCCGGAGACCCCCGGCGCGGCCGCTAACCGCTTTTTACAGGAGCTGGAAAGCGTGCTGTTCTTGTCCGTCAACCCGGGCTATTACGGAAGCAAGTTTATTCCCGGAGTCCTCGATAAGATAGCCAGTTTCCGCAGGGACAACCCGGATGTGGAAATAGGCATTGATGGCGGTATTAAACTGGATAACGTTGCCGCCATTGCGCGGACAGGTGTTAATGTCATCTACGTGGGGAGCGCTGTGTTTCTGCAACCGGACCCCGCGGCGGCCTACCGCCGGCTTGTCCGCCTGGCCGCCGACGCTACCGGATTCAGGAGTGAATCAAGTCAAATTTAAAGAGTTCTTTGAAGGGAGTTAAGATGTTCAAAGTGAAGGCCACGGTAACCGGTTTCGGCAAAGATGAAACGAAGGGCCCCTGTCATTTCCGCTACAAGGTGGGCGACGAAGTCATTTACGATGGGGAGTCGATGACCGGCCGTATCTGTCCCAACATGATGTCGGCGTTCAGCCAGGCGTTTCAGGCCCTGTTCGCCTCCGGGGGGAGACACAAAGAAGGCGAGGTCGCCGGCAGCTACTATCCTTTCTGGCATTCGCCGCAGAGCGTCTTCGACCCGGCCTACACCAAGTATGACGGCGTCGGCTTCAGACCAACCCTCGAAAGGCCGGAAGAAGGCTACAAGTTTATCGCCGACGAGACCTTGTTCGATAACCCGCCGGGCGGCAAGTTCATCATCGGCAAGGGCAAGGAAAAGCGGGAATTATCGCTGGTCTGCGGGGATAATCACACCCGGGTCCAGTTTAAAGTTGAGGCCTTCGACCTGGCCGACCGGGGCGATGCGCTCCCCTACTATCGGCGGGCGATGTCGATATTAAACAGGGCAGCACAGAAACCGGGCATCGCCGTAAATAAAATACTGAGTGAGTTCACCCGCGACGAGATTGACAATATTTACCCGTCTCTGGGACAGAGAATCGTCGCGATACTCGTCGGCGAGCTCGAGGTCATGGACTACGTCGATGTTAAAGACGGCGCGGTGACCATTACCGAAAAAGGCAGGAAGAAACTAAAAAGCTTTAAAGCCAGCCTGACCACGGAAGAAAAGAAGGCGCTGAAAATATAAGCTGTCCGGCGGAGGACCTCTTCTAGGCGTTTTCCTCGCCGCCCCAGTTCTGCATTATTTCTTTGAGGCGTTGGGCGAGACGTGGACTGGACCGCAGGCGCTGGATAAACACAGGGCACCCCTCCAGCAGCGAGTTCTGCGCGGCGGTTGCCATGCTTGAAAGCAGGTTCTGCATGCTGGTATCTATCTGCTGCGGGATGTTCATCCCGGGCGCCGTTTGCTCGAGCTGGCGGCGTATGTCCTCGACCGTGAACTTCATGGGCACAACGCAGCTTTTATACCAGGGGCATTCCTTGCACTGGACGATGCCGTAAGCTTCATTAAGTATATCGTCCATCACAATTTCCTCAGGGGTTATCTTTCATTATGGAATTAAGCAGCGCCCGGTCGATATCCGCCTTCCGGGCGAAGGCCCCTATCCTCACATCTCTTATTATACCATCTCCGTCGATGAAATACGTCGTGGGTATGGAGCCGATGTTGTATCGCTCTGTCACGGCTCCGTTGGTATCCAGCAGCACCGTAAAAGTGAGACCGAAGTCATCCACGAATTTCTGTACTACTGACGTAGACTCCTGGATATTGATAGCCAGAAGGACCAGCCCCTTCTCCACCCAGCGCGGGTCCTTGGAGACGTCCTGGAGATAGGGCATTTCGTCGCGGCACGGCCCGCACCACGAGGCCCAGAAGTTGAGCATTACCGGCCTGCCTTCGAAAGAGCCGAGCGAGACGAGCTCACCCTCCAGGTCCCGGAGCTGGAATTCCGGCGCCAGTCTCCCGTCCGCGGGTGACCGCGAGTCGGTATTGCCTGCGCAGGCCGCGGTAGTCAGAATAACCGCCAGGAAGATGACCGACACCATCGTTTTTATCTGATTTTTCATGATATCCTGTATTGTATCGTTAAGCCGCTAAAGAAGCAATCCAGGCAAGATTACCGGTAACAATCAGAATGCCGACAACGATAAGCAGCAGCCCGCTGATAATCCGTATGACGACCGTATAGCGATACAGGCCCTTTAATACCGGCCGTAGAGAATCGAAACCTATACCGGCCGCCAGGAAAGGCAGACCCAGTCCCAGGGCATAAACCGAAAGTAAAACGGCCCCGCGCCCGGCTGTCGCTTGTACCGAGGCCAGCGTCAGGATACTGCCGAGAACGGGGCCGACGCATGCCGTCCAGCTCACCGAAAACAGCCCCCCGATAAGAAAGGAGCGGAAGTAACCGGTGGTTGTGCCCAGTCCGGCCGTCAGTCGTTTTTCGTAGTTCAACCAGGGAACTTTAAGGGCAGCCAGTATGAAAACCCCGAAGGCTATCAGGAGACTGCCGGCTACGCGGGTCAGCACGGTATGGTTCGGGATAATGGCGAAGCCCGTCAGTCCGGCAATCGCCCCCAGTAAAATAAAAACGACGGAAAACCCGAAGACAAAACCCAGGGAATGCAGGAACACCGGCATGCGGCCGTTCCGGCCGCCGGATACCTCCGGTCCATTCAGGCTGGCCAGGTATACCGGCACCATTGGCAGGACGCACGGCGAGAGAAAAGAAAGCAGACCTCCGCCAAAGGCTACCAGGAGCGTGACATTTTCATCCATCGCCTATATTTTATAATGTATGTTACCGTGCCCGCCACCCGACCCGTTTTAAAGGGCCGGGGTAGTAGCATTGACTAAGCGCAAGACGTATAGTACACTAAATAATCCTGATATATATCGTAAGTACGACCGGGACGGCTGTCACCAGTCCGGAGGGGGCACCAGAGGCCACGGCTAAACTAAAAGGCAGGAGGGATTTATGGCGATTTACATCATGATGACGAACCTTACCGACGAAGGCAGAAAAACGGTAAAATCAAACCCATACCGGATAAAAGAGGTCAACAAAGAAGTCGAGGCGATGGGAGTCAAGATACTGGGCCAGTATGTCACCCTCGGCCAGTACGATTTCATCAATATCCTTGAAGCCCCGAACAATGAGACCATTGCCAAGGTCGCCACGGAACTCGGCGCCCGCGGGACCTTGCAGACCAATACCATGGCTGCCTTGACACTGGATGATTTTATCAATACCATGAAAAGGTGAACAAGAAAACTTGCCTGACCTGGTGCCCTTCTCCCGGCCGTTTCGCCCCCCGGCCGGCACATCAGGAGGCCGGACATTAGACCCCTCAGTTTTTCCCAGATTTCCACTTACCGGTCGTGCCCGCTGTCCTATAAATTGCAGTACCTGGAAGGCCTGAAACCTAAAGACCGGTGGTATTTCAGCTTCGGCACGACGATGCACTCGTGTGTCGAGCATTTTTTCCGCGTGGATACACCCCCGCCGCCTTCACTGGAAGATTTACTAGGTTATTATGAACAGAACTGGCTTCCGCAGGGCTACGCCTCACCCGAGGAGGAGTCCAGGTACCGGGATTTCGGCCGGGACATCCTGACACAGTTTTACGAAATGCACCGCGAGAATTTCCGCCTGCCCGTGGCCCTGGAGAGGAACTTCACCATCGACGTTGAAGGCATCAAGCTGCGCGGTATCATTGACCGGGTAGACAAACTGGAGAGCGGCGGGCTGTCTGTCGTGGATTACAAGACCAACCGGGAGCTTTTTACCGCCGGTTACCTGGCCGATGACCTCCAGTTGACAATATACCAGATGGCCGCCGAAAGTATCTGGCGGCTCCCCGTGGAGCAACTGACACTCTATCATTTGAGGTCGAACACTGCCTGCAGTTGCCCGCCTCGTTCCCCGGAGATAGTCGACCAGGCGCGGCGGATAGTCGTCGATGTTGCCGAGAAAATCACCCGCGGGGAGTTCCCGGCCATCGAAAATAATTTCTGCCCCTGTGATTTCCCCGAACATTGCCCGTACTACCGCCACCGGTATCTCACGGCCGCGCCGCCCACTGTCCGACAGGAGCTCCTGCCCGGTATCGCCGCCATCGATGCTGCCGAGCGTTACGCCGACCTGCAGACACGGATTAAAGAGCTCCAGGCGCAGCTGGAAGAGGCGCGCCAGGCCCTGGTCCAGTACTGCCAGGATGAGTCGTTGAACCGGGTCTTCGCCAATACCTGCGATATCACCTACAAACTCGTTGAGCGGACCGGCTTCGGCGAGGAGGAAGTCCGGGCGCTGCTGGAGCCGGAGGGACTGTGGGAAAAGGTGCTCAGCCTGGACCCGGCGCGAATTAAACAGCTGCTGGCCGACGAATCGATAGACATCACCTTGAGGAACAAGCTGGAATCGCTGCGGCGTTTAATGTCGACCTATCCTCAGCTGTGGGTCCGCCGGCTTGGCGGGGATGAAGATTAGGTGTCATTGCGAGGAATCGGTGACGAAGCAATCCGTCTCCCCGTCATTCCCGCGAAAGCGGGAATCCGTATCGCATGTCACTGCGAGAAGCGCAGCGAGGAAGCAATCTCAATGCTCGGTTCCGCCAGCAATAATCGGTAAAAACTAGAGAAAATATGTCAAGACTGCTTCTGGTAAGGCATGGCCGGACGAAGTTGCATGAGCATGACCGCTTCTGGGGCTCGACCGACGTTCCCCTGAGTGATGCCGGTATACGGCAGGCCGAGCGTCTGCGCGACCGTCTGTCCAAAGAGAAAATAAAAGCGGTCTATGCCAGCAAGTTGGGTCGCGCCCGCGTCACAGCCGAAATTATTGTTGCCGGCCGCAGCGTGGATATTGCCATCCGGGAAGAGCTTAGCGAGTGCAACTTCGGCTATGCGGAAGGGCTCACCTTCAGCGAGATAAGCACGCAATACCCGCAGCTGGCACGGGAGCTGAGCAGCCTTGATACTGTCGCCTGCTTTCCCGGTGGTGAAAGCTTCGACGAGCTTAACACCCGGGTGAAAATTTTCACGGACAAGCTCGGCCGTCACAAACCTAAAGACACGGTACTGGTCGTCGCCCACGGCGGCCCCCTGCAATTATTAATCTGCCACCTGCTGGGGATTGACGTCCGGCACTGGCGGCAGTGGCGACTTGATATGGCTTCGTTAAGTATCGTCGAGACATACCCCCGGGGAGCAATACTCAACCTGCTTAACGATGTCTCCCATCTCCGGATGTGAGGAGGACGATGTACCGGGTATTCGCGTCATGGAGCGGCGGTAAGGACTGCTGCCTGGCTTTATACCGGGCACGCCGCCAAGGAATGGACGTAGTCTATCTGGCCAACACCGTCACCGCGGACGGCCAGCGCTCCTGCAGTCACGGCATCGCCGCCGACGTCATTGAAAAGCAGGCTGAAGCCCTGGGGATTTCTATCGTACAGCAGCCTACCACCGGTGATGCCTACGAGGCGGAGTTCGTTAAAATGCTCCAGGCATTCCGCGAGGAAGGGATAGAGGGCGGTGTCTTCGGCGATATCGACTTCAATCCGCACCGCGAGTGGATTGAAAGGGTCTGTGGCCGGGCCGGAATCGCCCCTCACCTGCCGCTATGGCTGGAAGACCAGACAAAGCTGGTGGAAGAGTTTATCGATGCCGGGTTCGAAGCGGTGGTCGTCGCCGTAAAAAAAGACCTGTTCGGGCCGTCCGTGCTCGGCAGAAGGGTCGATAGACCGTTCCTGGCCTACCTGGCCGGCCTCGACAAAGGAATAACGCCCTGCGGCGAGGCCGGAGAGTACCACACCCTGGTGATCGATGGACCTCTGTTTGAGAAACGGCTCGAGATCTCGGGAAGCGAAAAAGTCACCCGGGGAGACCACCATTTCCTGGAAATTACAGGTGTGGAACTAAAGACTAAATTTGATTATCCCGCTCACCCCGAGCCTGTCGAGGGGTGAATTACGTTTACCGCTCATGGTTCGACAAGCGTTCGACCGAGCTCACGCCGAGGTCTCACCACGAGCGGTCGCGGCGGAGAGGATATAGCATGACGAAAATAGTCGCCAGGGTAATATCGCAAAAAGGGACCTGCCAGGCCGGGCATAAAGTCGGTGACGAGTTTGTTATCGGCCAGACTACCACCGAGGGAATGTGCTCCTGGGCTTTCTATACTTTATTTCCCTTCGCCGAGCCACTGCAGTTCGGAGCGTCGTTCCCCTGGGAAAGCGGACCGGACAAAGCGAGGGTGGCCTGCCCCGACCCGGATAATCCGGTGATATTCGAGCTGAGACGCGTGGAATAGCTACAAAGCCAGGGCCAGCGACAGCAACTCTTTGATGTTCCACCCGATGACGGCCGCCAGCAGCGCCATTCCGGGTAAAATCAGTTTTCCCGGTAAGAGCCAGATGATGACAGCCGGGATAACCAGCTTGACGAGTACCAGTTGCAGGGGCGAAGACAGCACGGATAACATGAACGGATTCAGCTCGGTATATCCCATAGAGGCAGCAAACAGCGTCAGAGCCAGGTCCAGAAGCTGCATGGAAAGATATACGGCCTTAAATACCAGTTCTCGCCGTTCGTTTTCAAATAATAAGTAATTCCACGGTGACGCTACGGGCTGCAAATTCGGTGCTCGAAAACGGCCTACTCTGAACTGGTTCATCATCCCTCGACCGGAAAACGTTGCTACTTTTTAACATAGCCTGCGAACGCGAAATATCCCATAAAAACCGCCAGCCGGAATATCAACAAAACGTAAATTCGTACCCGGGCCGCGTCTTTTTGATGTCGCGCCCCCTGTGCTATACTTAGTAAAAATCCGCAGATGAAGGTGCTCACTTGCCCAGCCTCGACGAAGTAAAGAACCGTATAGAAAAGCTCCGCTCGGAAATTAACCAGCACAACTACCGCTATTATGTCCTGGACAGCCCGGAAATCAGCGACGGCGCTTTCGATAGCCTGATGCGCGAGCTCAAGTCCCTCGAAGAGCAATACCCGCAGTTCCTGACGCCGGACTCACCCACCCAGCGGGTCGGCGCCGCCCCGGTCGAGGCGTTCGGGGTGGTGGCACACCGGCAGCCACTGCTTTCGCTGGGCAATGTCTTTTCCCACGACGAGCTGATGGCCTGGTATACCAGGACAGCCAGGCTTATCGGAGATACGCCTTTAGACTTCGTGGGAGAACACAAGATAGACGGTCTGGCCGTCGCCCTCACCTATGTCGATGGCCGGTTCAACACCGGGGCCACCCGCGGTGACGGATACCGCGGGGAGAACATCACCCAAAATCTCCGGACGATAAGAAGTATTCCCCTTACCGTTACCGGGGGAGCCCCTCCCAGCTTCGAGGTTAGGGGCGAAGTCTACCTCTCGCGTAAAGGCTTCCACAGGTTGAACCAGGAACGGGCAGCGGAAGGCCTGCCCCTTTTCGCCAATCCACGCAACGCCGCCGCCGGCTCGGTCCGCCAGCTTGACCCCCGCATTACCGCCCAGCGCCCCCTGGATATCTACATCTACATGCTCGGCTGGGCTGACGGCAAGGCCACCCCATCGACCCACTGGGAGACCATGGAGTGGCTGAAATCGCTGGGATTCAAAGTAAACCCCAATAACCGCCGCCTGAAAGATATCGCCGATATTGAAAGATACTACCAGGAATGGGAAGAAAAGAGGAAAGGCCTTACCTATGAGGCTGACGGCATCGTCGCCAAGATAAACCAGCTCAACCTCCACGAAGAGCTCGGCGACATCGGCCACGAGCCGCGCTGGGCTATTGCCTACAAGTTCCCGGCGGACCAGGCTACCACGGTGCTCAAAAGCATCGAAATCAGCGTCGGGCGGACCGGCTCCCTGAACCCCTACGCTGTCCTCGAGCCGGTATCCGTCGGCGGCGTCACTATCCGCCAGGCCGCCCTCCACAATGAGGACGACATCCGGAGAAAGGATATACGCGAGGGCGATACCGTCATCATCCAGAGGGCCGGAGAGGTCATCCCGGAGGTTATCGGCCCGACCCCGGCCAGCCGGGAACGTAAGGACAGAAAACGGGAGTTCCGGCTTCTGGACAAGCTCCCCAGGGACGATGAGAGGCAGCCGGTCTGCCCGGTCTGCGGCGGCCGGGTCTTCCGCCCTGAGGGTGAGGTGATGTACTACTGCGCCAATGCCGCCTGTCCCGCCCAGGTGCAGCGGCTTATCGAGCACTTCGCCTCGAGGGGGGCTATGGACATCCGCGGCATCGGCGAATCCATGGCTGCCACGCTACTCAGGGTAATTGTCGTTAAAGATGGGGATGGCTACCGGCCGGTCAGGAACGTGAGTGATATCTATTTCATCGATAAAGATAAACTGGCTGGGCTGGAGAGGATGGGCGAAAAGAGCGCCGCCAATATTGTCAAGGCTATTAGCGGCAGTAAAGTGCGCCCGCTGGCCAGGATTATCTACGCCCTGGGCATTCGGCACGTTGGCGAGGAGATGGCGCAGAACCTGGCGGGCGAGTTCCCAAGCCTGGAGGAGCTGGCGGCGGCATCTCCGGAAAGGCTCATGTCCATCGGCGCTATCGGCCCCAAGATAGCCGAAAGTATCGTAGACTTTTTCCGTCACCAGGAAAACTTGGAGATTATCCGCCGGCTGAAAGAAGCCGGCGTTCGGCCGGAGGAAAAAGCGGAGAAAGGCGCGGAGCTGCCCCTGTCCGGCCGGGAGTTCGTCATCACCGGCCGGCTGGAAACGATGTCGCGCCAGGCAGCGGAAGACAGGATAAAAAATCTCGGCGGCGCCGCCAGGGACAACGTCACCCGGCGGACCGACTATGTCGTCGTGGGGGCGGACCCCGGCTCGAAATTGGCCCGTGCCCGCGAGCTGGGCATCAGTACCATCGACGAAAAAGAGCTGGTCAGACTGCTGGAAGGAAAAACATGAAGCTCATCGTCGGCCTGGGCAACCCGGGATTTCTCTACGCGCGCAACCGCCATAATGTCGGTTTCATGTGTGTCGGCCACCTGGCGAAAGCACAGGGTATCCATTTCGATAAGAAGCAGGGGCAGGCCCGCACTGGCATCGGCACCATCGCCGGGAAAAGAGTGGTCCTGGCCCGCCCGCAGACATTCATGAACGCCTCCGGTGAGTCCGTCAGCGCCCTCGCCAGGAAACTCAACGCCGCGCCGTCCGATATCATCGTCATCCATGACGACCTCGACCTGCCGGTCGGCAAAGTCCGACTGAGGCTAGGCGGAGGCTCCGGCGGACACAAGGGAATCGACTCCGTCGTCGCCCGCCTCGGCAGCCGCGACTTTTACCGTGTCAGGGTCGGCATCGGCCGCCCGGACAATATTGACGGCTCAACCGAGGAGAAGGAAAGCGCCGTCATCGGCTACGTCCTCAGCGATTTTTCCCCGGATGAAAAAAGTCTAATCGAAACAGCGCTGCCCCACGTCAGCGAGGCAGTCGTCTGCCTGCTCGCTGAAGGACTGGCGGCCGCCATGAACAAGTTCAACTGAGTCGTTATGGTCAATAAAAAAGTCCTCGCCGTCAAGCTGGTCCACTCCGTTGTCTTCTTCTTCATGGTGTTTTGCCTAAGTTATATTTTTTACTGCGCCGTGGCGAGAAGGTATGACTGGACCCTGCTGGCGGCCCTGGGCGCCATTTTCCTGGAGGGTCTCGCCCTCCTTGTCAATCACTGGGAGTGCCCGTTCAGCACGCTGGCAAAAAAGCTCGGCGACGCCAAAGGCTCGGTGACCGATATCTTTCTTCCGGACTGGTCCGCGCGGCATACCTTCAAAATATCCACGGTCGTGCTGTCCATCGAGCTTGTCCTGCTGGCCTGGGGCTATTTTACCCGTTGATTTTCAGGGTCTCCACCTTTGCCCGGATTTAACGGTAGGTGATATAATCCCTGTATCTGCGAGGAAAGACCGGTGAATAGCAAACCTGTTTTTATCGGCGTCATCGGCGGCGGTGAGGCCTCCGCGGAAGTCGAGCGGACCGCCGAAGAGGTGGGGCGAGAGATAGCCCGCCGGGGCGCCGTCCTGGTCTGCGGCGGGCTGACGGGCGTCATGGAGGCTGCCTGCCGCGGGGCCGCCGGTGAAGGAGGCATGACGGTTGGAATACTGCCCGGGGACGACCGCCGCACCGCCAATCCTCATGTGAAAATACCCGTCGTCACCGGCATCGGCTACGCCCGGAACGTCATCGTCGTGAAATCATCGCAGGCGGTCATCGCCGTCGATGGTAGCTACGGCACCCTGTCGGAAATAGCCCATGCTTTGCAGAGCGGCATCCCGGTCATCGGCCTGGGGACATGGTCGGTTTCCATCAATGGCAGGAAAGATAATAATATCATCACCGCATCATCTCCGGAAGATGCCGTGGAAAAGGCGATGGCCAGTATAAAATGCCTGTAATTTATCGCAACGGAGGGCACGATGTCAACGATTGAGAACGTCAGGGCCAGGGAAATACTCGATTCGCGGGGAAACCCCACCGTCGAGGTCGAGGTGGAGCTTTATGACGGCACCATCGGCCGCGCTTCGGTCCCCTCCGGGGCCAGCACCGGCAAGTACGAGGCCGTGGAGCTTCGCGACGGCGATAAATCGCGCTATAACGGTAAAGGCGTCCTTAAAGCAGTGGAGAATGTTAACGGACCAATCATGACGGCTATTGCCGGCATGTCCGCTACCGACCAGGCGGATATCGACCGCCTGCTGATCAAACTTGACGGCACACCGGACAAGTCGAAACTGGGCGCTAACGCCATGCTCGGCACGTCGCTGGCAGTGGCCCATGCCGCCGCCGGATTCCTTGGCGTGCCGCTGTTCCGCTACCTGGGAGGCGTCAGCACCTACACCCTGCCGGTACCCCTCATGAACATCCTTAACGGGGGCAAGCACGCCGCTAACTCTACCGATTTTCAGGAGTTCATGGTGATGCCGTTGGGAGCGGATAGTTTCCACCGCGCCCTCCAAATGGGCACCGAGGTCTATCATGCCCTGAAAAAAGTCCTCGGTAAAAAAGGGCTGGATACCAACGTCGGTGACGAGGGCGGTTTCGCTCCTTCGTTGATATCCAATAAAGAGGCCATCGAGGCCATCGTGGCTGCCATCGAGACCGCCGGCTACAAGCCCGGCAAAGACTGTTTTATCGGCCTGGACCCCGCTTCGAGTGAGTTCTTCGAGGACGGCAAATACGTCCTCAAACGCGAAGGCAAGACCCTGTCCGCGGCAGAGATGGTCGATTATTATGTCAAATGGACAGCCGCCTATCCTATCCTGAGCATCGAGGACGGCATGGCCGAAGATGACTGGGAGGGCTGGCAGCTCCTCACCCAAAAGCTGGGCGGAAAAGTCCAGCTTGTCGGCGACGACCTTTATGTGACCAACGTCAGTCGGCTCTCCCGGGGCATCGACCTCAAGGCCTCCAATGCCATCCTCATCAAGGTGAACCAGATAGGCACGCTGACGGAGACCATCGAGGCTATCAGGATGGCCCAGCAGGCCGGCTGGACCGCCGTCGTCTCCCACCGCTCCGGCGAGACTGAGGATACCACCATCGCCGACCTCTCGGTAGCGTTGGGCACGGGGCAAATCAAGACCGGGGCGCCCTGCCGCTCCGAGCGCACCGCCAAGTACAACCGGCTCCTCCGCATTGAAGAGGAACTTAAGGAGAGCGCCAGCTACGCGGGCATGAAAGCGTTCTATAACATAAAAAGATAATTCGATATGATATGTCATTCCCGCGCAGGCGGGAATCCAGAAAAACAGCTTAATGAAATCCTAATATGTATATATCCTTGGCAAGGACCGGTACATCATATATCGGCGTAACAAACGACCTATTAAAACGCGTTTTTGCACATAAAAATAATCTGGTCAATGGCTTTACTCACCAATATAATGTCCACTCATTATTCTGATTTGAAAAGTGCGGTGATATTGCATCAGCTATCATTCGAGAGAATCTATTAAAGAAATGGAACAGGAAGTGGAAGTTAGAACTAATAGAAAAAGAAATCCACAATGGAAAGACTTAGACGAATCTTTAACATTATTCTGGATTCCCAATCAAGTTGGGAATGACGGCTGGGAAAAAGCAAACAATGTCTGAAATAACACCCGGTATCCACTGGCTTAAAATACCGATGCCCATGGCTGACTCCACGCTTGACCATATTAACGTCTATCTCATCCGCGGCAACGAAGGTTATCTTCTGGTCGATACTGGCTGGAATACCGACGAATCACTGGCGGCTCTGGAAAGGGGCCTGGCGGAAATCGGGGCGGACCTCAAGGATATCCGGCGCATCCTTGTCACTCACGTCCATCCCGATCACTACGGCATGGCCGGGCGTATCAAACGCCTCTCCGGCGCCTCCCTGCTCATGCACGACATCGAAAAGGGATTCATTTCCTCGCGGTATATCGATATGGAGGAGCTGCTTCACCAGACCGGCCGCCTGCTGAGCGACAGCGGGGTGCCACATGATGTGATGGTCAGGCTGCGGGACGCCACTATCGGGCTTCAACAGTTTATCGACATCACTTATCCCGACGCCACCCTCCACCACGGCGACACTATCGACACCGGCGTTTTCACCTTTTCTGTCCTGTGGACGCCCGGGCATTCCTCGGGGCACATCTGCCTCTACGAGCCGAAAGAAAAAATCTTCATCTCCGGCGACCACGTCCTGCCGGAAATCACGCCCAACATCAGCGTCAACCCGCAGTCCCTCGAGAATCCCCTCGGCCGGTACTTGCAGTCGCTGGAAGAGCTAATAAAGCTCGAAGTCAACCTTGTCCTACCGGGCCACGACGCCCCATTCACCGGTTTCAGGGCGCGCGTCGAAACAATTATACGCCACCACGCCCTGCGTAACCGTGAAATCCTCGCCGCGCTGGACAGCTCCACCCGGAATACCTATGAAATCGCCCGCGCCATAACCTGGGGTGTGCGCTCCCGGTGGGATGATTTGCCCGACTTCCATAAGAGGATGGCCATATTCGAAACTCTGGCCCACCTGGAGATGATGTCCGCCAGCAGTAAGGTGGACAGGTTCCCCAGGAATGGCGTTATGTATTACCGAAAAACCTGATATAATTATTCCAAATGAAGAAAATAGGCATCACCACCACCGTCCCCATCGAGGCGCTCCTGGCGGCTGGTCACCAACCGGTCGACCTCAATAACATCCTCGTCAGCGACCCCGAGCCCGGGCGGCTGATTAATATCGCGGAAAGGGCCGGTTTTCCCCTGAACTGCTGCAGCTGGATAAAAGGCATTTACGGAGTCTGCCTGGATAGCGGCATCAAGGATATCCTCTGTGTCACCGGCGGCGACTGCTCCAATACCATCATGCTCATGGAGGTCCTGAAACTGCACGGGTTGAACGCCTTCCCCTTCACCTATCCGACCCGCCCCGACCGGCGGGCAATGCAGACCGCCCTGGAGGAACTGGTCGCCTCTCTCGGCACCACGCTAACCGCAGCGGAGGAAGTACGCCACCGGATTCAACCTTGCCGCGACCTCGCCCTGAAGCTGGATGAGCTTACCTGGCGGCAGAACACGGTCAGCGGCTGGGAAAACCACCTCTGGCTCGTCTCCACCTCCGATTTTAACGGCGATTTTCAGAAGTACAGCCGTGAGCTAAAAAGCCTGCTGGAAGCCTGCTCACGTCGTCAGCCTTTCCCCACCGGTGAGACGCGTTTGGCCTATATCGGCGTGCCGGCGGTGTATGCCCGGGAGCTTTACCCCTTCCTGGAAAAGCTGGGCGCCCGCGTCGTCTTCAACGAGGTCCAGCGCCAGTTTGCCATGCCGGAGCCGGGTGACTCCCTGGCCGAGCAGTATACGGGCTATACCTACCCGTATTCGCTCCAGGAACGGCTTAAAGATATCAAGGCTGAAATTCAACGAAGGCATGTCGACGGGGTCATCCATTACGTGCAGGCCTTCTGCCACCGCGGCATCGGCGATATCGTCTTCCGGGACGCCATCGACCTGCCCCTGCTGACGCTGGAAGGCAACGCCGATTTCTTCCTGAACGCCCATGTCAAGACTCGGATAGAGGCCTTCCTGGACATGATACAGCGCCGGCAAAAAATAACGAAAAAATATCCTGCTAACCTTCTCTCCCTGGCGGGAGAATTGAGTGAGGGGGAACATTAAATAATACTCAGGAGGGTAAAATGACAACCAGAATCGGCATCAACGGTTTCGGGCGTATCGGCCGGCTGACTTTGCGGGCGGCCCTGGCGCGCCACAAGGGCGAGCTTGAGGTAGCGGCCGTCAACGACCTCGCCGATACGAAGACCAACGCCCACCTCCTCAAGTGGGACAGCGTCTTCGGCCGTTACCCGGGCGAGGTTGCCGCCAAAGACAACGCCATCGTCGTGGACGGTCAGGAAATCAAGGTAATCCAGCAGCGCGACCCCGCCGCCATCCCCTGGAAGGACCATGGCGTGGACATCGTCATCGAGTCCACGGGCCTGTTCACGGACGCCGCCAAGGCCGTCGCCCACCGCACGGGCGGCGCTAAAAAGGTTATTATCTCGGCACCCGCTAAGAACGAGGACGTCACCATCGTCCTCGGCGTCAATGAAAAGGACTACGACCCCAAAAAGCACCACGTCATCTCCAACGCATCCTGCACCACCAACGGCATCGCCCCGCCCGTCAAGGTGCTACATGATACCTTCGGCATCGCCAAGGGGCTGATGACCACCATCCACTCGTACACCAACGACCAGGTAGTGCTGGACACCGTCCACAAGGACATCCGCCGCGCCCGTGCCGCCGCCCTGAACATGATACCCACAACCACCGGAGCCGCCAAGGCGGTCACGCAGGTCATCCCGGCGCTCAAGGGCAGGATTCACGGCCCGGCCTTCCGCGTCCCCACC
>MGNQ01000035.1:61882-69469 GCA_001796865.1 Chloroflexi bacterium RBG_16_56_11
TTCCGTCATCGATTTCGTCTGCGACCTCGATAAAGAGGTTACCGTGGAGCAGGTCAACGCCGCCCTGAAAAAAGCCGCCACCGGGCCGCTCAAGGGCATCATGGAATATTGCGAGGAAGAGCTGGTCAGCATGGACTTCAAGGGCAATGCCCATAGCTCCATCATCGACGCCCCCGGGACGATGGTCATCGGCGGGAACATGGTCAAGATACTGGCCTGGTACGATAACGAGTGGGGTTATAGCTGCCGCCTCGGCGACCTGGCAGCGTATATCGCCAAGAGAGGTCTGTAACTGCCTCGAAGAGCTTGTCATTGCGAGCGCAGCGAAGCAATCTGGAACCCCGAGAGAAACGGATTGTTTCGGACTTTGTCCTCGCAATGACTCTCGTTTTTCGGACATCTCACGAATATCGGTTGACACATAATCAAGGAAAAACATACAATAAGTCTATCTTCTCAACACAGGATTAAATATGAAACTAGTTGTTATCGGCTTCGGGCAATGCGGCGGCAGGATTGCCGATGAGTTCGCCCGGCTCAACTCGCGGGCACGCGGCCTCCGCGGACTCAATATCGTCACCGGCGCTTACGCCGTCAACACCGACCTTGCTGACCTGAGCGGCCTGCACACCATCAAGCCGGACTTCGACCACCGTATCATCATCGGCAATAAAAAAACCGGCGGGCACGGCGTGGGCAAAATCAACGAGCTCGGCGCCGAGATTGCCCGGGAAGACGCCGACAAGGTCATCGAGTCTATCCGCAACACCAAGGAGTTCCAGGAAACGGACGCCTTCCTGCTCTGCGCCGGGGCCGCCGGCGGCACGGGCTCCGGCTCCGTGGGCGTCATCACGCAACAGATAAAAGAGCGTTACGTCGATAAGCCGGTCTACAACCTGATTGTCCTGCCCTTCGACCACGAGGTGCAGACGGAAGACAGGACCGTCTATAACGTGGCCACTTGCCTCAAGTCCAGCTACCTCGTCGCCGACGCCATCTTCCTGGTGGACAACCAGCGCTATGTCATGAAGAACGAGTCGCTGAAACAAAACCTAGAGAAGATAAACACCACGATTGTTCAGCCGTTTTTCAACCTGCTCTGCGCCGGCGAAGAAAAAAAGTCGCAGTATATCGGCGCCAAGATACTCGACGCCGGTGACATCATTCAGACGCTGGTAGGCTGGACGACCCTGGGTTTCGGGCAGGCCCAGACATCGGCCTTTAGATCGTTCTTTCCTGCGTCGCGGCACTTCCGGGACAAAGCCAGGGAGACACAAAAAGGTATCCGGGCGCTGGACCAGGCCATCAGCGGTCTTTCGATTAAGTGCAACCCGCTCGACGCGAAAAGGGCCCTCTACCTCGTCTCTGCCCCGGCTGAAGAAATCAACGTTGACCTCATCAAAGAGCTGGGCACGCACATCAAAAGCCTGGCCCCCGAGGCCATCATCCGGAGCGGCGACTATCCCCGGGAAAAAGGCTCCCTGGACGTCACGCTGGTGCTTTCCGAAATGAGCGATGTGGAGAAAGTCAGGAGCTACTTTTCCAAGGCCATCAGCCTGATCGCCGAGCTGAAGAAACGCCAGGAAGGCGTGGTCAGTACACAGCGAGGTATTGACATTACCATCAAAGACATCCCCTCGCTGCTTTAAGTGGTATCTAGAAGCCCATAAAGATAAATTGTCATTGCGAGCGAAGCGTGGCAATCCCCTCGAAAATATAATCAAATAGTTGAGGTTACCACGGAGCCCTTCATTTCGTGAAAGACTCCTCGCAATGACAATCCTTAAGATATTTACCTGGCAATTTTTGAATATATCTGCCAGGCCTGCTCGATGGTCTCGTCGCGGACTTTCCAGGCCTTATCGATATTCTCATCGCGAGCGCCGGCCGCCCCGGCTACCGCTGCTTCAAAGGCGCTGCTGGCTTCTTCTTCAGTCCTTTTATAAGACGACTCGGCGAGCCGTATCGATTCTTCGCGATCCGCGGCGGCTTTGGCGAGGGCCTCATTGCGGTCTTTAAGTGCCTGGGCGATGACGGCCTCATAGCTGCGGTAGGCCTGCTGCTCAGCCCGGCGGTAGGCCTTGGCCACCTGTATTTCATTTTCATGGTACGCCCTGGCCACCTGGCGCTCGGCGTCCATGTAAGCGGCGTACGCCCTTTCCGCCTGGCTCATCACCTCGTCAAGAGGGCTGGCCGCCCGCTCTCCCAATTCGGCTTTTTCCATTACTTCTTCAGAGGGTGTTTCTTGTTTTAACTCTACCGATGCTGCGGGTTTTTTCGCTTTTTCTTTCGGGCTTGGCAACGGACACCTCCTCAATAATTTTCTTTAACAAGCCTCTCCGACCTGGTTTGTATTCAGTGCTAGGAGATATTCCACTCCATGAAAATATTTCTGGTCTATAAAAATGCATTGTGGCCGGACAATTCGCAGGATTTTTCCCCTTCTTACTCCTCTTTAGCATTTCCGTCAGCCGGCGGGTTCTTTTTCTTGCCGTGCTGGGACCTCTTGGCCTCGTACATCTTGGCCAGCGATTCCAGACGCTCTTCCATTTTACCCTTACTTTCCGGTTCGGGTGCTTTTGGCTTTTTACCGACTTTTTCCGGTTTTTTCACCACCTCATCCTCATTCTCCACTACCCCGGTCGTCTCGCCGGCCGCGCTCTCTCTCTTCCCATCCACAACCTCTGTAGCTTCCCCATCCGTAACCAGGCCGGCCGCGTCACTTTTTTTCAGCGTCGCCTCATACGCCCGGAATGACGCCTCGGCTGACTCCCTGGCCACCTGCCCGGTGGCCTCGGCCTGGCTTATCGCCTGCTGGAAGGCGGATATGGAGACCCCGGCTGCCTCCCTGGCCACCCGGGCTGACGCCTCCGTAGCCTCTTTAATCGCCCTGACGGTCCGCTCGGCGGACTCCCGGGCCTCTTTTATCAGGGCGTCGGTAACCTGCCGGGCGGATTTTACCGCGGCATCCGCCGCCAGCTTGGTCTCCCGGCTTATTTGCTCGGACCGCGCCAGGGCGCTACGTATCTCTTTTTCCGTGGTGCGGGCCATCTCCTGCGCCGTGGCAATCGCCACTCCGGCCGCGTCCTGGACAGATTTGATGGATTTTTCGGCGTTCTCCCGTGCTGACAGGCTCATTTCTTCAATTCTGGCCAGCGCGGCGGCCGATTCCTGACTGGTGACATCGATAGCCTCTTTTAGCTTCGCAGCGGAGTCTTCACTCCGGGTCTGAATCGCCGCCCGCGTTTCCTCCGTCCTGGTGACCGCCTGGTGGAACTCTTCGATCGACGCCCCGACCGTATCCGTGACCTGTTTGGTGATACTCTCTATCCGCGCGATGGCTTCCCGCGATTTTTCTAAGGACTCATTCTGAGCATCACGGGCCGTTTTTTCGGCCAGGTCGGAGGCCGTCTGGGCAGCTAGGACCGCCGCTTCGGAGGTCTCTTTAGCCAGTCGTGCTGCCGTTTCCGATGTTTCCCTCGAGCTGGCGGCAAAACCCGCCACGGTCTCACGCGCATCCAGAACGACAGCCTCGGCGGTTTCCCGGGCCTGTTTCGCGATGGCCTCGGCCATCTCACGAGTCGCCTTTATGGCCTCTTCAGCAGCCTCCCGCGACTCCCTGGCCGAAAGCTCTGCCTTCTCCTCCATCGCCTGAAGCGACGAGGCGACAAGCTGCCGGGTCGTCTCAGCGGCGGCGCTGGCGGTCTCCTGTGCCGCCACGGTCGCGGTTTCAATGGTCTCTCTGGATTTAGCAGCTTCATCCTCAGCCAGGATGATCGCTTCCTGCATCTTTTTTACGGATGTGTCTACCGTCTCCCGGGTCTCCCGGTTCGACTGTTCGGCCCTGGCCACCGCCTCCCAGAACTGCTTGGTGGACCTGCCCAGATTATCCTGGTTCTCTTTGTTAATCGATTCAATTTTCAGCATGGCTTCCTGAGAAACCTTGACGGATGTCTCCGAGGCTTCTCTGGCGAGCCTGATAGCCGCCTCGGCGCTGGCGCGCGTCTCTTTGGTAACTTCCTCGGCCCGGCGTACAGCATCCTGGGCGGCCAGGGTCGAGGCGTCATTGGCCAGCCTCGCCTCCCTGCCCACCGTCTCGATGCGGTGCAGGGTCTCCTGCGATGCCCTCTGCCCCGCTGCCGCCACCTCCCGGGCTACTTTGCTTATGGTCTCCGCCCGGGTAGCCATCTCCTCGGCAGCACGGGAGGCTATATCGGCCGCTTCCCGGGTGGACTTGGCGGTCTTTTCCGCTCGAAGCACCGTCTCGCGGGACGTTTTGTTCGTGGCCTCGGCAACGTCTCTGGCTTCTTTGGCCATCTTGTCCGCCCGGCCGGCGGCTTCCTTGGCAACTTTGATTGATTCTTCGGCCGCTTCCTTCGCTGCCTTCACTGACGCCTCGGCCATGGTGACCGCGTCCTGGGCGGTATCCCTGGCGGACTCGGCAATCTTTTTGGCTTCCCGGCTTAGTCCGTCGATGCGGCTCAGTCCCTCCTGGGATAACATCAAGGCTGATTCCGCCGCCTGCATCGCTTCACTGCTTATTTTTTCCGCCCGGGAGATAGCGTCTTCAAAGGCTTTCGCCATGGACTGGGCGGTCTCTTTCGGTCTCCTGGCGACCTCTTCCGCCCGGCTGATAGCCTCATTGGCGGCTTTGATTGATTTTTCGGCCGCCTCCCGCGCCTCGATGCTTATCCGTTCCGCCCGTCGTATTGCTTCCTGGGCGGCCCGGGCGGCCGCCTGAGCGGCCTCGCTCGCTTCTTTGCCTATCTGTTCGGCGCGTTGTGCCGCTTCCATCGTTGTCTTCGTAGATTTCCCGGCGGCTTCCCGTGCCACGCGGCTCAGCCGTTCCGCTTTAGCGACGACTTTTTCGAAGTCTCCGATATTTCCTTCGATATTTTCTTTTAAATCTGGAGACATGAGACAGGCCTCTTCAAATTACCATTTCAGTATAGCATAGTATATTATAGAGTTCTTCAGTTTTTCAATATCAAAGTTGTAAATTTTTTACGAGCCGACGAAGCGGAAAGGGTCCGCCAAAACAAAACTAAAATCCCCCTTACCAGTGTTTTTCTCCCTCGCGTGGTTTGACATTCTCTACTTGTTTATGCTAAAAATAGCTTAAATCTCAATCTACGAGGTGAAAAATGAAACTTGTGGTTGTTGGCCTGGGGCAAGCCGGGGGGAGAATCGCTGATGAATTTGCCCGTCTCAACCAGAGAGCCCAGGGCCGGCGCGGTATAACGATTACAACCGGCTGTTTTGCCGTAAATTCGGATGCCGCTGATTTGAGTGGACTCACCAGCATCGGTAAAGACCATCGCCACAGAATTCTCATCGGCAGCCGTAAAACGGGCGGCCATGGCGTGGGGAAAATCAACGAAGTTGGCGCTGAAATAGCCAAAGAAGACGGCGACAAAATTGTCGATGCCATCAGGACGACCAAGCGTTTTTTCGAGACGGATGCCTTCCTGCTCATCGCCGGGTCAGCGGGCGGCACCGGCTCCGGCGCCATCCCGGTGATAACACGCCAGCTCAAGGAACGGTACATCGACAAACCCGTATGGAACCTTATCGTGCTCCCCTTCGAGCATGAAGAGACCACCGAGGAGAGAACGGTTTTTAACGTCGCTACCTGCCTCAAATCATCTTACACCATCGCCGATGCGGTCTTCCTCGTCGATAATCAAAGGTACGTCAGGAAAGACTCCTCGATACAGAATAACCTTACCAAAATCAACAACATGATCGTCGAACCCTTTTATAACCTCTTGAGCGCCGGCGAAGAAAAAAGGGCCAAATACATCGGTGCCAAGCTCCTTGATGCCGGTGATATCATTCAAACGGTAGTCGGCTGGACGGTCATCGGTTACGGCAAGACGGACGCGCCCCTCTTCAAGTGGCCTCAGGAATGGGGCAGCGATTTCCGCAAGAAAGGTACCGAGATACAGAAGGGCATCCAGGCCATGGACGAGGCCATCAGTGAACTGTCTCTCAAGTGCAATCCCGCCGATTCCCGCCGGGCGCTTTACCTGGTCTCCGGCCCCGCCAAAGAGATGAACATGGACATGGTCAAGGAAATCGGGGATTACATGAGAGACATCGCGCCGGAGGCCATTATCCGCAACGGGGACTATCCCCGGGAGCGCGGCATGGTGGATGTCACCGTAATCCTTTCCGAGCTCAGTGACGTGGAAAAGGTGAGGCATTATTACCTGAAATCGACGGACCTTATCCCCGAGTTCAAGAAGCGCCAGGAAGAGACCGATGACAAACTCAAAGCCCTGGAAGAGGTCTCCAAGGACATACCTTCGCTGTTGCAGTAAAAAAATACGGGCTTAATAAGAGGGGCTTATCGCCCCTCTTTCTTTTCTTGCCCTTCTTTAAGTCCCGTTGTCATGGCGAGGAGCCCCGATGCAGTCGGGGCGACGTGGCCATCTCTATCATTAGACTGTACCCGTGGTGGGAATTGCCATGCCTCCCGATTAACAGGGGCTAAGGAGTTCATCGGGATGGCCTCGCAATGACAAATTGTAAAACAACTGGACTAAGTCATGAGGTCAAAAAATATCTTGATATTGAACCATTACCCGTGGAAAATCTCTTGGGCGATATCCCGTTTTAGGGTATAATAGAAACGTCATGGCCTCTCAGGTATATTACCGCAAGTGGCGCCCCCAGCGTCTCGCCGAGGTAGTCGGGCAGCAACACGTCACCCGTACTTTGCTCAACGCCCTGGCCGGTGAGCGGGTCTCCCATGCTTACCTTTTCTGCGGCCCGCGGGGAACGGGCAAGACCAGCACGGCGCGCAACCTGGCCAAGGCCGTCAACTGCCTGGCCGGCGGCAAAGGTGAACCGTGCAACTCCTGCGAGATGTGCCGGGCCATCACCGAGGGACGGGCGCTGGACGTCATCGAGGTGGACGCCGCCAGCAACCGTGGCATCGATGAAATCAGGGACCTGCGGGAGAAAGTGAACTACGCCCCGGCCCAGGCCCACCGCAAGGTCTATATCATCGACGAAGTCCACATGCTCACCAAGGAAGCTGCTAACGCCCTTCTCAAGACGCTGGAGGAACCGCCGCCCCACGTCATCTTTATCCTGGCCACCACCGAGGTCCAGAAGCTCCTGCCCACCATCCTCTCGCGCTGCCAGCGTTTCGATTTTCACCGGCTCTCTCACGCCGATGTCGCCGCGAAGCTGTCACTCATCTGCCAGAAAGAAAACATCGGCGCCGAGCCGGAGGCGTTGAGACTCATCGCCCGCGCCGCCACCGGCAGCATGCGCGACGCCGAAAACCTCCTGCAGCAGCTGACTACCTATTACGGCGATAATATTACCCTCTCCCGGGCGCAGTCTCTCCTCGGCATCTCGGGCGACCAGCGTGCCCGTGAGCTCGTGAAAAATATCGTCGACAAGGACATCTCCGCCGGCATCGCGACGATAAACGATGTCAATAGCGATGGCCTCGACCTGCGGCAGTTCAACCGCGATGTCGTGGAATACCTGCGACTGCTCCTGCTCGTCAAGACCGGCTCGGGCGACTCCGTCGAACTGACTCCTGACGATGTTAAGGAGCTTCAGGAGGCG
>MGNQ01000035.1:69506-69836 GCA_001796865.1 Chloroflexi bacterium RBG_16_56_11
AACGGTTTGGCCAGCTTGATATCAACCTGGACAACTATTCGACATTGCCCCTGGAGCTGGCCCTGGTGGACTCTACCCTGCCGCCAACCGAGGTTAAAGCTGAACCAACAGCTGAGACCAGGCCTCCGTCAGCGAAAACCCCTTCCAGAATAGCCCCACCCCTTACTAGACCTGAGGCTATTACGCCGGATAAAACGAAGACGCCCGGGCCCGGACTTCAGGCCTCAGGACAGAAGGTGAGCATGGCGCAGGAGCCTCAGCCGTCCCGCCCGGTCAGTAAAGAAAATAAAGAGGCGGCGTCTCCGGTATCCAGAGGGTCCGCCAGCAGAG
>MGNQ01000035.1:69848-82477 GCA_001796865.1 Chloroflexi bacterium RBG_16_56_11
CCCCGAAACCCGCCAGGTATGAATCCAACGCCCTGGCGGCCGGCAGCGCCATCGAACAGCTCCAGCAGCAGTGGAACAAAATCATTAATGAATCGCCGGAAGGGCTGAGCAAGACACCGGCGGCTGCTTTGCTCCGGAGCTCCCGGCCCATTAAACTTGAAGGCGACACGATAACGGTATCGGTCAAATTCCCCTATCACAAAGAAAAAATGGACAACATCGATAACCAGAAGACGGCGGATAAGATAGTGAGTCGGTTTCTGGGGCGTACCTGCCAGGTGTGCTGTGTCTATGAGCACCAGAACAATCACCTGGTTAAGGCCGCGCTGAAGATGGGCGCCCAGGTCATCAACACGGAGGAACCATGAACAAACATATGTTACAGCAAGCCCAGCGACTCCAGGCGCAGCTTTTAAAGGCCCAGGAGGAGCTGGCCAATCTTACGGTGGAGGCCAGCTCCGGCGGCGGTGCCGTAACAGTCAACATGAACGGCCAGCAGCAGATAGTATCCGTCAAAATATCGCCGGAGGTGGTGAATCCGCAGGACGTCGAGATGCTCGAGGACATGGTGTTGACCGCTGTCCGTGAAGCCCAGGTTAAAGCCCAGGAGGCCGCGGCCAAAAAGATGGGCGGTTTGACCGGAGGATTAAAAATCCCTGGGTTGATGTAGCTTTTTACGTCATTCCCGACCTGATCGGGAATCCTTTTTTGATAACTGGACGACTACTGGATTCCCGCTTTCGCGGGAATGACACTACCAGAGATATTAAGGAGAACCGCCATTGAAACAGGACCCCGTCCCGGCCAGTGACGCCATCGGCAGGCTGGCGCAGGAGTTCGGCAAGCTGCCTGGCATCGGGCCCAAGAGCGCCCAGCGCATCACTTTTCATCTGCTGCGCGCCCCGGAAGAGCGCGCCCGTTCATTAGCCGAAGCCCTCCTTTCGCTGAAGCAAAAGGTCACGCTTTGCTCGGCCTGCTGCAACGTCACCGAGTCCGACCCCTGTCCTATCTGCCGCAACAGCCAGCGGGAAGTGAACCAGGTCTGCATTGTCGAGCAGCCGCAGGACATCCTGGCGCTGGAACATACCGGCGTCTACAAAGGTCTTTATCACGTGCTTCATGGTGCCATCTCCCCGACCGAGGGCATCGGCGCCGATAATATCAGGATAAGGGAGTTGCTGGCCCGACTCCAGGGCAACACGGTCAAAGAGGTTATACTGGCCACGAACACCAACCTTGAAGGCGAGCAGACGGCCATGTACCTCAGCCGCGTCATCGCGCCGCTGGGTATCAGGGTCACCCGCCTCGCCCGCGGCCTGCCCTTCGGCACTGAGCTTGAGTACGCCGACGACGTTACCCTGACGCGGGCTTTTGAGGGAAGGCAAGAGTTTTAGAGTATGAATTTCTCTCAATTTCCCGCCCCAGCATCGATTCTTCCATCAGACACATGGATAAAACATCAAAAATTTTTTACAACCTGTTCGAGAGCGATAGATACATCACCCGCCTCTATGCTTGCCCAGATAACCGCTTCGTCCCGCTTTTCCGACTGGTAGAAGAAATTCTGCCCGCCCGGACCATCCAGTTGAAAGACCTTGGACTGGCCAACGGAAATGCGTCGCAGATTGCTGAAAGGTGAATCTCCCTTATTGATACTCTCGACCATTCTATCGACTAAGGTTGCCGCGGTCCCGGCATCACCGGCCCAGCCCATCCAGATTGTGGCGTGCGAGTCGCCGTGATAAGGAGAGCTGTGGGCATACGACGCGATTACGGCATCGGATAGCCTGACATCAAGTCCATGTAACCGATTGACCTGGGTAACCGCGTCAGCGCCCCGGACCACTCCGCTGAGTTCCATGTCTCCCAGCCGTGCTGGGACATCGCTCTGCAAGCGGGGCGCAATGACATTAATTCCGAAACTCAAACCCAGGACCGTGATAATCCCGAGCGCGACCAGCACGAAAAAGTTCCGGGGACGGAATATTGTTTTCACAACCATCCCGGTATCAGGTTCATCGATTTCTGCCCCCCTCTTCCAGGAAACCAATAATATGATCGAATCAGCGTGTTATTGACAATTAACACCTGTAGCGGCTGCGGCAAACACCTCTCAATCCGTCATTGATTATCATTTTAGGCCCTTCTCCTTAGAACTACATTAAAAATTGATTAAAAATCATTAAGTCTCAGCCAGGAAAAAACGATTATAACATTGTAAGGTGAGTAAATATTTGATAAATACGAGCCTGCGAGCTATACTTCAATTGTCCGACGTAAAGAACAAGTCTCCGAGCAAGGTTCCATTCAGACCAGATTTCTGGAAATTCTGGTTTAGAAACAGAAATTCCCCGGATTATCATTCATTCTTCGCGGGACTAAATTAGAAAGTAAGGTCCTGAACGAACATGTCAGACCCTCGTGAATACCAGACCGAAGCCATCGTCATCAAGAAGACGAAGCTGGGCGAGGCGGACAGCATCCTTACCTTCTTTACCCCCCGCCTCGGGAAAATCCAGGGCTTCGCCAGGAGCCTGCGCAAGCCCAAAAGCCGGCTCGCCGGGCACCTCGAACTCCTCACTCATAGCCAGGTCTCCTTCGCCCGCGGCCGGAACCTGGACACCATCACCGGCGCCCAGACCATCAATGCCTTCCTCACGCTGAAGAACGACCTCTGGCTGACCTCCTGCGGTCTCTACGTTGCCGAGCTCGTCCACCAGTTCACCGCGGAACACCAGGAGAACTTCGCCTTTTTCGAGCTTATTTTACAGACCCTCGACCACCTGGGCCGGGAGACCGATAAAGAGCTTGTCCTCCGCTCATTTGAGCTCCACCTCCTCGAAAGCGTCGGCTACCGGCCGCAGCTGCGCGAATGTATAGTCTGCCACCGTGTGCTGGAAGCCGTGACCAACTATTTCAGCCCGTCCGCCGGAGGCACGGTCTGCCCGGACTGCCGCTCCGGCCAGTCTTTCTGTTGCGCCCTTTCACTTAATGCCCAGAAGGTGCTGCGACTCCTCCAGGGCAGCGATTTGTCTAATCTGGGCCAGCTGAAAATCAACACAGAGCTCCATCGTGAGATGGAGAATGTCATCGGCGGCTACATCAAATACCTGCTGGAAAGAGATATAAAATCGGCCGCCTGGCTGTATACCCTGCGGGCGCAGAAATCTACCCTTCAGCGTTAAAGTTATTCCATCCCCTCCTCCGGGCTTGTTTACACAGCAGTTTGACAATTATTAACAGTATATATATAATGCCCATACCATATTGTACGGAGGGGAACGATGAAAGAATTTAAAGGTAAGGTAGCCGTCATCACCGGCGCTGCCAGCGGGATTGGCCTCGGCCTGGCGGAACGCTGCGCTAAGGAAGGCATGAAGGTCGTCCTGGCGGGCATCAATGAAGACACACTTAAAAAGACCGAAAAGGACATTAAAAAGACCGGGGCGACCACGCTGGTCGTAAAAACCGATGTCTCCAAGGCTGATGATGTCGAAGCTCTGGCTAAGAAAACTCTGGATACCTTCGGGGCGGTACACCTGCTGTTCAACAACGCCGGCGTCGGCGCCGGTGCAACGGTCTGGGGAAGTACGCTGGCTGATTGGGAGTGGGTCCTGAGCGTGAACCTGTGGGGAGTTATTTATGGTATTCATTTCTTTGTGCCAACTATGCTCAAGCAGGACACAGAATGCCATATCGTCAATACGGCTTCCGGCGCCGGGTTAATTACAATGACCAACAACGGACCATATGCCGTAAGCAAACATGGCGTGGTGGCGCTCTCCGAGACGCTCTATCGTGAACTGGCGATGATTGGTAATAAAAATATCGGTGTTTCAGTACTGTGCCCTGGGATCATCAACACGAAAATACTGGAGTGCGCGCGTAACCGTCCCGCGGAGCTCCAGAATGCCCCCGGCGAGGAGGCAATGGACGTGACCGACCCGAAGGTCCAGGAAATGATGCAGTCCATGAAGCAGACATTTGCTAATGGAATGCCACCGCAGCGAGTCGCCGATATAGTATTCAATGCTATTAAAGAGAAAAATTTTTACATGCTCCCCAATATGGAAGCTGCTATACCCGCCCTTCGAGCGCGGATGGAGGATATCCTCCAGGAGCGTAATCCAACTACTATCCTTATGACCTAAAAGAAGGCGGGTTATGGATTAGTTGCTTAGCCCTTATGGCTATGTCTATAATTATGGTATGAATGTCATCGCCTTGCACGAGTGGCACGTGACCACCGCCCAGGCCAATGAAATCCAGCTGCGCCTCGCCTCACAAATTTCTCGCGCTGGCAATATTGTGAATCCGCGTTTCATCGCCGGCGCTGACATCTCGGTAAACAAATTTGCCAAAACGGGCACCGGTGCCGTGGTCGTTCTGAGCTATCCCGAGCTCGAGATGGTTGAAGTCCAGGTGGTTACCGACCGTATCGAATTCCCTTATGTACCGGGCCTGCTCACCTTCCGGGAAGCGCCGCTCGTTCTGGCCGCCTTCGAAAAGCTTACGCTCCGGCCGGATGCCTTGATTGTCGATGGGCAGGGAATCGCCCACCCGCGGCGGATTGGACTGGCCTCACACCTGGGACTTCTGCTCGGCCTGCCTACGATAGGATGCGCCAAGTCGCGTCTGCTTGGCGAATACCGGGAGCCGGACAGCGCCGCCGGCAGCTTTTCCGATCTTCTTGACGATGACGAAATCATCGGGGCGGCCTTGCGCACCCGGGCGGGTATCAAGCCGGTCTTCGTATCCATCGGCCACCGGATAGATTTGCCATCGGCGATACGCTGGACGCTGGCATGCTGCCGTGGCTACCGGATTCCCGAACCGTTACGCCTGGCCCACCAGGCGGCGGGCGGATACTTGGGGGAAAAATCAAGATACAAGATACAATAACCAAAATTGACCAATATCCGAATTCAAATAATCACACTATTGGTTATTGCTTATTGAAAATTGGAATTTAGTTGTAATTTGTATCTTGGTAATTGGTTATTCCATAATTAAAATGGAGCGTTAGATGATTCAGGACTTAAACAACCGGTTGGAAGATTTACAATCGAGGGTTGCCCACGCCCTGGAGCATCTTTGACATTGCCGGAAAAGAGAAGGAAATCGTCAAACTCGAAGAGCAGTCCGTCCGGCCGGACCTCTGGCAGGACCAGTTTCAAGCCCAGGACGTCATGCGCCGGCTGGCGGAAAAATCCCGTACCGTCCAGCAGTGGCGGGGACTGGAGAAAAAACTGGTCGAGGTCGCTGAGCTGGTGGCCATTACGGAAGAGGGCGACTCTCTACAACAGGAATTAGAAAAAGAGGTTCGTGACCTGGCCAGCCGTCTCGATGAGCTCGAATCCGCGCTGGCGTTCAGCGGTGAATACGATGAAAGGGACGCCATCCTGGCCATCCACGCTGGTGCCGGCGGCACGGAGTCGCAGGACTGGGCGGAGATGCTCATGCGCATGTATTTACGCTGGGCGGAGCGCCGGGGTTTCGAGGCGGAGGTCCTGGACACATCGCCGGGAGACGAGGCTGGTATTAAAAGCACGGTTATTTCTGTCAGCGGTGACCACGCCTTCGGATATTTAAAATCGGAGCACGGCGTCCACCGCCTGGTGCGCCTGTCCCCATTCGATTCCGATCACGCCCGCCACACGTCCTTCGCCCTGGTGGAGGTCATGCCCCAAGCTGAAGAAAATATCGATATCAAAATATCCCCGGAAGACATCAGGGTGGACACCTTCCGCTCCAGTGGTCCCGGCGGGCAGCACATGCAGAAAACCAGCAGCGCCGTCAGGATAACCCACCTCAGCTCCGGCCTGGTCGTTTCCTGCCAGAGTGAACGCTCCCAGCACATGAACAAGGACTTCGCCATGAAGATACTCCGCGCCCGCCTCCTCGAGCGGGAGAGGGAGAAAAGGGAGCAGGAACGGGCCCGGCTCAAGGGTAAAAGGGTCGAAGCCGGCTGGGGCAATCAGATCCGGAGCTATGTCCTCCACCCCTACCGGATGGTCAAAGACCACCGCACCGGCTACGAGACGGGCAACACCGAGGCCGTGCTCGACGGTGAGCTGGACGGTTTTATCGATGCCTACCTCCGTGCTATGATGGGGAAGGACAATGATTAAGAAGTCAGCTCTTGTCTTGATATTGCTCGTCCTGGTGCTCGCTTTTTCCGGCATCAGCGCCGTGCAGGCCGGCAGCAACCTCAGCATCGTCAGCAGTTCGGTCGAGACGGATTTCCCCGCCAGCCTCACTTTTAACATCTCCGCCCGGAGCGATGCCAACATCACCGACATCCGCCTGAGTTATCAGGTCGAGCGGCTCGAGCATGCCCGCGTTGTCAGCGAGATTTTTCTCCCTGTCTCCCCGGCAACCTCGGTCACGACGCAGTGGGTCTGGGACATGAGAATGACCGGCGGCCTGCCCGCGGGGTCGGGCGTGGACTACTGGTGGACGGTATCTGACGCCGCCGGCAATAAGCTGGAAACAGTTCCTGAGAGGGTATTCATTGAAGATAGCCGCTATAGCTGGAAAAGCATCACCGAGGGGGACGTCACGCTCTATTGGTACCGCGGCGATGACTCCTTCGCCGGGGAGTTAATGGAGGCCACGCAGGAAGCGCTCACCCAACTGAAGGCCAACACGGGGGCGGAGCTGGAGAGACCGGTAAGCCTCTACATCTACGCTAATTCGTCGGATTTGCAGGGGGCTATGATTTTCGCCCAGGAGTGGACGGGCGGTGTGGCCTTTACGCAGTACGGCATTATCGCCATCGGCATCGGGACGAGCGCCGGTGAGGTAGCCTGGGGCAACCGCACCATCCCCCACGAGCTGACCCATCTGGTTATCCACCAGGTCGTCTTCAATCCGTATAACGATTTGCCGACCTGGCTCGATGAAGGCCTGGCCATGAATGCTGAAGGGGCGCTCGATACACAGTTCACGTCATCGCTCTCCTCCGCCAGGTCGAGAGGCTCGCTCATCTCGCTGCGCAGCCTCTCCAGCCCGTTTTCCGCCTACGCCGACCAGTCCATCCTGGCCTACGCCGAAAGCTACGAGGCGGTAACCTACCTGATCGATAACTACGGGCGGGAAAAAATGTTCGACCTGCTGCAGGCCTTCCGGAAAGGCAGCGGTTACGACCAGGCCCTCAAAGGAGTCTACGGTTTCGACATGGACGGGCTGGACTCCCTCTGGCGGGCTTCCCCGGCCGCGGTGCCTGTACCCTGAGGGCGGGAAGCGGCCGGTGCCGGCCTGGCCTTGACGATATTGAACATCTTTTCAGCGGCGCGCGCGTTCAAAGCGATTTCTTTTTCGTTCCAGTTGGCGCCGCACTGGATACATTGTATGTAGACCCCGTAAATATCGCACTCCAGAGAGAGATCGCCGCCGCATTTTTTACAGGCCCTGGGCCGGATAATACTCAGCATTTTTACTCCCGGTTCGTAAAATTTAAACTCTTATGATGATATTCATTGCCACGATTTTTTGAAAACTGGTGAACACCCATTCGCGGACAGAAGCACTCTCAAATTAGGCTGGTGGTTTTCCCCATTGGTTTGCCATGCCACCCCGCGCGGTGCTAGACTGTGGGGTTAAACATGCTGGAAAGACCGGATATGAAGGACACAGAAAAGCCACGCCGGGTGAGCCAGGCGTCCATGACCATCCATGACTTGCCGCCAGCCGACAGGCCGCGGGAAAGGTTGCAAAGGCTGGGGGTGGAGGCCCTATCCGCCCAGGAGATACTGGCCGTCATTCTCGGCCGGGGCATCGCCGGGGAATCGGTGATGGTAACCGCACAGAGACTGCTCAGCCGGTTCGGCGGCCTCAAGGGAGTAGCCGGGGCATCCCTGGAAGAGCTGTCCCAGGTCAGGGGCATCGGCCTGGCCAAGGCGGCCCAGATTAAGGCCTCCGTCGAGCTGGCCAGCCGGGTCGAGGTCTATTCCGGTTCTTCCGGCAGGACAATCGTCAAGACGCCCGAAGACGTAGCCAGGCTGGTCCAGTCCCGGCTGAAAGACAAGAAAAAGGAGTATTTCCTGGTGGTCCTGCTGGATACGCGCAACCAGCTTATCCGCGTCGCCGAGATATCCGTCGGCAGCCTGGATAGCAGCATCGTCCATCCCCGTGAGGTATTTAAGGAAGCGATATCGGCCAGCGCCGCCTCGGTCATTTTTATTCACAATCACCCTTCCGGCGATACCGAGGCCTCGGAAGATGACATCAAGCTGACGAAGAGGCTGGCCGAGGCCGGGGAAATCGTCGGGATAGACGTCCTCGACCACGTCATCATCGGCGGGGAGAACCACGTCAGCCTCAAACGGCTGGGCCTTTTTTAGAATGCTCCTGTCCCGTTAGCTAGTGTTGTTCCCTCATCACCGGTTTGGTCTTGTCCTCCGGCTCGCGCACATACTGGGCGGTCAGGGCGATATCCATGAAGACGATGGGCTTGCGGATTATCTTGAACTCCAGCGGGGTATGGACCATTCCCGCCGGGATGTGCACGAAACACGTCTCGGTTATAACCAGTTTTTCCTGCTTGCCTTTAGGCCCCAGATAAAGCCAGACCTCGGCATCGAACTCGTTCACCCGGGTGGCATCGGCATTCTGGAAGGCCAGGAACTGGTCGAAATCGTGAGTATGGGGCTCGTTTATCATCAGGAACGGCTCAGTTACGCAGAACCAGTCCATCCGGTAACCGGAGTTCCACTCCCTGCCCCAGATGTGGAAAGACGGGGCGGTAAGCTGGGGATATAGCTTGGTGAAATCCCCCACCGGTTTGCTCTTATAATACTTGGCGTACTTTTTTGAAATCATCTGCCTTTCTCCTTAGTAATTTTGCTGCTAATGATTATACGTTTTATTCGGCCGGTAATTCAAATACGCCCGTATGCACTGAAGGCGGCTTTGTGTTAGTATTGTGCTTGGATAGATATGAAAAAAGTGTTATTCACCGGCGTAGTATCCCTGGTTTTGCTGGGCATGTCTCTGGCCGGATGCGAGCTCCGGGGAACGACCACGGTTACCACCCCCGCCCCCGTCACCGGCGGCGGTGTCCTCACGCTCTACGGCATCGACCCCATCATCCTCGACCCCGCGGTCGCGGCGGAGATGACATCCAACGAATACGTCGTGCAGATTTTTAGCGGCCTGGTCCGCCTCGACGAGCGGATGGACGCCGTGCCGGACATCGCCGAGCGCTGGGAGCTCGGCCAGGACCGCCTCACCTATACCTTCCACCTCCGTAAAAACGTCGTCTTCCATGACGGCCGGAAAGTGACCGCCGCTGACGTCAAATATTCCTGGGAACGTGCCTGCGACCCGGCGACGGGTTCGAAGGTGGCCGCTACCTACCTCGGTGACATCGTCGGCGCCAGGGACGTTATCTCGGGCAAGACAAGAGAAATCAGCGGCCTCAAGGTGCTCGACGATTATACCCTCCGGGTGACCATCGACGCCCCCAGGTCGTATTTCCTCTACAAGCTCACCTATCCCACGTCATACATTGTCGATAAAAACAACGTGATGAAGGGCGGGACATGGTGGCGGACTCCCAACGGCACCGGACCCTTCCGTCTCACAAAGTGGACGCAGGGCCAGGAGCTGGTCCTGGAGCGGCATGATAGCTTTTATGGCCAGGTGGCCGGGCTCAAAACGGTCGACTTCAAGCTCTGGGCGGGCGTGCCGATGAACCTCTACGAGACCGGGGAAATCGATGTTACCGAAATCGGCGTGCCGTATATCGACCGGGCGACTGATAAAAACGGGCCTTTTTACGAGCAACTGCACACCATCCCGGAGTTGAGCTTCAGCTACATCGGTTTCAACTCCACCCGGCCGCCGTTCGATGACGTCAACGTGCGGCGGGCATTCACCCTGGCTGTCGATAAAGATAAAATAGTGTCGCTGTCCTTCCGGGACCTCGTGCAAAAAGCTGACGGTATCCTCCCCCCCGGTATGCCCGGTTATAATGAGTCGCTGGCTGGGCTGGACTTCGACGTAGACCGGGCTAAAGAGCTGCTCGGCCTTTCCCGGTACGGCAGCGCCGCCAACCTGCCCCCCATCACCCTGACGACCACCGGCTACGGCGGGCTGATATCGTCGACGCTCGGGGCGCTCATCACCCAGTGGCGGGAAAACCTGGGTGTCGAGGTAACGGTGCGCCAGCTCGAGCCGGACCGTTTCCTCTACAACCTCAAGAACGAAAAAGACGAGATGTTCGATATGGGCTGGGTGGCGGACTATCCCCATCCGCAGGACTTCCTGGACGTGCTCTTCCGCACCGGTGCCGAGAACAACTTCGCCGAATATTCCAACCCCACGCTGGACTCCCTGCTGGACAGGGCGGCGCTGGAGGAGGACAGGGCAGCGGGACTGGGCCTCTACCGGCAGGCGGAGCAGATGCTCGTCGATGACGCCGCCTGCCTGCCGCTGTGGTTCGGCAAGAACTACTACCTGGTCCGGCCGGAGGTGCAGGGCTACGAGCTTAACCTCATGGGCTTCGCTATGTTGAACAAAGTAACGATTGCCGGTAAATAGTCATTTATCGGGTTTTCAGTATAATCTCCGCTCGCCCTGAGCTTGTCGAAGGGTGAGAGCCGATGCCGGTCCCCTCCAACCAGGAATGAATAAAAGGATTTTAAGGTGTGGCCCGCGTAAGCAGTGTAAATTGTTTGATTAGCTCCCGAAACAAAGACTGATTCTTCATTTCAGGTCTGACCAGTTCCATAAAATACTGCGTCTTTTCCTGAAGAAAATCACATAAGTCCCCGGCGTATTTTACGTCGAGCATGTAGGGCAGGTTATCGATAAAATCGGCGATTTTGATCAACAGAGCACCTTCCCCTTCCTTCAAACATCTATCGTACAACTCTCTATACTGCTCCGTCTTGTCCCGGATACTCTCATCGAAGCTGCAGGCCTGGACCAGTCGGGCCACTTTACTTCCGAATCTCTCTTTGAGATCATCAAAAGACACGTTCGTATCTTCGAGAAGGTCATGCAGAATCCCGCCGATGACGACCTCCTTCGGGCAGTCCAGACGATAAAGACCTATGCCCACGCGGATACTGTGGAGAATAACGGGCTTCGGGTTCTTCCCGCTCCGGTGAATGGAGAAGACAAGATAGTTAATCGCTTCTTCAATTTCCTTCTCTTCTGATACAACGTAAGGCATTTCCCCCGGTGCCTCCGAGAACGCTAGATAAAGTAGAACGCTATTGCTATCAAGAGGTAAACAGAGATGAGCTGGGCGCCCTCCAGCCAGTGGCAGATGCCGTCCGCGCTCAGGTAGTTGGCAATCATGGCCGTCATTACCAGCGCCACCAGCGAAAACGGGCCGAACACCAGGTCCATGGTGTTACCGGTGAGCGCGGTGCTGAGCAGCACCAGCACCGGCACTACAAACAGGGCAATCTGCAGCGCCGAGCTCATACCGATTTCCAGTGACATCGTCATGTTGTTCTTCCGGGCAAAACTTATAGCGCTGATATGCTCGGAGATATTGGTCAACAGCGCGATCAGAACCAGACCGACGAACCTTTGCGTCAGCCCCATATCGCCAATCAGCGGCGTGACGGTATTGACCAGGAGGTAAGACTCGTAGCTGCCCACACCCACGGCCACCAGCAGCATGATAAAGGCGGCTCGCAGCGACCAGGGGCGGTGGGTCGGCGGCGACGGCGCCTCTCGTTCCACCACGAAGAGGTGCTTGTGTGTCCCGAGCGTATAAAGCAGGCTGAGTAGATATACTATACCCAGGACGGTCGAGACCGCCAGGCTCATCGCCGGCGCCGGCTTGGATTGCACCATATCGTACATCGAAGGCAGGACCAGACCGACCACCACGATAATAAGCATGGTCGAAGAAACGCCGGCCGAGTCCTTGTTGAAACTCTGCTCCTTGTACTTAAGTCCGCCGAAAAACATCGACAATCCAATGAGCAGCAGGACGTTAATGATAATCGATCCGACCATCGAAGCCTTGACCATATCCACGAGGCCCTGGCGCAGCGCAAAAACGGCGATGAGGAATTCGATGGCGTTGCCAAAAGTAGCGTTAAGGAGGGCGGACACGGTGCTGGAGACACGCTGGGCGATGACGCCGGTGGCTTCGACGATGACATGGGACAGGGCCACGATGGCAACTCCCGTGACGATAAAAGAAAAAACCGAATTAAACTCTAAATAATATGAAAAGAGAGATATCGGGACGAACACCAGAAATGAATCGAGGATGTGAAATCTATAGGCTGTCTGGCGTGGCATAGATTATCGCTGTGAATCCTCCCGGTTTTCATTGAGACTGTGATTCGTCGGGACTCTCTTTTAGCTTCAGCGTCGGCTGGCGGAGGGGGTGGGATTCGAACCCACGTCCCGATATAATCGGGAAACGGTTTTCAAGACCGTCACCATAGGCCACTCGGACACCCCTCCTAGCTTCAGTTATTGATAATACACCTTGACATAACCATGTATTGCTACTAATTTGCTACTAATTTATTTCTAATGCCTTATTTGTTAACGTATTCATTATGCCTTAACAGTAAAGCATCGTCAAACCGCTTGGCAGCCGCCTCTTGTAACCCGGGGGATACATGTGAATAAGTATCAAGCGTGATTGC
>MGNQ01000035.1:82558-83147 GCA_001796865.1 Chloroflexi bacterium RBG_16_56_11
TGCAGACGTGAAGCTGATATGCCGCATTTCTTGGCTAAGTCAGACCATGCCCGGGAAATCGTGTTAGGGCGTAGGGGAGACCCGTCCATTGTCGAAAACACCAGGTCGGTTTCCTTCAGCGGCTTCCCTTCCAGAAGTCTTTCCATGGCTATTTTCTCACGATATTCTTTCAATACTTGGGTTGCAACCGGTGATAATGCCACCGTGCGCCGACCCTTAGCGCTCTTGGGTGGCCGGAAAATGTAAGAGCCATCACGCAGCCGGTGTATTGAGCGTGACACGGATATCTGGCAAAGTAGCAGGTCAATATCTGACCATCGGAGCGCCAGCACTTCAGAACGCCGAAGACCTGTGAAAAGTATCGTGTGGTACAGGTGGAAATATGGTGTTTGCTTGGCGGCTTCGAGAAACGCCTGTATTTCGCCTTCACTCATTATACTGATTTCGGTTGGTCGAGGCTTGGGCGGGTGTGCTGTATCAGCCGGATTACGCATAATCAGTCCCCATTCCATCGCATTCTTCAATGCCCGGTGCAGCAGGGCATGATGATGCCGTACAGTGAGGGGATTTAGACCTCCTGGTTTATTAA
>MGNQ01000035.1:83268-84246 GCA_001796865.1 Chloroflexi bacterium RBG_16_56_11
GGTACGTGGCGATAGGTTGCCTCGAACACTATGAATCCACTCATTAAGGTACTCGGCCAGGGTCTTTTTATTGGGCTTCGTAAACGTACCACTATCAAGCTCATGAATTAGTTTTGCCATCTGCTTTTCGGCATCACGTTTTGAGGTTCCGGAGGTTATCCACTGCTGCTTTCTCTTGCCGGTAGATGGGTCCAAGCCTAGTTGGAGAACGATTGTATAATTGCTACTGCCCTTACGTTTAATTATTCTACCTCTCATTGCTGATCCCTCCAGACTGCTTTTGAATATAAGATTGACGAGATTATCTGTATCATGCCATTTTCTTGAGCTAATGGACATTGCTTAACGAATTCACTTAAAGAAGTAGGACCGCCACTTTTAAATATATCGAGGCAATCATCTATCATTTTGGTCTCTTCGTCAGAAAGAGACCGTCCTTTATTCCGTTTGATATCTTCATGGAGAGTTGATCTCTCTTGCTCAATTGCATCTAGGATAGCTTGCTGGTATTCGAGAGGGAGTGTGCCCCACCAGGCTTCTAGTGCTTCGTCACTCAAGAAATCTTCGCTAGCAAAATAAAGCCTATCAAGATCGGAGGTATTTGGATATTGCTCATTCATTTGCTCGCTTACTCGTTCCCTCTGGACATAGCCATTTACAATTAAGGACAGCCACCATAGGATTCCTTCTTCGTTCTTAAATAATCTGTCGATTACCGGCTCAGCGGCTGGATATAACCGGGCGACCCATCGGGCTTCTCTTATCGTTATTTTCCCGGGTGAGCCTTCTTCATCGCTGGCTGCCTTCAGTTTCTGTAACCTGATCAAGATCGGAATGATATCAGGCGAAATACCATAATGGGCACAGGCTCCTATGCTCCACGGCCTTTCGAGCTCGCTTGGCTGCTTGTTGCGGGCTTCCGATATCATCCTCGACAGGGTATCTTCAGTTGGTGAAACCTCTCCCATCCTCTCAATG
>MGNQ01000035.1:84725-84807 GCA_001796865.1 Chloroflexi bacterium RBG_16_56_11
ACTCCATACCTGAAGCGGCCCATGCGCTTCACTGCAGCAGAAGCCTGTTATATGACCTGGTCAAAGCTGACAAGCTGCCGCA
>MGNQ01000035.1:84975-85315 GCA_001796865.1 Chloroflexi bacterium RBG_16_56_11
CGCACGGGCTGAAGGATGCCACACAAACCAGGGTCGGTGTAAAGGAATACTGGACACGCTGGCCCAATGCTGGCATTGCCCTGGTGACGGACGGCCTGATGGTACTAGATTTTGACGCCAAGAGCGGTGGCCTTGAAAGCAAAGCTGCCATGGAGGCGAAACATGGTTTGTTGTCTCAGACCAGGACTCACCGGACAGGTGGCGGCGGTGAGCACTGGATTTATCGTAATCCAGATGGCGCGGACGTCAGAAGTACCGTTGAATTTGCTGGATACCGGGGAATAGACCTTAGAGCCAACGGTGGTTACATTGTCGTGCCTCCAAGCTCACATCAAAGCGG
>MGNQ01000035.1:85330-85672 GCA_001796865.1 Chloroflexi bacterium RBG_16_56_11
CATCGATGACAGTGAAATAGTGACTGCCCCCAGTTGGCTTGTGGACCTGGCAACGAAGAAAAAGACTGAGTCGAGGCAAAACGCATCGGAGAGTCAACTTATACCGGAGGGTCAAAGAAACGCCAGACTTACCAGCTTTGCGGGAACAATGCGGCGCCGCGGGATGATGCAGGAAGCTATCGAGGCCGCGCTTCTGGAGGTCAACCGACAACAGTGCTCCCCACCGTTACCCGATGATGAAGTGATCAGGATAGCTCGAAGCGTCACCCGCTATGAACCGGAGTATTCACCGAGACAAGCTGAAACTACCGTCGTCAATCATTTCAACTTCACCGACCTTGG
>MGNQ01000036.1:0-32147 GCA_001796865.1 Chloroflexi bacterium RBG_16_56_11
TTGCAAACGCACCTTTCCTTTCCCATCAACATTACTTTCCACCTGAATTACCGGTAACCCGTGCGTTACTCGGACACGCTGCTAGATGCCAGAGAAAAATGGCAGTCAAATAATATTACGAACTATGAATTTAAGCTTGATTTGTTTTTTGGCGGCAGGGAAACGTGGGAAGGTTTTGGTGGTTATTCCTCCGGTGCAGAAATTAAAAAATCGATAATAATAAAAATACATAACGGTAATACTATCGAGGTTACAGACAATATTACCGGTAACTTAATGAGATTAGACGAAAATCAGTTCAGTGATTCTATGCCAGATTTGTTCGTAATTATCGAGGATATTCTCAATAGACGAAATAATCTTGATCTTGATATGAAAGCAAGCACTATCGAGAGCACTGCCGATGTTTATTATCATCCCAATAATGCTATTCCCCGCTTGGTTCACGCTGATTTCAATTGCGAATATGGATATCCTGAATTAATATCTATTTACAGGCATTTCGGAAATTACGAATTCTACATGAGAGTTTATGAAGTACTGTATGAAATATCAGAATTTAAAATCATTGAATAGTGTCAGGCTGACTTGTATTCTTTCCTCCACCCACTAATCCTTTTCCAACCGCCTCCCTCAGGCTGCCCGCCAATATTATTTCGATATCCTTCGGCGGCGTCACCCTGGCCCCGACTCTGGGTATAATACAGCGTTTGAACCCCAGCCTCGCCGCCTCGGTAAATCTGCGCTCCATTTGCGTGGCCGCCCGCAGCTCCCCGCTCAGCCCCACCTCCCCTACCACCGCCGTCTGCGGCGCCACCGCGATATCGCGGAAGCTGGAGGCGATGGCCAGCGCCATGCCCAAGTCGGCGGCCGGCTCGCCTACCCTGAGCCCGCCGGTCACGTTTACCATGATGTCCTGGGCGCCCAGCTTTAATCCGACCCTCTTGCTCAAGACGGCCGCCACCAGCAGCAGCCGGTTGAAATCGACTCCGTTAGCGGTGCGCCGCGGCTGCCCGAAGCTGGTGGGCGTCGTCAGCGCCTGTATCTCTACGAGCAGAGGGCGGCTCCCCTCGATGGTCGGCACCACTGCCGACCCGATAGCCTCCGCCCCGCGCTGCGATAAAAAGGCCTTCGACGGATTTTCTACCTCCACCAGGCCCTGCTCCCTCATTTCGAAGACGCCCACCTCGTTAGTGGAGCCGTAGCGGTTCTTGACGCAGCGGAGCAGGCGGTAGGCGCTGAAAGCCTCTCCCTCCAGGTAGAGGACGACATCGACGATGTGTTCGAGGACGCGCGGCCCGGCGATGGCCCCCTCCTTGGTGACGTGCCCGGAGATGAAGACCGGCACGCCGTGCTGCTTGGCCCATTGCATCAGCCTCATCGTGCATTCCCGCACCTGGCCGATACTCCCCGGTGTCGACTCCATGGCCGGGACATAAACGGTCTGGATGGAGTCGATGACGACCAGCGAGGGTGAAACCGACTCGACCTGTTCCAGCACGGCGTCGAGGTCGGTCTCCGCCATGATGAAAAGCCCCTCCCCATCCAGCCCGAGCCTGTCGGCCCGCAACTTTATCTGGTGCGCCGTTTCCTCGCCGGTGACGTAGACGACTTTGCGCCGGTGATTGGCCATCGACGCCGCCGCCTGGAGCAGGAGCGTCGACTTACCGATGCCGGGGTCGCCGCTGATAAGCACCAGCGAGCCGGCCACCAGTCCCCCGCCGAGCACGCGGTTGAACTCGCCCAGCGGCAGCCGGAAACGGTCGGCCGCCTCGATGACCACCTGGGAAAGCTCGCGGGGCGGGGAAACCGGGGCAGAAGGATGTGAAGGAGTTACCACGGCCGCCGCGGTCATCTCCACGAAGCTGTTCCACTGCTGGCAGTCCGGGCAGCGCCCCAGCCACTTCAGGCTCTCCTTACCGCACTCCTGGCAGATGAAGACCAGCTTGTTTGCAGACTTGCCCGCTTTGCTCACAGCATGACTTTACAGGATTTATGAAAAGAAGGCAAGGGTAAGCTCACCCCCTTTCGATTCCCCCTCTACGCAGGGGGAGAGGGGGTCAGGGGTTGAGGTAGAAACCGAAAATAGAGATTGCCACGTCGTCCCGACTTCATCGGGACTCCTCGCAATGACAGGGTATGCACACTATAACAATTGTTGAAATTGTCACAGAAAAAATTACAGCTTAATCTCTCTCGGCTTCACCCGGCATTTCTCGGCTGTGATGATGGCCCTGATTTCCTCCACCGCCCGGTCTACTTCCCCTTCCCGGTTGATGACGATATAGTCGAAAATCCGCAGTTGTTGAAGCTCTTTACGGGCAGTTTTGAGTCGCACCTCCACGTCAGAAGCGGACTCCGTACGCCGCTGCCGCAGCCGCTGCTCCAACTCTTCCATTGAAGGCGTCGCCAGGAAGATGAGCACCGCCCCGGGTAAAATCCGCTTCACCGTCGCCGCTCCCTGCACGTCTATCTTGACGATGACATCTTTACCCGCCGCCAGCGCCTCGCGTACCGGCTCATTCGGCACACCGTACCAGTTCTCGTAGACGTTGGCCCATTCCAGCAGCTCCTTTCGCTCGATTAGCTCCTGGAACCGGGCCGGCGTCACGAAGCGATAGTGGACGCCGTCCTTCTCGTTAGACCGCCGGGCCCGCGTGGTGAGGGTCACGATGAACTCGATAGGATAGCCGGACTGCCGCAATCGTTCCAGCACGACGTCCTTGCCCGAGCCGGAAAGCCCGGAAAGGACAATGAGCAAGGGCTGGCGCGCCGGGCGAAGGTCAGGGAATTTTTCAGGGTTCTTCGGCGCCATCGCCTGTTTCCTTGCCGGGCTGACTGCCCCGTATGGTCTGCAGCCGCGAGGCGATGGTCTCCGGGGCGAGGGCCGCCAGGACAATGTGGCCGCTATCCGTAAAGATAACCGCCTTGGTCCGTCTCCCGCTGGTCATATCGATAAGTTTCCCGTTGGTGCGACCCTCGTGTATCGTCCGCTTGGTGGGCGCGGAGTTCGGTGATGCTATGGCTATAGTCCGGTTCATTGCCAGTATGTTGCCAAAACCGATGTGCACCAACTCTATCCCCATATCATCACCTCGTAAATTGTTCATGAATTAACCTCGCCGCGATGGATTTTTTACCGTTCCAATGATTTAAAAAGCACCGGGTAAATAAGCCGGTCGGTGAATCAGGCGAAAAAGCCCTCCAATACCCTATCACTTGTTTTCGAGCTTGTCAAGGGTGCTCGAAAGTCGCCGCTCGCCGCTTTTTTAGTATCACATGCAAAATAATTACATTTGTTTTGTTAAATATTTACATTTAAGCCCTTTTCAGAACGCGGCCGATGTGCTAGAATATATTCTGGTCAGTAGGGAAGGACTTTAACAACTGAAGCGAAATCGCAAGAGAAAAACGCCTCTTGGTGGTTAGAGCGGGGTGGTACCACCCGTTCCCATCCCGAACACGGAAGTGAAACGCCCCAGCGCAGACGATACTGAGGGGGCAACCCTTTGTGGAAAATATGCCGCTGCCAGGAGGCTTTTTCATAGTATAAAGCATTCCATGACCAAAATAGGGGGTAACCTGGTCCGCTCTCCCTGCTTGCTTTAACGTCTGCTTTATTATAAGATGAAATTAGGGTAGACTCTACCGTACAAGGTAATCCTGAGAAAGGCAACATGGCTAGCAGGTTTGAAAAGTTCTCGGAAAGGGCCCGCCGCGTCCTCACCATCGCTCAGGAAGAGGCGCGCAACCTTAACCATAGCTATATCGGCACCGAGCACATCCTGCTTGGTCTCGTGCGCGAGGAAGAGGGCGTCGCCGCCCGCGTCCTTATCAACCTGGGCATCGGCCTGAGCAAGGTCCGCTCCGCCGTCGAGTTCATCATCGGCCGCGGCGAGAAACCCGGCTCCGGCGAGACCGGCCTCACGCCGCGCGCTAAAAAAGTCATCGAGCTCGCCATCGACGAAGCCCGCCAGATGGGCCATAACTACATCGGCACCGAGCACCTGCTGCTCGGCCTCCTGCGTGAAGGCGAAGGCGTCGCTTCCAGCGTCCTCGATAGCTTCGGTATCACCCTGGAGAGGGCCCGCGCCGAGGTCCAGCATGTCCTCACACAGGGCACTCCCAAGGCCAGGACGAGCCGCAGCACTTCCCGCACCCCCGCCCTCGACCAGCTTGGTATCGACCTTACCGCCCAGGCACGCTCCGGCAAGCTCGACCCCGTTATCGGTCGGCACAAGGAGATTGAGCGGCTTATCCAGATACTGAGTCGCCGCACCAAGAACAACCCCGCCCTGATCGGCGAGCCGGGCGTCGGCAAGACGGCCATCGTCGAAGGCCTCGCCCACCGCATCGTCTCCGGTGACGTCCCCGAGACCCTCGAAGACAAACGCCTTATCGCCCTCGATATGGGTTCGCTCGTGGCCGGCACCAAGTACCGTGGCGAGTTCGAGGAGCGCCTCAAGAAAATAATCGATGAAATCAAGACCGCGGCCAACTGCGTCATCTTCATCGACGAGTTCCATACCATGGTCGGCGCTGGCGCCGCCGAGGGCGCCGTCGATGCCGCCAATATTTTAAAACCCTCGCTGGGTCGCGGCGAGCTCCAGTGTATCGGCGCCACCACCCTCGACGACTTCCGCAAGTATGTCGAGCGCGATGCCGCCCTGGAACGCCGCTTCCAGCCCGTCCTCGTCGAGGAACCTTCCGTCGACGAGACGCTGGCGATTTTAAAGGGCATCAAAGAACGCTACGAGGCGCACCATCGCCTGAAGATTAGCGATGATGCCCTGACCGCCGCCGCCAACCTGGCGTCACGCTATATCCCCGATCGCTTTTTGCCGGACAAGGCCATCGACCTCGTGGACGAGGCCGCCTCCCGGGTGCGTATCCGGCACCGCATGATGCCCGTCACGCTCAAGCAGGCCAGGGAGCAGGGCGACAACATCCGCAAGGACAAAGACGCCGCCCTGGCCACGCAGCAGTACGATTATGCCGCCGAGCTGCGCGAGCGTGAGCTGCAGATAGATGAGAAAATCCGCCAGCTCGAGGCGGAGTGGAAGACCGAGCAGGAGACCGAAGACGTCGTCGTCAAGAAGGAAGACATCGCCGAGGTCGTCAGCATGTGGACCGGCGTCCCTATCGTCCAGCTCGGCGATAACGAGACAAGCCGTCTGCTCAACATGGAAGAGGTATTGCACAAGCGCATTGTCAGCCAGGACGAGGCTATCAACATCATTTCCAAGGCCATCCGGCGGGCGCGGGCCGGCCTCAAAGACCCCCGGCGTCCCATCGGCAATTTCATTTTCCTCGGCCCGACCGGCGTCGGCAAGACCGAGCTGGCCCGGGCCCTGGCCGAGTTCATGTTCGGCAGCGAGGACAGCCTCATCCGCATCGATATGTCCGAGTTCATGGAGAAGTTCGCCGTATCCCGCCTTGTCGGCGCCCCGCCCGGCTACGTCGGCTATGACGAAGGCGGCCAGCTCACCGAGGCCGTCCGGCGCAAGTCTTATAGCTGCATCCTTCTCGACGAAATTGAGAAGGCCCACCCCGATGTCTTTAACCTGCTCCTGCAGATTTTTGACGACGGCCACCTGACCGACGCCAAGGGCCGCCGTGTGGACTTCCGCAACAGCATCATCATCATGACCAGCAACATCGGCGCCGAGCTTATCCGCAAGGGCACCACCCTCGGGTTCGCCCAGCGCAGCAATGAGGCCAAAACCCGGGAGCAGTCCTACGAGAGGATGAAGGATAACCTCCTCGGCGAGCTGAAGAAGACCTTCCGGCCGGAGTTCCTCAACCGCATCGACGGCGTCGTGGTCTTCCACTCCCTCACCAGGGACCAGATACGCTCCATCGTCGACCTCATGCTGGCCAACGTCAACAAGCAGCTGGCCGAAAAGGAAATCAAGCTGGAAGTTACCGACGCCGCCAAGGATTTCCTGGGTGAGAAGGGGTATGACGAGGTCTTCGGCGCCCGACCGCTGCGCCGCGTCATCCAGAACATGATTGAAGACCGGCTCTCGGAAGACCTGCTGCGCGGCAAATTCAAGGCCGGCGAGACCATTATCGTCGACCTCGAGGGCGAAGAAATCGTCGTTCGCCCCGCCGAGGCCGTCGGTGCCGGAACCTCCAAGGAAAAATAGTCCGGTGTGATTTACCGGGCCGACTCGTGTATAATGGGGCGGTGGGTTCAAAAAGCTGAGCCCCCGCCCTTTTGATTTGAGGGAAAGGAGCCCCGACCTTGGCTCAGGAAAAAGTTGAAGTCCCCATTACCGGGAAGATTGTCAGCGTCGATGTGAAGATCGGCCAGGCCGTTAAAGAGGGCGATGTCCTCTGCGTCCTCGAGTCCATGAAGATGGAAAACCCTATCGTGTCCCCGGTAGACGGCACCGTCACCGATATCCGCGTTAAAGAGGAACAGGTGGTCAAACCCGGCGAAATTATCGCCGTTATCGAATACTGATCCGCTCCGCCTGGTCTGTCGAAGGGTAATCTCCCTGTCCTTCAACCCCGATTATTTGCTTCTCCGAGTCCATGACTTTCGTTAATTGCCTTTTTTGCTTTTCCCCGCTATTTGCCACCTCCTTTCAATATAAAAGCTAACCCTTAATCAAAATGAGAGTTTATACCATTGGCGGAAGACTCGAAATTGTATATAGTCGAATATAGTCACCGCCCGGTCTTGAAGCTCCCGTTCCCCGGCGGCCACCGGAATTAACCGGGGGTGACCGGTGAGAAATAAAAATCCTACCGATTTCTAACCTGATTCTGCCGGTTTTAACACGGGCGGATTGTTAAAATTACGGCTGGGTACCTGAGTACCCGCACCGGATATAGGGGTCGCTCTTGGCCGACAAAAAACAACAGGGTCTGGTCCAGGTTTTTACCGGCAATGGTAAGGGCAAAACGACTGCCGCCCTGGGTGCGGTATTGCGGGCCGCCGGCCACGATTGGAAAATCTACATCGTCTTCTTCTTTAAAGGCAAACGCGACTCCGGTGAGTTCACCTCCCTGTCTAAATTCCCCAACGTTGTGCTCTCGCGGTTCGGCCTGAGGCCGTTTGCCGACCCGGCCGATATCACCCCCACTGAAAAAGAGCAGGCGCGCCGCGCCCTCGCTGCCGCCTCCGAAGCCGTCACGAGCGGTCGTTACGACCTGGTCGTCCTCGACGAAGTGAACGTCGCCCTCGACTACAAACTGGTCAGCCTGGATGATGTCCTCCGGCTCGTCAGGGAAAAACCGTCCCACGTCGAGCTCATCCTCACCGGCCGCCATGCCGATAACAGGTTACTTGAAGCCGCTGACCTCGTTACCGAGATGGTCAAGGTCAAGCACCCGTTCGATAAAGGAATTAAAGCCAGAAAAGGCATCGAATACTGAATCAAGGGAGGGTATCATGAAAACGACGCTTTCTGTTATCAAGGCCGATATCGGGGGCTACGTCGGCCATTCCGAGTCGCACCCGGACATCATCGCCGCGGCGGCCGAATGCCTGAAAAAGGCAAAGAAAGACGGGCTGCTCATCGATTGCCAGGCGACCAAGTGCGGCGATGATTTGCAGCTTATCATGACCCACGCCCTGGGCGCCGGCAACTATGATATCCATAAGCTGGCCTGGGATACTTTCGTCACCGGCACCCGTCTCGCCAAGAAAATGAAGCTCTACGGAGCCGGGCAGGACCTCCTCGCTGACGCCTTCGCCGGCAATGTCCGCGGCATGGGTCCCGGACTTGCCGAGGTGGAGTTCGAGGAAAGGACCTCCGAGCCCATCCTCATCTTCATGGCGGACAAGACCTCCGCCGGGGCCTGGAATATGCCTCTCTACAAGATGTTCGCCGACCCCTTCAATACCATCGGCCTGGTCATTGCCGCCAACATGCACAACGGCTACACCTTCGAGGTCCATGACGTCAAAGAGCACAAGAAAATCCGGTTCAACGCCCCGGAAGAGATCTATGATATGCTGGTGCTCATCGGGGCCCCGTCGCACTTCGCCGTCAAGGCCGTCTACCACCGTGACACCGGTGAGACCGCCGCGGTCTCCTCCACGGAAAGGCTCTCCCTTATCGCCGGTAAGTACGTCGGCAAGGACGACCCCGTCTGCATCGTGCGCTCCCAGGGCATCTTCCCCGCCGTCGGTGAAGTCCTCGAACCCTTCGCCGCCCCCATCCTCGTAGAAGGCTGGATGCGCGGCTCTCACATGGGACCGCTCATGCCGGTGGCGCTGGGAGACAGCACCCCCTCCCGCTTCGATGGCCCCCCGCGGGTTGTCTGCCTCGGCTTCCAGCTTAATGACGGTAAGCTCCTCGGCCCGCGCGACATGTTCGCCGATAAGTCCTTCGATATGGCCCGCGAGCAGGCCAATGAGATGGCCGACATGATGCGTCGGCATGGTCCTTTCGAGCCCCACCGCCTCCCGCTCGAAGAGATGGAATATACCACCATGCCCCAGGTCATGGCCAAGCTCGAAGGCAGGTTCCAGCCGCTTGACGCCAAGGGCAACGGGCGCTATCATAAGCTGGTAAAAAAGACCTAGAGACTGCCCGGTAAAAAGCCGGGTGGTCCGTTGAAAGCGGAGTCCCTTTGCGCCGTGATAAGCTCCTGCTGGCGACCGGCAACCGCGGTAAGCAGCGCGAGTATAAAAGCCTGCTCCGTGGCATTTCCTTCGATATCGTCACGCCCTCCGAGCGGGGTATCAACGTGGCCGTCGATGAATCGGGCGGCAGCTTCGAGGAGAACGCCCGGTTAAAGGCGGTCGCTTTTGCCGACGCTTCCGGCCTCCTGGCGCTGGCCGACGACTCCGGTCTCGAGGTGGACGCTCTCGGCGGCGAGCCGGGCCCCCTCTCCGCCCGCTACGCTGGTGAAGGCGCCTCCGACAGCGATAGAATCAGCTACCTCCTTTCCCGCCTCAAGGATGTCCCCGAAAAGCGGCGCATGGCCCGCTTCCGCTGCGTCATCGCCCTGGCCGAGCCTGCCGGCAAGGTCGAGATTTTCTCCGGCGAGTGCCGGGGGGTAATCACTACCTCGCCGCGCGGCGCCCACGGCTTCGGCTACGACCCCGTTTTCTTCCTGCCGGAGCTGGGTAAAACGATGGCCGAATTGACCGTGGAAGAAAAGAACCGGGCGAGCCACCGGGCGCGGGCCGCGGAAAAAGCCCGCGTCTTTCTTATGAACCTGCAACTTACTTCCTGACGTTCAACTGTCTTACCGGCCTGGCTTCGATATAGCCGCGGTATCCCTGGGGTTCGAGCTGGAACCGGGGCCCGTCCTCGTCCGCCCATTTGAAACCGTAAAGCTCCGGATTATAGGTCTTCATCACTTCCCACAGGTCGTGGATAGCTCGAATTTTGCATCGTCATAAGGCTGCCCCTGGAAGACCATCATTTTACACGGCTTGAGGTCGATGATTTTATAGCCTTCCGGCACAGCGCCTTTATAGTCAGCCGGCATTTCCACGCCCATGGCGTATTCTGAAGTCCCCGGTTTGCGCAGGCTCTTCGGCAGCCACATCCCGATAGGCTCATAAAGGGCATCTTTCACGCCCTTAAGCTCCTGGTAAACGTCGCAGCCCAGTTCCTCGCAATACTCAAAATAGTGGGTTGCCTTGACGCCCCGCTTGAGTATCAGTTTTCGGGCCGGACGGTCGATGACCTGGACGAAAACGGTATTCGGATTCGGTTTGGATGTCATGATATTTTCTCCTCTTTGCAAGCTAAGGTAATAGTCACGGGCAGGCTCGGGTATAAAAAGTTTCAACACGGGTTTGTTTTTACTGAAGTCCCGCGGGCTTATACCGAACTGCCGGGAAAACGCCCGCGTAAACCCCTCGTGAGAATCGAAGACAAAGTCCAGGGCGACATCGATGACCCTGGTTTCTTCATCCCGCAGCTTAACGGCCGCGCGCGACAGCCGCAGCTCCCTGATATACTCGAAAGGAGTTTTTCCTGTAATGTCCTTGAAGACCCGGGCGGCGTGCCACGGGGAATAGCCGGCCTCTCGAGCCAGCATATGCAGGGTTATCGGTTCCGTCACGTGCCGTTCGATAAAGTCCTGCATCCGCTGTACGGCGTTGACTTTTCCCCAGCTTTCCGTGTTTATCACCTCGCAGGTAGAGTATAAAACGAAAGGAATCTTAAATCTTGATTTGAATTGCTGAAAATTTCAAGTAAAAGAAACCTGCATTATCGTAGAGAAATGAATTAAAACAATTAGCCACCGAACAATTTCAACACGGAAGACTCTACATGTATTGTTAAGGTTAATCGTCAGGTAACTGTTTTAATATATACACGCATCAAGTATAGCGAGCACTTCATTAAGCAAAGTATCCTTGGCCTTCCCGATGCGTTTCGCCCTACGGGTACGGAAATCGATTGACTTTACCTGTTCGACCATAATAAAACCGCTGACAGACGGTTCGTTTACTATAGCCACATGGAACGGAAACCTCCGGTCAACACTCGTTATGGGGCAGACAATAGCCAGCCCGGTGCTTTCGTTAAAGAGAGTGTTGCTGACGACCAGGGCAGGGCGTCGGCCTCTTTGCTCATGTCCGGATTGAGGATCGAATGATGCTGTAATGAAGTCGCCTTTTTGCGGAATAAAAGCCTTCATCTACCACGTTTCCCTGCCAACCTGCTTCCCCCAATCTACTTCACCTGCTTGATAATTCCGGGGAATTCTTGAGACCAGTTCCTTAAGGTCCCGCTTTTCCCGGGGGCGTTTTACCGGAGAAATGATGATGACGCCGTCTTTTCCTGTGACTTCCACATCATCGCCAATTGATATATTGGCTTCTTCAAGCAAGTGCTTGGCAAGACGTAGACCCTGACTGTTGCCCCACTTTTGTACTTTTGTGACCATGTCCACCTCCTGTGTATATACCAAGTATAGCCCGAGGGCGAAATATTGTCAAGGGGTTTCCAGGTTTAGAATTTTTGTTTTACAGGAAGCAGCGGGCGGCTGAAAAAGCGCGTAAAATACTGATGAATATATCCGGCTACGGCCCCGGCTGCTTTCCATCGATGTCGGTAAAGCCGTACTCCCGGGCGAGGGCGACGGAGAAGGCGAGAGAGAGGCTCATAGAAATGGCAGCCGGACCGAGGCCATTAATAGATTACTTACTGCTATTACGAGCGCAGCGGAGTTGTGTCCGCATTCAGCCATCTGTTGGATTTAACTCATTCCTTCTCTTTCAAATTTTTCCATCCACTGCGAATTCTCTCAAGTAGAAGGATTCTTGAAGGGTCTCCAAGAGCATCGTCCAGCCGAGTAAAGTTTGTGCTTGAGACATAGTCTTGACCAACTCTCCAATCGATTAAATTGAACTGGCGTAGCTGAGGAGGAATCTCGCAATCGTCAATTAGAATTGGAATTATCCTTTTTCGTGCTTGTAAGGCTGCTCCAAGTTCTCTATTTACTTCCGGGCGATTAACTGATTTACTAGATAGAAGAATAATAAAATGGCTGCATGCATCCATAGCCTGATTTATGGCTTCCTGCCAGTTCTCTCCGGCTATAATATCAGCTGTGTCCTTCCAGATTGAATAACCTCGTCGTTTAAGTTCATTTTCTAAAAATGTTGCAAAGTGACCATCCAGCCTTGCATATGAAATGAAGATTGTAGATCGCTTTGCAACATGGAAAGCGTTCATGCAGCCGGGTGATCGAGGAGGTTCTGTATCTGAAATATACGCTTTGCCGCAACATCGGAAGACCCAGAGTTCCTTATAATCCTCCCTTGGCCCAGTATTACCGATTGAGTCTGCACCCAATGGATGATAGGAGCAGTTGAATTCACTCCAAGGAGATTGCCGAGATGGATCAAACTCTTGGCCGCAATGGATACATTTGTCTGTGACCTTATTACTCTTCTTGTGCATAACTCTATCCATTTGTTTTCGATATTTCCCTCATTTAGTGCATTGTAATGCCTAATGGTTTATTTTGTCCTTTTATTCATTATTTTAAAACATTTTAGACCCCGTGCTATTATATGTCAATGAGACACTTTTCATGGCAATAGCTTCCGTCATCCCTTTCCTGTATAATATAGCTAGAGGATATCGTTATGACCGGACTTTCCGATTCTTTTCAGCGCCCCATCAACTACCTGCGTATCTCGGTGACGGACCGCTGCAACCTGCGCTGCGTCTACTGCATGCCCGAAGAGGGCGTCAGCCTGATGGCCCACCGCGACATCCTCACCTACGAAGAAATCTATACCGTGGCGAAGGTCGCCGCCGGCCTCGGCATCACCAAAATCAGGCTCACCGGCGGCGAGCCCCTCGTCAGGCTGGGACTCCCCGACCTCGTCAAGATGCTGGCCGGTATCGAGACTATCGACGATATCTCCATGACGACCAACGGCGTCCTCCTGGCGCAGCATGCCGCCGCCCTGAAAAAGGCCGGCCTGAGGCGGGGGAACGTCAGCCTTGATACCCTTAAACCGGAGAGGTTCAACCGGATTACCCGCTGCGGTACGCTTGAGGACACCCTGGCCGGCATCGAGGCCGCCCGGTCGGCGCGACTCGACCCCGTCAAGATGAACATGGTCGTCATGGCCGGAGTCAACGACGACGAGCTGCCGGATTTCGCCGCGAAGACCATCACCGCTGGCTGGCACGTCCGCTTCATCGAGCACATGCCCGTTAGCGGTTCCGGCGACATCAAGCTTGTTTCCGTCGGCGAGATGAAAAAGCGCATTGAGTCCCTGGGTAGTCTGGAACCCTCCCGGTTAGATGTCGGCAACGGACCGGCCAGGTACTTCCGCTTTCCCGGCGCCGCCGGGACTATCGGTTTCATCACGCCGGTCACGGAGCACTTCTGCTACCAGTGTAACCGCCTCCGCCTCACCGCCGATGGCAAGCTCCGACCCTGCCTGCTCTGCGAGGATGAAATCGATATCCGTGAGACCCTGCGGAGCGGCACTTCCCCGGATGAGCTGAAAAGCCTTATCGAGAAGGCCATCGCCTGCAAGCCGCAAGGCCATCGCCTCGCCGAAGGCTCGGGCCGCCAGGGACGGCCCTTCTCCCAGGTGGGCGGATAAAAAACCAGAAATAGTATCAGTATTTAACGTAACATAAAAACGAATCAAGGCTGTCCAGCTACGATTTGTTTCCATAATAAAATAGAGGTTAATCATGGTTCGCAGGAAGCTCACGCACCTCGACGAGTCCGGCCGGCCCCGCATGGTCGACGTCTCTGCCAAGCCCGATATCGCCCGTGTCGCCATTGCCCGGGGCACCGTCCGGATGAAACCGGCCACCTTCCGGCTCATCAAGTCAGGGGGCACGGCCAAGGGCGAAGTCCTGCCCGTCGCCCAGCTCGCCGGTATCATGGCTGCCAAACGCACACCCGACCTCATTCCCTTGTGCCACCCCATTCTCCTCGCCAGCGTCAGGGTCGATTTCGACCTCGATGAAGAGGCCAGCGCCGTAGGTATTAACGCTACCGTTCAAAGCACCGGCCCCACCGGCGTCGAGATGGAGGCGCTGACGGCGGTCTCCGTGGCGGCCCTCACGATTTACGATATGTGTAAGGCCGTCGACCGCGGCATGAAGATTGAGAACGTGCGTCTCGTACACAAAAGTGGCGGCAAAAGCGGCACCATAAATCTTGAATAATACCAGTTTATTGTTGTATACTAGTCCACCACTGATTTTTGGGGGTGCAGCATGAAACTTTCGTGCCTTCAGGAAAACTTCAACCGCGGCCTCAATATCGTCGGACGGGCCGTTGCGACCAGGACAACCCTGCCGATTACCAATAATGTCATGCTGGCAACCGATGGCGGCAGGCTAAAGCTCGTGGCCACCAACCTCGAAATGGCGATAAGTTGCTGGATCGGGGCTAAAGTCGAGGAGGAAGGCGCTATTACCGTGCCCGCCCGGCTCTTGACCGAGTTCGTCAGCTCCCTCCCCGGCGATACCGTCAGTATCCAGCTTTCTCCGCAGACCAAGACGCTGGGACTCAAGTGCGCCCGCTTCGAGGCTCGCATCAGCGGCATGGATGCCAAAGAGTTCCCCCCTATTCCCAGTGTTGACGACGGTATCGGTACCGGCGTTGAAATCGCTGCCCTGCGTCAGGGAATCAATCAGGTTGTTTTCGCGGCAGCTACAGAAGAGTCACGTCCGGTGCTCACGGGCGTCAGCACGCGTTTTGAAGGCAATACTCTGACACTGGCGGCAGCCGATGGCTTTCGACTGGCCGTCTTCCAGCTGCCCGTCGCTGAACCCGTCGGCCAGAAGGTCGAGGTCATCATCCCCGCCAGGACCCTGGCCGAACTGAACCGGCTCATGGCTGACCAGGAGGACAAGGTCGCTATCACCCTCAATCCTACCAAGAGCCAGGTGCTCTTCCGGCTGAAGAACAAAGAAATAAATGTCGATATCGAGCTGGTATCACAGCTCGTCCAGGGCACTTTCCCCAACTACGCGCAGCTTATCCCCAAGAGCTATAATACGCGGGTAATCGTCGGCAAAGATGAATTCCTGCGTGCCACCAAGACCGCTTCCATATTTGCCAGGGACGGCAGTGGTATTGTCCGGTTGGTGGTAACCCCCGGCGGTGAAGTCACTCCCGGTAAAATCGCCGTTTCCGCCCGCTCGGAAGAAATCGGCGACGACGTGGGGGAAATTGACGCCACCGTGGAAGGCAGCGAAGCCAAGATAGCTTTTAACGGTAAGTATCTGACGGATGTCCTGAGCGTACTGCATGAGGCCCAGGTGGCCTTAGAGACCACCAATCCATCGAGCCCCGGCCTCATCCGCCCGGTCGGTACGGACAACTACACGCATGTCGTCATGCCGATGTTCGTGCAGTGGTGATTGAATTTTTATCGGCCAATTCCGACCGTATCAAGCTTTCCTGTTCCCTGATTATTTCAGTCGTTAAAGTGCCGGTCAATTGATGTTTACCTGGCAGGGCGACTACTTCGGTCTTGAAAAGATTTAGCACCCGATTTTTTCAAGACTACAACTGGCCTGGCGGCAAGTGTCACCACTATCTAAACGTTGTCTTTGTTCGGAGTTGGGTGTTTTTCCGGGTGAACCGTGAATGATCCCATTTGCCAAATTGCTCCACGGCATCTTTACGTATATCGCAGATCGCCGTCAATTTTACAAAATCGGGAAACTGACGATAGGCAGCCAGATGATACCAGGCAATACTCCCGTCCCGACTAATCCCACATTCAAAGCTTCATGATCAACAACCTCCCCAAAGGAAAACAACAGGGATTTGTCTCAGAGTGATATGCGAACGGATTTGATTATAGGTCATCAAGAAACCAAACACAAGAAAGGCAGACTTCACCTGAGATCTCTAAACTAAAGATCCAGTGGATATGTTAATCCTCCATAGTGTGCTCAATAAAATCAACAGGCCTTACGGTATTCAGGTCTGAAAGCAAGTTTGAATCGTGTATTCTGCCGAATAGCAGCCCCCCTGATTACCTGTTATACTATCTGGAAATATGTGTTTAATCAAGGAGAACAAGATGAGAATCAATAAGTATATGGAGGTGGTAGGGTCTGGGCCGAAGCCAAGGAAGGAAAAGGAATACAACGACTGGTATCATAAGCATATCACCGACCTTTTCGCGTTCGGAGGGCTGAAGAGGGTAAGCCGCAGCAAGCTCTATAAACCGCTGGTTGAACCCGGGCCTCTGTACCTGACGATTTACGAATTCGATGCTCCGGAGGACCTGGTTGCTTTTTACGAACATCACCTGATGGCGGATGCCAAGATACATTTCGAGCAAGAAGCCCCTAAGTCGGTAGAACTATACTGGGCGGGCTTCTACGAGCCAGTGGAAACACTGGAGAAATAGTAGCGGTTCACATACGACTGCACTCTGCCCGGATGTGCCCAACTACAGTATCCTCTCTATTTAAGCGGCTTCATTTTTTCGGGCCGGGGGCCTGCGGCTTCTGGCCAATGCATTTTCGCTTCAATACCTTCATCTTCATAACCTGCGTCGACAAAAAGCATTCTCTTCAGGTCTTCTTTTGACACAAGGTCTTTACGGGATTTTTCAGTACGTATGGTTGATTGATTAATCTCAATCATTAGAAAAGGCCTGGTAACTTTTAAAATTCTCCACGGTGCATGTACAAAACCAGCGGGTATGCAAACTATCGTGGACCGGTTAAAAACATATTTTTCCAATTCCTCGCCCATACACATTTCTATCTCAGCACCCAGATCAAACGGGTGGTCCGGGTCCGTCCCCAGGTGTATGAGGAGCTCAGGGTATTTATGGGTATGCGGACCATGCATTATTTCACCCCATTTTTTGGTACCATAGGCGCCGTAAGGTTTATCGCCTACCCAGTAAATGTTATAGTCGTTGCATCCCTCAAATGTCTTGCCGTTAATAAAACCGATAGCGGCATAGGTCCTCTGGGCCTGTACTTCCGGGTCCACGCCCGATATAAATAAGTGCTCATATTTTCTTTTTGCCATTTTACTCGATCCTCCCGATTTATCTCGTATAATCTAAAGTTTGAAAACCGTTCGGAGCCTGTTTCTCTACCATTCTCCCTTGATGCCTTTAGGTGTGGTAATAATCCTTTCCGGACTGGAGTATCCCTGGTCGATATACATCATTTTTTCATTTTCTTCTTTGGATATGAGTTCGGGATGGGCGAGTTCTGTGTGATCGGTCTCCTGCATTACCGTCACGATCGCAAATGGCCTGGTTACCTTCTTGATTACCCATGGACTGTGGATAAAACCGGCGGGAAGGTACACCAGACATGAAGTGGTGATAACGTGTTTTTCGAGCTCGGGGCCCAGATAGAACCATATCTCGCCGCCGAGGTCCATCGGGTCATCCGGGTTGGTGCCGATGTGAATGACCGCTTCGGGTGATTTATGCTCGTGCGGGCCGTGCCCCATATCTTGCCATGTCTTCAAACCGGTGACGTTCCTGGGGGACTGGAACACCCAGTGAACATGATATTGATGAGAGCCTTTGAATTTCTCATCGTTAACCCAGGCGACCTTGACGCCGCTGCTGGGCGGGTCTCCGGGTTGCGGACCGGAGATGACGTATTTATCGTATTTGTTTGTTCCCATTATCTACCTTCCTTAAAATAGATTCTTGTTCCGGTTTACCGTTTTTACTTTTTTGAGCACTTCGAATGTATATTGACGCATGCCCGGACTGTTTACACTATTTCTTCGTTTTTTTGGCCTTTTTTCCTTTCATAATCTGTTTGTACATCCGGGGGACATTAGGGGGATCGAATACGGGAAGGTCGCTGAATCGGCCTTCTTTCATGGTCCACAATCCCTGTTTCCTGACATTAGCATCGAATTCTTCGAGATTATCGGTCTCCAGTTCATACAAAGCCATATATTTCCGTTGAACGTCTTCCTTCTTTTCACAGCCCACCCAGCGCGTGGCTCTTATCATACCAGGGACTCCCAGCATATCCGGGATGTGCATATTGCTGTACCAGTCGTTGAACTCTTTTTCCCGGGCGGGGTCTTTACAATCACTGAAAACCACACACAAATACCTGGTCATTTTGGTCCCTCCTGATTAGAAGAAAATCCGTTTTTCTATAATACTCCACGCCGTCCAGGATCGAGGGCATCTCTCAGACCGTCTCCTACCATATTGAATGCAAATACCACCAGCATAGTGGCCACTCCGGGCGCAACAGTAAGTAAAGGAATTGTCCTCAGAAAACGATAGCCATCATTGACCCTGGCACCCCAGGATGCCGCCGGCCCCGCATAGTAAAAAAGGTGAGTAAATAGTTAGTGCCTTTCCTTCGAAACAAAATAATAGTAATTCCAAAAATTGGAATTTAATTATGATTTTCCTGATAATATATTAATATCCAGTTCCTGTCAAGTCCTTTCCAAATACTTTACAACCGCCGATAATAGGTGCTAGACTTATCCCAAAAAATACAATCAATGGAATTCTATTTTATTTTGTAGGAAATATCCGCAGTGAAAATTATCAATAAAGCTTTCAGCATCCTGGAACTGTTTCTGGACCACGGAAGTGAACTGGCGTTGGATGATATTTCTCGCTTGTCGGGATTGAATAAGCCGACTGCAAGGAGAATAGCCCTGGCTCTGGTTGAATGCGGTTATCTCAGACAGCCAAAAAAACGCGGCAAATATTCTCTTGGCATGAAATTCCTGGATTTCAGCGGCTTTATTAAGATGAACAATAACGTTTTACGCATAACCGCTCCTCACTTGATGGATCTGAAACAACAGGTAAATGAGTCGGTTACCATAGCTTTATGGGACGGAACGAAAACAGCCCTCTGCCAGTCATTTCTCGCCGACCATCCGCTAACGGTAGTTCCCGATGAAGGTACCAGACTGGTGTTACACGCTACCAGCGTCGGCAAGGCCATTCTCGCCGAATTGACGGACGGAGAATTGAATAGATATGTTGATAATCATCTGGCTCAGTATACTCCCAATACCATTACCGATATTAACGATTTGAAAAAACACCTGATGATAGTCAAACAGGAAGGCGTTGCCTTCGATGATGAAGAATATGACGCTGGCATTCGCGGTATCGCGGCGCCTTTAAAAAACGGAGAGGGAAACGTTGTCGGATCTGTCGGCATCTTAGGCCCTACCGTCCGCCTTACACGCGCAAGAGTCAGGGAATGTGTACCTGTTATAAAAAAAAGCGCCCTGGATATATCCAGAGAGCTGGGATATTCCGGCGAATAATTTAAAAAAAAGAACTCAGAAAGGAAAGAGAATGGCCCAACAGAAGAAGTACGGGAAATACATTGTCGATGCACCCATAATGCAATCGGTCATGTTCCCCCAAATCACCGCACCGCAGATAAACGTCTTCGGCGGAGAACACCTCGGCGGCATTCAGTTCACGATGAATTGGTCGTATTTGACCGAGCCTTTCGTGATGGTGGACAGTTCTCATTCCCATGAATTCGACCAGGTTATCTGCTTCATCGGAGGAAATCCTTTAAATATCAGGGAGTTCGGCGGCGAGGTTGAATTCTACTTCGGCGAGGAGAAAGAAAAGCACATCATTACCAGTCCGTCATATATCTGTGTACCCCGGGGGCTGATACACGGTCCGTTAATCGTTAAAAGCATTAAAAAGCCAATTGTTTACATGGATTTCCCGCTGACGGCCCGGTATCTCAAAAAGAATGCCAGCGAGAAAAAATAGTCCCTGCCGAAACTTTACCAAAGAGGAGGCAATCCATGGACCGAGTCAAAGATAAAGTGGCGATTGTGACCGGCGGCGCTAACGGTATCGGAGAAGCTACCGCCAGACTGCTGGCCCGCGAAGGCGCCAGGGTGGCCATCGTTGATATCGACGATGAGAATGGTAAAAGAGTAGCTGCGGAGATAAAGGCCGCAAAGGGAATGGCGGATTTCTGGCACCTGGACATTTCCAAAGAAGAAGAAGTAAAAAAAATTTTCACCGACATCTTGGGGAAATATGGCAAGCTTCATATACTGGTCAATAACGCCGGAATTCCCGGCCACCGTAAGCCTGCTCACGAAACAACCTCCGAAGAGTTTGACAGGATAATGAATGTCAACCTCAAAGGGGCGTTCTTCTGCACCAAGTATGCCGCCCCTTACATGATAAAATCGGGCATCGGCAGCATCGTCAATATCGCTTCGATCTACGGTATTATCGGTTGCGACACCCCGGACTATGATACTTCCAAGGGGGCCTTGCGGGCGATGACCAAATCGGATGCACTGATATACGCCAAGTCCAATATCAGGGTCAACTCCGTTCACCCGGGGAATATTATTACACCTCTTTTCCGTAAGCTCGTGGAAAAAATTGGCGGTGGATTAGAAAACACCATCAAACTCCTTTCCACGATGTGTCCGATGGACCGAATGGGATACCCGGAAGAAGTAGCTCAAGGCATTCTGTTCCTGGCATCAGACGAATCAAGCTATGTGACTGCCGCCGAATTACTGATAGACGGAGGTATGTTCAACGCGCCGCCCCCAAAATATCCCGATACGGAATAGTCAAGAACTAAATTGAAAAATTATCGATGAGGAGTTACAACTATGATAAAAACGATCGCGCTCGCCCACAGAAAACCCGGTCTTACCCGTGAGGAATACAGCAAATACTGGCTGGAAACGCACGCCCCCCTGGCAGCCAGGCTCATTCCCTACGTGAAAAGATACGTACAGAACCATTTTGTCGAGGTACCGGGAATGGAATACGAGGGCGACGGAATCGTGGAAATGTGGTATGACGACATCCAGTCCTGGCAGAAGTCCAGAGATGTTGTCATGTCCAATAAAGAGCTGGCGATGGACGCGGCCAACTTCGTGAAGATGAAGGCGGGGAATTTCTGGGTAGTGGAAGAACACGTTATCCTCGATAAAATGAACAAAAAATAAACGAGGGATTGCCGATGGATAGAGTCAAGGGAAAAGTGGCTATTGTTACCGGCGCCGCATCAGGCATCGGCGAATCGACCGCCAAGCTCCTGGCCCGGGAAGGTGCTCAAGTCGCCGTGGTGGATATAGACGATGATAACGGCCGGCGCGTGGTCAGGGAAATCGTCTCTGCCGGAGGTGAAGCCGTTTACCACCACATGAACGTCGCCATAGAGAAAGAAGTGGAGCAAATCATTTCCGATATATACAAGAAATACGGAAAGCTCAATATCCTGGTGAACAACGCGGGAATCGCCGGGGGTGGCGGCCCCAGCCACTTATTGTCTAACGAAGAATGGGACAGGGTAATGAATATAAACCTGAAAGGCCCCTTCTGGTGTGTAAAATACGCGGTGCCTTATTTCATGAAGTCCGGCAGCGGCAGTGTTATCAATGTTTCCTCGATCATGGGGATACTCGGGGGGCCAACGCCGGCTTACTGCAGTTCCAAGGGCGGCATACGGACGCTGACCAAAGCGGACGCGGTCACCTATGCCAAACAGAACATTCGGTTCAACTCCGTACACCCCGGTTACATCATAACCCCGCTATTTAAGACTCTGGCAGCCAAATCACCCGGTGGCGTAGAGAAACAAATTGAGAAAGAGAGTCAGGGAATTCCTTTAGGTAGAATGGGGCTGCCGGAGGACATCGCCAACGGTATCCTTTACCTGGCATCCGATGAATCCAGCTACGTCACCGGCATCGAGCTGATAATCGACGGGGGGAAAATTATCATCTGAGGCTGCTTGTTGCAGCGGCGGGAGGAAGATATGGACAGGCTACTCGAAGGAAGAGTTGCCGTGGTAACCGGGGCCGGAAGCGGTATCGGACGCGCCGAGGCCATCGGCCTGGCAGCCCAGGGTGCCAGGGTAGTGGTAAACGACATAGGCACATCCCATGATGGCCAAGGAGTTTCCCGTTCACCGGCTGACGCGGTCGTCAAAGAGATAAACAACACCGGTGGCATGGCTGTCTCCAACTATGATAGTGTTGCGACGGAAAAGGGGGCGGAGAATATTATCAATACAGCCATCAAGACGTACGGGCGCATTGATGTATTGGTAAACAACGCCGGTGTTGTATGCGAGCCCCGGCCGGTATTTGACATCCCCCTTGATAACTGGGAACTCTTGATAAAAACACACCTGTTCGGCACTTTTTATTGCACTCGATATGCCTGTTCTTTTATGCAAAAGCAGAGGTACGGCAGAATTATCAACACGTCTTCCCACGTGGGACTGGGATGGAAAGGTTTTACCGCTTACGGAGCCGCCAAGGAAGGAATAGCTGGCCTGACGCGGACGGTAGCCAGAGATATGGCCGAATTTGGCGTCACCTGCAATGCAATCAGACCTTTGGCGGCCTGGAGGGGCTCCAGGGAAATCACGCCTCGTATGGCAGTAAACCGACCGGAAGATGTGGCCAGTCTGGTGGTGTTTCTCGCCAGCGAAAAGGCTGACCACATTAACGGCTGCATTTTCGAGGTCTGGCACGGGCACGTGGGCATTTTTAACGAGCCGCCGACCGTTAAAGAAATTATCAGGAAAGATGGTAGCTGGACCGCCGAAGAACTGGCTGACGCTATACCGCGTACCCTGACCAGGGGCCGGTCAAGGGAAGACTTACCTCCCGTTTTAACACCTGAATAAAGCGGCCTAAATCAGTCTTTATCGATGGGGGCTTCAAGCCTCCCTTTTCTTTTATTAATGCCCCTTTTTCAACTTCGTCCAATGGTAGCTTCACTCAAAGCTAGGTTCCTTTTTAATGCAAAATTTATGGTTGTACGTGGCTGAAGCTACGTTCCCAATACGTTCATCGACATGAATGTGCTTTCTAACTTAGGTTTCAACTGTTTCTGATATCGCTTGACTCCAATTCCCGCCTTCCTTAGGATAGTGATAAGAACCTCTTGTGTCTGTGATTCTTTTACATTGATTATTCTATTCGGTAAGAAAGGGATAACCTATGAGACGATTGGCTGTTGATACCGGCGGAACGTTTACGGATGTCGTCTATATCGATGACGACACCATGCGGATAATCGTGGATAAAGTGCCTACTACGCCTTCCGACCTTGGCAAGGGAGTCCTGGAGGCAATTAGAAAGATTAATATAGATGTATCCGGAGTGGCGCTGTTTATCCACGGTACCACCGCCGGACTGAACACCATTGCGCAACGGACGGGCGTTAAAGTGGGCTTGATAACCACCCAGGGCTTTACCGATATCCTGGAAATGACCAAAAGCAGCCGAAAAGACGTTTACAACTACCTGTGGAAAAAACCGGAACCGCTGGTGCCCAGGTATCTCCGGCGGGGAGTGAGGGAACGCACCAGATATACCGGGGAAATAACGGAAAGACTCGATGAAAAAGAAGTAAAGGAAGTTGTCGGAAAACTGAAAGAGGCCGGGGTTGAGTCTATCGCGGTATGCCTGCTGCACTCCTATACCAACCCGGAAAACGAGCGAAAGATAGGAGAAATTATCAACGAGGTCTGGCCCGGGGTGAGTGTTTCTCTCAGCCACCAGGTAGCCAGGGAAGTTGGCGAGAATACAAGGGCTAATACCACGATAATTAGTGCCTACATGGGAAAAGCTTTCACAGGATATGTCAGCCGCTTGAGTGATAATTTGAAAGACATGGGATTCCGCGGGCAGCTGCTGGTGCTGGGCCCCAGCGGGGTACTGGGCATCGAAGCCGCCAGGGAAAAACCCCTGTGTAGTCTTTCGTCAGGACCGGTCGGCGGTGCGGCCGGCGCCGCTTACCTGGCCAGGCTCTGCGGCGTGAAAAATGTGGTTACCATGGATGTGGGCGGCACCAGCTTCGACGTATCTATCATTAAAGACGGCGTGAACATAGAAAGGCACGAGTCCGAACTGATGGGCTACCCGGTATTCAATGCGGGTATAGAGATACTGAGCATCGGGGCGGGCGGGGGCAGTATCGCCAGGGTTGATTCGGCCGGGTTGTTGACGGTGGGGCCGGAGAGCGCGGGCGCCAGTCCCGGCCCGATGGCTTACGGGCTGGGAGGAAAGGAGCCGACGGTTACCGATGCCGCCCTGGTCAACGGTTTGATTGACCCTGACTATTTCCTTGGCGGTGAAGTCCGTTTGAATCTGGAACTGGCTACCAGGGGGGTTAGCGACATCGCTGACAAGTTGGGCATAAGCCTGAATAAAGCCGCCGACGGTATACTGGCCGTCGCCAGGAACAACATGACCACCGCTACCATAGAAATACTAATCGGTCAGGGCTACGACCCCAGGGATTTCGCCATCATGGCCTTCGGCGGGGGCGGCGGGATATTTGCCGGAGCTATAGCCAGGGACATGTCCATCTCGCGCGTCATTGTTCCGCCCGACCCCGGTGTTTTTTGCGCCCGGGGAATATTAACCATGAACCTTGTCCATACCTACGCTCAGGCTTATGCCCGGTCGATGGACAGGATGGTTATTCGCGAGCTCGATGATGTTTACCAACTTATGGAGACAAGCGCCCTGGAAACACTAATCGCGGAAGGCATGTCTGAAGATAAAATAGAGTATAACCGCTACCTGGATATGGGTTACCAGGGTCAGTACTATTACATCGAGACACCCGTGCCCGGCGGCGAATTACAGGAAGGGGCTAAAAAGGAAATTGGCGGCTCTTTCGAACGTCTCCATGAGACCAGGTATGGGCATCGCATCGAAGCCCCTTTGACAACTACCGGTGTCCGGTTAAAAGCCACGGGTAAGATCAAGGATATGCCTGTCCCGGAAATTAAAAAAGGCAAAGAAATATCCCGCAACGCCCTGAAAAAGAAGCGAAAAGTATATTTTGACGGAAGTTTTCTCGATACCCAAATTTACGAAAGAAATAAGCTGATCTGCGGGAACACCATTGCCGGACCGGCGATTATCGAAGAGCCGTTTCACACCACGGTTGTCATGCCGGGGCAGATATTGAATGTTGATCAGCTCGGTAACCTGACTATTCACACAGGAGGCGCGTAGATGACGAAGGTAGACCCGATTACGTTCGCGGTTGTCAGAAACAGATTAATTTCCATCGCCAACGGCATGATAGAGACGGCGGCTCATTGCGGCGTTTCATCTTTTCTCAGCACAATCATGGATTGTTCCTTCGCCATATTAGATAAAGACGCTGGCATCATTTCACAATCCGAGAAAGGTATCCTGCTATTTTTAAGCAGCTCGAGTCCCGCCACCAGGTCGTGTATCGATTACATCGGTAAAAAAAACATCGGACCCGGTGACGTAATAGTGTCCACGGTGCCGGAGTTTACCGGCAACCATACCTCGGATGCCGTATTATTCACCCCGATTTTCTTCAGGAATACGCTATTCGGGTACACGACCAGCAAGGCGCACTGGCAGGACGTCGGTGCTAAAAACACTTATCCCACGGACGCCACAAACATCTATGAAGAAGGCCTGCGCATACCGCCGGCTAAACTCTTTCAGGGAGGTAAGCTGCAGCCGGCAATCCTGGACATCATCAAATGGAACTCAAGGGCTCCCGAGCAGGTCTGGGGAGATATTCAAGCCCAGATTGCCGGCTGCCATTTCGGTGAAAAGCAGGTCAACGAGCTGCTCGAAAAATACGGCATCGAGACGATAGACGCTTGCGTCGAGGAAATGTACGACCACAGCGAACGCCTCACCAGGCTGGCCATCGAAAAGATAGCCGACGGCACCTGGATAGCGGAAGACTTTATGGACAGCAACGGCATCGACCTGGATACACCGATAATAATCAAGGTTGCGGTAACGGTTAAAGGAAGTAATATCACCATAGATTTCACCGGCTCGGACCCGGAGCAGAGAGGTCCCATGAACGGCCTGTGGGTCACGACGTTGTCCGCAGCCAGAATGGCGGTGAAGGCGTTAACTAACCCGGAACTGCCGGCTAACGAAGGTTCCAACAGGCCGGTTACCGTCATAGCGCCCAAAGGATGCGTCTATAACGCCGGTCCTGCTGCGCCCACGTTTTTATGTGGCAACGTTGCCTCGACGATACTGGAACTAATCAACAAAGCGCTGTACGCGGTCCTTCCGGAAAGAATCCCGGCCAGTTCCGGCGGCGATGTCTGCGGGATGGGATTTTTCGGTGTTGATATTGGTACGGGGAAACAATGGGCAACTCTCTCCAGCGCTGCGATCGGCAACGGGGCCGACTTTCTTTCGGATGGCGACAATGGCACAGTACATCATTCTATCGCCGGTTCTGCCGGCGGTTCGGGAGGGTCGATAGAGCTAACGGAATCAACCTTCCCCCTGGTTATAGAGAGCTATCAGCTGGTACAGGACAGCGGCGGGGCCGGGAAAAATCGGGGCGGCCTGGGTTCCCGAATGCAAATCCGACTCCTTTCACCCGCGACGCTTTTTGCTTTTATTGAAAAGGGGAAGGCGCCACACTGGGGTGTCGACGGTGGCAAAGAGGGCCTGAGAAATTACTCAGTTGTTCAGCCAAAGGATGGCAACGAATTTGAGGTACTGAAGACTTCGGGAATGCAGCTGCATTCAGGGACTATTGTGTCAGCCACTGCCGGAGGCGGGGGTGGGTACGGGAATCCGCTGGAAAGGGATCCGGAAAAAGTGCGGCGGGACGTTATCAACGGCTACATATCAGAGGAACGTGCGCGACTGGACTACGGGGTAGTGGTCGACCCTCAATCATTCGAGATTGATAAGGCGGCGACTCGCAGGCTGAGAAGCAGTCTATTGAGAGATGGGAGTACAGCTAAATGAATAAGATTCCGCAGACCTGTAAGGCAGCCGTGCTGGAAGAGTACGGCAAACCCCTGCAAATCCGCGAGGTATTCATTCCCGAAGTTGAGGCGGGCGGGATTCTGGTCAAAGTAGAGATGGCCGGCATCTGCGGGACCGATGTCCACCAGCAGAAAGGAGACCTCACGATTAAAGCTCCCCTCCCTAATATCCAGGGACATGAGACTATTGGCAGAATCGTTAAATTGGGTACCGGACGTGTTCATGACGCCGGCGGGGAACATCTCGATATCGGGGACCGCATCATGTGGGCCCATGCCGATTGTGGAGAGTGCTACTGGTGTGAGATTGCCCGCGACCCGGTACTCTGTGCCAGGAGGTCGGGCTATGGATTCGCGCCTCCCGCGGCTCTGAGAGGCGGATTTGCGGAATATGAATACATTACCCCGGCCACGAAAGTCGTCAAAGTCCCCCGAGAACTGACGGATGAGGAAGCCATCGGGGTGGGATGTGCTTTCAGGAGCGTGGTCGCTGGCTACGAGAGATTCGGGAAGATAGGTTTGCAGGAGGATGTGGTTATCCAGGGAGCCGGGCCTATTGGTCTCTATTCGCTGCTCGTTGCGAAAGAAAGTGGCGCCAGGACAACAATAGTGGTGGGTGCCCCACAGGTAAGGCTGGACCTGGCAAAACGCTGGGGTGCCGATCACGTGATAAACATCGAGGAGATCAAAACAACGACCGAGAGAAAAGAACGGATACTTGCTTTCACGCACGGCCGGGGCCCTGAAGTGGTTGTCGAGGGGTCCGGCGTGCCGTCCGCTTTCAACGAGGGCATTGATATGATACAAAAGGGTGGGCGCTATCTCGTTTTAGGACAAAGCTCCGCGGGATTGACCAGTTTCATGCCGAGTCTGCTCACCTCCAAATGTCTGACGATTGTGGGTAATGCATCCGCGGCTATTCCTCATTTTTATAAGGCATTACAATTTATTAAGAACAAGCGAACTAAATATCCCCTTGCGGACATCGTCAGCCATAAGTACCAGCTGGAGCAGATTAATGAAGCACTGGCCAACATGGAGGCCGGGAAGGAAATCAAACCCGTCATTGATAACCGGGGACGATAACCTGCCTTAGAAAGAGAAATCACGGGTAGTCTATTTTAAAAGAGGAGACGGAAATATGACATACAAGCCGTTTACCAGACCGAACAAAGTCCTGGAAGCACTGGCGAAGGGTGAGACACCGCTGGGGATGCAGATGTACACTCATTCCGAGGACCTTATCGAGATTGTTGGTTATACCGGATTTGATTTTGTAATGATAGACATGGAGCACTCGCGGGTAAGCCCCGAAACCATGGTGCATTGCATTCGTGCCGCTGAGGTTTCAGGGACAACCCCGATGATTCGGGTTAGTGAAAATAGTCCCGGCATTATCCGTGCGGCTATTGAAGCCGGGGCACAGGGTATCTTCATACCTCATACCAGAAACGCCGAAGATGCCCGAAAAGCCCTGGAAGCGATACGCTACCCGCCGGAGGGGAAATGCGGCATCTGCCCGGCTATCCGGGCTTCGGGCTATTCGCAGGATTACTGGGAAGAGTACATGGAGACTGCCAATAGTCAGGTCATGTTCATTCCTTTATTGGAAGACGTGGAAGCTATCGAGAACGCTGAGGAAATTTTCGCGTTACTTAAACCGGGAAGGGACGCCGTGGGTCTGGGATTAGGAGACATAACCAATTCGCTGTTAACCAGGCCCGGCGAGAAGGTGCAATGGCAGCACCCCTATATCAAGGAAGCCTCGACTAAAGTCATGGCGATATCTGAGAAAACCGGGATTCCAATCATCGGGATGGCCTGGCCTAAAGCCGATTTAGCCAGCGCTAGAGCTGTGTTGGCTGGCGGTACCAGGATTTTGCTCTTCTTCCCCGACACTCATTTCTGGTACGAAATTTGCCGGAATATCATCAAGGAATTGAAAGGATAACTTTTTCCGGATGTCCTTAGAAACATCCCAACTGGCAAACATGAATTTTCCAGTTTCGCGTATTGGCCACATCCGCGACGGACATTGGTGTCAAATTCAACTGCCGGGCCAGGCTATGTACGTTGGCGCAGGTAAGCTCGTCTTTTTCCTTTAAAGACGCCAGGGCGTTGACGATTCTTTTGTCGGCTTCCTCTCCGGCGGGTTTGTCGTGGATGGTCTTGTCCACCTTGAAACATCCTATCTGGCAGTTCGCCACGCGCACACCCAGTCTATCGGTCATGTCTCCCACAGCTATTTTAGGGACTCCAGCCTCGCTGGCAATTTTGAACGCTATAGCGCAGGGCAAATAACCCTCCCGCAACGATGCTTTTATGGCATCTTCCAGTTGCGCAAGGGCTTCCCGGGATAAACTCGCCGGATTTTCTACCGTCTGGATTCTTCTCTTCTTCTTTGTTTTGTCAACCTCGTTGAAGCTGCGCATCGCCCGCTCTCCTGGTTGTCTTATTCAGGTACGCCATTATTGAAAGGCAAGGCACGATATTGCCCTGATTAAAGTGTACACTTTCATTCGGGAAGATACAAACCACTTGCCGGAGTAAAAATATCTCTAAACGTTTATCCCGGTTGACAAAAGATTGATATATGCTAATATTATAATGTACTAATTAATCATGGGGGCTCGGACTAATGAGAGATGAAATTGATTTCGAGATTTTGAAGCTTCAAGCGGAGTTATGCAAGTCCCTTTCCGACCCCAAGCGTCTGCACATAATACAGGTATTGCGGACGGGTGAAAAGACCGTGGGAGAATTGACCGGGATACTGGGCTTGAAACAGTCTAATACCTCGCAGCACCTTGCAATATTACGAAAAATAGGAGTGGCCGCTTCGCGGAAGGAAGGCAACAACGTTTATTACCGTCTGGCCAATATCAAGATAGCCGAGGCATGCGACCTCGTTCACGAAGTGATAGGCCAGCAGCTACATGAGAGCCAGCGACTGTCCGGTTTAATCAAGCCAACTTCTAAAGCTTAAAAAGGAGAACAGTACCATGGGTAAAACTAGCGACACCATGCAAGTCGAACTGCGGCATATTTTCGGAGACCGGGTGTCTTTCCGCAAGCTGGAACGCAAGCTCTACGGCCATGATATCGCCGCCGTTCCCCCCTTGATAAAACCGTTCCTCGGGAACGCGCTGCCGGACGCTGTGGTGCAACCCCGGTCGGAAGATGAGGTCGTCGAACTGGTTCATTGGGCTGTGAAAAACCGGGTCAAGCTCACGCCCCGGGGCAAAGGTTCATCCGGCTACGGCGGTGTGATACCCGTCCAGGGAGGGATTATCGTCGATTTCCACCGTATGCATGCAGTAAAAAAGATTGATACGGAGAAACAGACAGTTTCCGTGGAGGCCGGCGTCGTCTGGGAGAAACTGGACGCAGAGCTAATGAAGCACGGATTGACACTACGTCTGTACCCTTCCAGTTATCCTTCAGCCACGGTCGGGGGCTGGCTGGCCCAGGGGGGTGCCGGTATCGGCTCCTATGAAGCCGGGTGGTTCCGCGATAATGTCATCAGCGCCCGGGCGGTCATGCCCGACGGCGAAATCAGGGAGTTCAGCGGCGATGACCTCGACCTGCTGTCTTCCGCCGAGGGCATTACCGGGCTTATCAGCGAAGTGACACTTCGCGTCCAGCCCCTGGAAGAAATCGATGTTGTAGCTCTCGGTTGTCCGGGCGCGCATGACCTCCAGCTTCTGATACAGGCCGTTATCGATAAAAAGCTCCCCATATGGTCGATGCTGTTTATCAATCCCCGCATGGCCGAGCTCAAGAACCAGACCCCGCTGCGGGAGCACCACGAACAACCTGTCGAGGAAAGGGTTCTTTTACCCTCGGCTTATATCATGACCCTGGCTTTTAGGAAGAAACATCGCGATGCTGTTGCCAGCGGCCTGGCCGAAGTCTTGAAGTCCTGCACGGCGGAGATGTTGAGCGACCGCATCGCCGAGCACGAGTGGCAAAACCGCTTCAAAATCATGCTGGTCAAGCGCCTCGGTCCCAGCCTGGTGCCGGCGGAAGTTGTCGTACCTCTCTCTGCTTTGGGCGATGTTCTCGTGGAGATACAGAACAAGGTCGGACAACCGGTGGTCAAAGAGGGCGTGGTCGTGAGAAAGGGCCGTAACGGTCAGCCCGAGGTAGTGATACTCGGCTTTATCCCCAGTGACCAGCGCCGTTTCAGCTACAACTTCGTGTTCGGGCTGTCCCTGACGATCGTGAAGGTTGCCGAAAAACACGGAGGGCGCCCTTATGCTTCCGGCCTTTATTTCACCGGTAAAGCTGTCAATGTGATGGGGAAGGAAAATTTTAAGCGTATTAGCGAGTTTAAGAAAAAGATTGACAGCGGTGGCATACTGAATCCCGGCAAAGTCATTGCCGGTGGGGCGGCCGGTAAACTCATCAACCTCGCGCAGTTCATGGAACCCCTCATTCGTCCTTTTGGCAACCGGGTGATGACCCGTATCGGAGAGAGACCAACCCGCTCGGTACGCGGAATTCCGGCTGACGTCGCCTGGTATGCTTACGGCTGTTCTCAGTGCGGTTACTGCATTGATGAATGCGACCAGTTCTACGGTCGCGGCTGGGAGAGCCAGAGCCCGCGCGGCAAATGGTACTGGCTGCGGGAGTACATGGAAGGACGCGAGGAGTGGGACCAGTTCATGGTGGACACCATGCTGGTCTGCACCACCTGCGAGCTCTGTAACCTGCGCTGCTCGGCGTCGTTACCCATCGAACCGTCCTGGATGAAGCTCCGCGGGGAGCTAATCGGTGAAGAAAAGAGGATGACCTTCCCGCCCTTCGAGATGATGGCCGCCTCGCTCACCAAGGAGGGCAACATCTGGGCGGGCTACCGGCAGCGCCGCACCGATTGGTTTCCAAAGGAATTATGGGATAAACACGGCCCGGCTCACAAAGCTAAGGTAGCCTATTTTGCGGGATGCACGGCGAGCTATGTAGAGACGGATATTGCTACGGCCGCGGTCCGCCTCCTCGATGCCGCCGGCGTTGACTTTACCTTTGCTGGCGAGGCCGAGAACTGCTGCGGCACCCCCATGATGGTGGCCGGCAAGTGGGACATCTTTTACGAGACGATGAAGAAAAACATCAGGGCTATCGAGGACGTGGGTGCTGACACGGTGGTGACTTCCTGCCCCGCCTGCGACATGATGTGGCGTCAGGTCTACCCGCGCTGGGCAAAGAAGCTCGGCATCAACCTTAATATCACCACAAAGCACTACAGCGAGGTTATCGCCGACCAGATAAAGAGCGGAGGTTTCCGGTTCCCGGATACGGGTATAAAGACCCGGGTCACCTTCCACGATTCCTGCCATATCGGCCGGGCCTCCGGTGTTTACGACGCCCCGCGGCAGGTCATCAAGGCCATCCCCGGCGTGGAGCTCGTCGAAATGGAACATAACCGCGAGCGGGCGCACTGCTGCGGCAGCGTGCTGACGCTCATCAAGGAACCGCCAGTAGCGGCGGACATCGGCAAAGAGCGCATCGATGAAGCAGTCTCTACCGGCGCCGAGAAGATACTGGCGATGTGTCCCTGCTGTCAGTTCCAGCTCCGGGTAACGGCCGAAAAGAAGGGAATTCCCGTCGAAACAGTCGACATGGCGCGATTTGCCGCCTCGACACTGGGGTATAATTTCCCCGACCCCAATCCGGAGGTGCAGCGGCAGTGGGCCGTCTTCGAGGCGATGATTGCCCTGATGACCCCGGAGGGCTTTGCCGCCCTGATGGGCACGATGTGGCCGGAGCTCATCGACGCCATGCCGCTGGGCATGGGTAAAATGATGCGCGTTATGGGTAAAGTCCCCGGGGCGCTTAATCTCATGAAACCGATGTTCCCGGTGCTCTTCCCCAGGCTCCTGCCCATGATGATGCCTAAACTCATGCCAGTGATGCTGGCGC
>MGNQ01000036.1:32160-34422 GCA_001796865.1 Chloroflexi bacterium RBG_16_56_11
CGGATTCCCATGCCGGACTACATGCGGGAGCAGATGCCGGAGTTGATGCCGAAGGTCATGGACAACCTGATGCCGCATATGATCGGCGACGTCGTGCCGCTTGTTACGCAGCCGTTGATCGATTATCTCCAGGGCAACGGGAGCGTAAAAAACACGGGCAGATAGGTTCGCAGGGGTCGCGGTGGATTATCAGTCGCGGACTTTTTTCGCCACACCCTCCCGGCACTCTTTCCGGTCCGGCCCCGGTTGCCAGCTGGCGCAGCAGCCGGGTTTAACGGCGTGGACGGCGCAGGTAGCCAGTCCGTTCTCATATCTCAGGAAAGCGCAGGCGCCGTTCACGTGGCGCACCAGCCGGAAGTTATTGTATTCCCAGCGGGAATCGTCATAAAATCGGTCCCAATCGTCCATCGTAATCCCCAGGAAGACCACGATGCGCCGGATTTCTTCCGGGTTGACGAACGCCTGGTGTCTGGTGCAACAGACCCCGCAACGCCGGCAGGCCATGCCGGACAGCTCCGGAGAGGTTGTTTTACTTTGCAGATTGTCCATCAGGTCCTTCAGAAAATTGTTTTTTCAGCCGTCCGGCGGCGAACTCCGGCGGGAGGATGCAGATATTTTCGTCCTGCAATATCTGGTAGTAGAACTGGTCGCTGGTCTCGATGGGAGAATAGAGCAACGTGGCCCGCGGCGTGAGCCTGGCGTGTGCCCAGAAACTCTTCGCTGATGTCCCGGAGTAGGTGGACATATTGAAGCTGAGCAGGTTCAGCCTGTCCAGGTATCCGAAGACCCGGAGCAGCCCGGAGGCGAAGTCATGCAGGTCTTTTTCAGATAATTCCGTAATAGAAGACCTGCCCGGAAAGATGGTGATGACGTCCGAGAGTCGCCCTTGCGGCACGAAGCCGGTCAGCCAGTATGTATCCCCGATTCTGCCGACGTACCTTTCGCCGGACTGTTTTTCCTGCTCCAGGAGGTCGCTCCAGAAGTTAGTCCCCTTTTCCTCGAAATATCTATCCGAAGCATCCAGGATTTGCCTTTGATAGTTGGTGGGAAAATAGCCGGCATTACTCTGGACGTGCGGATGGACAAGACTACCCCCGGAAGGCGGCATGTAATTCCAGGCCACGAAGTGGTAGTTTACCTGTGGGTCGATGGTCCGGACACGTCTGAGGTAAGTTTGGGCTGCCAGCAGGGCATCCCTGACGGTTCCCACGGTGAATTCATCAAGGCGAACAAAATGGCGGTCGGACATGACGAAGACAGCGCCGTAGACATCGTACGGCCCGGAGTTAGGAAAACCGTATGTTTTGCCGACACGGATATTCCCCCCGGGAAAAAGAGCGGGGGTGAATTTGGGCGTTATCTGTTCGAGCAGGGGCGGGCAGAATGGGCACGTCAACTCGCGCGACCTTTTTTCGAGGTCGGCCAGGTCCGGGCGGATAATCCTTTCCGGCGAGAAAGGGACAACGCGGCAGGAGCGCCCGGTAAGGGGGTCGAGGCGGAACTCCAGGGGAACAGCGGACTCGACGAGATTACCCGAGGCATCGCGCTTTAACATCCGTGAGGGTATTATCTCGCGCCGGAACTCGATGGGATTGGGCCTGGCCGACTTCATAATGACTTCACGATGTTGCTAATTTGCTTGAACTTATCGCCGCTGGCCACTTTCAGCAGCTCGAAGAGCGCCATCTCCGTAGTGGTCGGGCTGATACCCGCCGCCCCCATTTTGAAAAGCGCCACCAGCTTGTTCTCGGGGTCGCGTGAGGAAACGCAGTCGCCGACTACCTGCACCTGGTAGCCTGAGTGTGATAACGCCATCGCCGTCTGGTAGACACAGATGTGCGCTTCGATACCGGCGATAAGCACCTGCCGTCGCCCCAACGACTCCACAGCCTGGCAGAAAGATGCCTCGTCGCAGCAGGAGAAGCAGACCTTTTCGATGGGTTTGACGTCCGGCAACAGGTTTTTAACTTCCGGTAACGTGATACCCAGGCCCCTGGGGTATTGCTCGGTGAGGACTATCGGGATTCCCAGAACCCGCGCTCCCCGGACGAGCTTCAATAAGTTCCTGAGGAGCTTTTCCTTATCATGCATAACCGGGAAAAGTCGCTCCTGGAAGTCGATGAGAATGAGGACCGTTTTATTAATATCGAGCGTATATGGCGTGTTCATGAGGACGTGCCCTCGCGCCGGACGTTCCATAAGCTGGTTGATTTGTACGGTTTGATATCAATAGTATAAAATCTGGAACGAACCTCTGTCAAA